>JAZKET010000034.1:20462-36574 GCA_040386815.1 Bacteroidota bacterium | reverse complement strand
AATCGCATTAAACTTTAACCTACATGAAAATAAAATCTACTTTTCACCGTTATTTCATGCTGCTGTTTATTATTTGCCTGGCACCGTTTGTGAGCCAGGCACAGGTAATACATGCAAACAGCCAGCAAACAGGCGCCGCAGGGCTGCTTTGTTTAAACTGTACCGTTACCAACCCGGCAAACGCTGCAGACGGTAACCTTCAAAGTTTTTCTGTATTAAATGTAACCGTAGGCCTTGCTGCCCGAACGTACCAGGAACTTATTTTCCCGGCGCAGGTAGCTGCCAGCACCCCGGTTGCCGTAAAACTGGGCAGTGGCGATAATCTGCTTGACCTGACTGCTTTGGGAGGTATAACCCTGCAGGCTTATAACGGAGGTTCGGCTGTTGGATCGGCCCTTACTGCATCAACCTTAGTAAGTGCGGTAAGTAATAATAACCAGATTGAAGTACGGTTTGCACCAACAGGTGCTTATGATAGGGTAAGAGTGACCCTTAACGGCGGCCTTTTAGGTGCCTTAGGGAGTATATATTTATATGGTGGGTTTTACCTCGGCCCTAATGCTGTGCCATGTAACACCGCTATTGATGAGATTCATGGCTCATCGGCAGGTTTATTAAACCTGGGTGTTAATGTTGGCGGTGTTGCAAACCCAACACAATCATTTGACGGCAACCCGGCTACAGCAGCTACCCTTAATGCGGGTGTTGGTATTGTAGGCGCATATACCCAACAAACATTGATCTTTCAATCGCTATCAGTAATCGGCGATTCGGTAAAAGTAACCATGGCGGTGCCATCGGCATTAATTGCTGCCAGTGTATTCTCTAATGTATCGGTTGCTACCTATAATGGTAATGTAAGTAATAATGACAGCCAGGCAATAAATTCAGGCTTACTTAACTTGAAATTGCTTGATCTGTCAAACAATCTGCAAAGATTTACCATTACCTACGCCCCAACCAAAATTTTTGATAGGATAGAGATTACCCTGGGCGGTGGTATTGCTAACGTGCTTTCATCATTAAACGTTTATGAAATTGAGCGTTTAATACCACGCCCTGTTATTAACTATAATAATGTAGCAACAAGCAATGTAGCGTTGTGCGCAGGCAGCGCAGCTACATTAACTGCTACGGCGTTACCAAATACTACTTATAAATGGTATACCGCGGCTACAGGTGGCACCGCCTTTTTTACAGGCGCCAGCTATACAACACCTGCTTTAAATGCAACCACTATTTATTATGTATCGGCAACCCGTGCGGGATGTACCGAAGAGTCGGCACGTACGCCGGTTACTATAACTGTAAGCCAGATACCCGGAGCGCCTGTTGTTAATAACGCAGCAGTTACGGTTTGCCCCGGCCAAACAGCAACCTTTGCAGTTACCCCAATTGACGGCGTTACTATTAACTGGTATACCGCTGCATCAGGCGGTACTCCGGTATTTACCGGTAACAGCTTCACAACCGGTGCGCTAAACGCCAATGCTACCTACTATGCAGAGGCTGTAACCGGTGGTACCTGCGTAAGCCCTACACGTACCGCTGCAACAGTAACAGTGAGCGCCTTACCGGCGTTACCGGTACTTAGCCCGGCAAGTGCAACTATCTGCGCGGGCGATGTGGCCGTATTATCTGTTACTCCTATAAGCGGCGTTACCTACAACTGGTATACTGCTGCCAGCGGTGGCACACCCGTTTTTACAGGCGAAACTTATACAAGCCCGGCTTTAAATGCTAACACAAACTATTATGTAGAGGCAGTTAATGTTAACGGCTGTACCAGTGCCACACGCGCCCAGGCTACCGTTACCGTGCAGCCAAAACCTGCCAACCCAACATTGTTAGCTAATAACCCTACTGTAAGCGCGGGCCAAAGCACTACTATTTTGGTAACCAATTCGCAAACCGGCATTGTTTATAACTGGTATACATCAGCGGTGGCAGCTACGCCGATATTTACAGGGGTGTCTTTCACAACACCTTTGTTGTATGCTAATACTACTTATTATGTAAGCGCAACTAATGCCAGCGGTTGCCAGTCGGCAAATCGTACGGCTATTACCGTCAACGTCACTATAAATAATAACTCGCCATGTACGTTTGCTAATGCGCAAACCAGCAGCAACAGCGGTGTTTTGTGTGTAGGTTGTAATGTCACCAACGATGCTTTGGCTACTGATGCCGATACCACAACTGCATCCACTATCCACGTACTTGCAGGGCTGGTAGGTGGTTATACACAGCAAATGCTGCAATTTCAGCAAGCAGGTTTTGCAGGCGATACCATTAAACTGGTATTCCAGTCGGCAGTTAATTTAGCTGATGTTGGTGTGGCCGGTACAGTGTCTGTAACGCTTTATAATGGCGTTACTCCGTTAACTACTTACACATTAGATAACGCGCTGATAAAACTAAGATTACTTGCAGGTGGCACCAACCGATACGCTGTATTTGTACCCGCTACCGGCGCGTATGACAGGGTTGCTGTCAGACTAAACTCTGGCGTAGCTACATTAATTAGCGCGCTGGATGTTTATTACGCATCGCAGCAATATCCAAAAGTTGTATTTGCTAATGCTAATCCTGAGATATGTAAAGGCAGCCCTGCAACATTAAACATAACAGGCCCTACCAACGGTACCTTTACCTGGTACTCACAACCAACAGGCGGTACAGCTATAACTACCGGTACCAGCTATACAACTGGTGCGCTTAATGCCAACGCAACCTATTATGTTGAATACAGCCGGGGCAGCTGCGTTAGCCCGGTGCGTTACCCAATAACCATATTGGTTAATGATCCGCCGGTGAAACCGGCTGTGGCTCCAACGGCTTCGACAATCTTTGCCGGACAGACAGCTACGTTTACAGCTACATCAGTTAATAACGCTGTTATAAAATGGTACGACGCGCCAACCGCGGGTAACCTGGTTTATACAGGTACAACCTTTACTACCCCTGCACTAAGTGCAAACAAAAGCTATTATGCCGAAGCAGTTACAGGTACTTGCCCATCGCCAGACAGAACTAAGGTTGATGTAACTGTAAACGCGGTTGTTATACCTAACGTTACTGTTACACCGCCAACACAGGCGGTTAATCCGGGTACATCGGCTACGCTGACAGCATCGTCGACAACACCGGGTGTTATATTTAACTGGTATGCGGGCCCAACCGGCGGACCTATTTTACACACCGGTGCTACCTACAACACACCAAACGTATTTGCCAACACCACTTATTATGCCGAAGCCGTTGTTATTGCTACCGGTGCTACATCGGCAGCACGTGCAAGTGGTATTGTTACCGTTAATAATTCAAGCATCGACCCAACTTTATGCGATGCCGCGATAGATCAAACATCGGCAACCTCAGGTTTGCTTTGCCTGGGTTGCGCGGTTAATAATGCAGCGGCTGCAGTTGATGCAGACAGGAACACATTTTCGCAGATAAGCGTACCGGTAAGCTTACTGGGTAACTACGCTCAGCAAACATTACGTTTTGCAGGTACAGGCCGTGCAGGCGATAGCGTAGTGGTTGAATTGGGTATACCTGCATCTGTAGTAAGCGCGGGTGTGCTATCGCAAATTAGCCTGGCCACTTATAATGGTGCTACTTATAATAACGACCGCTTTAACGTAAATGGTTCATTAATTACGCTTAATTTGTTGAACGGTACCAACCGTTTCCGTATAGCCTTTAAAGCAGGCAGCGATTTTGACAGGGTAGAGATAAGGGCAAATTCAGTAGTTGCAAATGTGCTAACTACATTGAATGTATATGATGCTTATCAATCGGTAGCGGCTCCTGTAATAGCGGTGCCGGCTGTAACCATATGTACCGGATCGCAGGCTACGCTTACGGCAACCGTGCCGTCTTATGTAACCGTAAAATGGTATACATCAGCCAGCGGTGGTTCGCCTGTATTTACAGGTGCATCATTTACCACCCCTGTATTATCAAACACCATAACTTATTATGCCGAAGCCAGCAGAACATCAAGCAACTGCGCCCAGCCGGTACGTACACCTGTAACGGTAACTGTTACTCCTATACCAGCATCGCCGGTAGTAAACGCGCCAAACGTTACTATATGTTCAGGCCAAACAGCATCATTTACCGCGCAAGCCGTTAGTGGCATTACTTTTAACTGGTATACAACACCAACAGGCGGCACACCGGTATTTACAGGCGCAACGTATGTAACCGCGCCACTTAATGCTACAACTTCATATTATGTTGAAGCAGCCAGTGCAGGCCAGTGCACAAGCACCAGCCGTACGCAGGTAACAGCAACTGTTACTGCTACCCCTACAGTACCGGTTGTACCTGCAAGCACTGTGCAGATTTGCGAGAGCAGTAATGCTGTGCTTAGTGCTACATCGCCACAATCGGGCGTTACCTTTAACTGGTATACGGTTCCAACAGGCGGCACTCCGGTGTTTACCGGCCCGCAGTTTACTACGCCGGTACTTACTGCCAATACATCATATTATGTTGAAGCAGCATCAGGTACTTGCACCAGCCCAACCAGGGCAAAAGTAGATGTAGTGGTTAACCCTGCACCAGTAGCACCGGTAGTAACGGTTACAGATCCGGGCGGCCGTATAACTTCAGGCCAGGCAGCGCATTTAACAGCTACATCAACTACGCCTGGTGTAGTGTTTAACTGGTATACATCAGCAACTGGTGGTACTGCTTTCTTTACCGGGGCATCATACACTACGCCGGTATTAACATCAAACGTTACTTATTATGTTGAAGCCGCACTAAACGCCACTGGCTGTACCAGTGCCACCCGTACACAGGTAACCGTAACGGTTGATCCGATATTCTCAACCGCTTGCGACATAGCATCGTCTCAAAGCAGCACAGTAAGCGGCTTATGCGTGGGTTGCGCGGTGAATAACGGAACCAATGCGGTAGATGTTGATCAAAGTAATTTCAGCCAGCTAAGTGTCCCTGTCAGTTTATTAGGAGCTTTTGTATCTCAACAACTCATCTTCCCGGACGCTGGTATTTTGGGCGATACAGTTACTGTAAAAATAGCTTTGCCGGTAAGTTTATTAACCGCAGGCGTACTTGATCAATTGCAGATCCAATCGTATAACGGTGGTGTTGCCAACACTGACCAGCTAACCTTGAGCAGTAACCAGATCCGTTTGCAGATATTAGCCGGCGGACAAACCGCGCTGGTGAAATTTGCACCACAGGCAGGTTTCGATAGAGTTGAAATTAAATATAGCGCGGCGGTAGCCTCGTTATTCAGCACTGTAAATATTTATTATGCAAGCAAACAGGTAGAAGCACCACAACTGCCAAACAAAACCGTAAACATTTGCGCCGGCAACACCGCTACGTTTACATTGGCAAATACGCGTGCAGGCGTTACCTACACCTGGTATGACGCTCCGGTAGGAGGTGCCGTATTGGGCACCGGCGCCTCGTATACCACTGTCGCGTTAACTGCAACTACTACTATTTATGTTGAAAGCAGCCGTACATCCTCTGGCTGTCCTAACCCAAATAGGGTGGCCGCTACTATTAACGTAACGCCTGCTCCGCAAAATCCAACGTTAACACAAAATAATATTCAGATATGTTCTGGTGATAATGTTACCTTATCGGTAACCAACGGCACTGGTGTAACCATTAATTGGTACGATGCACCAACCGGGGGTAACTTACTGTTTACCGGTAACAACTTCCAGGTATCGCCAATAGCTAATGCAAGCTATTATGTAGCGTTTACTAATGGTACCTGCACCAGCCCATCGCGTACGCAGGCTACTGTACAGGTTAACCAGCGTCCGTCAAAACCTGGTGCGCAGGTTGCAAATGTTCAAACCTGTATAGGCAGCCCGGCAACGCTGGCGGTAGCAAATGCAGAAACCGGTGTTACTTACAATTGGTATGATGCAGCTGTTGGAGGCACATTACGCTTCACCGGCACCAATGTCACCACCGGCAACATCACCCAAAACACTACTTATTATATTGAAGCTGCTAACGCGACATCTGGCTGTATCAATAATGGTGGCCGTACTGCGGTAAATATCAGCACTACCACCCAAATGGATGCGCCTACTTTAAACGCGGCACAAACCGCGGTTTGTAGTGGCGGTACCGTTGCGCTAAGCGTAGTTAACCCGGTAGCCGGCCTGCAATACAGATGGTATACTGATGCTACTGCCGGCACATTGGTGTTTACCGGTACAACTTTTAACGTAACCAATGTTACTGCCAATGTAGCTTACTATGTTGAAGCTGTAAACAGCTTAGGCTGCGTTAGCGCTACCCGCACCAAAACAGAGATAACAGTAAACCCAATACCTGCGCCGCCCGTTGTTGTAGCGCCAGTAGGTGGTTTAACTGTTTGCGAGGGCGGCAGAGCGACACTTAACATCAGTAACGCTAACCCAAGTTTGGTTTACAGATGGTTTACCGCACCGGTTAATGGTACATTGTTGTATGTGGGTACACAGTTTGTAACCCCTGCCTTAAGCACCGCTACCAAATACTATGTTCAGGCGTCAGATGCCGGTTTGTGCAGCTCATCAACATTGGCCGAGGTGGTAATCAACATCAACGCTATCCCGGCAGACCCGACGGTGAACAATAACAATCCAACAGTTTGCTACGGATCATCGGCAACACTAACTGTAACCTCGCCACAAACAGGTGTGGTTTATAATTGGTACGATTCGCCTGCACGTACTACTGTGTTATTTACCGGTACAACCTACATCACAGCGCCAATTACCGCTACCAGCAACTATTATGTATCAGCTACAAACGCGTCTGGTTGTACAAGTGGCAACCTGGTACAGGTACAGGTTAAAACCGAAGACTTACCACAGTCGCCTGTAATTGCAAATGGCACGGCGGTAGCTACCTGTACCGGATCTACCGTAACGTTAACAATTGGTAACCCTCAGGCAGGGTATACCTACAAATGGTACAGCGTATCAGCAGCAGGCACAGCATTGTTTACGGGTAATAGTTTCACCGTAAACAACGTAACATCAAGCATTATTTACTATGCCGAGGCGGTAAACAGTAGTGGTTGCAGCAACCCGGCACGTACATCAGTAAATGTAAGCGTGGTTGCGCCACCAGCGGCACCACAGCTAACGGCCAATAATGTTACGGTGTGCCCTGGCCAAACAGGTGCCTTGTCGGTAACCAATATCGATCCTGCCATCACCATAAAATGGTATAGCGATGCTGCTGCCACTACATTGTTAGCTACCGGCAACAGCTTTACCACACCTGCCATAACTGCTGATGTTACGTACTACGTGCAAGCATCAAACGCTACGGGATGCTTATCAACCATAACTGATGCAAGCGTATTGGTAGGCAAACAACTGGCTGGCCCGGTAGTAAGTGTTGGTAGTATAACCACATCAACCATCATCTTCCAATGGGCGGCCATAACAGGCGCGGTTGAATACCAGGTAAGTACAGACAATGGAAATACATTTACTACTGTAGGTACGGCAACAACGTATACGGCTACCGGCCTGCAGCCAAATCAAAGTGTAACCATTGTGGTTAGGGCGGTTAGTCCATGTATGCCGGGCACTAATTCGCAGGCGGTTACTGGTACATCAGAAAATCCGTTTGGCGATGGTTTGTTCATACCAAATGCCTTTACCCCTAATGCCGATGGTAAAAACGATGTTATGTATGTATACGGTACCAATATCAGAAGTGTAAAACTATGGGTATACAACCAATGGGGCGAACTGCAATTTCAATCAAGCAACCAGGCTACAGGTTGGGACGGCACCTTTAAAGGGCGTGTGCAGCCGGTAGGTGTTTACGTGTACTACGTTGAGGCTACCATGAATGGCGGTAAAGTAATTAACAAAAAAGGAACTATCACACTACTACGATGAGAACAAGACTAATCACAATAATGGCAGTACTTCTGTTAGTAACTGCCGGTAAGCTAAAAGCGCAGGTCGATCCGCATTTTTCGCAATACTATGCCTATCCGTTATGGCTTAACCCAGCCCTTACGGGGGTAATTAATGGCGATGCCCGTGTAACAGGTAATTATAAAAACCAGTATGCTACGCTGAACAACGCTTATAAAACAACCGCCCTATCTGCCGATATGCGCACCAATGATAATGTGGGTTTGGGTATAAACATACTTAATCAGTCGGCGGGCGATGTAGGGTTTAACTACTTTACCGGGTATGCCAACTTTGCGTACGGCATTGCAGTATCAAGCGATGGTAATCAGCGGGTAAATTTTGGTGTACAGGCTGGTGTGCTTAACCGCAGCTTTGACCCCAGCAGACTACAACTGGGTAGCCAGTTTGATCCTGATAGCGGGTTTGATCCCTCAATGCCTAACAGTGAGCAGTTTGGCACAACATCGGCCACGGTATTTGATGCCGGCGCTGGCGTGTTTTATTACAACGGCGACCCAACCACTAAAGCTAACTTTTTTGGTGGCTTAAGCGTGGGCCACCTTTCAAGGCCAAAAGATCCGTTTGCTATACAGGGGGTGGGCAGCCGTTTGCCTTTGCGCTATACGGTGCAAGCAGGTATGCGTGTAAAAATCAACGACATGTTTGACGTAACGCCACACGCCATTTTTATAAAGCAGCAACACGCACAGGAAAAAGCAATAGGAGGTTACACTGAAATAAAACTACCAGACAATAGCGGCTTAATTGCCGGTGCCATGTATCGTTTTGGCGATGCAGCTATTGCCAATGTTGGGTATGATATGAAGGGACTCATTATTGGCGCCAGTTACGATTTCAATACTTCATCGCTTAACAGGGCTACCAACTCATTGGGGGGGATAGAATTGTCTGTGAGTTATGTGTTCCGTAAACGTGTTAATCAACCTGGTCCGGTTTGTCCTAGACTTTAAATAACATCTATGAAAAAGCTATTCTTAACAACCATAACACTGTTCTTTGTTATCGCTGCCTATGCGCAGCTGGATGTTTCAAACAAAACACTGGGCGATAACGCTTACAAAAACAAAGACTACTACGCGGCGGCCTATTTTTATAAAAAAGTGACCGACAACGTACCGGGAGCACAAGAGAAGGCATTGCCCTATCGCTCGCAAATAAAAGATAAGGTTAAGCCAAAGGATGTAAACCGCCTGGAGGTGTACTACATGTTGGCCGAATCGTACCGCGGATATGAAAACTACCTGGAGGCCGAGCCATGGTACTACAAAGTTATTACAGAAGGTGCCGAAGCTAAATATCCGCTGGTACATTTATGGTATGGGGTATGCCTGCGGGCCAATCAGCATTTTGATGAATCTATCAAACAGCTAAAACAATTTTTAGCATCATACAAAGGCGAAACACAATACATTGACCTGGCTAAAAAAGAGCTGCAAAATTGCGAGTTTGCCAAAAGTCAATACGAGTATCCGGCCCTGGTTGAGGCTGTTAAGCTAAAGGGGGTTTGGAATGCTGACGGCTCAAATTACTCATTGATTAAACGCGATAATAAATACTTCTTTACATCGTCAAGAGTAATTAAAGACCAGAAAAACCGCCTGAGCCGAATTTATACTATTAAAGGTGATAATGAGGTAATACCAACCATGCTCAATTTTAAAAAGGACGAAAATAAAAAGGGATTGGAGTATGGCACACCATCTATAAACACAGCAGGTAACCGCATGTACTTTAGCCGTTGGTATAAAGACGGGGCTAAAACTGTTTACGGTATATATATAAGCGAACTTAAAAATGGCGAGTGGGACGCTCCGGTTAAACTTAACAGCAATATCAACCTGAGCGGTTTTAAATCGATACAACCATTTATAACTGCCGATGGTAAGCGCATGTTCTTTGTATCAAACAAACCTGGCGGCCAGGGTGGCGATGATATTTGGGTAGCAAATTTAGATGCTGGTGGTATGCCTGTTAATTCTACAAATTTAGGTAGTGCCGTAAATACAAAGTACGATGAGCAAGCACCCTATTTTGATGATGCTACAAAGAAATTGATATACAGCTCGAAAGGATTTACAGGTTTAGGCGGATTTGACTTTTATGAAAGCGCGGATAATATGACCGCCTGGGCCGACGCGAAAAATATGGGCTACCCCATGAATTCGGCTAAGGATGATATTTACTACTATCCCGATAAAAACGACAAACGCAAATTCTATATCAGTTCTGACCGCGAGTCGGACTGCTGCCTTGATCTGTTTGAGATGCACGACAACAGGCACCAGCTTAGTGGCCTAGTTGTAGATTGCGAAACCAATAAACCGATAGACAGCGCACGGGTTAGTTTTATAGATTCATTAACCCAAAAAGTAATTAAAGAGCAAATGGTAGGTAAAGATGGCAAGTACTGGTTCAGCGTGCAAACCACCCGGCCATACAATTTAAGATTAGAAAAGAAAGGCTATTTTTCTAAAGTAGTTTCTATACCGGCCAAAGGCCAAATGCGGGGCGATACTTTGGTGAACGATGATCTTTGCCTGCAGCCTTTCCAGCTTAATAAGCCTATCGTTATAAAAAATATTTTGTACGATTTTAACAGTGCCACGCTGCGCGATGAATCAAAGACTGTACTTACCAGTTTAATCAAGATTTTACGCGATAATCCCCGAATAAAGATAGAACTATCGGCACACACAGACTCGATAGGTAGCGATGCGTTTAACATCAAATTGTCGCAAGAAAGGGCGCAATCATGTGTGGACTACATTATACAGAGCGGTATAGAAGAAACCAGGATATTTGCCAAAGGTTACGGAAAATCGAAACCGGTAGCGCCAAACTCATTACCAAACGGACAGGATAATCCGGACGGCCGACAGCTAAATCGCCGTACTGAATTTACTGTATTAAAAACAGAGTAAGGGTTTGAAAGAAAGTTTGATTGAGGTCAAGCTAACGTTTAAACGTTCGTTTCGTTTAAACATCATGAGCGGGTAGGATAGCACTATCCGCTCTATTATTATTTTACCAAATTAAAAATTGGTAATTAGTTGCTGGCAATAACAGCGCCGTTTAACAAGTTTATTGCATCTGTATTATGAGCTTGTTTAGCATAGTCAATAGCAGCCTTGTCGTTTTTGTCTTTGATGCTTGCTTTTGCACCATAAGCCAGTAACACTTTAACAGCGGTTGCATTATTTGCAGTTGCGGCTTTAATTAAAGCAGTTGCGCCATTGTTGTCCTGTACGTTAAAGTTAGGGTATTGAGCAGCCAGGTAATGTAATTGCTCTTCGTTTTTACTAACACAGGCATACATTAAAGCTGTGTTGCCGGTTTTGTCTTTAATGTCAACACTGGCATTTTTTTGAAGTAATAGTTTCACAATACGGTCTTGTCCGTTTTTAACGGCCATGATTAGCGGTGTGTTACCATTTGCATCTTTTACATTAACATCTGCATTGCTTTTGTTTAGTAAAAACTTTACCGCCGGTACGTCGTTGGTTTCGATAGCGGTAAACACATTTTGTGCTTTAAGCGACATCGTGGATAATACCATCGCGCTTAAGAAAAACATTTTTTTCATTTATTAAAGGGGGGTTGTGGCTTTCGCCGATTAAAAATTGCTGCTAATTACGCAAAACTATTAGGAGTGATTTTTATTTATTTACACCCAAAAGGAGTATGGGTGTAAAATGTGCCTTTAAGGCATCAGGAGAGCAGAAATTAATTGGAAATTTTTTTCTGTAGTATTTAAAAAGATTGCTGTTTTTGGGCTATTAGTTCAATCGAACTATGGTAATGTGCTCAAAGTCAGTCTCTATAATGACGGTATTGAATCATTGACATATACTTTATCTGAAATGCTTTTTATTATTTCATCAAGTTCGGCCACTAACCTGTCTTTTTTTTCTGATATAACAATGAACAAAAAAGACCGCTCAAAATGAACAGTCTTGACAAAAGTGTTTGAAATTTGGTATTTGTGATACCCCGCTTTAAGCATTGTAATTAGGGTCAAAATCTATAATCCATTCAATACCATATTTGTCTCTAAACATCCCGGCGTATGTACCCCAGGGGCTATCTCCAATACCCCCTTCAATATCGCCACCGGCTGATAACCCGTTAAATATCTTGTCTGCTTCTTCGCGGCTATCTGCATTGACTACAATTTTAGATCTGTTTTCACTTTCGTTTACACGGCCCATAATTTCAGGAACATCGTTGGCTATTAATACATTGTGTTTGCCAAGCGGTAAGGCAATGTGCATTATTTTATCAGCCTCATTCTCAGGTACCGTAAATTCAGCGCTCGACAATTCTTTGAAACGGACGATCTTAGCAAACTCGCCGCCAAAAACTGATTTGTAGAAATTGAAGGCTTCTTCGGCATTTCCGTTGAAGTTGATCCAGGTGTTAATTGTTCTCATAACTTTAATTAATGTGTTTGTAAGTATCCTTTTATTATTTCTGCGATAAGGTTGTCAATAAATTTTCCAGATTTTCTAACGTTATGGCAAAGCCCATTTTGAAGCCTTCCAATAGCCTTTCCATTCGTTCAAATGATTCGTTGAAAATGGTAATGCTCACTTTGGTTTTGCCATGTTGTTCGCTAAAAGTGTAATCCCATTCAGAACCCGGTAGTTCACGGTTTTCGTCCTTATCGGCAAACGCGTTGTACATTTTAAAATTTGTTTTCGGTGTTATGGACGTAAATTCCTGCACAGCCCAACGCTCCTGCCCGTCGGGGCTTATCATAGCGTAAAAGCGGCAACCGCCTACTTCAAAATTCATATACTTGGTTTTGGCACGCATTGGCGCAGGTGCCCCCCATTGATCAAGCAGTTCTGGTTTTGTAAAAGCATCCCATACCAAAGAAAGGCCGGCATTAAACTCCCTGGTTATAACTACCGTTTTAGCTGCTTTGTCAACATTAAAATCAAATATCAAATCGTTGTTCATTTTTATTGATGGTTGTTAATAATTTATTGGTATCAGTGCTACTTTGTGCTGTCTTCTTTAATTGTTGTTAGCAATTGGTCAAGCTGGTTGAATTGAGTTTCCCAGTTTTGCCTGAATTGGGCTAGCCAATGGTCAAACTCCTGCATTTTTTTTGCATTAAAGTGGTAGTAAATCTCCCTGCCACTATGCTCTGGTTTAATTAAATCACATTCATGCAATACTTTAATATGTTTTGACACTGCCTGGCGGGTCATATCAAATTTTTCGGCCATTGCATTTGGCGTTAATGCCTGGATAGCTATTAAAGTTAAAATAGCTCTTCGTGTTGGGTCTGATATGGCCTGGAATATATCTTGTTTCATTGTAAGTGTTAATTAGCAACCTTTCGGTTGCAAATATATGTGCAACTTCTTAGTTGCGCAAATGTTTTTGTGTTTTTTTCCAGATATTAAATTTATAAGGTTTTATATATGGCCAGATAGCGAAAAAATAATATCGGGCTAAAGATCAATAGCCTAAGTGGGGTGTGGTATGCAAGGCGGAGATAAAGCTCCAAATGCGGTTTATTGTAGCGTATGTATGCGGAGAGGGAGGGTGCAGAACTTTTGTCTGCAACTAACTCACTGTCAATATGTTAACATGGTCGTTTTTTCGAACTCTACGAATCACGCAATGGGCGAATAACTCTAATTGTTCCAGCAAAAATACGGAATATTTCCGTTATTAAAAGACCAGCTATAGCATAAATAAGATACATTAAATTAAATATTTATAATTTATTTTGTTACCTTTTTAGATATATTTGTAACACAATTGAATTCAATTCATCAAAATATTGCAACACGGATAAAAGGCTATGCTATAGGCAGCATCCTCTTTCCCTGTGATTTTAGGGGTTTAGGTTCTGAAGATGCAATCAAAATGAGTTTGAGCAGGCATGCGAGAAACGGTCTGGTGGAACGGCTTGGACAAGGCGTGTATTTGAAAGTAAAGGCTAAGGGCAAGACTGCCAAACCGACTATGGAGCAAATTGCTTTAGCGATTGCAAAAAAAGAGAAAATCAAGATCAAACCGTCAGGCGAGTTTGCATTGCATAAGCTTGGAATGACAGCCAATCTTCCTGATGACCTTATCTATATCACCGATGGCGAACCCCGTAATATCCTGATAGGCAGTAAGCGTCTTATTTTCAAATCTACAACGCCTAAGAAATTGCGCCTATCAAATGGGATCAGTGGTTTGCTTATTCAAGGATTAGAAGAGCTGGGAAAAGATGCACTGAATGACCAGCTTAAAAACCAGGTTTCGGCACAATTAAAAAAAGAAGACGAAAAAAATGTTATGGCAGATCTCCAACTGGCACCCGCTTGGATATATGATCTGCTTTATAAATTAAATCAACAGCTAACAAGGTAATATGAAAATGCAACTTAAAGTAGATTTTAACGAACACGGTACCGATGAAACATTTCTGTGGCACCAGGCAAAGGAGGTATTGCAGCATCTGCCTAACGAGCAGCAAGAACTGATGCCAGGCCTGAAGTGGGGTTCGGTCTTTCAGCTCTATACACCTGCTTTTTGGAAATACCAGTACCTCACGAATAGCTTCCCGGCTGACACCGAAACACACCGTCTCGCGGGCTCAGTAAGGGATGAGATTGTCATGTGTATGCTGGGCGGCTATGGCATTCCATCCGAAATGGGAATCATTGCTTTTGATCGTCTTAAATCGGAGTGCTTGATCCAACCATTTATTAAGCTGGAAGTATTAATGGAGGCGTTAAGCCGGCCATTTGAATTAGGAAATGGAAAAAAAGTGAGGTATCGTTTCGCTCGCCAGAAGGCTGAATACATTTATGCTTTTTTAAATCGTTCAGACATTAACGATATTCCTGCAACGAACGACCTGTCTTTACGCGAGTGGCTGATGTCTGTAAAAGGCATTGGTTATAAAACGGCTTCCTGGATCACACGCAACTGGCTCCGGAGCGAACAGGTGGCTATCCTGGATATACACTTACTCCGCGCAGGAGTGATTACTGGTTTTTTTCACCCGGATTATAACCTGAATACCGAATACTTGAATCTTGAACAGCGTTTTCTGAATTTTTGTCTGCAGCTGGAAGTCAGGCCATCAGATATGGATGCGATTATTTGGCACTATATGAAAAAAAATAATAAATTAGCGTTAAATATTTTAGCTTCAATTACTTAAACCTTTTTCAATAAACCTTTTCATGTCAGGAAGTTCAGGCGGTTCATTTGGTGGGGGATTCTCACCTGAGCCAAATTGTGAGAAATTAAATATCAAAATTAACTTAGCATCCCCGGTGCCTGAAGTGATTGATGATCTGGTAACAGGTGAAGTCCTCACGGTAAGTCTGGACGGTCCTGCTGGGCCAATAACCGCAGTTACTACCGACGGTGACGTTGCAGGCGCAATCTTGGTATCAGACCCCGCCAAACTCATTAGTTGTATGAATGATGGGTTTAATTTTATGGCCAAGGTATTATCGAAAACTGGAGGTGACTGCCAGGTTGCGATTTATTGTATCGGCAAATGATTGCAATTACAGGCGGAAATTACCGGGAACAATGCCTTCACCCGGATTTCGATCAACAGTTCGGTTCCGGGCTAAGAGCGTGCCGAGCAATAAATGCATTGGACACCAACACTGTTATTGAGTTTCATACTTTTTGTACAAAGGAGAAGGAACTCTATTTGGATATGTTTGAAAGCGCATATAAAATAAAAACCCATAAATACCATACCCAAGATGATATCGGATTTTACTATGAGTATCCGCTGAAGACTCCGACAATATATCCCCGGCCCGATTTGATCCGAAAAGCTAAACCAATCATTTTTGAGGCGCAACATGTCCTTTATTTTGGTATGCTGGAAGGTAACGCTATTGTTAAAGGGAAAAAAGTAGTATATGACCCTCAATCTCCAGTCTGTCCAAAATCTTTTAAACAAACTAAATCACAAGCAGATGAACTGGTTGTTGTAATCAATTTCAAAGAAGCCCAAAAAATAACGAAAAAGAAAAAACTGGCCGATATCAGGAAGTTTTTCTTCAATAAAGAGAAAGTCACCGCCCTGGTTATTAAGATGGGCCCCAAAGGAGCGATGGTTTATACCGCCACTGAACAAGCTGTTATTCCGGTTTATAAAACTGGAGCGGTATGGCC
>JAZKET010000034.1:0-20452 GCA_040386815.1 Bacteroidota bacterium | reverse complement strand
CATTTTTGCTTATCATTGGATGGAGGGAAACAAGTCGCCTATCGAAGCTGCTCAAAAGGCCTCTTTCTCGACGGCTATATATTGTAATTCAAGAAGTTTCCGTTTTGAATATCCCGGAGACCGTGAAAATATTACACCAATCGAGATACCGGAATATCCTGAAGGAGAAGTTTACCTCGCAGGGCCCTTTTTTACCTTTGCTCAGCGTTGGCTGGTGAACGAAGTCTTAAATAATTTGACTCATTTAGGAATGAGAGTTTTTTCACCGCTACATGAGGTTGGCTTAGGTGAACCAGGTAGCGATGTAGCCAAACAAGACCTGGATGGTTTAGACAGGTGCACTATTGTTTTCGCGATACTGGACGGGTTAGACTCAGGGACGTTAGTAGAAATAGGTTATGCGCTGAAAATGGGCATCCCGGTGATCGCTTATGTAGAAAATGAAACCAACGAAAACCTGACTATGCTGGTCGGTACTGGTTGTACTATTGAAAAAGATCTTACCACGGCTCTTTATAAATGCTTATGGTTATTAGCTGAAAAAGAAAATGCCTAAAACAGCCATTTTACTTTCCGGTGGTATCGACTCCATAGCGCTGACTTATTGGAAGAAGCCAGATATTGCTATCACTGTGAATTATGGACAGGCACCTGTTGAAACAGAAATCAGGACAAGTGCGACCGTAGCTAGTGTTTTAAACATACCGCATTATATCGTAACGGCAGATTGCAGCAAGCTGGGTAGCGGAGATTTGCTCAATCAGAAGGCGTTAAACGTTTCACCCTCTTCTGAATGGTGGCCGTACCGCAACCAGTTATTGGTTACTCTGGCCTGTATGAAAGGCATCGCTTTAGAAGTTGGAGAATTGATGCTGGCTTCTGTTAAATCTGATGGCTTTCATAAAGATGGTACAGCGCAGTTTTATCAGTTAATGAGCCAGCTCATGGAATTTCAGGAAGCAAATATCCGCATCACCTGTCCGGCTATTGAAATGACTTCGGTTGAATTAGTGCAGCAGTCTGGTGTCCCTGACAGTTTGCTTCATTGGGCCCATTCCTGCCATAAATCAAACATTCCCTGCGGAAATTGCCGGGGCTGTAATAAATACCGGGAAGTGATGTATGAATTGCAGCAGGGAAAATAAATATGAGCAATCCGACACCTAAATCCCGGGAAGATACAGTCCCCATGTTTGCTTATCCGGTCAAAGAAAAGACAAAATTACAGCGACCAATAACCGGTGATCATAACGCTGACTTCTTTGAAATTGCGATGACCAGGCATTCTACCCATAGTTTTGGAGCTTTACTTCCGGGACAGCTTGACCACTTACTTTGGTTCGCTGCCAAAGCTTTAGAAACGCGGGTGCAATCTGATGGTTATGTGCTTTCGCATCGTCCAAGCCCTTCCGCGGGCGCACGGCATCCCATTGATATTTTGGTTTGCAGCAATGCATCGCAACCAACGGTTGCTTATTATAACCCCTTTGAACATAGCTTAAATACATTAAGGTTAGATTTGGTGGTAGTAACTGAATTAGTGGCCCATATCAATACCGCTGTTGATATGCAGCAAGGCGTTTTTTTATGGTTGTTGGCACACCCATCCAGAACTGCAGCCAAGTACGAACATCCTGAAAGTTTAATCTGGCGGGATGCAGGGGCGCTGCTACAGCAAATTCAGTTAACGGCCATTGCGTTAAAACTAAGTAGTTGCGCTCTTGGTACTTTAGCCGAACCATTTGCGAGCCAGCTATTCGAAAACATAGGTAGTGTAGTATCAGCTGGAGGAATAATAGTTGGAAATTTGGATTTGTAGTTTGTTCACTTTAACTTAGTGTTCACAAATAAGTGAACAGGAGTAAATAGTGAACATAGAAGAGCAGGTCATTTATAAAGTTATTCAGGTACTGCAGGAACGAACCGGGCTGAAAGGGCGGTGGTATGCGCGTACAGGTAGAAAGAATGTAGATGGCCAGTTAGAGTTAAAAGGAGATCGTCACAAATACATATTTCCGGTAGAGTTTAAACGAGAAGTTAAACAGATTCATTTTCCGCAGTTCCAGCAAACCCGGGAACAGGCTGGAGATGTCATCATCATAGCGGAGACAATTTACCCTGCGATACGGGAACAACTCAGGAATCTGGGACTGAATTATCTGGATGCAGCGGGCAACTGTTACATTAAAAAAGATGACTGGCTGTTTCTCATCGACGGTTTTAAAACCGAGCAGGTCAACCCTGTTAAAAAAGACCGAGCTTTTAATAAAACCGGACTGACCTTGCTGTTCCATTTCCTTAACGACGAAAATTACCTGAATGTCACTTATAGACAAATGGCGGACGACTACGATATCGCCCTGGGTAACATCAACTATATTATCAACAGCCTGAAAGACCAGGGCTTTGTAATACAATTAGATAAAAAGAACTTGCGTCTTGCCAGAAAGAAAGAATTGCTGGATGAATGGATCGCGGCCTATGAGGAAAAGTTGAAGCCACTGTTGAAAATAGGCGATTTTAGGTTCATTAACGGAAACGAAAAGGAATGGGAAAAAATACCCCTCACCAACTACGAAACTCAGTGGGGCGGTGAACCAGCAGCCAAGTTGCTGACCGGCTACCTTAAACCTGGAAAATTAACGCTATATACGGTAGAAAGCAAGACGAGCCTAATCAAAAAATATCGTTTAGTCCCCCAGGATAACGCTATACTAATGGTCTATAAGAAGTTCTGGAAATTTAATCTTCAAAACGAAGATACTGTTCCGCCTATATTAGCCTATGCCGATCTGATCAATACCGGCGACCCAAGAAATCTGGAAACCGCACGAAAACTTTACGATGGATTACTTAAAGATCAATTTTGAAGAAATGCGGTTCGGGGCCATGCGAGCCACCTTTGAATCTTTAGAAAGAGGGTTCAGACAATTTGATATTGATTATTATTTGATCGGTGCTTTTGCACGCGATCTCTGGATGAATCACATCGAAACACTACCGGTAAGGAGAACGACTTTAGACGTGGATTTTTCCATATACATCAGTAGTCATAATACTTTTATCGCCCTTAAAGATTATTTAAAAGAATCAGAGGGCTTCCAGGCCGACAAAGAGCCCTATCGTTTGCATGCCCCTGACGAAACTATTATTGATCTCATTCCATTCGGGGGAATTGAGCGGGATCATATGGTTTACCTGGAGGGTAGCCCGCCAATGGATCTTTCGGTGTTTGGTAATATGCAAGTACTAGCCCATGCCGCAAATATTCAACTGAACGGGATTGATTTTAAAATTTGCACACTTCCGGGATTATGCATACTCAAACTGATTGCCAGCCATGAAAAACCGGAACGGCTTGCGAAAGATCTGGGCGACTTTTACTATATTTTAGAAAACTATTTTGAAATCGCCGGCGATACGATATACGAGGGTGAATATGAAGATTTGATCGATGAGGATTTTGAGCCACTGATCGCAGCCGCCAAAATGCTTGGGCGCCAACTGTTACCCATATTGAATGACTCTGCAGTGTTAAAAAACACTTTTGCTGCCATCCTTGATAAATTAAAACAGGGGTTTTCAGATCCGGAAATCGATCAAATGTACTTACATGAACCAGCCGACCAGCAAATCAAAAGAATAAAACTTGTTAGCATTTTGCAACAAGAAATTACCAGCCGCTGATCTTTTACATGTAAATTAGCGAGAAGTGATTATGATTTGCAGGCCATTAAGAAAGAAAGCGTCTATGTTTATTTTAAAGCGCAAAAGATTATGAAACGAGTTGCCCTGAACACATCGTTATTTCCTTTCAAAATTCGATCGTTGATAATAAATAGTTATCAATGGTTGGTCATTGATATCGTATGTAAAATAGCTAGAAAAACATTATTCATATTGTTTTTTCAGACATGGACATGCCGAAAAAACAATATGAATATTATACTTTAACATTATTTAAAGTTTAAATTTTGGCAGCAAAAAGCCTTTAGCGATATTGCGCAACTTAAACTTAAATAAATCATGAAAAACCTAACTCGCATATATACAAATCCGTTGATTAATAATACCCCTGGCTTTCAAGATGTAAGAAACCTTGTGCAAGGGGTCATAGCAGCTAAGGGACAAAAAGGACGTGTGTTATTGGTTACAGGTCAAAAGCAACAAACCGAAATTGTCGAGCAGCTCGTTAATGGAAAATTTTCAAAAACGAAGCCGACGCCATTTCCGGGCACCAAAGTATTTACTGTTCATCAAGCAATTAATAGTATTCGCTCTGTCGAGCAAGAAGCATTTGTATCGCTCGGGTTATCAAGCGATGAATTGTTAGCGTTAGAATCGGAGATCAATTCCGACTTCATGATAGTTGCGCCTTGGTATAATGGCTCAGTTGACAAGTGGGCAAAAATCACCGGGGCAATCGCTTACCCTGCACAAACAGTAGCCACTCCATATCCACCGGTTAGTTGCCTTTTAGAGCAGGCCTTATTAAATCTTCAGTCGATAGGTGACGAAGCAAGTCACCCTGGCGATCGAAGTTTGATAAAAACAGTTTTTACAGTCGTTTTAGAAAATAACATTTCAACTAATACCGATGAAATGGAAGCCTATTTGTTTGCAAAATCAGGATGGTCAAAACGTAAAATTGATAAAGTTTTGGACATATTAAATACTTTAAAGGCCGGAGGACAGACCAGGGATGCGCTGCTTGACAATCGGCCCCAAATGTATGATCGTTGGCAGAAAGCTTGTGAGCCTGATACAACGTTAGCTCACAAAATAAAAAACTAAGTTATATTTCCTGGTCAGTTATAAACAAGGGTTTAAGGATATCCATTTTTTTAACTCTGTCTCTCTCTTTTTCTTCTTTATAAATGTCACTTAATTCTTTAATATACTCGGGTTTTATTGAAACCAGGTGTTTTCTATATTCATTGAGCCAATTGTAGGTTGCCATAATTTCTTCATATTGCTTTTTATAAAATGAAGCATCACTGCCAATGATAGATTTCAATTCATCAAATCTTGACCTCAATTCGGAAACTTTTATTGCAAAAAGCGAAATAGGATTAGGCAAATCGGAGGTTAGATTAGAGAGTGTATTAAATAAATCAACCGTCTTTTCATATAACTCAAACTTGATTCTGCTCCAAATCATGTCGTAGATACCGCTTTCAGCTAAATGCCCATTTTCAAAATCATCCCAACGGCCAAGCACTTCGGCAAGTTTAGAATTTTCGGGATATTCCTTTGCCCTTTGCCGTAACTTGTCTAACAGCTTAAAGAACCTGTTAAAATCTTCTACCGAAATTAGATATAGTTCAATGTTACTATTCAATAGATTATTTAGGGTGATTTGTTCATCCTTCAGACTATTGAAAACATCCAATATATAGTCGAGATCGTATAGCAAATCCAGCGCTAAAATTTTAAAGTCATTTCCAACGGAATTGCCAGTATGTAAGAACCTATTTCGTAAACGTGGCAGGATGTATTCAAAATAATCAAACGTGCTTTCGTGGTAGTCATAGAATGGCCGTACGGCCGACACTTTATTAGGAAGCGAATTGAACTTTTTGTCCGGTTTGAGTAACGCGGTCATATCAGAAAAAATTCCCTCTACCTGAGGTAAAGCAAGAGCTGTAAATCCGTACCAAAGTTCATTTTCAAAAAGCCTCTTCAATTCTTCGAAAATCGGTTTGCGATCCCTAAGCAAATTATTCACTGCAACATAGTAACTCAAAATCCCGTGAAAAACATGCTCGGGTGATTTAGTTTCCGCAAGCTTCGAATAAAACTGATTTACTTCGCCATTCACATATAAATCTTCCAGTTCCTGCCTATTTATCAATAACTCGTTATTACCCAAGCGGTGTCTGTAAGTATTAATTAGCTTATAGTCAAAGTAGGGGTTAGCAAATGGATGCCACCACCGATATGGACGATCCTGTAATTCAATGATCCATTGAGTTTGTACGCCACCTAATTCATGGTCATTAATGGATTTTTCAAAAGCGCGTTTTTCGATATTGAACGTCAAATATTTTACGATGATATCACGCTCTTTAATGCATCGGGCGTAAAAATCCAATCGAATTTTATCCTCGTGCTCGCCTCGTTTTGTACCTTCGTTTAGGTAAGTTTTAATGGCCGATTCATTAGTTTCATAGCGTTGGATCAGGGTCAACAAATACCGCAAATCTTCACGAACCATCTGGTCAAGCTTATTCAGGTTGTTTTTAGGCAGATCGTTAAAACCAAGAATATGCCTGAAATAGTGAAACACCGGATTATACCAAGCAGAATGGCCATCCCATAACTGTTCAATTATTTTACCATCATGATAAAATCCAAGCTTACTGAGTACTTGTTGGCAACAATTTTCGAGAGCAATGATATCGAACATATTGATTGCCTGGTCAATATCTAATTGTTTAATAGAAAATCTTACGATTGCCGCATAGTCATCCGCAAATTTTAATTCATTAGGCAATGTTTGAAAACTTTGCTTTCTGATCTGATTGACTGCTGGGTAATTATCATTTAGGCTTTCAAGGGCAATAAGGCTCATCCCGTAAATATCATAGAAATCTCAATCAATCATACCTCATTTTTAAAAATTGTATCGAAACAAGATGACTATTTCTTAATTATCAATTTGTCGGCATATTCTGTCAGGATATTTTTATTGGGGCCAAATACTATTTTATTATAGTGGCGAAACAACATCCCATTTGAGGTTTCGAGCATATCCTGGGGTGCTGGCCCCTTGGCATATACCTTCATAGCAGGATTTTTCAGGAAATATGGGTCACCTTGACTGTCTGAAATCGTTAAACATAACGATGACGTTAAGGGAAACACAAAAACAAAATCTTTCTGCAAAAAGAAATTATGAATTTCGCCATCTTCACCCATGGAACTACCCGGGTTATCGCTTGTAATGAAATTACCGGGAGACTCTAAAATAACCCAAGGGCAATGGATAAAATTCATCATAATGGTTTCTAATGCTATCCTATAACCATCTTCCTTGCGCATCATTGTGGACAAATGGGCTTTCTGCTTAAAGTCCTTGTCGTTAATCAGCATTTTCCTGATTTTCTCATTCAAATCCAGCATGTCTTTCAAGGATGCACCATGAAACTTTTTGAAATATTCCTCATCCTCTGAAAGCTGTTTTTTAAGTTCATTCGCCGCCTCATTGACAACCTTCGCATGATTCGGTTCGATGTACTTATCCCGGAAATATTTGTTACGCAGTTTTATATCAAAGATAATTTGAATTAAAAAACCGGCATCACCGATGGCTAATGCTTGCCCGGCCTTTATCTGATCGATAAGTTTATGATAATGGTTTTCGTATCGGTGGAAGCTCTTTTCTACGACATACTTATCCCCATTGTCAGACACATTAAAGCCGGTCATATCTCCAACAGTATAGAAATCTTCCTCGTAGCAAATTTGAGAAGGGGCGTATTCTCTTGGGTATGGCCTCTTGCCGCGCTTCGCAAATAATTCCAGATTCAAGGTTTGTAGTTTGCCATTTTCATTCGTGAAGCCCTGTAAATAGCAACGAGGAAGGAAATGCTGATCCTTTATATTTTCTTCCATTTTAAACTAAAAAATGAGATTAAAGATGCAGGTTAATATGCTCAATTTGCAATTAATTGTAGTAAAGTCTTTAATTGGGTATATACTAAAATTAGCTAAGCAAAATTATATTTCAAATACCTGGCGGGCATCTTAATTGGCGAAAACTTACGTAGCAATCGCATATTATCGCTTAATATTTCAATTTCCAGCCTCCCGTTCATATTGTTCTATAACTTCGATAAACATTTTGGGCTGGCTAACACGGCGACCGAGAGTTTGTTCTAAATGATATTTTATGAACTGATCGAACGGAAAGGTGTCATTTATTGGATCACCCGTATTGATATATTTGATATAAGATTCAATGGCCTGAATCAGGTCAATTTCACTATCGCTAAAATTGTCTTGAAGCTTAATCAAAGTTTCTATATTTATCAAGATAAGGTTTCCAACCCGTCCGTATTTTAAAGATGAATCTGATACGTAACGTTTCATCTTTTCATTTAGGAAGTAATTAACTCCACAGCTTTCAAGGCTCACATCGGTATGAACGATTATTGGGTAAATAATGGAATGATGATGCTTTCCATCTAATCCTTTCTGTTCATAGAGTCCGGATTCGATTTGCTCTATACTATTCAATAATTGGGTTATACCTTTTTTCTTCCCTTTCGAATCTTTTTCCAATTTTTCAAGGATTCCTGATTTAATTTTCTCGATAGAACTCTCATATTTAATGGATGCAGGGATTAGAATATCCTTAAATTCAAAAAGCAAAATTATGTCATCTTTCCTGATATAATAATCAGATTCACCGCTAAGAAGCTTAGCCTTCATTTCAGCTCCCGTGTAAGTTACATTTCCATAATCCGCAAAACATTGTTTCATCACTGAATAAAACAAGACGTGTTCTGAAAAATCGTCCCCCATTTGTTGCTTTAACTTTGGGAATTTAAGGCCCGTTACCTCTGCAAAATCGAACAAAAAGCCATTATATAGTTTGTCAATAAAAAACCTAAAATCAAGAAATACATAGGTTTTATCATCGGCTTTTAATAACGGATAAGATCGCAACTGCTTAAAATCACTATCTAAGGTGGCATGACCATTTATGATCATCCGATTTAGAAAGTGCAGGCCATTGGGTGTTGTGTCAAAAAACATTTTCGGGGATGGAGGTTCAGCAGTCATCACGCTTAAATATGGTGCAATTAAGCGCCATAGGTAACTTTTATAAGATGACAGCCCGAGATCTGCAAGGTAAGACTGAAGTAATGGCGTAAAGCCTTGGTTCCCCTCACAATATTTAAAAAAGTAATAAATCTTTAAAAATTGTATGTCATACTCTTTAAATCGCTCATTTTCTACGTTCCTAATTTGAACTTGAAGAATCCAATCAACAAAATCGTCAAAGCTTCCGTTGTCATCCCAGGCAAAGACCTTGCTTTGAAATTCCACCTCTTCGCTATTGAAATGCAGTAATGCCTTAAACAATAGAGAATAATCCTTACGGTCCAAAGTGCGATCAGATGCAGCATCGGCATTCACCAAAAGATATTGTATCAAATTGAGGCATGACCTTCTTTCCAGCAATTTGAAAGCTGCGGAGTTAACAACTGCATTATTATTTTGAATAAACGCCAGTAAATCACGTTGGTCGGTCGATTCAAGCCTCATCATCCATTCGTACAATTTACCGGACTGAAACCTCAAATCATTCCTCTTTCTGAGGTTGAATAAATGCAATAAATAGGCGATGAACTCGACTGCAGGAGTTTTGGGAATCGTTTTAAAGGCTTGTCCGATTTCAAACTTGCTGTCAAAAACGCTATCATAGGTAATCAATATTTCTCTTTGAAACTTTACATTATCCATAGACCTATTCAATCAACTTTTGCGTTTTTTATCAAACAACAATCTCCCAAACTCCATAAAAATCGCAGGGGTCTTTCTTTTCTTTCTAAACAATCTTAAAAAGGCTCCAAAGGTTAGTGTGCTATCGTAAACAGCTTGGGTGATGCCCAACTTACCTAAAGCTAAAAAGCCCTCCTTATAAGCCCAATATTTCGATATAAATTCATCCAACTGAAATTTCCCACTTTTAAAATCATCCTGGAAAATTATTAAGGTATCCACATCGATCATCGTAAGTGGCTTAATAGCAATTCGGTCTTGTAACCTAAGCAGGCCGGGATCATTGAGCAATTCCTGTTGAAACCAATGATTTATAATCTCATTTATACCAGGTGTAGAAAGCCCCTGATCAACAAATAATAAAACAGGATAGAATGTTAGGTACTTATTTTCTAAATCTTTATCAAAAGGTAATTCATCAAATACCGCACGCTTAATATTATTTATTAGCTGCCTGACGGCTTTCGGTTCTTCTTTTATTCGATCTTTTTTTGGTGTTTCTTTATACCATAGTTTAGACTTTAATTCGGCAATGATCCGTTCAATATTAAATGACTGTTTTGTTAACCCACTGACAAACGTATCCTTTAATTCAAATAGAAAAATATTATCAAAATTTCGTGCGTAATAATCAGGTTCCGCAATAAAATCGGGCGCATATTCCCTTCTTATTTCATCGCCTGAAAATCTAATGTACTTACCTTCTGCAAAAATTGAATTAAGAACCTGCTTTGCCAGGCATGACTCTGAAAATTCGTCATTTAAATACCCCTTGAAATCACCTTTTGTAAATAACGCTCGATTTGATTTTATAATAGCATTAAATTCAAAAAAGAGGGAGTTATACATTTTGTTGTAAACCAACAAATTATCAACGATAACAAATTTTTCAGAATTGATTTGAAGCAACGGCTTTGATCGGGGTAAAATAAAATCATGTTGTGAAAAACCGCTATCATGGCTATCAATTGCCAGGCGTTTTAAAAACAACCTTGATGTTTCGGCACGGGGATTATTAGGGTCAACTGTTAGATAAGCTAATCCATCCTTATTATTTTTAAAGGCGTGATCGACAACTGGAAAAATAGCTTTGAAATACTCCTTCCAGTTTCCGACGCCACACTCACCTAAAAACACTGCAAGTACATCGGGTAAATTTGCTTCAGCAAATTGAAAGAAATAAACAGCTTTGACAAATTGAGTTATCATTGCATCACCGTCGTCGATATGGTTTAAATCATGATAGGGTAACAACATAGCTGTCATTGTAAGTCCCATCATCATTATTACGCCGACGCCTTTTGGAACGCTTTGTACTACTTTCTGTGAATTAAAATTGGCAACATAGATTTCGTTGATAAAAAGATAGGCCTTAAATAACCGTTCGTGGGTGCCGGCAACATCGATAATCCTCTCTACATTATTTTCACTTTGCCCGTAAACCTCCAAAAAATATTGCAACAGGGTTAAATTAGACCATATATTAAGCAGCCGCAATTTTGCCAATTCATCTCCACCATACCCATGTTCGATACGGAATAAGTATTGATTAACCAATGGTGATTTATCCCCAAACCAAAAAACAACCTCGTCAACGTAATTTTTAATCTGTCCTTCCCGAACAATAAAGTTCAGCCTTGCGATAATCGGAAAAGCCACCTCAAAATCAACCCCAGAAATTAAAGATAAAATCTCCCCATGTTTGTCCCCCTGAAATTCAGGGAACAAATATTTGTATTCGAGCATAGTCATATTATTTACCTTCATAAGCCGATATGTGGTGAATTTTATATTTTTATACCTCTAAGCCAATAATCACAAATTATGTCTAATAATAAAGTCGACGAATATTTCAAAAATCTACCCATCGGCATTGTCTCACCTGTATCAATGGACAATCCAAATGAACCTATACAAATATACTCAGGAGAATTTAAGCTTAAGTTAGCTGACAAAGAATACGAGGTAGACGGCAATATATTTTTTAAATGGTATCCGGATATGGGAGTGAAATTTAAAGCTACTTTTTTAAATAGCCAGGTTTCACCATTTAACTCGGAAGACGAATTTGAAATTCTGGTAAAAGACCAACCTATTGGTAAAATAAAAATCACAGATCTTAATTATTTAGATGAACCCATTTGCGGGGGATATGCCAATCGGTTTGTTTGGGGAGAAGGTAATATTCCAGTAACCGAGGTAACATTTGCAATTCCGAACATGCGCGAGTTCTTTGGTGAACCCATAAAAATGACTACCGCGGCGGGCCAGGGAATGCGCGCATCCCGACTTACATTAGACGATAAACCTTATAAAATTGTACTTGACAAATATTCCGATTATAATGAGAGGCTCAATAAACTTGACGAGCATGGCGGATATTTAATCACCTACGCTGGAAAAATCATGAAACATAAGGGTTCGATCAGCCTTGAAGATTTGCAAAAATGGCACGATAGATTTTATCACTTTCTTTATTTTTTAAATGGCCGAAGAATTGCGCCCATGTTTTATGCTGGTTCGTTTGATGGACAAAATGTTTGGACTGACTATTCAACTTATTATACTGTTGACAGTCATAAGGTGGTACCATGCTGGTCGGATGTGATGTATTTAAACGACTTACCAGACTTATGGAAAACTTACAACAAACTTTGGAAAGTTGAAAACAACCAAGACTTTCTTATCACTGCAATACATTGGTATGTTGAAGCCAACGCAAACGCGGGAATGGTGGAGGGATCAATTATTCTGATTCAAACCGCACTTGAATTAATTTACAACTGGCTAATTGTCGAAAAACAAAAAATAATAATTGGAGGTGATGCCGAAGGTCTAACTGCAGCTAATAAAATTCGGTTGATTATTTCTCAATTTAAGATAAAAGCTGAAATACCTCCAGCATTTGCAGAATTGGCAACATCATTCCCTAATGTCAAAGACGGCCCCGAGGCGTTCACAAAAATTCGCAACGCGCTGGTACATGGTCAGGAAGCTAAGCGATCCGAGTTGAAAGGCATAAAACTAAAAGCAAAATACCAAGCTTTACAACTCGGGATTTGGTATGTCGAGCTGTCCCTTCTATATATTTTAGGATATAAAGGGAAATATAGAAACAGGACCAGCGGTAAAATATGGAGGGATACAGGAACACTGGTGCCATGGGTAAATGATAAAACTTATAAGGTAGGCAAGCCGTCTGATTTTACGGATGATGAAATAAGCACCTTTCTAGAATTATTAGAAAAACAAAACAAGGTAAATGACCCTTCAGAGCAAAAAATTAAACGATGCAAACTTATAGCCATTGGATATTCATGGGAGAAACCGGTTGCAATTGGTGCTATTAAACCTAAAACGGCGTCTGATTTTACGGCAGCAAAAGCAAATCTGCCAGATTTAGCTAAAGATTATGATTGGGAAGTCGGGTATTTCTATACCGAGCCGGCGTTTGAGGGCCGAAGATTTTCTTCTGCTTTATTGAGCCAATTGCTTACAAAATATGGGGATGGCAACCTGATGGCAACTACAGAAATTCGTGAAGGTAATCGCATGGTCGATAGCCTTGAACATCGGCGTTTTAGGCAAGTTGGCGCGACCTGGAAAAGCGCGATTAGTAACAATGACTTGAGGTTATTTCTACGTGAAAAACAAGCTTTAAGTCCTAATTTATTTCAATTCACTGACGAAGACTTTGAATAAAGTAAGCAGCATCGCCGTAAATTTGCAGTAATGAAACGTCAGATACTTATAATTACCGGGCATCCCCATAACGAAACACAAAAAGCTCAATTGCAAATAGTTGGCAAATATTACAACGAGTACTTTAAAAGCAATACTGGTGGAGCATACGAGGATGCAGAAATAACTAATCTTGAAACCCCAAAAGTAAATGAAATTCAAGATCTACTAAAGGAGGATAAAAAAATAGATTTCGCCGTGCTGGTGCTTATTGGCCATGGAGCGACACAAGAAGGCAAGCAATTATTTCAAATTAACGCCGACGAAATTATTAACCCCGGTCAAATCGAACTAACCTTAAAGAAACAATTGGTTGTAGTTGAAAGCTGCCGGGTAACGGCTATTTCTGATCACCCGGTTGTAGATGTTACGGACAAAATTGCAAGTTTCAAGGATGGCGGTAAAATTAAGTTCCCTATAAGCAAGGCAAAATCAAAGGAGTTATATAATGCGGGAGTTGAGAAGTGCAATGATGGTTTAGTAGTTTGCTTCGCCTGTGATGAAGATGAAAAAGCAAGCAAATTGCATTTTACCAAAGCATTAATTGAAATGTCAAAAAATTGGAGCGCCAATCCTCAACTTGATTCGGCAGTTGCATCGATTCAAGGAATTATGGTGCCGGTTGCCGAACACGTAAAAAAAGAATCAAATGATAAACAATCACCGCAAATATGGGGAACGGAAAAATTCCCTTTTGCGATAAGCAGATACTAAGCATATGGATTTTACTAAAATGACAATTGCCGATCTTAAAGCGGCATACGATTTTTCAAAAGGTATGATAGAAGAATGCCTGACGAAGGCTAAAAAAGAAGGAGTACCAATTGAAAAAGTACCAGTGTATAAGGATTGGGTAGAAATCGAAGGCAAACTTTATGACGAATTGAACAACCGGATTTTGTTAAGTTGATTCTGAGCTTTAACGCAAATAAAAAGCCTTAAAACGAATAGTTTTAACGCTTTTTATTATTGCCTGAAATTTTCCTGTGAATAATATACCTTATATAACGGCGGATTGACTTCACGAAAGGCTATCATAACTTTATTTCCGACAAAATATAAAGAAAACACCAAAAGATAGTTATGAATGAATACTCGTCATCTGACCGGATTTAGGTCAATAAAGGATAACTGAACATTATTAATTAACAAAACGAATGCATTTGAGCATATGCAATTAACTTCTAAATCAATCACAACATCCTTCTTGGAAACCCGCATATAAATTTATCGCTATAACCATTTGATGCTAAAATATCTATCATCAGTTTTTGGATCAATAAATCCCCCTTTAAATATATTCTTCAAAGCTTAAACGAACTATGCTTAGATTTTCAATATGATGGATTTAATATAAATGTGCGAAATGTATTTATTAATGAGAAATCTCTTTTCCTAACCAAACACCGTATTTCCGCCATTCCTGGTAATGTACGCACCATTCCGTGATCCAGGGGATCATCTCCGCCAAGGGGATTGCCCGGAAAAGAGGCATATCCTGAACCGGGTGATAAAGGCATAAGCTCAGATCGCCGTAAACATGGATCTTTGGATGATAAGCGATCCCTTTAATCAATATCCGGTCAAAGCGCAGCGGAAAAAAGGGCGAATAATTCAGCTCGACCTGGTAGCGACGGCCGCCCACTTCCAGTACGCCAGATCCACTGATCATGCGCTCGTTAAGCGATAGTTTAAGCCAGCTAAAATGACGCTTGACCAATTCCAGCTGCGCAAACAGGAAAACCTGGTACTCCTTTTGGCAGGATGTCACCACCTCATCCTCCATAATTGTGATGTGCCGTGTTTTTATAGCCATGGTCCTGGCGGATGCGGCCGGCCTCATCCGTAAACGCTTTGCCACCGATGATCAGGCCGTTCGCCCGCGTCACAGGCGATTGCGAGAATTTGGACAGTACCTTGATTTGCTCCTGCAGCGACTCCTTGTACACCCCTTCGTCGAACAGTTCGATATAATGCTGGCCGCTCTTATCAAAGCCCTCCTTCAGTGCGTTCCATTCGCGGTGGAACTTATCGACAAAACGGTAGAAATGATCATAATGTGCCGCCGTCCAGCTATCCGTAAAATGCTCCTGCTCGTTCACCGGATTAGTGACTGTAAACCGGATGCGGTTTTGTTGCGCAAGGTTATAAGCCAGTTTGACCCGGTTCAGCGCGTTGTCTATCGTTTCATAGATCGAAGGCTCGCCCTGGTAATTCAAACCCATTAGCGTTGTCAGCACGATGCTGGAAGTCGCGTAATCCGCATTAGCCCCCGAAAAGTAAATATCCCGGTATCGCTTCACCAGCTGCACCGCGCGCTGCAGCGGCGATTTGCTATAAAAGTCATCGCGTGGCAGCTCTTCGATCTGTGCGCGCAGTTCCACTTTCATCCGGTTATAGTAACCTTGAAGCACCGACTCGCGACGGATCGCCGCTGCGCGGGCTAGGAACCATTCCCCGAAGCCCCTGGGGTTGCTGATTGCCCAATCCCGCAGCAAACGGTCGGGAATGCGGATTACATTCTTGTCCTGGTAAAATATGATACAGCCCGGCAGGATATCCATGTGAAAGTCGTTGGCATAATTGATGCGCACGCAACGGTTCTTTTTTTCCAGCTTGTCACCATACCGGTCATCACCTTCCAGCTTTTTCAGCAGCGCATTATAAATTTCGGCGGGTGTAAAACGGCTGTAGAGCGCATTGATCTGGACCACAATATCCAAGTCGAATTCGCAGCCTTTGTAGGGGCGAACGGTGGTACCCGTCAGTACCGAACCCTGCGGATATACATCAATATCCAGGTTCTTGAAAAAGCCCTGGTCCTGATCCAATAATTCCGAGATCGCACGATAGGCCGACTCCATCCGGCCCTTGCGGGTCTCATCCAACTGCAAATGCTGCGCGATGCGGGCCAGCAATTCCTCCCTCTGCAGTTCGTAATGTTTAAATATATCTTCCATAACTAAAAACTCTGATTAATGATCAATTTCGTATGTTGTCCTATTTTCGCCAATTGCGCGCCGTCCCGGTGAAAACGGCATTGTTCGATCTGCTCGCATTCCGCTATCGCAAAACCCCTGGACAGATCCAGCGGCTGTGCTGCAAGTACCACGAGCGCTTCCCTTTGCTTATCTGAAGGCAGCAGTTCATATACATCATAGATCAGCACCTCGTAACACTGATGGAATTCGCTCCATTTCAGGTGCCGCGAATGCCGCCGGACATGCTTATAGCGAATGCTTTTAAACACATCCCGGTCTAGGATACCCGTTTCCAGCAACTCCTCACAGAATTCCCGCTCGCCACTCACTTCCCGTTCCTTGGCCTCTTCAAACCATTTCACCACATCCACCGTGTATTTTCCTTTCACCCGGAACCGCAGATCGCAGTCACTTGTATGATCGACGCCCAGACCGTTGGCCTGGCTGTCGGGCACGAAGCTCCATGATTCGAATAGCTTGTCGTCGCCATAACGCTTATAAACCCCGCCGACCGGTTGCAATTGGTTGGCGATACGGCGGTTCAATACTAGCAGATAGCTATTTGTCCCCGGTATTTTGATCCGGAACAGGTAGCTCAGCGAAAACCTTATCTGTTTGGTGCGGTAGGTCCAGAACAGCGTCCGGATATATAGCCAGGCGACATCCTTATTGTCCCAGAGCTTGCTCACCCCCTTGGAGAAGACCTGCTTTAACAGCGCAACGATGATTTGTCCCATTTCTCTTTTTTTTAAATTATTCGCTGCGCAGTAAACCGATCAATAGCAACAGCACTAAACCGCCGATCACGTTTCTTACCTGTTTGCTTTCTGCCAGGCCGGTCGTTACTTCCGTGGCAAAATGCTCACAGTTATATTGCACTAGATCGTACGATTTTCCCGCGAGCTTTAGAGCGCGCAGGATAACCTGCTTCCGTTCCTGCTCGGTTCCGCTGAAGCGATCAATGCGCACCAGGCTGCGCCCCGCAGCGGCATAATCCCGCACGGTGATTAGCCTCACGCCGCCAGTCAGGTGATGATTCTCGGCGATCCATTCCTGTCCATCGGACAGGCGCCCCAGATACACCGCGAAATGCTTAGTCAGGCCGGTGGTAAAAATGGCTTCCACTAACTGGTCTCCGGCCCTTAATAAATATGATTGCAGATTTTCCATGATTAAATAAATTTTGTTGTATATATGTCCAAAGTATTATAGATTTGTATCATCAACGTAACGTTGTTTCATTTGTCAAATATATACATTGTATTATTAATGTAACAATGTCTTATTTATAAAACTTTTCAACAACTTACCCACATGGAATCCACATTAAATTCAGAACTGTTGGCCAGTATGCTGAAATCCAGGCGCGGCAAAATGGGCTTAAGGGATACCGCTGCAGAGATCGGCGGAATCAGCTCGGCGACTCTCTCGCGTGTTGAACAAGGTAACCTGCCCGATGTTGAGACCTTTATCCGCCTGTGCAACTGGCTCGGCGTATCCACAGAAACCTTTATTACCGGTGAAAAGATCGAAGCGGCAGACATTTCCGAAAAGGAAAAGATCGTCTTCCAGCTGCGCTCCAGCCGGGAACTGGACACCGATACCATCAACGCCATGGTACATATGGTCGATATGGCTTTTACCAAATCCAAACGCGATGCCCAGTAAGTCCGTACTAGCGCGAGGTTTTATGGCAGAAGCTGAACGGATCTCCGAAGGATGCCGGAAGGATCTGGGCATTTCCAAATTCGACCCGTTGGATGCCTTTAAACTCGCCGAACACCTCCAGGTGGACGTTTTTACCGTCGACGAGATTTTTGGCGACCAGACCGACCATCCCGACTACAGCCGGATGATCGACCCCGATAAATTTTCCGCCATGTGGACCCCGAATGTTCACGGCGAAAAGATCATCATCCATAACGACCGCCATTCCCGCTTCCGCCAGCAAAGCAATCTCATGCACGAGCTCGCCCACATCATCCGCAAACATACCGTCCCGCCTGAATCTGCTGTCCTATGCGCACAGTTTGGATTGCATTATTTTAACCCCGTCCACGAACAGGAAGCCAAATACTTAGGCGGTTGTCTGCAGATTACCCGCCCAGGCTTGCAATGGGGACTCAAACACCTCGCCACCGTGGAAGGTATTTCAGACCACTTTTGCGCCAGCGTCGATATGGTCAAATACCGCATAGGTATTACCGGCGTGTCCAAACAGTATAGATTTAGATAAAGGTCATTCGACAATATTTGCCATTTACTCAGACTAACGGCAGGCATCTTAGTCGACGTAGTATCGGAACAAATATTGATCGCTTGTTGGGCAAATTTGAAATCACCCTACAATCAACTCGATATAAGGTACCTTAATATCCGTAAGTCATGATTAACGAATTGGTCAAATTAATTCTAATCTTTTCTTTAGTTGCTTCATATCTTCACTGATTTTTACATCAACAATTTTAGCATAGTGCTGGGTTTGCTTAAGTGATTTGTGACCAAGCATTTTCGAAACCGTTTCTATTGGCACTCCGTTAGTTAATGTTACTGTAGTGGCAAAAGTATGTCTGGCTGTATGAAAGGTTAAATTCTTCTTTATACCACAAGTGTCTGCAATCTCTTTTAAATAAGAATTCATTTTCTGATTGGTCAATACAGGTAGAACGGTTCCATTACTCATGCATTTGGAATGATTTTCGTATTTGGCAAGAATTTTTAACGCTGCTGGAAGCAAAGGAAGTCTTGTAAATGAATTTGTCTTTTGCCTGGTTGTTATGATCCATTTTTCACCATCTATTCCAATGGTTATGTCTGAGTCTTTTAAATTATAAACATCAGTATAAGCTAGCCCTGTATAACAGCAAAAAAGAAATATATCACGTACATGAATAATTCGTTCTATTTTAAATCGTTTATTAGAAATTGCCAGCAATTCTTCTTTGGTTAAAGCAACTGGAGTTACTTCCTGTCGTTTAGTTTTGAAGCCTATGAATGGGTCCCTTTTCAGCCACTCCTTTCTCAGACACTCCAGAACAATCTTCTTGAAGTTACCCACATATTTTATAGCCGTATTATGATTGCATTTCTTTTTGCTTTTAGCCAGAATAAGAATTGAGTAATAAACTCATAATTCAAATCACCAACGTCTATATCATTTTTCTTATATTTCCACTTGATAAAGTTACCTACATGGGAGTAGGCGGTTTTATAACGGGTTAGTGTACCGGCAGCAACTTCTATACCCACTAAACCTTGCATCTGGACATTATGTTCAAGGAATGCGGCCATAATGAAATGTTTCTTTTCATCTGCTCCTAAAAGCACTTCTTTAATGCCTTCTGCGGTTACAGGTTTATTGTTTTCAATAAGTTTTATTTTTGCCTGATAGACCTTACAGCATATAAGTTCTAAATATGAATTCAGTTCTTTTACATCTTCACTTTCACCTGTTGCCCTACCTAATGATGAGTCCCATTGATTAGTTATCCATTGCCTTTTGATGGATAGTTCGCGGTTTGCGCCATTTACAGTGATACGGAGATAAACATATCGTTTTTCATTCTTTTGATTTTTTGCTTGCTTTAAATAAAAAAACAAGCCGAAGCTTTTTTCTAACATAACAAATTTTAAATGTCAGCAAAGCTTAATAATGGTCTTCTTAAATCAAAAATGCAATAATTAGATGCGGAATTAGGCACACGTAGATAACTGTGTATATTTAAAGAACGCCCTTAGGGATCATTTTCGGCTTTTCGTAATTACCCGTCATTACGTCTTTTATGGCCTGAGCAGACAGTTCTTTGTTGTTTTCCATCAGCCATCTTTTGGCTTGATATACTTGCATTGCAAACGCATTGAGAAAACGGTTCAGTTCTTTTGTCGTTAACTTGTTACCATTTACTCTTCCTGAACGTGCGTCCCATTTTGACGGTTCACATTTTCGCTTAGTTGAAATCTCGTTAGATTTACCATTAACGGTGATCTTCAAATAGATAAATCTGACATCATCACATTTGTTTTTGGTTTGTTTCAAAAAGAAAAAATAGCCGAAACTTTTTTCTATCATAAATATGATTTTAAACGATTAACAAATTTAATGCTAAGGCCTTTGCAAAACAAGATGTTCATATTGTAAACATGCTCTTATACGGCCCATTGCTAATTATTTAGTTGAAAATAGTTTCTGATATTTAAAATGATAACTGGCTGATTAT
>JAZKET010000033.1:0-14825 GCA_040386815.1 Bacteroidota bacterium | reverse complement strand
GCGGATGACAACCTGAATGTGGTTTTTGTAGCCCCTGTTGCCGGGCAGTTAACGGTGGCCTTAGTTAACCCCAAGGGCGCGGTAATTTACAGCAAAACCCAAAATGCGGCAAAAGGTAACTTTAGTACGGTTATAAATGTAGCCGGCTATGCCCCGGGTATTTATATGCTCAGGATATCGGTTGGTGGCAAAATTTTCAGTAAGAAAGTTATGGTAATGCGCTGATAACGCATGGCGATAACTCACCCGGCGGACGCTACGCTGCGCCACCCTCTCTTGCTGCGCAAAAGAGGGTTTGGAAAGTTTTATAAAAATGCTCTCTAAATCAAAAAAGCCCTCTTTCCGCGCAGCGAAGAGAGGGCAGGTCCAGCGAAGCGTCGACCGGGTGAGTTGTCGCCGACAGATAGTATAATGCCAGTAACACCCACGCAAGCCAGCTTTACTTAAACGTATACTTTATCCCCAGTCCCGGTGCCAGATCAAGAAACGGACCTGTGGCCACTTCAACCCGTGGGTTAAGGTCAAGGCTTATGGCAATGGGCGTTTCGGGTATAATATATTCAAGCCCTACAATGCCATCTAAACCCAATAGTAACTGCGGGCGGTCGTAATAACGGTCTACACCATTAAAGGTGCGATAGATGCCCTGGCCTGCCGATCCAATGTGCGCGCCAAAACCATAATAGAATTTAAGTTCGGGCACTTCAAAAACCGCAGTGTGATTTAGCTCATACAAACCGGTAAACACCACGCCGTGGTTACGAAAACCAATAAGGCCCTCAAGCGATTGGCGTTGGTCAATAAAGTATTTTCCGGAGATGCCATTTTCGTATCCGCCAAACTTTAGGCCGGCTGCCCATTTGTAATCCTGCGCGTGTAATCGCGAAGCAAAAAGAAATAAAATTGCTGTAATAAGTAGTTTGTAAGTAGATGTTTTCATGGTAGTATAACGTTGTATTTTAAAAATTATGCTAAAGACAGCTATTTGCAGGCAAGGTTTAATAATATACAGCCGATATTTTTTAGCTTAGTTATTTGCTAATGATATTAACGATAATGAAAAGGACGTTTGTTTTTTTGCTGATAGCCGCGCTTACCGCACAGTACGCCATGGCTCAGGTTTCTGGCAAAAGCTATCAAAATGGTATGGTAGTTTGTGCTTATCCGGATGCCAGTAAGGCGGGTGTTGATATCCTTAAAAAAGGTGGTAACGCGGTAGACGCGGCGGTGGCAGTGCAGTTTGCGTTGGCGGTTGTTCACCCATCGGCCGGTAATATTGGCGGTGGTGGTTTTATGGTATACCGGTCTGCAAAAGGCGAAAGCAATACCCTTGATTTTAGAGAAAAAGCGCCCGGTAACGCGTCAACCAATATGTACCTGGATGCTGCCGGTAACATTGTTAAAGACATGAGTTTGGCTACTCATGCTGCATCGGGCGTGCCCGGGTCTGTAGACGGTATGGTGGTGGCGCATAAAAAATATGGCAAGTTACCATGGGCCACCTTAATACAACCTGCAATAGACCTTGCAGCAAAAGGCTTTAAGGTGACCGATAGATTGGCCCGCGAGATGAACAGCTTGCGCAGTACCTTTATTGAAAGTAATCCGGGTAAAAATTATTTGCTTAAGGATACGCCATGGGCAGCCGGTGATATATTGGTACAGGTAGATTTAGCTAACACACTGAAACGGATAAGAGACAATGGCCGGGACGGCTTTTATGCCGGTAAAACTGCCGACGCTATTGTGGCCGAAATGAAAGCCGGTAATGGTTTGATATCAAAAGCCGATTTGGCGGCCTATCATTCTGTATGGCGCAAACCTATACAAGGTAACTATAAAGGATATGGTATCATTACTATGCCGCCGCCATCAAGTGGGGGGATAGCCTTAATGCAGCTGCTTAAATCGGTAGAAAGGTATCCGCTGCGTCGATGGGGCCACAATGCCGACTCGACCATACAACTGATGGTTGAGGCCGAACGCAGGGTGTATGCAGATAGGTCAAAATACCTTGGCGACCCTGATTTTTATAAAGTGCCGGTTGACAGTTTGCTGAAAACATCATACATCCAAAAACGTATGAGCACCTTTAACTGGGATATGGCTACACCAAGCAGCAGTATAAAGGCGGGTGTTTTTAAAGGATATGAAAGCGATCAAACCACGCATTTTTCGATAGTAGATAAGGCAGGCAACGCGGTATCATTAACCACTACCCTAAACGACAGCTATGGGTCGAAGAAATTTGTAGCCGGCGCAGGCTTTTTGCTTAATAATGAAATGGATGATTTTAGTGCAAAACCCGGTACCCCAAATATGTTTGGGCTGATAGGGGGCAAGGCAAATAGTATACAACCCGGCAAACGCATGTTATCGTCTATGACACCCACCATTGTTACTAAAAATGGTAAGCTGTTTATGGTTGTTGGTACGCCGGGTGGCTCAACCATTATTACATCGGTTTACCAAACTATTTTAGATGTTATTGAGTTTGATATGGATATGCAGCAAGCAGTTAATGCAAAGCGCTTCCATCACCAATGGTTGCCCGATAATGTGGCGACAGAGCGTGGCGCCCTAAGTGCCGAAGTAAAAGCTAAATTGGAGAAAAAGGGATACTTGATTAAAGAAAATGCCGTTCTTGGCAGGGTAGACGCTATTTTAAGAACCAGGAGCGGTTACCAGGGTGGTGCCGACCCGCGCGGCGATGATGCCGCCATGGGATGGTAGTTTGATAAAAATTAAGTACACTTGCGTTACAGAAAATAGATATGCCATCGCACATAAAACATCAGGAAACCATTGATTATTTTTTGAAAATAGTATGGCAAACGGTTGCAAACCGGTATAATGCCCTGGTTACTGATTTTGGCATAACACAATCAATAGGCTATTTGCTTATTAATATTGATGAGGTTGAGGGTACTACTGTATCGCAGGCGGCTGCGTTATTAGGATTGAAGTCAACCAGCCTGTCGCGCATGTTGAGCCAGTTAGAAGAAACCGGGCTGATATACCGCGAATCAAACCAGGGCGATAAGCGATCTGTTAAAATATATCTTACACCGCTGGGTAAAGAAAAGCGCCAGCAGGCCCGCGCTGTGGTAAAAGAGTTTAATAACTACCTTAATGGCCACATTACCGAGGCTGATAAGCAATACCTGATTGATATGCTGAAGAAAATCAATCAGCTTACGCTAAACTACAAGCCCGAAACGCCTGATAAATAGTCTGTAAAGTATTGTCTAAAAAGTACCCTCCGCATTTTTAAATGTTAAAAAGTGTTAAGCTGCTGTTTTTGAATTATAAAAGAATAAATTTGCCCCTTGGAATTGAAATGAACAGGGCAGCGTTATTTATTTTGTGTTTAGCTTGTTTTATAGCGGGTTGTGGCAAGTCAAACGAGTCTGGCAAGGCAGCTTATCTTGCTCAGGCAGCTATTGATGATAAGATAATTGCCAATTACCTGGCGGCTAATCCCAATTTGCAGGCTACCAAGATAGATACCTCTGGTGTTTATTATATAACTGTTACACCGGGTAGTGGTAATGATTTGTTTACCCGGTCAACCCGTGTTGTAGTTGGCTACACCGGAAGGCTGCTCACAACAGGGCAGGTATTTGCACAAACCAATGATTTTCATCCAGAAGTATCATTGGGACAAAATATGATATTGGGTTGGCAGTTAGGTATCCCAAAGGGTAAACGTAACGGCATAATAAGATTGTTAATACCATCAAGATATGCCTACGGCCCTGCGGCACAACCACAGTTAGGTGTAGCATTTGATTTTAAAAATGGCCTGCCTGCAAACGCGGTACTTGATTTTGAGATAGAGTTATTTGATATAAAAAATAATTAAACATATCCCCGACAGGGAAAATAAATAAGCTTTTAAAGCGTAATGGTTAAATAGCAATAAGCACCATCGCTAAATATATAATACAAATGAAACAAACCACTTTTACATTTTTATTTTTCGCCGTGGTGGCCCTGGTATCATGTCGTAAAGACAAAAACGACCTGACACTTACAGAGTATGACGATGATCAAATAAAAACATATGTAAGTGCCAACGGTATAACTGGATTAACCCGCGATACCAGTGGCATGTACTATAAAATTATCAATCCGGGGTCAGGCACTCCGTTAGAATATTCAGACAACGTTGGTATAGTTTATACCGTACGTAGTGTTGATGGTAAATACACAGCAACAGATACCATAATAAACCATTTTCATGATTTTGTAGGTCGTATTGACAACACCGGCTATCCGCTTGGCTTTGGTATTACCGGTGTGCAGCGCGCTGTGCATGATCTGTTAAAATATAAAGGTGCCAGTATGCGTTTGCTTGTTCCGTCGCGTTTAGGCTATGGCGTTTCTGGAGCCGGTACAGGTAGCAGCGAAGTATCTGCGGGCCGTATTGCTGGTAATCAAAGTCTTGATCTTTATATTCACGTTATCAATAACCAGGTTGCTTATGATAAGCAAACAATCAGAAATTTTATAACAGCCAATAATTTAGGGGCTTCTGTTGTTGAAGATGCTGATGGTTACTGGTACAATATGCGTACCCCCGGAACTGGTACGGTAGCTATTACCAATAATACCACCATAACTGCAACTTACACGGCCCGTTTACTTAACGGTACCATTGTTGATCAGTATAATATCCAGGGCGGAACCACATTTGAAATACCCAGCTTAATTGAAGGTGTTAGAGAAGGTTTGAAGAAACATGCTACAGCAGGTGCCTTAATTACTTTCATTATACCATCAACAAAGGCGTATGGTAAGGTTGTTAATGGTGCAATACCGGCCAATAGCAACATCAGGTTTGAAGTACAGGTAATAAGCGTTAATCCGTAATTATTTAGCCAGGGCTTCTTTAAAAGCTTTTAAACAACGATCGCGCGCAAAGGCGTGGTCAACAATGGGTTTTGGATATTTGCTAAAGTCAGCATACTCCGGAACCCATTTTTTTATATACTTCAATTCAGGGTCAAAGCGCTTGGTTTGCGCATCGGGGCTGAAAATGCGGAAATAAGGGGCCGCGTCTGTGCCCGATCCGGCTGCCCATTGCCAGCCGCCTACGTTGCTGGCCATTTCATAATCCAGCAGTTTAGCTGCGAAGTAACGTTCGCCCCAGCGCCAGTCAATCAAAAGGTCTTTAGCTAAAAAACTGGCCGTCAGCATGCGGATACGGTTATGCATATAACCTGTTTCGTTCAATTCGCGCATGCCGGCATCAACCAGCGGATAGCCTGTTTTACCCTGGCACCAGGCTTCAAAATGATCTTCGTTATTTATCCATTTAATACGGTCATATTCCGGGCGAAAGGCGTGGTTCTGCGTATTCGGAAAATGATGTAATATCATCATATAAAACTCTCGCCATATCAGTTCGTTGAGCCAGGTTTTCTCGTGCGACTCATTGGCATCAGTTGCCGCTTTGCGGATGCTTACTGTACCAAAGCGCAAATGCAAGCCAATGTGCGATGTGCCTTTTACTGAAGGATAGTCTCGTTTTGCAGCATAGTCAGCAATGTAAGGTTTGTAGCTTTTGTTGGGGATATCCTGGCTGCTGCGCTCAAAGCCCATATCTGTTAAAGTAGGGATGGGCTGATGTTTTATTTTTAGCAGATGCTTCAGGTATTTTGTGGTAGGGTACGATTTAAGATAAAAGTCTTTTAGCTTTTGTTTCCACTTTTTGCTGTAGGGGGTAAAAACGGTGTAAGGTTTGCCATCATCTTTGGTTACCTCATCTTTTTCAAATATTACCTGATCTTTAAAAGTATTAAAGCTGATGTTGTGCTTTTTTAGAAGAGTTGCAACATCTTCGTCGCGTTTTTTGGCGTAAGGCTCATAATCATGATTGGTGAAGACGGATGCTACATCATAGTCCTTTATAATTTGCTGCCAGGCGTTGTGGATGGTGTCATGGATTACTAACAAGCTGCTGTCATGCTTTTCAAGTTCCTGCTGCAAGTCGTTTACCGTATCGTAAATAAAAGTTACACGGGCATCTTGCTTGTCTTCCAATTGATCCAGTATCGCGGGGTCAAAAATAAAGATACACAGCACCGGGTTGCCGCTTTTTAAGGCACGGTACAAACCTGCATTATCATCAACCCGCAAATCGCGGCGAAACCAGAAGATTGTTGTTTTTTGTTGCATAGGCTAATAATAACTACCACGTCATTGCGAGGAACGAAGCAATCTCTGCATAGGACGATCAATATGCACAACTCATTGGCGATAGCGGGTGTTACACTAGCTACAAAGATATTGCACATTGATGAGCAAGGTGGGGATTGCGTCGTTCCTCGCAATGACGCGCGGTTTTAAAGATGTTATTTATAAATATCCTTCAACGCCCACGCTAAGGTAGGATATGTAAACTTAAACCCTGCCTCCTCAATTTTTTGTGCCGATACTTTTGTGCTATTTAGCACCATAGCGCTCATTTCGCCTAAGGCAAGCTCTAAGGCAAATGCAGGCACAGCAGGCAGCCACAACGGGCGATGCAACTCTTTAGCTATAGCCTGCGTAAGTTGCTTGTTAGTTACCGGGTGGGGGGCAACCATGTTATAATCGCCGCGGATGTTTTCATTAGCTACCGCGTACAGGTACATGTCTATAACGTCTTGCTCATGTATCCAGGCCATCCATTGTTTTCCGCTGCCCAGCGCTGCGCCAACGCCCCATTTTACCGGACCGGCCATTTTTGTCAATGCGCCGCCGTTAGCATCAAGCACAACGCCGCAGCGCATTTTTGCTACGCGCATGCCAAAGCTTTCGCCGGCATCGGTGGCGTGTTCCCATTGCAGGCAAACGTTGGCTAAAAAATCAGTACCGGGTGCGCTATCTTCCACCAATAGTTGGTCGGCCCGGTTGCCGTAATAGCCAGAGCCCGATGCTGATATCAGGGTTTTTATTTGATGGTCGCGATTTTTTAACAACTTTAAAATAAGCCCGATGGATTTGGTACGGCTTTTAATAATTTCTTCTTTGCGTTTATTGGTCCAGCGGCCCTCGCCAACATTGGCGCCTGCCAGGTGGATAATGGTATCTACTCCGTTAATACACTTTTCGTCAATCTCGCCTTTGTTTACATCCCACAAAAAAGTACTTACACCCGGGTGCTTACCTGGCGACCGGCTTAAATGATTAACCTGGTAGCCCTTATTGAGCAATGCCTCTGTAAGTTTGCGGCCAATTAAACCTGTACCGCCGGTTAATAATATATGCTTGCTCATTTTTTAGCAGGTAGTGTCTTAAAATTTACAATTTGCAAAGCCATCCCTTTAAATATAAACAGGTGGAAAGGAAACATGGCATACCAGTATAAGCGCCCCCACAAACCATTTGGCCTGAAAGTAGCAATTTGGCTCAAATTACGCTCGCCTTTTTCTTCAATAATTTTAAACTCAAGCCAGGCTTCGCCGGGTAGTTTCATTTCGGCATATAATAATAAACGTTTGCAGGCTTTGTCAACCAATAAAACCCGCCAAAAATCAATCGCATCGCCTGGTGACAGGCTAATGTTGCTGGTACGCCCGCGACGTAAACCAACACCCCCCACCATACGGTCAATAGAACCGCGGATGCGCCATATCCAGTCCCAGTAATACCAGCCACGTGCGCCGCCAATGGCTACAATGTTGTCCCAAACTTCTTTCGGGTCGCGGTCTATGGCGGTGTTTACCTTATAGTCAAGCGTGCCGTTTTGAGGCACTTTTATCTGGTCCATAAAGTCCGACGTGAGGTAGCCGTTATTCAAGGCATCTCGCCAGCTTGACACTATGGAATTTTGCTCTATCTTTTTAAAGGCCAGTTCAAGTGCTTCCCGGTAGGTTAAACATTTACGTTTCACCACGTCATCAATAGTATGATCTTTCATGATGGTTTCGTTCTTCATACTGTCAACCAAACTTTGGGCCAGTGAATAACTTACCGAGGTGATGAAATATAACCAGTATGACGACAATTTGGGCGACAGAAAGGGGATGGTAATAAACTTCCGTTTCAGTTTTCTTGCTTTGGCATAACCCAGCATCATATCTTTAAAGCTCAAAACATCGGGCCCGCCAATATCGAAAGTTTTACCCATGGCTTTTTTGTTGTGCATCACGCCTTCCAGGTAAGCCAAAACATCGCGTATGGCAATAGGCTGGCATTTGGTATGCACCCATTTAGGTACAGTCATTATAGGGAGTTTTTCTGTCAGATCTCTAATGATCTCGAACGATGAACTGCCAGAGCCGATAATAATGGCCGCGCGTAATACTGTTAACTCTGCTTTAGCTTCGCGCAATACATCCTCTACATGCCTACGCGATTTAAGGTGTTCTGAAAGGTTTTCATCATTGGTTATCCCACTTAAAAAAATGATTTGCTTGCAATGAGTTTTATCCAGCGCCTGCACAAAGTTTTGTGCCGATAATGCTTCCAGCTTTGCAAAGTCGCTATCCTGCGACATAGAGTGCACCAGGTAGTAAGCAACATCAATGTCTTTTGGAAAAGGTTCGATGTTTTTTTCTTTCAGCAGATCGCCTTTCAGCAGGCTTACCTTGTCAGCAAAATCGCTTTGGGCGTCGAAACGCCGCTTGTCGCGCACCAGGCAAATCAGGTCATGTTCTTTCTCCAGCAACACCGGGATAAGCCGTGTGCCTATATAACCGTTAGCGCCTGCAAGGAGTACTTTCATGTAGGGTTAACACAGAAAATAGGGTGGGTGTTTGAGCTCCTTTTAAATCTCCGCCGGTTCAAGCGTCTACGCTTGAACAAAATAGCATGCCAAGGGTCTGCGCTTGCGAAGGAGTTTTTTATAGATGTAAGCGTGGACGCTTATTGTTGCTTTAATTCAAGTGTGGACACTTGAATTGGCGGTTACTTTTAATCTTATAAATCTTACCCCAATATCTCCTTTATATCATCAGCCGACAGCGATTTGATAAAACTATCTTCGGTAGTGATCAACGCGCGCGACATACTCAATTTACGTTGTTGCAGTGCGAGGATCTTTTCTTCGACAGTATCTTTGGTGATGAACTTGTAGATAAACACGTTTTTGGTTTGGCCTATGCGGTGCGTGCGGTCAATAGCCTGTTGTTCAACCGCCGGGTTCCACCATGGGTCGAGGATGAACACGTAGTCGGCTTCGGTTAGGTTAAGGCCTACGCCACCGGCTTTAATCGATATCAGGAACACGCGGGTATTCTTATCTTCCTGGAACTGTTTAACCACGTCACCACGGTTTTGGGTGGCGCCGTCAAGATATACATAAGGTATGCGCTGCTCGTCGAAATAATTGCGATAAATGCCCAGCTGCTTTACAAATTGCGAGAAGATCAACACTTTATGCCCGCCCTCTAAAACTGTATTCAGCGTATGTGTAACGTTCTCAAACTTGCCCGAATCTCCCTCATACTCCTGATCGATCATATAAGGGTGATTGGCTATCTGGCGCAGTTTGGTTAGGCCTGTAAGCACCTGTATTTGCGTCTTGGCAAAGGTGCCATCCTCTAAACTCTTTAACAGTTCGTTACGATATTCTGATTTTACTTCTTCGTAAACCGAAGCCTGCTCTTCGCTCATCTGGCAGTAGAATAGGTTCTCGGTTTTTGGTGGTAGCTCGGTAGCTACCTGTTCTTTGGTACGGCGCAGTACAAAGGGTTTTATCAGCGCCTGTAGCTTGCGGGCTTTTTCTTCGTCCTTTTTCTTTTCAATAGGCGTAACAAACTCGTTCATAAAGTACTGCTGCGTACCCAACAAGCCTGGGTTAATAAACGACATTTGCGTCCACAGATCATTAACCGAGTTTTCAACCGGTGTGCCGCTCAATATCAGTTTAAAGCGAGATTTTAATTGTTTTACCGATTGATATGATTTTGACGATGGGTTTTTAATGTTCTGGCTCTCGTCCAGTATCACATAGTCAAAAAAGTAATTTTTAAGCAGCTCAATATCTATACGGGTAATGCCATAGGTGGTTATCACCACGTCATAGTTTTTAAACACCTCTGCCGATTTGTAGCGAAACGTGCCCGTATGTACCATCAGCCTTAATTGCGGCGCAAACTTTTTAGCCTCGTTAAGCCAGTTGTATATCAACGACGTTGGCATAATCACCAGCGATGTAGCTTTGCCTCCCGTTGCTTCGGTGTCTTCTTTATGTTTTTGCAGCAGCGACAGGGTTTGTATGGTTTTACCCAGGCCCATATCATCGGCCAAACAGCCGCCAAAATGAAAGTTCTTTAAAAAGTGGAACCAGTTATAGCCCGCCTGCTGATATGGGCGTAAACTGCCCGCAAAGTTAGCAGGGGCCGCCACTTCGTCCAGCTCTTCAAAGTCCATTAGCTTTTGCAGCTTGCGGGTCATGGTCACCTCGGCCATTTCGCCGGCAAGGTCATTTATTAATCCCAGGTGATGGCGGCGCAGCTTGATCTGTTCGCCACCTTCACTAAAATGCAGCAGGTTGCCATATTGCGAAAACCATTGCTCTGGTATTATCGCTACCTCGCCTGATGGCAGCGTGAACTCCTTCTTGCGATTAAGGATATGATTTTTAAGCTGGATGAACGGTATACGGTACGGCCCGAAATAAACGAAGGCGTTAATGTCAAACCAATCGTTATCCTCGCTAACTTCCAAATCTATCTTACTGGTGCCAAATACATAGCGCTTTTGGCCCTCGGGCTGGGTTATCTCGAAACCCTCGGCCACCAACTCGTTATGGTGCTGGTTAAGCCATTCAAATATGGAGTGCGACTGGTTGGTATCATCGTCATTGTGCACCACTTCAAGGTTTTGAAACAGCGACGATGCCGTTTTTAGGCCCATATTTTCTAACTGCGTAAGCTTGCTTTTCTCCCAAACAACAGAACGTTTTATGCGGTGAAAAGTGTAGTTGTCGCCATCCACATCCATGCGCACCGAAATATGCCTGCCATCCCCGTAAGGGAAAACATACCCCGCATATTTAAAAAACAGTTGCAGCTGCGATGTGCCGCCCTCTACATAAATAGGTTTTAGCATGGGGATAGCCTCATGCTTTTCGGTGTCTATGGTAAAGCCCTCGGCATACACGTTGTGTTTTTCTATCAGCGGGGCAACAAATTTTTCAAAATATGGCCGCTCTGATGAGCGGGGGATAGCTATAAAACGCTTATTTAAAAACGGCTGTAGCTTTTTGCCTTCAATCTCTTTATCAAAAAAGTAAAGGGTATCGTCCATAAGCATCCAGGCAGGGTGGTTGCAAATGATCTCGGCGTTTTTAAACATAAACTCAATGCGCATGCCCTTGTATTTAAGGGTAGGGAAATAGCGGATCTCCTCTTCGTTACGACGGAAATGGAACAATACGGTAGTTACCTCGTCGGCTATCTTTAATTTCCGCTCTGCGGGATAACCTTCTTTGCTCATCAGGTAAATCTCTTTACTACCCAGCAAGCCCAGGGCATCGGCCATGCGTTTTTCTATTTTAGGGCGGATGGTATCAAACAGGGGCTCGTTAAAGATCTTCATAAAAAACTCCGACGGGCGGATAGGTTTTTTATAGAATTTTTTGATGACGTTGCCCTGCTCAATCTCCTCTAAAAGCTTGATAAGTTTGGTGTCCGTATCGTCAATACAGCCTGCAAATTCCGTTGCGGTATTTGAGAATAGACGTTGGTGGGTGAGCGAAAATTCGCCATTAGGATTTAGTTGAACTACGTGCGGTTCAATAACATAGCCAAGGTACTCATGCCGGGCTATGGCATAAATTATTTGGCAGGGTTTTGAACTATCAACGCGTAACATGAGCTTCTGAGGTAAAAAATTAATAGAAGCTACATCAAGAAAAAATTCAAACGTAAACAGAATTTGCCTTAATAAAAAACGTATGGCGTTAAATAATTATTAACAGTGCGAAAAGTCATTGAGTCATTGCGTCATTAGGTCATTGACAATCTGGAGAAAGCCATCGGCTCGACAAATATTGTAGCAAGGGGTTTTAACCCGTACTTAAGAAACAGGATGTGAAAAAAGTGCCATCGGTACGGTCCGTGTTATATGAGCCGTACCGATGGCACTCAATTGTATTTTTACCATAATCACCGGGTTGAAACCCGGCGCTACAAAATGGGTCGAGGCTACGCCTCTTTTAATTTTATAACAGTAAGTGACAATGAATTAATGACCCAATGACTCAATGATAATATCCCCCTCAAAAACCAACTTAGCAGGTCCTTCTAAAAAGATATTGGTAAAGCTGTTGCCATCATAATTAAAACGGATATTCAAATCGCCACCCAAAACTTTTATAGGGGTTTCAATAGTGCCGGTTTTATTGTAGTGTTTAGCCATGGCCAGGGCAACAGCGGTTACACCTGTGCCGCAAGCGTAGGTTTCGTCCTCTACACCGCGTTCAAAGGTGCGTACAAAGTAGCCTTCGCGGTGCTGCTCAACAAAGTTTACGTTGATGCCGGTTGCTTTATAGGTATCATTATTACGGATAGCATGACCATCGGCAAATACATTTTTGTCTTTCAAATTATTGGCAAAAGCCACATAATGCGGCGAACCGGTGTTTAACACGTAAGCATCAGCATCTTTGTTAATGGTAGCTACGTCTATCATTTGCAGGCTTACCCAATCGCCGGTTTCTGAAATTTTGGCGTGATGCGGGCCGTCAACTGCCAGAAATTCAGTGTCTCTGTCAATTACGCCCATAAATTTGGCAAAAGCTACAATACAACGCCCGCCGTTGCCGCACATGCTGCTTGGCTGCCCGTCGGCATTGTAGTATACCATCTCAAAATCGTAGCCTTCTTTATCTTGCAAAAACATAATGCCATCGCCACCAATGCCAAAACGGCGATCGCACAGCTGCGCTATTAGTTTCGCATTGTGGTGATTTACAGTGCTTTGGCGATTGTCGACCAGTATAAAGTCGTTGCCGGCTCCCTGGTATTTATAAAAATGCAGTTTCACAATATTTGTATATTTATATATAACATGGCAAACAAGGGGCCAAAACAACCCCGCTGCCTGTATGTTTAATTTTAACATTTTTTAACATAAGTTGCTATAACTTATTGTTGCTAATGCCGTCTTACTGGTATTAAATTTGAACAACAAAGTTAGTTATAAACTCAAGAAGAATAAATAATATAAGTGTAATATGAAAAAGATAGGTTTAACATTATTGACAGCAATTGTAGGCGGCGCTATGGCACTGGGTACCTACAAACTGGTTGAAAACAAGTATGCTAATAACATGAGCCTTGACGAAAAGCAGGAAGTTTATTTTGCTAATAACAAAATGACTTCTAACATCATGTCGTCGGCGGGCCAGCTTGATTTTACACAGGCAGCAGCGGCGGTTACCCCGGCGGTGGTGTTTATACGTACAACTTATAATTCATCGTCGGGTATGAACTCTGAGCAAAGCCAGGCGCAGCGATTAATGGAAGAGTTTTTGGGCCGTGGTGGTGGTGGCCGCCAGGCCAGGCCACAAATGGCATCTGGTTCGGGTGTTATCATTTCGCCCGATGGTTACATTGTAACCAATAACCATGTGGTAGCCAAGGCTGATAAAATTGATATCACCCTAAATGACCATCGCCAGTTTAAAGCAAAAGTTATAGGTACCGACCCCAATACCGACCTTGCATTGATAAAAATAGAAGGAAATAACCTGCCTGTAGTGAAAATGGGTAACTCTGACGATGTTAGGGTTGGCGAATGGGTATTGGCAGTTGGTAATCCTTTTAATTTGACATCAACCGTTACCGCGGGTATAGTGAGCGCTAAAGGCCGTGGATTAAAATTATTGGGACGGCCTGAAAGTGGCGAAGAAGAGGAGTATGGTAACCCGTTTGGTGGCCGTTTGCGTCGTCAAACTCAGCCAGAGGAGCGTGTAAGCAAAGGTATTGAATCATTCATTCAAACTGATGCAGCCATTAACCCGGGTAACAGTGGTGGCGCGTTGGTAAACACAGCCGGCGAATTGATAGGTATCAACTCTGCCATTGCATCACACACGGGTACTTATGAAGGTTATGGTTTTGCAATACCAATGAACCTTGCGCGCAAAGTGTTAAATGATATTCAAAAATATGGCGCGGTTAAACGTGGTTATATTGGCGTATCATTCCTTGAATTGAATCCTGATTATGCTGAGCAGTTGAACGTCAAATCAACCGCCGGCTTATATGTTAATGAAGTATTGAAGGGTAGCGGCGGCGAAGCAGCTGGCCTGCGTAAAGGCGACGTAATTAGCAAGGTAGAAGGCAAACCGGTTTATGAATCATCAGACTTGCAGGAACGTGCCGGCCGTTTACAGCCGGGCGACAAAATTAAGGTAAGCGTGCTGCGCGATGGCGAAGAGAAAAACTTTACCATAACCCTAAAGGCCGATGCTGATGAAGCACGTACGGCTAACAGCAGCAAATCGACAGCTGAGTTATACAACAAGTTAGGCGCCAGTTTTATTCCGCTTACACAGGCAGAGAAATCACAGCTACGTGTAAACAGTGGTGTTAAAGTAACGCAGATACGTCCGGGCGGTATGTTTGCCGATTTGGAAATGTCTGTAGGTTCTGTAATTACCAGCATCAACAGACAGCCTATTAACTCTATGCAAGACGTTGATAAAGCCATGAGCAGCATCAGAGATGGCCAGATACTAATTAGTGGCCGCGATGCTGATGGGGTAGCTTTTAACAACAGATTTCAGTTAGCCCAATAAGCATATAAATAATAGAAAAGCCTCGATTTTGGACTGAACCCCAAAAGTTGGACGAAGTTAAAGATTAATTACATTGATGAGC
>JAZKET010000032.1:36972-73700 GCA_040386815.1 Bacteroidota bacterium | reverse complement strand
CGGGCAAAGATCGCTCAATGGGTTATTGGTGATGACAAAGCCGCCGGTATGCTGCCCCAGTTGCCGCGGGAAACCGATCATCTGTTGGGTAAGCTGCAATACTTTAAACAGGTGCGGGTCGTCAGGGTTCAGGCCCTGTTCAATAATTCGCTCGCGATCCAGACCCTCCATGCGCCAGCTCCAAATCGAGCCACCCAGTCGCTTAATGGTATCTTCAGACATTCCCATGGCTTTGCCAACATCGCGTAAGGCGCCTTTGTGCCGTTCCTGTGTTACGGTGGCAACAATAGCGGCATGCTCGCGACCGTAAGTTTCGTATATCCATTGTATGATCTCTTCGCGGCGCTCATGTTCAAAATCAACATCTACGTCGGGCCATTCATCCCGGGCATCAGACATAAAGCGCGAGAATAATAGCCGGGTTTTGGTAGGGTTTACCGGCGTTATCCCCAAACAAAAACAGACAGTGCAATTAGCCGCCGAGCCGCGTCCCTGGTGCAGTATTTTTAACTCCTCTGCCTTTTGTGTGTACTCATATACCCGCAAAAAATATGGGGCGAGTTTGCGCTTTTTGAAAAACTCCAGTTCAAAATCTACCTGTTTCCATATCGACTCCGGCACATCGCCTTTAAATATTTTGTTAGCGCCATTAATGGTATGCTGGCGCAGATGTTCGTCGGCGGTCCGCCCGTCGGGGCTTTTCCATTCGGGTTCCAAATATTTCAGGTCGTCAAGGGTAAATTGGCAGGCATCGGCAATTTCTTGTGTTCGATTTAGTGCTTCGGGGTATTGGCTGAATAACCGTTCTAATTCTTCAATCGGTTTAAAATACCGCTCGGCATTGGCATGCAGACGATAGCCCGCGTTGCCGATGGTACATTTCTCGCGTACGCAGGTTTGAATATCCTGTAGTTCGCGCCGCTCAGCAACATGGTAATACACATCATTAGTAGCCACCATAGGCACCCCTAGTTGCGACAGGCGGTAAAAGCGTTTACGGTCATCGCCATTGTATGACCGGCTGGCAGCTACATAAAGCATTTTGCCAAACGCGCTTTTATAGGCGTTTAAATTATGCTTAAAATCATCATCAAAATCAAAGTGTTTATTCAGTGTGGCGGGGGGGATGGCTATAAAGATGATGTCCGTTTTATGGTCATAAACATCTTGCTTATACAACTCGCATTTGCCTTTTTCGGTGCGCAGGTTGCCTTTGCTTAGCAGGGCGCACATGCGCCCCCAGGCAGAAATATCTTTTGGGTAGGCCATAAGGCTAGGTCCGTCTTGCAGATCCAGGCGACAAGCAGGAATAAAGCCAAGCTTTCTGGCTTTGGCTTCCTTGTGTGCACGAACAACACCGGCTACGCTGTTGCGGTCGGTTATAGCAATTTTGGTATAGCCCAGTTCGGCGGCACGTTCAGCCAGTTCTCCCGGGTCCGATCCGCCCAGCATAAAGCTAAAATTGCTGGTTATTTGTAGTTCTGCGTATTTCATCATCCTCTAAGCAAAAACCCCATGTATATACCATTTGGCCCCTTCATCAGTATAATGTCCAGAGCGGAACAGCCAATAGCGCCTGCCTTCATTATCCTCAACCACATAATAATCGCGGTGCGGGCGTTTGCTTTGCCACCATTCACATTCAATGCGCTCGGCATCATCGGCCTTTTTAACCTCGTGCCGCTCGCCTTTATAAATAAATGTTACCGGCGGGTCATCTGGCAGTTTAAACATCACCTGTATAGGTTCCGGGCAAGGTAAAAGGATAGATGGCCGCGGCCTGCCTGTGCGCCAGGTGGTAGCTGGTTTTTCTGTTAATGATGTCGCCTTTTTTATGGCGCGCTCGGGCCAATAGCTTTCATAAGGTAGGTAGCGTTTAATATTTTCTGTGCCTATTTTATTGCCTAAACGGTCAAGCAATTCGGCCAGGTCATTGCTTTCCAGTTCGCAACTGTCAGATGCCCATAGTACTTCCTGATCTTGCGGTACTTCCTCAATTTTATAAGCATCCAGCGTAAACAGCTCAATACCCAAGGCCGGCTCAATGCTATCAATTTTTAGGGCAAAGAGCTTAAACAGGTGCGTGGTATTGTTTGATGCGCGGTTGGTGCCTATATGAGCGCCAACAATGCCGCCATCAATCCGGTAACATTTTAAAACCGCGGTGCGCAGGCCCTTGCCCTCATCGCGCAGGCGCTCGCATAGGTTTTGCAGCAGGGTTTTAATGGCTATCTCAATCCCTTCGGCGGTGCGGATAGGTTCTAAACTTGGCAGCCGTTCGTGGTAAGCTTCAATGGGGTGTATCACTTGCAAAGGTTCATCCACAGTGCCAACTGCCTGATCTATCCGCAGTAAAAAATCATTGCCAAAGCGCCTGCGCAGGGCTGTACGCTTTATGCTTACAAAGCTTTTAACGGTGTAAAAACCCAGCTTGCGCAAACGTTCAAGCGATACCTGGTCCAGTCGTAACGCGGCAGGCGGCAGTGTCAATAAAGCTTCGATATGTTGATTAGGGGCTATGATGGCATCAGCTTTGCCAAAATGAGCCACTGCCCAGGCCGCGCCAACGGTATCGGCCATGGCACCTTGTACATCATAGCCCTTGGTGCGAAAGCGGTTAAGCAAATGATCTAAATATTGCTGCTCGCCGCCCCATAAGTGCGTACAGCCGCTTACATCCATGATCAATCCATACGGCGGATCTAAGGCTATGAGTGGAGAATACCGGATACACCATTCGCCAAGCCTGTATAATAACTGGTCAACTTTTTCGGGCAGGTGGTCTATCACTTTTAAGCCTGGGATAACAGCTTTCGCATCTGCGGATGCCATGCCTGTGGTAATGCCATGCTGCTGGGCCAGTAGGTTGGTTGCAGTAATTATTATACGGTTACGTTCGGGCGCTGCTACCACAAAGGGCACCTGCTGTAGTTCGGGCTGGCGGAGGGTGAGCCAGTCCGTCAATAAATGACGAAACCAAAGTGATACAAACCGTTTTTGCATAATTAACCAACCTGCCTTGTGGTGCTAAATGTGTGTTGATGTAATTGCTCATCAAGCGATAAAAAGCTGTCGCCTGTCCATGCCAGCTGCCAGCTGCCGGGTGTGCCGTTGCGTACGCGCAACAGATCTACCTGCCAGCGGGGCAGGCCCACGCCGGGCATTTGTCCCTCCAGTTCACTAGGTAGGGGTGTTACCTGCCAGCGGGCCATGCAGGTGGTGGCGCTTAGTTTTTTAGGGTCGGTACGTAACAGAAATCCGGTAACCTTGCTGCTTTCAACCGCCAATTGTAACCGGCGCGATTGGGCGAAGCTAACCTCTCGTATCTCGGCCACAACGGCTGCCAGGCCTTCGCATTTCAGGGCTTCTTCCATCACCCATAAAATATCGCGCTCGCGCTGCACATCAATAAAAATAAAACGGGCGGCATCAACCCCAAAAGCATTTAGTGCCGATGGGTAAAGCTTGCGCGATGTGCCTATCCAGATACAGGTGCCGCCCTGTGCCATTAATGCTGCCACCAGGCCAGATAACAGCCCGCAGGTGGCAGCGGTATTAGTTAAATTGTAGCACAGCATCTCGTGAATGGTGCCGGTAGGGAATACCCCATTTGGAAAAGCCGCTTCCAGCGGGCCCAAACCTATGCTGTTTGCCTTAGCTATTGTGGGTGCGCTAAAGCCCTGCCATGCCAAAATATCTTTTTGCAGTTTGTTGATGATGTCTTTTTGAACAGTTGGCATACAGCAAAATTGCTAATATTTTTAGCAAAAGCAAAATTATTTTCAGTTTGTTGATAAAAAAATGTCATGCTGTAAAAGCGCGTTTTTTGATAAATTGCAGGGTGAAAATTATCAGGTACATTATTACTTGCGCACTGTTAATAGCGCTAAGCCCTGCAACACAGGCGCAAACCAATACCACGCCCAACCAGATAAAATTTACCCGGCAAGGCGTAAAACGTTTGGTGTTTGACAAGGAGCAAGCCATCAGCCTGGCCGTTTTAAAGCCCGAAACCATTGTGGGTTTAGGGGTGATGCATCCCATTAAAACAGAACCGGGGCAAGCTGCCGCGCAGGTAAGTATCGAGCAAAATAAACTGGTGATACAATCAAAAAAAGAAACGCAAACGGCTATATGGCTGGGTGGATTTAATCCTTTTGCTACTTATACTATTGACCTGGCAGCCAGCACAGGCGAAGGCGTATTAGGTTTTGAATTTACCGATGCCGACCGTGCGGAACGTATACTGGTTTACACCCAATACAAAGACAACCAAATTACCGATGTGCGTTTAAAAGTGCTGAAGAATAAAGAGATAATTGCCGATAGATCAATTGCGGTAAATGAAAAGGAATCGCGGGAGTTAGCAAACGGAATCATTCTGCAAATGCTGGGCAGTGGTTTGGTAATGTATACGCAAAATGATGGCCTGCCAAAAGTTATCGCGCAAGCTGATTATAATAAGCTGGCCGATTTGCGTGGTAAGCAATACCTTAATACTTTTCAAACCCACCTGTACATCGGCACAAAAAATAGCGAGGTAAAGGTAAGCAGGGCCGATATTGCCTTAACTGCTGGGATGGGTCTGGCAGATATAAGGCCGGTAACGTATGAAGATGGCGAGCCGATGATGGATCAGGGCAGGCTATGGTATACCATGTCTATCCGTGGGCGTGGTTTGCCGCACCCTTTGCAGGGCATTTTTAGCTTGAACCCTACGGTTTTTGATATCAAATTTGAAGGTGTTATTGTGTTTGACAGAAACGATGGCATTTTGCGTAACGAAGTAGCATCGCACCTGTTTTTTGACCGTAAGGATAAAATGTGGCGTGGGGTGACAACGGGTTTCAGCGCCTATGCCAATCCTGATAAGGAAAAGAAACAACTACTCATCATTGAAAGTAAACGCGACCCACGCTTTGGCTTTTCGGTAATGAATGCCCGCGCATTCCAGATGGTGGGCGATATGGAGGACCCGCAAATGCTTTATGATGCTAAAGCCAAAAAATGGCGCATGCTATCGTGCACCAATCCGGGTGGCGGGTATAAAGCTATCCTATCAGAGTCTGACAAATGGGACCGTGGTTACAAGCAAATTGCCGGACCGGTTGCGCATAACTCTACCGGCACATCGCTGCAAAAAATTAATGGGCAGCTATACGCTTTTTCAGGTAGTAATGAGAATAAGTTGTTTGTATATACCTATCCCGACCTGAAAGAAGTTGGCACCCTAAACATGGACCTGCCACCCTGGAACGATACTTCAGGGTCAAGAGTGTGGCCAAATGTAATACAGTTGCCTGATGGTTATCCGTTTAAATACCTGGCCCTGATGATGGACAGGTTTAACTACCCAAGCATACAAGGCCAAAACTGGACGTATGGTGCGCTGTACCTATATCACGGTTATTGATTATTCTTCGTCGCCGTCAAACAGGTCGCCATCACCGTCGTTGGTGTCGTCCAAAAATTCTGGTGCAATTTCTTTGGTTTCCGGTTCGTCATCACCAAGTATGCTACCGTCGGCATCACTGGTGCTGTCGATATCTTCCGGGTTTAGGTCTGTCTCTTCCTGAGTTTCAGAAGGGGAACCCAATTCCGGATGGTTTTCTTCTTCTGATGAATTGTCAAATACTTCGTCGGGGAAATTAAGCTCGTTCATAGTTTTTAGTGTAGATGTACTAAGAGAACGAAGTGAGAGGGTGGAATGTTTAAATTATCTGCTGAAAAGTGCTGTGGTGTTGGTTGAGCGAAGAAATGGCCGGGTGAGTACCGCTACCTGCTTATCGCCCCGTCAACGCCTTTTCCAGATCATCCTTAAAGTTACGCCCAATAGGTATGTGATGTCCGTTTAGTAGTATGCAATTGCGCTCTAGCTGATTTACCTTTTGCAGATTTACAATGAATGATTTATGTACCCTGATAAAACGTGCTGCGGGGAAAATATCCAGCATGGCTTTAATTGATCCCTTAAGCAGGATCTTTTTGTCAGGCATATATATCACGGCATAGTCTTTAAGCCCCTGTATATGCGTAACGTCGCTTAACTGCAGTTTTATACGTTGTACACCGCTTTTAACAAAAATGAAATCGTTATTTGTTTCTTGCGTGGTATCATCCACATGGCTTTGCTGGTCTTTTAAAGACAGTAACTCTTTTGCGCGATTAATAGCCAGCTCAAAGCGATCAAACGCGACGGGTTTTAGCAAAAAATCTATCACACCCAACTCATAGCCGTCAAACGCGTAATTGCGGTAAGCGGTGGTGAAAATGGTAAGAGGTGGGTCGGGCAAAAGTTTCAGAAATTCAATGCCTGTCATTTCGGGCATTTCAATATCCAGCAGCAGTAAATCGGCAGGTTGTTTTAGCAAATGAGGCAAAGCTTCTTTAGCGTTCTGAAAAAGCAGTACCTGTTGTATACCGGGCATTCTTTTTAAATAACCGTCAAGCACTTCGCGGGCCAGTGGCTCATCATCAACCACAACAATATTTAACCTGCTTTCCATTATAATTCAATAACAAAGGTTACCGTATAGATACCAGCCTGGTCGTCAATTTTAACGCTATGCTTATCAGGGTATAACAGTTCAAGTCGCTTGTGTAAATTACTTAAACCTATGCCGCCTTTGCCTGTAGGTTGAGGTATTATTGGTTTTGAATTTTTTACTACTGCTGTCAGGGTTGATCCATTTAAGCCGATATCTATCTTAAGCCAGCTGTTATCTGCCTGTTTGCTAAGCCCATGTTTAAAGGCGTTTTCAACCAGCGGCAGCAGCAATAGTGGAGCTATCTTTTGCCCGTTTGATGACAGCGCTGTATTTATACTGATTTGGGCGCCGCCATTAAATCGTAAACGCTCTAATTCCACATAATTGTGCAGGTATAACAGTTCCTTATCCAACAGTACTTTATCGTCGTTACTGTCATACAGCATGTACTCCATCATTGACGATAGCTTAAGTACAACATCGGGCGCTAATTCTGATTTTTTAAGTGTGAGCGCGTATAAGTTATTTAAGATATTGAATAAAAAGTGCGGGTTAACCTGCGCACGCAGAAAATCAACTTCGGCATTTAGTTTTTCAACGGTGATGCGCTGTATCAACATTTGCTGGCCATACCAGTCAAGGCTTAGTTTAAGGGCAAGCATCAGGCCCAGGTACCATAAGGCGCTAAAAAAGTTGTAGGATAATGAAGCTACCAGATCGCTATTGTACATTGGGCCTACAACATAGCCGTACAAGTAAAAGTCAAACAGCGTCTGTATAATTAAGTAAGCTATTACTGACACGAGTACGGCGGCAGAATATGCCCAGCATCGTTTCTTCATTAAATACCGGGGCAAAAAATAATGCAGGTTAAGGTAAGCTATAATAATAAGCAGCACTATGCGTCCGGTAACGCAAGCAAAAAAGAAAGGCAAATTGGCTTTGTAAATAAGATACCGCTTTTCATACAAAAAGAAACCCGTAACCAGTATCCAATAAGCAGCATACATCAGCTTGTCTTTACTGATAAATGTGCGCTTTGTTGCGGGTGGGCTATATGTTTTGATTGCAAGATCCATTTTTATACATCTTTAGTATTTGATTTAAAGGAAACCAAAAGCGTCGTGCTATCAAAATTATATAGACCAACTACCCAAAAAGTAGATTAATGTAAGCATAAAAAACTGATGTCTACTATATTGGTTGTTGCTCTACTATTTTTTGCTGTTGTTTTTTGCAGGCTTACTATTGTGTCAATCAACATAGTAATCCATTTAAAAACAATCGTTATGAAAAAGATCAAAGTTAACGGCGCGCTTATAGTTATGTGCGCCTTTATTACATTAGCTATTAGTAGTTTAAGTTTTACCACCAGGTATGGGCTTGATGGGTATGAGGTTTACTTAAATGATAAATTGGTGCTAAAACAATCTGTAAATCAACCTTTAAATTTAAGAATATTGAATTTAGACAAGGCAAAGGAAACAGACCAGCTACAGTTTTTATACAAGCATTGCATGCGCGATAATGGCCCTGGCACAGGTAGAAGCATAGCCCTGAAAGACGACACCGGCAACACCCTGCGCAAATGGGATTTTGCTGATGCTGATAAAGGCGGCCTGCGTATGGCAATTGCGGTAAAAGACCTGTTGCTGTTGCAAAAGAAAAGTGCCGGTCATCAACTGAGTCTTTTTTATAGCTCGCGCGAGTTAGGTAAAGGCGAAATGCTTTCTATGGTACGCTTTTAGGCAATATGGTTAAATACTTATTTTTTCTGGTGATATGTTGTGCAGCCCCAGTGACTGTTGATGCGCAACAAACAGACTCTGTTAAAGTAGCCGATTCTTTGAAAAAGGCGTCGGCTATTAAGCTCAACACGGTTACTATTCGCGGGCAAAGGCCGGCTGTTGAGCGTCGGGTGGATGGTATAGTTTTTAACGTAGAAAGTTTACCATCCATTGCCGGCGCCGACGCTTCGGATGTTTTACGAAAAGTGCCAATGGTAAGTGTCGACGGTAATGGCAGTCTGGCCGTTCGCGGCAGCTCAAATGTTAAGGTATTAATTGATGGAAAACCTTCTGAAATATATGCACCTACTGTAACCGACGCCTTGCGGACCTTAAGGGCAGAGCAAATTGTGAAGGTTGAAGTAATTACAGATCCGTCTGCACGCTATGACGCACAGGGGACGGATGCCGTGATCAACATCATTACCCGAAAACTAAAAGATAACATCACCAACGGAAATGTAGGCGCAATGCCCGGTAACCGCAGCGGAAATCTGATAGGCGACATTCATCATCAGCGTGGCGCTTTACAGCTACATGCAGATGTCGCTTATCAGCTTTATCGTAATAAAAATGGTTCAGTACTAGTGCGCAATACAGAAAGCACGGCTTTAAGCCAGCAAACCGAGACCCGGCAAACCGGCCATAACCTTAATGGTGGCTTTAATGTGTTATACAGTTTAGATTCGTTAAACACGATCAATGCCGGATTCCGTTCAAGGCGATCTGTAAGTACGACAGATGCCGTGGTGAATAATTATAATACAGGCACCGGATACCCTGAGTTTTTGTTCCGCCGTGATATGAATACGCCGGGAAGCAGCGTTGGTTACAGCTATACGCTTGGATTTAGCGGGCAAGCAAAGGGTAGAAAAACAGAATATGTTTTGCTGGGTACGTTTACTCCGTCTGAAAATAATGGCAGTTACAGGCTTACACAATACGGGCAGAACAATAGCCTATACTATGAAAGTTTTACTACCACTACTGTAAATAGCGATTATATGATTCAGGCAGATTATGCACACACTTTTACCGGCGAATGGAAAATAGAATCGGGCGCTAAGCTTGCGGCTAAAAACGCACGCAGTAATAGTTTGTATGAGCCTGATGCCGGCCGGTCTGCTACGTTTTGGTATGACAGTAAGGTTTATGCAGCTTACACCAATTTTACTTTTCGTTTAAATAAATGGGGGTTTAGCACAGGCTTGCGGTATGAATACACCGGGCTTGACGCTGTTTTTAAAAGCAAGGCAGCGGTTAACCGCTACTTTGGTAATGTTGCACCGCAGGCTTTAGTTCAATTGGAAATTAGTGACAAGGCAAGCCTAAAGTTAGGCTATACCCGCAAACTGTTGCGTCCGTTTTTTTCATATCTTGATCCAACGGTTAATACCAGCGATTCGCTTACGCTGCAATATGGTAACCCCCAGCTTGACCCCGAGACAACAAACCGTTATCAGTTGAGTTACTCGGTTAACAATCCTAAGCTTTTTACAGATCTGGCATTGTCTTTTAATGATAACCGTAATTCAATCGAGAATATCCGCACTCCAATAAACAACGGACGTTTTGAAAGTACCTGGCAAAATGTGGGCAAAAATAAGCGCTTAGCCTTGTCGGCATCATTTAACTGGAAACCGTCAGTGTCGTTTACCATGGGTGGCGCGCTTACAGCAACCTATGTAAAGCTTGAGAGTAAAGCGTTAAGCATTAGCAACAGTGGCATTATGCGACAACTTACCCTTAATGCCAGTTATAAATTACCTAATGGATATAGTTTGGATTCTTACCTATATTTCGACGGTAATAACTTGCGTTTACAAGGATATCGTTCTGGTTGGAGGTTTTATAATTTAACGCTTAATAAGAAATTTAAAGGCGATAGGTTAAGTATGAGCCTGCGTGGCGAGGCGTTTTTAACCAGACATGCTTTTATTGACGAAGTGATCGAGTCGGCGAACTATTCGCAACGGCAAACTTATCGTTACCAAAATCAAAACCTACGTTTAACAGTGTCTTACAAAATTGGTAAAAGAGAAGTAAAGAGCCTGCAGGTAAAACCAATTAATAATGATTGATTTTTAAGCATGCACCTATCTTTATTGGTTTTTAATTAAGTTGGGTGATACACTTAAATACCTATCTTTAAACAACCAATTATCAAAGCCATGAAATACATATACACCATTTTACTGCTTGCTGCTGCGGGTTTTATCAATAAAGCATCGGCACAAACCAAAGGTGGGTTACTTGCCGATATTGCTTTTATTGAGGGCCATTGGAAAGCTACACCGGCCGAGGGCCGCACTATTGAAGCCGTTTGGGTAGCACCAATGGGCGATAACATTGTAGGCTTTATGCGTATGATGAATGGCGATAAAATTGATATTTATGAGATACTTACCTACGAGCATACCGACCTGGGTTTGACGTCATTTGTAAAACATTTTAAACCGGGACTGATAGGACAGGAAGAGAAAGACAATCCCAATAAATACATTTTTGTTGAAGCGGCTAAAGACCGCGCGATATTTAAAACGCCTAACGATGATCTGCGTATCCTTTACGAAAAACGCTCGGCCAACCAATTTGCCATAGCCCGTGGTAATTTAGAAAATGGTAAGTGGGTTTTTAAAGATCTGTTTGTGTTTAACAGGGTGAAGTAATTATCATTCGATTGAAATGAAAAACGCCATTATTGATGAGATAATGGCGTTTTTTATTGTAAGGGTAACAGGATTAAACCCCTTCATCCTGTTGAACTACTTCGTATATAAACTTGTGAGGCGGTTATCCAGATTTTTTATTCCAAATTTGCTATCGTTAGTATACCAATCAGTAAAAGGTGCATGGTTTGCTTCTGTAAGACGTTGTTGTGCCAAATGAATTTCATCTAAACTTTGCTTAATAAATTTTTTTCTCCCCCCTTTGTCGTCCTTGCTCTGGTAGGCTTTTACAAGGTGATTCAATGAACGATTTAAATGCAACATCAAATAAGCTTTGCCTCGCAGATTGTCATCAAAGAATATTTTTCCAGTGTTCAGTTTTGAATATAACTCATCAGCTTTCGATGTGATCTTTTCAAGTTTAACAATGCTTGCAGCCGTACCTTTCGCCATAGCATCTAACTGGTCAGTAGCGGCGTTGTCAGACGTCGAAACTCTAAAGTAACCTACACTGCCTTTGCTTGGGTCATCTAAGGGATTATTCTCCAACGGGCTTGTAGTGTATTTGTCTTTTTCAAGGTCGCTCAGCAGCATTTCCATGGCCCGGGCGTAACGCATATCCTGAAAAAGGTATTGTCGCTCAAAGTCTGGCAAATCGCCCTTACGTTGCTGCCAGTACGAATTGAAAAAATCTTCATACAATTGGGCAATCTCTGGTCCATATTGAGCGCCATAATAAGTTGAACTAAATTTTTTTAGAAAGGTGCGGGCGTTGAAGGGTTTAAAGTTCCACATCATATCGGCATTAGCCGATAATTCCAAAACATGTTCACGAACGTTACCCGAATTTACTACAGAAAATACCAGCTTATGGCCGCTCAGGCTATCAACCATTCGATAATTCTGTTCCATTTTTCTCGGGCCTTCCGCTTGTGCCAAATGCGAACCCGTAGAAGTAAACTGAAAATTAAGATAATACCCGGCAGTTTCGCCAGAAAATTTATGCGTACGAATATCCTGTGCCGGAAAATGATCGCGACGGGCAGCCACAAAGTTGCGGATCATAGAAGATTCATCAGGTATATGAAATAGCCCTGCGGCTACCAGGTTTGACATCTCGTTATAAAGTGTCAAACGCATGGGCGGATGCGGATTGCCGGTTTTTTCTTTGAGCAGATCTATCTGGATCTTTACCATCTCCTCGATAACCTGTGCCCGGCTTTTATCGTCTTTAGGCGCATCAGGAAAAAACTCCCAAAAGGGAATGTCCCTGTTACCTCTAAAGCCTACCAGCCAAATAACTTCTAAGTTATTCTTTTTAGCAAGATCAATATGGTAACCCCAAAAGTCACGTAAGGCATCTTTATTGGCAATTTTTAATTCTGGTACGGGTAAGTTTCTAACCTTTTGCCAGTAGTCTGCCCAGTAGCCATAAGTTGAGCCAAAAATGTTAAGGTGATGGCCGGTAGTCACTAAGCCACGTAGCTGGCCATTAGCGGCATCTTTACCGGGTTTAAAAGGTGGAATAAAACTCTCTCTGCCTGCAATAACGCCTTCCAGCGTATTAAGCTTTAACCGTAACAGTGCCTCAAACACTGCCTGATAGTTATTATCTGATAACCTTTGCCATGGACTTAAAAAATCAGTATCGTTAAGTAGCCAGGCACGGTATTTAACATCAGGCGATTTAAAAACTTTTTTATAACCGGCAGCCATAAGCACCTGTTCTTTATGTGTGGGTTTTTCTGATGCCCAAAACCAAAGAGGTTTAACGCCCAGCATCAATTCGCTAAAGCTGTAAACCGCGTAAATGGTGCCGCGCATGTCTGCCCCGTTAAGGATGATGCGGCCCTTGTCGGCATATATTTGATGTGCTTCCCAACCTTTAACCGAAGGCTGACCTCCTTTGTAGTTATCGCCGGTTGCAATAATTATTACCGGCCCCGTTTTTGGTATCTGGCTAACCAATGCTGACGGTTGGCCGAAAATAGTTTGCAGGTCGCGCAGTAAATCTGTTACTGCAAGGCGTACCGGTGCTGTTTCTTTTGGTTCAATATATACCGCAATCTTCGCCTTAACTGTTATACTTTGCGCTAACGTAGTTTGGCTAAAAATGCAGACCGCAAATAATAGATAAACGTATTTTTTCATTGTAATATGGTAACTGAAACAGTGTAAAGCGCTTTCATGAATCTTTATTATAATTAAGCAACATCGATTTTACGAAGAGGGTGGGTAATAGTCTAAAGCGTTTCATACTTGTACACTATCAGTTCAGCTCTTTTATTTTGATATTTTTAAAACTTACATCATTGCCGTGGTCTTGCAACAGTATGTGTCCCTTTTTGGCTTCGCCAAAGTTTGGCCACTTAGCGTATTTACTACCTGCAACCAGTGCTTTAAACGCCGCTGATCCTCTTTCGTACTCCAATACTTTTACACCATTTAGATAATGTTCAACGTGGTTATTTGGATAGACGATAACCCGGCCCTGGTTCCACTCGCCTATAGGCTTAATTGCCGCTTTCGGTTTTTCGCCTTTAATCAAATCATACAGTGAAGCCAGTGTCCGGTTTCCGCCCTTACCCAGTTTCGCGTCAGGATGCAGTTCGTCATCCAATACCTGGTATTCTAAACCTATTGCAGAGCCGGTAGATTTTTCGGCAAGGGTAACAAAATATTTTACCCCGCTATTTGCGCCTGGCGTTAATTTGAACTCAAACATCAGGTCAAATGCACCATACTCTTTATCGGTTACAATATCACCAAATGCCGCCGACTCCCGGCCGCCGCTGGCTTTAATGCTGATGGTGCCGTCTTTAACTGTCCAGCCTTTTTCGGGGAAAGTAGTGCCGTTGGCAGCGTGCCAGCCCTGTCCGCTGTTGGCGCTTAGTAATGGTACGTATCCATCATTTTTGTTTTGTGCATTAACGGTCACTGAAGTAACCAATAGTCCTATAAAAGCTATACTAATTTTATTCATCTTATTTAAAATATTTCTTTGCAAATTCTATAAAAATAGGCCAGTCTATTGCGTCTGTATGGCCGCCTTCGTGGTTTCTAAATGCCAACTCTCCATTAATAAGAGCAACATCAGGCGCCGGAAAATCTTTTACAGTGATACCGGTTTTACCCAACAGCGTATATACAGGCGTTGCAGCCACGCAGGCTTTAAATTCGCCCACGGGGTCGGCCCAGATATCCTGAGTACCACCCGTAACAAATAATGGGCGGGGGGCTACCAATGACATAATGCTATGAGCATCAACAGGAAAAGCTCTCCAATTGCCACCATATTTTAAGAAATTCGGGGCCATCCAATGATATTCATTTTCGGCTGCTATAAGGTCAAGGTTTTCGCCAAAGTTCCGTTTCTCTAACGATGCACCACCTGACCCTGAGCAGCTGGCAAATACAATGGCCCAGCGTTCATCCATAGCACCGGCTAACAACGCGGTTTTACCCCAGCGCGAGTGTCCTTCAATACCAATTTGTTTTGCGTTAATGGTTTTATCGGTTACAAAATAATCTAATGATTTACTTAATCCCCATGCCCAGGCTCTTAAAACACCCCAATCTTCGGCACTACGCAACTTACCTTTGTTTACCAACCCAATTATACCTGCGCTTAATCCGGCTCCGTTGTCGGCCTGTAATGCATTGGTATCAAAATAGGCTATTGCCCAGCCTGCATTGTTTAAAAGTTTTATGGTTTGTGGGTTGCCATTACTGTTAGACGACGCGATAACCATTAATGGTACCGCGCCTTTGGCGTTAGCCGGTAAAAACAACGACAATTTAATAACCGGTTGTGCGGTAGGGTAGGCTGCATTTTCTATGTGGCCAATAATAGTTTTTTTAACAGCGCTGCCATCTAAAGCAGTTTTATCGGTATCGGTAACCTCAAATGTAACTTTCGGCGTGTTTTTAGGGACACGGCCAAATACAGATGTTTCATAATCATTTACTATCTCGGGGCGTCGTTGCTGCCACCATGTTTTTGCATTGGTAACTGCTTTGCCGTTTTTCAATATTAACGGATCGGGTAGTGTATAGTCATTGGCTTTATCTTCGCTGTAATTTACCCAGGCACCCCATGGCGACCGCGTAAGCGACATTCCCTTAGCATCTGTGTAACCATTGCCGTTACTTCTTGGTACTGCGCCTGGCGGGCGTGTTGGGTCTTCTGCCTGTGGTACAAGAACGGGTAATTTAACACCTACGCTTTGCAGGGTTTGCTGATAAATTACTTTGGTTAAAGAGTCTGTTTTGGCTCTGTCGCGGGCAGCTTGTTCTTTACTTATTTGAGCAATAGCGCTATCTGATAATAATGCGGTTAATGCTAATAGCGCTATTTTAGGGTATATACTCATTATTTACAATTCCTTTTTTTCAACCGTTGCAAGTTTTGTATTGGGCAGCTGGCTGCTATTAAACAAGTTAAAGTTTTTTACTTGCTTTAACACAAATATCGATGCTCCTTCAGCTTTTTGCGCACGTACGTGCTGAAAGTCTGCCCCGTCTATATTGTCAAGTATAAAGGCTGGTCGCAAATCTTGTTTTGTATAACTTACTTCAATGTCGTTCATCCGCAGGTCTTTCACATTTCTTATAAAAAAACCATAGGATGGGGTTATACCCCAACGATTAGGATCGGGATAGCTATCTATCAGTGCCGGAATTTCTCTGACAGACTGTTCTTTGGTACCACCGCCTTTAAAATAAATATGAATATTACTTAAAGTAAGGTCCTCAATATCATGCCCGGGTATACCACTAATAATAGCGGCTTGCTCTCCGGTTACTTCAGAGGCCACTATATTACTGATCATTACCCGTTGTAACTTGCTATAAGGCGAATCTTTTGGGCCACGCATACGGGCGCCTAATCTTACAAATAGTGGCGCGTTTAAAATATCACGCATGGTAAGGTTGGTTATGGTGATATCTTCTAATACTGCGCCATCAACGGTTTCCAACGCCAGGCCGCGGCAATGGTCAAATATGCAGTTGCTTATCGTAATGTTTTTAAATCCGCCGTTTGATTCTGTTCCCAGTTTTATCCGTCCCGACGGATCTTTACGGCCATTTTTCTGGTACGTGCCGTCAAAAAAAGTACCTTCATTATAACCAGATACCTGGCAATTGGTAATGGTTACATTCTCAGTTGCGCGAGGATAGTTTAACGCATAGTCGCTTTTTAAAACAATGGCATCATCGCCTGGTGCATTGATACTGCAGTTAGAAATGCGCACGTTTTTGCTTGATACCAGATCAATACCGTCGCGGTTGGTATCCATCTTAATATTATCGATAGTTAGGTTATCAACCGCCGTAAGCAAAAAGGCAAACCATCCACCGTAATAAACACTAAAATCTTTCAGAATTACGTTGCGGCAAAGCTTTAAGCTAATGGTTTTATTTGCATTGCCGTCGTTTTTTTCTTTCCAATCATCCCTGATCAATCCATTTTTACCTGAAATTCTACCCGGACCGGTGATAGAGATATCATGAAGGTTTACGCCAACAATTAAGCTGTTGTTGAAATGGCTGTGGCCAAAATCCTGGTAAATTTCATTGTCGCTTTTTTCGGGCAAATCATATTTTACCGTCTCGGTTGGTTTGGCCGCAACTATTGTAGCGCCATGATCAATAAATAAACCGATATTGCTTTTAAGGTGAATGGTTACTGACAAGTAATCTCCTGCCGGAAAATAAACTATGCCACCACCCGCGGCATTGGCAGCGTCAATGGCTTTTTCAATAGCTTTGGTGTCTAACGTTTTCCCATCGCCGGCGGCTCCATATTTTTTTACATCAAAGACAGGCGCCTGTGCCGAAGCCGTTAAGCTAATAGAAAGTAACAAGACAATTAGCCCTGTGAAATTGCGGTATAAAAAATTCATATATATGTATTCAATAGGATAGATTATTTGCTGTTACGTACTGTTGCAACCTCTGCGCGGGTAACTGCGCTGGCTTTATTGCCAAAGCTATTACGCACATAAGTCAATACATCAGCAATTTGTTGATCTTTTAAAAAACTGTGAGATGGCATAACGTTGCTGTATTGTTCGCCATTAACTTCAACACCTTTCATGCCCTTAAGTACAATGTTTATTAAGCGGCTTTTGCTGCCTAGTACAAATGTGGTTTTTATTAAAGGTGCATTAAGTGCCTGTACACCACCTCCATCGGCCATGTGGCATGTGGCACAGCTTTGCGTATATACTGCTGCACCAGCATTGTACGATACCTTGATAGCAGCCGGTACTTTATTAACTGCTTTTACAACTGCTGTTGTTTTAGCAGCCGGCGTATTGGCAGGCTTAACTGCGGCTTGCGTAGTTAAACCTTTGTTGTAGCTTATTTTGTAAATAGCGCCTTTTACATCATCGGTAATATATAACGAACCGTCAGGGCCTTGCGCTAAACCGCATGGGCGATGATCTGCACGGCCTGAAGCTGTTTTTTCCGGTGAACCAGAGAAGCCATCTGCAAATACTTCCCAATCGCCAAATGGTTTACCATCTTTAAAAGGCTGAAAAACCACATAATAACCAGCCTGCGGCTCTGGGCCACGGTTCCATGAGCCATGAAAAGCAACAAAAGCACCGTTTTTATATTTTGCCGGAAATTGATTCCCTGTATAAAACATAATGTCATTAGGTGCCATGTGCGCCGGGAAAGCCACAGCAGGATTAATATACGCTGCACTACCTTCTTTTTTACCATCGCCGCCATATTCTGGCGCTAACATTTTTTTGTTTTGTAATCTGTCGTAATAAATAAATGGCCAGCCCGCATCGTCGCCTTTTTTAAGTGCGTACATACATTCGGCAGGCGTTTCAGCATTTTGTTTAGAAGTAAACAGATCCGGGAAGATGTTATTTAATTGGTCGCGTCCGTGTTGCATTACATATAGTTGATTGGTTTGCGTACTCCAATCAACGCCTACCACATTACGCAAGCCGGTGGCGTAGCGCACCCCATCGGCATAGGTTTGGTTAAGTTTATCAGGTTTAAACTGCCACACCCCGCCGCTTATCTCTAACAGCGGGCAACCGGGAATACCCATTGATCCTTTTTTACGATCCTCTTGCTGGCATGAGTTTAAGGGACAGCCTATGGGTATATACATATTACCCGCATTATCCGTCATGATGGATTTGGTTTCATGGGTACCTTTATCTAACAAGCCCGTCACTATAGTTTCGCGCGCGTTGGTATCAATTACCTGCTGATTTTGATCAACCTTATACCTGAATATTTCTGAATTAGATGCTGTATACAAATATCCTTTATATAAATGCACGCCTGTGCCGCCATAATTGCCAAAGCCGTACTGTACAGTGGCTTTGCCATCTTGCTGTGTTAAAAATAAGGTTCCCTGTTTTTTAACTGTCCGGGCCAGGCGGGCATAAATGCTGCCGTTTGGTGTAATGGCTATGTGCCTAACTTTACCAATTCCTTCAATAAGCTTTACAGCCATAAACCCATCAGGCGTTGTTAGGCCTGCGTTGGGTTTTTCATCCTGATAACTAAATTTTGAAGCAGACAGGGCTATGCCCGCTATTGATAGCGTAATTATAAATAACCCTTTAGTGTAAGTTCTTTTCATCATGTTATTTTGGACTAATTTCTGATGAATTAGCAGCGAATATTTTCTTTTTGCTTTGCGGTTCTTTTACGGTTAGCTTTTTAAATGTTGTTTTATGCACATCATCTAAAACAATAGCTGTTCTAAAATCAACCTTCGCAGCGCTTATATTAATACCATCAAACTGTACATTACTGGCATGCCTGATAAATACACCCCATGATGGCAACTCGCCAAACATATTATATTCAGGGTAGCTGTTTGGTTTTTCGGGGATATCTTTTAGGTTATCAACGCTGATCTTGGCCGTTGTCTTTTCAGCTCCGCCGGGAGATTTAATGGTAATGTTTTTGAGTTTAACGTTGTTAATGATCTGGTCTGGCATACCGCCGATAACAATCCCCGGCATGTTTCTGATCGGATTTTTTTCAGATTTAAGTTCAACGTTAACGTTTTGAATAGAAATATTTTCAACCTTGCCCTTACGGGTGCCTTTGCGAGCACCTGCTCGTAAAAATATGGCGTTACCTATGTTGGTTCCAATTATCCCATCTACCTCAATGTTTTCTATGGTAGCACCATCAACAGCTTCTAAAGCAATTGCAGAGCGGTTGGTGTCAAACACTTTGTTATTGATAATCCGGATGTTTTTAAAACCACCTAACGATGCAGTGCCAAACTTAATACCGCTGGCATCAGTAGTCATGCTATTGTTTTGTATCAAAATGTTTTGATTAGCAACGTCAGGGTTTAACGATTTAAGACAGATGCCATCATCGCTGCTATCAAAATAAGAGTTTGTTAGCTTCAAATCTGTGCAATCTACAATATCAATGCCGTCATTATTCCAAAACGCGCGGCTTTCTACACGGATGCTGTCTATTGTTACGTTTTTGCATTGGTTATAGCACTCTACCCAGCAGGCCGAATTTTTTAACGTGATGTTTTTAATATTTACATTTTCGCAACCAAATAAGTTGATAAGCATTGGTCGCCTATCCTCATCGGGGCGGTTTACAGAGCCGCCTTTGTCTAAACCCTTTCTTAATGTTTCGCCTATAGCGGCTGCAAGCTCTTTGCCCTGGCCATCAATAATGCCTTTGCCGGTAATACCGATGTTGCGCTGGTTTAGGCCCAATATTAATGCAAGCGAGGTGTTAAAGTTATGATCAAAAGCAGTGTTTTGCCTTTCGTAATCGTAAGGGCTTACAGAGCCAAGCAAAACCGCGCCCTCATCCAATTGCAGGGTAACATCAGATTTTATGTGGATACCGCCAGTTAAATATTTCCCGGCAGGAAACACCAACCTGCCACCGCCATTTTTGCTGATATAATCAATGCCATATTGTATAGCACGGGTATTAAGTACAGTGCCACCTGCTTTAATACCAAAAAAATCCGGGCTGTAATCTTTTGCCGATGCTGTAAAAACTTGTAGCGTTAAAGCTGCTACGGCTATAACTTTGGTGTAAATTTTCATTATATTTTATATCGCTTTTGCGTTTAAATTAGGTATTAATGTTCAGATTGTCCCGGTATTTCAGGGATGCCCGGGTCATCCAATACTTGAAGCGCGGTGCCATCGCCAACCGTTTTATAGTCGTGCAATACCCAAACCACTTTTTTATCTTTAGTAACTTCAATCAACTGGGGGCCTTTGCCACCTTGTCCGCGCGATGCAAAAATAGTGTTGCCATTAGCCAGCCTGGTACAGCTTTGCGGTGCCGATGTAAACTGATATTCGGCAGGTAAATCAGTTTTACAATCAAAGTTCCAAACAGTTTCGCCTTTTTTATTTACTTCAAATGAGCGGTTATCTGTTTCGTCGGTTATCAATGTATTACCATTTTTAAGCCTTATTGCTGCCCATGGCTTGGTGGTTTTATAACTCCATATCTCTTTAAAGTTCTTATCATATTCTACAACGCGGCCCATATTTAAAAATGAAATTAAATAGGTGCCGTCTGCAGTATAACGGGCGCGTCTTGATTGGGGGTGAATATCGCCCACTGTTGGCGGCTGGTTAGAAGGCAATACTTGTTCTACTTCAACTTTTCCGGTTTTAATATTAACCACCATTAGCTTTGGTGGCAAGCCGCTTACTACAAACATCACCCTGTCTAAGCCAATAGGTTGGCAAGAATGTACTTCGGTATGTTCAACTCCTTTAGAGTTATTACAATCGTAACGCCAAAGCACTTTTTTATCAGGCGATATTAGGGCTACATATTGCATACGGGTAAATAAGATATTCCCGTTTGACAACATCCATACATCATCATATTCAGGGCCCTTACCGGTTGAGTAGGTCCATATTACTTTGCCGTCTTTAACCAACGACATACGATTGCAATTTTCGCCCACATATAGCATTGGATGTTGTGCCAGGCCTTTGCCGGGCAAGTTTGCCGGTGGCTGTTCTGTTGAATTAATTAGCGGTGCAAATTCTTCTTCAGGAGCCATTGCTGGCACATTAGCGGCTGTAAACAGACTAAGCACATCCATGCAAGGTGTAGCCGATGTTGTTTTAGGTTTAACTGCTTGTGCAAAAAGTAAATTTGAACAAACTGCTAACGCCAGCGTAGCAAGCATTAGTTTTTGATTGATTTTCATAAAATGTATGGTTAGTAGGGTTGTAGGGTGTTTTTATCTGTTAGCTAATATGGAAGCGTCGCTGTATGATCCCACAATTTCTTTTCGTAATTCCTGATTGTTATCAGCAGTAACTACTATTACATATGGGATGTTTTTATCGAGCACGTTGCCTTGCAATTGAATTTTCAACGGTTTGCCAGCGGACAGGTTAACCTGCTTGCTGTTAAAATTGGTAGCGGCATTAAAAGCTTTCAAATCAATGTAATGCTTACCGGCGCCGGTAATAGTTAAAGTAATTGCAACACTACCATCGGCATTTTGAGTGCTTTGTGTACTTATTTTTATATTTTTTGTTGTTGATTGCCTTGCCTGATCTTGCGATGAATAAACGGATACTGCACCCATAAACCGGTTTACCGGTTCCATCCAAATTTCTTTAAACGTTGCGCTAACCGTTGCAGGCCAAAATGGGGCATCGCCCGCGCGGCTGTCCATACCCACGGGTAGTGCGCCAACAATATCTTTTAAACAATAAACAAATTGTGGTGCAAAATCATAGCCCGAGCCGTACATCAGGCTTTGCCCAAATGGATTAGCACCCATTACCCATTCCAGTTGTTTACCAACCAGTTTCATACCTTCGGCGTCGTTACGCAATTTTGCAGCCTCGGCCAATGCCCACGCGCCTGATAATTGTACGTTGGTATTGCCGTGAAACAGATTGTCGTTCCAGATAGGGAAGGTACGCAAAGCGTATTCGTCATTCAATTTTGTACCATCGTTATATTGCTGTAGGGTAAAGCCTCGGCGTTTTTCGTCCCTGTCTTCCATTATCTCTGCCTTGGCCCATACAGAGTTTGGCAACATGTTAAAAGGTGCCGAGATTTGGCTGCCGCGTTTCATGAAAAAATCGCTATATAATACGGCCGAACTGTACCAGTTGATCCAGTTTTTATTGTCAGGAAGTTCTTTACATAACATTGCCAAAGCTATCATTGGTGCTTCTTCAAAAGCCGTATGTTTGTTGTGGATGATACGCTGGCGAGTGGTATTGCTGTAGAAATAACCGGTAATGGGAATGCCGTTGACAAACTTTCGCTCCTGGCAATTCACCAATAAATTAGCAAAAATCTCGGCTTGTTTTTTATACTTATCGTCGCCGGTAATTTTAGCAAGCAGTAGCGATGATGTTGCACCCCATGATGCTTCCTCAACTGAAGCTCTATCCCAGGCCATGCGCGAAGCAACGCCGGCCTGCCAATCGTCAAGCGCTGCTTCACGGGCTTGGCGCGATAATTCAGGATTTGATTTTTTCAGTAATTCAGATGCTTTGATCTCTACGGCCGCCGCCAAAAAGTTTTCCCAGGCTAAATTTTCTGCCTGAACAACTACATCATCCACTGTACCAATGATGTTATCTGTAAACATCCGCATGCGGCACCAGTGGATATGAAAACCATCTCCAAAGCGCGTTTTAAGTAAGTATTGCAAACCCCAGGCAACTTCAGATTCCATTCTTGCTGACATCTCTGTCGCGTCTTTCCGCTTTTGTAATACATCAAGATTGCTTAGCATAGCATACGTAGCCATGGATGTGCGCCAAATTCCCTGCGATAAATCGCCGGCATCGTGATAACCTCCGTTAACCACTTTTTTTACATCGCCCCTAAAGCCCTGCCAATCCATATGGCACGCTTTGTGTAAACCCGGTACTTCATATCCGCAGCGCTCACAGAAATAAAAATTCAGCCCCTTTGCAACAGGTTGCAGCCAAATGTTTTCGTTTATGGGGAACGGGTTGGATACCAATAACCCGGTACGGATGCGATAGGTGCCAGGTGTTTTAAAAGCAGAAAAATTTAGCTGGTTGAACCAACCTGTTTTACCATTAACTGCTTTAACATTACCAGAGAATACCACTTTATTTTGTGCGTCAATCAGTTGAAATTTAGTTGCGCCGCCGGTACCCACCATTGCAATTTTTGCATCATTAGGCCTATAACCTATATGGCTAAAAGAGAATTTTTCAGGCGCAACATTCCAACCTTCATATTGATCTGTCACCACACGCTGAATTACAATATTATCTATATCATAAGTAGCAATTTCGTCTTCGCCCGGATTGTTGCCCGTCAACTCGCGTGTTAGGCTTAGCTGGGTTACTTTGTCGCGATCCAAGTGAGGCATTTCAAAAATTACATGATTCCATTGTCCCGGTTTAAGATCATTAACATAATGGGTGCGCGCAGAGCTGAAAATTGTTGAAACGCTACCCTGGTTATTTATCCCTAAATTTAAGTTATGTCTTGGCAGCGACGTAGGGTGTACATATATCCATAAAGATATCCTGTTAAATTTAGACCAGTCTTGCGGCGTCTCAAAACGTAATTGTACAGATGATGCACCGGCCTGGCCCCCAATATTGAAATATTGCGAACCCCATTTGGTTTTGTTGCCGGGTAAATTAAGATAAGCAGTATCGCGTACAGAAGTACTAAAGCGTAACGATTTTTTGCCATCCTTTGCCCGGTCGGTGGTGTAATTCATTTTGCCTATGCTTGTCACTCTCCACCGGCCTTCTGTTTCCATGTCATCTATTAGCTTTGATTCTAAAACCGGTTTCTTTTCCCAACTAGCCAATAGAGAATTTTGCTCTGGTACGGCAAGGGGATAGGCAGGTAATTTGCTTAAACCGGTTTGCGCCTTGCTGAATAGGGTTACACCCAATAGCAAAGAAAATAGGAAAAGGGATCTTAGTTGCATAAGTATAGCATTACGCTCACATTAAGTGGTATAGCGTTATATAAATAATTGGTGGGTTAATAAAAGGTTAATTGGCGCCGCATCGTAATACTGGCTTTACAAAGTTGTAGAATGGGGCGATGAAAATTACGCATCAACAGGGTTGATCACAGTAAATCATAACCTATTTAATTGTAATTTACTTATTGTCAATTAGTTGATGTGTATTTAAGGATGAAAAATCACAACAAACCGTACCTGTTTTTAGTATAAATTAACTTTAATCCTGGGGTAAATGGTCTGTTTGAACGTCTGTTGTGTCAACAAATTTTATCTCCATAACTTTTTGATCAAACTCATCGCCATGGAATAACGCCTTTCCTTTTATGCGGTTTTTATAAGTGTAAACCGTGCTTAATGAACTCTCTAAAATGTTTGCAATGGTTTGATTCTCTCTTATCCCTAATCGCATCAGCGCAAATATTCTGAGGCTAATGTTTAAAAGCTCTCCTTCCTTAGGCCAGATCTGATCTTCGGGCTTTAGTAGTGCATTAAAAGCTGGAATGAAATTTGGAAAAAGCTTTAAGAAAATGGTATCGAAAGTATAAAAAAGGCTTTCCCGTTCTTTTTTTATGTCTATCTCTTTAGCAACCTGAAGTAGTTCCTCATAGTTTTTAATTTTTAGCTTATGCTCAGTATTGCGCTTAAGCTTTTCAAGCCTGGAGATATATCCCGAGATAAGGTGAAAGAAATGACCAATATATTCTTCTTTGATATGACCATCCTCAAGCAGGCGCTTGTTGGTCTGATCTAGCAGCTCATACTTTTCTTTTACAACCGCCTCTCTTATTTTTACCACCCTAAGGCGTTTATAAACAATAAAGGAAACAACCGCTATACCTATCAGCCCTAAGCTAACCACGCTGATTAGCACTATTAAAATATTGATCTTTTGGTTTTCTGACCTTATTAGCTTTTGCGCCTGGAGTTGGTTTAATGCTTCGTTGATATTTTGCTCCTGTATATTCCCTCCAAAAAATTTAGCTTCTGATAGTGCTTCATTGAGTAGCCATTCGGCGTCGTCTAATTCGTCCCTTTTTAATAACCTGGTACCTAATCTAAAAATAGCCAGCGTTTGTTTGGTAGATGAACGAATGTCATAAATAGCGGCTAATTTCAATAGCTTTTCTTTCTCTTCGCGTGGTACCAAATAACTCAAATCATTAGTAACCATGGCGCGTTGATGCACAGTCAGGTCGTTTCTGTGAAGCAGCTCTCTTAAAATGGTAATTGCCTTATCAAATTGACGTGTTATGGTAAATAGCTGCCCTGTATATTTGTATTTGTCATAAGTTCCGGGTTTGCTTAGCCGAACTGCCGAATCAAGCGTTTTTATAGATTCAGCCTTATTGCTTTCAGAATAAAAGCGGTTGCTGTTATATGACGCCAATTCGTTTAAGGCCCTTGCCTTAAGTTCATAATAACGCAATTTATTGCTGTCTGGAAGAAACCTCGCATTTAATTGCGAAATACAATCAAATGTTTCTTTATACATGCCCCACGACAGTTGTAAGGCGCCTAATTTTATTTTGCTTTCCGCAAGTTTCTGACGATCTTTTAGTAAACTGCTTACCTTAATAAGCTGGTAAGTGTAAACATGGGCCGAATCAAAATTATAATACTTATAACTTTCAATTAAATTGCCTAGTATGGCATATCGTTTTGGAATGTTATTTTCAGGAGTAGCTGCTAAAGATGCTTTAAGCTTTTTTAATTGTAGTTCTTTAACATGGTCGTAACTATCTTTTTTTTGAATCTCAGCTTTTAGTACCGTTAGTAAACTATCTGCCGATTGCTTGCCAATAGCATTGGTTGCAAGTAGTAACGATAATAAAAATGGATATAAAATTTTCATATCAATAAGCTCGACATGCTATTTACGCTAAATTGTAACAAGTTACTTATTGTTTAAATACTAATACTAATCCCGGTTCTGATTTGTCGTTTTTTGATGCAGCCGATAGTCCTATTTTATCAATAATTTCGCCCTTAATGACAAAGTTATTGCCATTGCGTACAACTTGTTTTGTAATATCAACAGGCACATCTCCGGCCAGATCCTGCGCATAGATATGAGAATAGCGCGTTGGTTTGGCAACGCTTAAAGTAAGTTTATTGAAATGTCCAAATATGCCAATAGGTTTACCGGTTCCATCTATTTTTAATACTACATCAGCACGTGGTGTAATATATCGTCTACCAATGGTACGGCCAACAGATGCTATTGCAACAGCGCCATTTGGATATTTTGATGCCAGGATGTAAGGCTTTATTGTGTCGCCTTTTTGTAGGTTGACAACAGGCTTTTCTAAACCACGGGTGATAATGGCAGGAGCTTGAAATGCGTTTCGATAACCCTTACCATGATTGGCCATCCATGATTCGCGGGCTTCCATCATCCAATAATCATGCAATATGGCTGTGTCTATATAAACGTCGGTTTTGTTAATACCAAATGGTAACGCAATTCTGTGCCACATTATGCCGCGTGTTACCTCATCAAGCCGGCTTTTCAGATCTCGACTAACAGGCGGAAAAGCATAATCCTGTGTGCCGTCAGGAAGGTCACCGTTGAACTCATGCCGCATGATGCCGATAGCGCTGCCGGTTCCGATGGCGATGTAAGGTTCATCTTCGCAATTAATTATACTTACAGCCTGGCCCTTTGGTAAAGCAGTGAGTAGTTTCCCTATTCTGTCTATTGTATGTGGAATGGCGATAATATTTTCGACATCGTAAGTGCGATAAACATCAGCAGTTGACAATACCGCGGGTGTCATTGCCTGTTCAATGATCAGATTTGGGGCCACTTGCTTCCCTAGTTTGGTAAGAAAAGCACGCCAGGCTGATTTTTTCGAATCGTTGCCCCAATCTACCTTCCAGTAATTAACGCCAGAGTTTTTCATCCAATTAAAGCGTTCTGTCCAATAGGCTATACTATCTGGCGTTTTTAATCGGGGTGCCTGTTGAGCGCAGATCCATAAGCCCAAACCTTTCCAGCCAAGGCTTTTGGTTTTTGCTGATAATGAGGCTAGTTTTTGCTCTGGCGATAAGCCTTTGACTGATGGAAAACGTTCGTCATCTACAATCAGGCTACCGTAATAACTTCTGTCGCCGTTAAGCGGGGTTTCCCAATCGTCATCCAGCACCAAATAAAGATCTTTATGCAATTTGGTAAACATCTTTGCCCAGCCTTCATACTTTCCGTCGCCAAACATATTTTGCTCAGTCATAGCCTGTCGCATAACCGTAGATGGCTTGTAACTGGTTACATAACCTTGTACATTCCAGGTACAGAAATAGTCGGGTGCCAGCGAGGGTTGAGCGGGTATTAGCGAATTTGCTTTTTTTTGAGCGTAGCCGGAAAATGCACAAAAACAGCAAAATGTGAGTGTAATTGATTTGATTTTCATATAAGGCATTGCTTTACTGGTTTAACCGGCAATATCAGGCTTTTGCCTTAGCTTATAAATGTTAATATTCAAATTTTTACGCAATCGTTTTCGGCTTTTGTTAGGCAGATTTTTAAATATCGCCAGCTAATGAGCAATAATTGGTCTGATATATTACCTGCTTAAGGCTATTATGATTGACGAAGCAAAAATTTTATAGAAAAAACTTTTACACTTATTGATGATGCATTTTTTGATACACTAAAGGAGTAAATCCAGTAACTATTTTAAAAGTTTTATAAAAGCTTACCGGATTTTTAAATCCACATTCGTGACATATAGATTTGATGTTTAGTTTGTTATCCAATAGGAATTTTCTTGCATGGCCAATACGAACTTCATTGGTAAAGTATGAATAATGCTTTCCTGTTTGCGATTTGAAGAACCGGCAAAATGAGTTTGGGCTTACTTTAGCTATGTCTGCTATTTCTGATATGGATATTTTTTTCTTGTAATTGGTAATTGTGTAATTATAAACAAGTTGTAGGCGATGATATGCGTCATTGTTAAGCGGTACTTTAAACCCGAAAGATGCCAGATATTCTATGTCGCTGCATATTGCTGTTTCGTATAAGGCATCCAATAGCAATATCAACCTTTTAAAGCCGTTGGCAGTTGTAATACTTTGAATGATAGTTCCTACTCTTTCACACGTTTCGCCTTTAATACTCAAGCCTCGTTTTGAGCGTTCAATCGCTTTAGATATTTCTGAACATTCAGGGATATTCAAAAGAACATCTAGCAGATGATTTTTTGAAAAGTGTATCACATATACCTCAATCGGGTTGGCGGATTTGTCAATAAAATATGCGGGGTCATATTGCCAAAAATGAGGTAGGTTGCCATCTAACAATACTATATCGCCATCTTCAAACCTCTTAACGCTATCGCCAATAAATTGGGTGCCTCTGCCTTTTTTAAAGTAAATCAGTTCTGATTCGCTATGATAATGCCAATTGTTATTAATGTCCGGCAATGAATCGCAACGTGCACTGAAAGATTGGGTTGCAATTGATTCTATCTTCAGGCGTTGAGGTTTCATTGTCAAAAAAGCTTGTTTAGTAATTTAAATAAGTTGATTATCAATTAACTAACTTCACAATATCCAAGTAAACCGGTTTTGGTTGTAATTTTTCATCAAATAGCAACGGATAGTTTTTTCGTCCTCTAACCGGAAAATTATCAAGCCATGAATAACGGTCTGAGATATTCCAAAAGGTGACGCCGCTAATATTTTTCTTATACGTTTTCAAAATTTTAAATATTTTGATGTATTGCTCTTGCTGACGAAGCTGTCTTTCAGGCGTAAAGGTTTTGTTTGTCGGATCCTTGTCGTTATTGGTATATACGGAAACATCTAATTCTGTTAGCTGTACTTTAAGCCCTAACGATGAAAACTTTTCTATCGATGTTATCAGAGCCTTTTCTGTAGGATCTGATATCGACCAGTGCGCTTGTAAACCTATTGCATGTACAGGTATTTTAGCGGCAATCATTCTCTTAAGCAATTGATAAATGCGCTCTTGTTTGCCTGGTTGTTCGGTACTGTAATCGTTATAAAATAATATCGCATCGGGGTCAGCCTCATGTGCATATTGAAAAGCTTTGAATATGAAATCTTCCCCACATATTTTATACCATGGCGAATTTCTTAAGTCTTGCCCCGGGCCGTCCGAAATAGCTTCATTAACTACATCCCAAGCGTATATTTTACCTTTGTATCTGCCAACAACAGTGGTAATATGGTCTTTCAATCGTTGCAGTAATACCTCTTTGCTAACCGGTGTTCCGTCGTTATTAGTGAAAATCCAATTGGGAGTTTGCGAATGCCAGCATAGCGTGTGCCCGCGTACACGTAATTTATGCGCTTGTGCAAAATCAACTATAGCATCAGCGTCACGCCAGTTATAGCGGTTTTCTTCCGGGTGGATAGGGCCCATTTTCATGGCATTCTCTGCAGTAAGGCTATTAAATTGTTGCAATATTAATTGCTTTGTTGCTGAGTCTTTTACGTCGCGGGGGGTTACTGCTACGCCTATGGGGAAATAATCTTTGTAAAAATCTTTTAGCCCCTTAGTAGTTTGATGTTGCTGTGCCCGTACAATGCTATCTGAAAATACAAATACCGCTATCAGCAAAAATTTGTAAAAATCTTGATTTATCTTCATATTTCTATATCTGTACTACCGCACCTTCAATTTTTAACACAAAATAGCTTTTCCATATTTAATCAACTAATGTAAACTCCGGAAGATTGATTTTTTTGCCACCATCCATGGCCGACTCATGGGCCAAAATACCCACACAGGTTATATTGGCCGACTGGCGTGCATTTGGGAACGGCTGGCGGTTATTAACTAACGCCGACAAAAACTCATGAACCAAATGCGGGTGCGAACCGCCGTGCCCCGAACCTTGTATGAAGGATAAATGCTGGTTGCTATTAGCATCATATACACCGCCGGTAGTAAAAGCCTGAATCTCTGTTGGCAATAAGTGAGCATAATCAGGTATGGTCACTTTTTCAGGCCTTTCGCCTGTATGGATAACAGATTGCTCGTGCTCTATTAATGTCCACTCAAATGTTTTTTTAGAACCATATACATCAAAACTTTCGCGATACTGCCTTGCTGTATTAAATAATGAGCGTGTTACTTCTGCCGCCAGATCTGAATCTTTAAATTTAATATGACAGCTTTCTATAGCGAAAGGCGAACCATATTTACCGATCAGGTTTTCATCGATACGGCCCGAGCCAAAGCAAGAAACATATTCTGCATCAGCCTTAGCAAGTGCCAAAACGGGGCCGACGCAGTGCGTTGCATAGTGCATAGGTGGCAGGCCTTCCCAATAGCCCGGCCAACCTGCCATTTCTTGTTGGTGCGATGCACGCAGAAATTGCAGCCGGCCCAATTCGCCATTTTCATAAAGCTCTTTTACAAACAGAAATTCGCGGCTGTAAATAACGGTTTCCATCATCATATAGGTTAAGCCGGTTTCTTTTACGGCTTCTACAATTTGGCGGCATTCTTCAACAGTTGTAGCCATAGGTACCGTACAGGCTACGTGTTTACCGGCGCGCAATGCTTTAATAGATTGCTCGGCATGGCTCTGTATAGGCGTATTAATATGTACCGCATCAACTTCCGGATCTTTCAATAATTCGTTATAATCAGCATAGCGCTTTTCAATGCCAAAAGCATCGCCAACGTGGTGTAGTTTGGTATGGTCGCGCTGGCAAATAGCATACATATTTGCGTTAGGATGATGCTGATAAATGGGTATAAACTCTGCCCCAAAACCTAAGCCAACAATGGCGATATTGATTTTCTTGTTTTCCATGTTATAATATAATGCTGCGGGCTATTGCGCCCATTGTTTTAAAAATGCTAATCCTTCTGACGCAAACTTGTCCTGGCTTTGCGCTAACGGGTGCCAAATACACACAGCCTGCGCCAGTTCTTTGTTGTCGGGCGTAAAGCTTTCTATAGATACTGTCCCCTGGTATCCTATTGCTTCAAGACCACGACGGTAGACTGCCCAGTTAGTTTGCCCTGTGCCGGGCGTGCCACGGTAGTTTTCTGCCACTTGTACATGTATCAGTTTATCACCTGCCAGTTTTATGGCTTCTTCAATATTTGGTTCCTCAATATTCATGTGAAAGCCATCCAGGATAATTTTAGCTGCCGGGTGATCAATCTCATCAACTAATCTAACCACATCCCAGGCAGTGTTTACTAAATCAGATTCAAACCGATTTAAGGGCTCTAAAGCAATCTCTAAGCCGCGTTGCTGTGCCATATCGCAAACTTTTCTAAGATTGCTAACGGCAAGGTTCCACTCGGCTTTACGTTGGTCTGGTGGCAGCATACGTGCCTTACCAACGGCCGAATACATTGGCCCGGCAAAGAATTTGGTATCCCATAAAGCGCACAGATCGAGGCAGTCTGCTATGTATCTAAAGCAATTTTCATGTATTGCCGGGTCATCATTTGTTAAGTCGCGGGTAGGGCCAAACGCACCGCATACAACTGCTTTAAGGTTATATTTTGCTAACGCGATCTTTACAGCTTCGCCATCAATCAAAGCCGGGTCTTCTACCGCAATTTCAACGGTATCAAAACCCATTGCAGCAATTTTTGGAAATAGTTCCTCTATTGACGATGTTTGAAATGGCGAGGTAAACAGCCAGGTGCTAACGCCGAATTTTATTTGTAGCGACATAGTTTTACTTAATAGGGTGTAGATTCGGGCTCGTCAGCGTTATTTAACAAAATAGCCTTGTAGCCACCTTTCGACCGGAAATAGAGTATTGGTAGTACAAAGCTCACCAGCATGATGATGGGGAAAATCACGATATATCGCAAGGCTTCCTTCTTTGCCGCGTCGCGGATGCTGGTAACGGTTAACTGTTGGTTTGCGCTTGCGGTGGCCAGTTTTGTTTGGTCAATCGCTTTATAATCACCAAATAAACTTGTCTTTTGTTCTGTTACATAGGTGCTATGTATGGCCGTATTATTGGCACTGTCATATCCTGCTATTTTATGATCAACCGATTTATCCTGAATAAAACCCAATATGCCAGCGCCAATAACGCCTGCGGCAATCATGCCTAATCCACCGGTTATATTTAGTGTTAACGCGCCGCCTTTCGGAAAACGCTCTGACACCATACCCAACATTGCCGGCCAAAAGAAAGATTTACCTAAGCCATAAATGGTAGCTGCAAGCAAGATCATAGTGCCCGACGAGAATGACATCAGGTATAATCCGAATGCCGCTATTGCTGAACAAATAGCCAATAGTGCCGGCGACGAGAACTTATGCGAAATTGGCCCTGCGAAAAAGCGCAGAATAAACATTATGGCAGATGTATAAACCAACACCCAACCTGCTTGAAAACCTATTTTATTCATTTCGGGCGCCATCAAATCGGTTATCCAACTGTCCGTGCCTAATTCGGTGGTTGCCAGTGGTATCATAATTAGCAGCAAAACAATGAACAGGGGCTGGCCAGTGCTGCGGGTGTAGAAACCAAAACCGGCTGTTATTAACAAAGTGATGATGACATTTACTGTTGTAGCCCAATTGAATACCGCACCTAACTGAAATATGATCAATGCTACGATGATCAAAGCACCACCGGCGCCAACTTCCTGCAACATTTCTTTGTATGAAACACCAGCCTGTACCCGTTCATTAAGCGGGAACTTGCGCGATATCATCATGATTGCGTAAGTTATCGTTGGTATCAAAATCAAGGCTATCTTATATTCCCAACGGGTTTGTTCGCCTAGTAATAGTGCCAGTATGCCGCCTAAAACCAAGCCGCCGGCCCAGCCTGCGTGCAAAATACTTAACCATTTGATTTTTTGCTTTGGGAACATGGTTGCTACAACCGGGTTAGCTACTGCTTCAACAGTGCCGTTGCCAATAGCGCATATAAACGAGCCTACATAAAGCATCCAATAACCATTGGCGAAAATGGTTAGTATGGCCGAGGTAATATGGCAAATCACCGCGAATACCATTGCTGTTTTATAGCCAATTTTATCAATAACCAGGCTAAATAATACAATGCTTATGGCAAATGGCCAAAGGCCTACGCCGGCTATTTCGCCTAATTGGGTTTGTGTAAGATTAAAATCATGGCCCCATTGTGGCAACATTAAAGCCCGTAAAATAAATCCAAAGGCTGTGGTAACCAGTGATATAAAACATGCATAAAACAGTTTCATATCCGGTGTGCTTTCTTTTTTAGTCATCATAGTTTATTTAACTACTTTCATTATTCCGTTCATGATACGCCAGTGGCCCGGGAAAGAGCATATAAAAGGGTAGTCACCAGCATCAGCCGGTACCCTGAATTTTAGTTTAACGGTTTCTTCAGGGTTAATTAGCTTGGTAGCAAACAACACATCGGCCATTTTGGGCACGTAGTTTTGGTCAATACCTTTTGGGTCTTGAGCCAGCTTATCCGCAGCTGCGCCAACTTTTTCTATACTGCCTTTTTGCAGTATCAGCAAATTGTGCTGCATAAAATCAGGGTTTGAAAATTCAATTTCAACCATGCTGCCGGCTTTCACCGTAAACGTTTTGGCATCATACTTCATAGCGTTTTTAACTACCGCTATTTTTACGGTCTGATCAGGGCGTGTACGGGCCAGATCTCTCCGGTTTGCAGCAGCACTATTCTCTGCTTTTATGGCCTCCATTGCACCTTTTATATGTGTGGCTACCGCCACTTTCAATGCCCGGCTTAACCAATAGTCGTTAGCGTTTTGCGGGATTTTTTGAGCGGTTAAAACAATATTTCCCAATTCCTCTGAAGCGGGCATATCCGCAACTTTTAGTACAGCTGCTAAACGCGTATTTAAATTGATGTCATTAAGCAGGTTGGCGCGTTGTAAGACGGTAATGGTTTGTTGTGTAACCGGTAAAACTTGCAGCGCAGCTTTTCTTACGCCAGCTGAAGGGTGACGCAAGGCTTCTTCGGCCACAGCCAAAGCTTCAGGGTTTGATCCATCCAGTAAACCAAGTCCGTTTAACGTCCACAGGGCGTGGATAGCCGGCGCATTAATGCCTATCGCGTCAATTGTTTTGTTGCGGACAAGCTCCAATAATCCGGGCAATAGCTGTTTGTAGTTTCCTTCAACAATAAGGCGTTGCGCTGTGGTGCGCCAAAACATATTATCGCTTTGTAAGGCTGCAAGTAACTCTGCCGGGTTATTTTTATCAAGTTTTGTTATTGGCGATGGCTTTGCTTTGTTGTAGACTATACGGTATATACGGCCATGTGTGCGGTCGCGCAGCGGATTGATGTAAGCATTGCCTTTCCCGTTTTCAAATCCCTTTGGTGTTGGGTTATGCTGAATAATAAAGTTATACCAATCGCTCACCCAAAGGGCTCCATCAGGCCCAACTTCAGATTGAACAGGCCCCATCCATTCATCGGCGCTTGCCAAAAAGTTCCAGCCATCTTTCTCTTTAAAGCCAGAGCCATCGGGTTCTAATATTGCCCGGTGTATTACTCGGCCAGTTGGCTCATTTACAAAAGCAATCTTATTCCAATACTCTTCAGGGAAATTACGTGCGGTGTATAAATTATGACCGGCAGCTGCAGTAAAACCATTAAATACGTCTACCTGGCGCAAATTTTTTGTAACCACATGCATGCCATAGTGTCCTTCTATTTTTTTTACAGATTCCATTGGCGGCGTGCCTATACGTGACAGGTAGGGTAGTGGTATACCCAAATAATCGCTATGAGAATTATTAGCGGTTGAGATAAATACGTCGTTATTTTCTGAAAAACCCAAACCCCAGGTGTTGTTACTGGTAGTTCCCAGATGTTCCATTTTTTTACCATCCGAAGTGATGCGGAAAGCAGCCTGGTTAAAGTTAAAGCGTTGGCCACCAACTGTACCGTTAAATCCAGAATATCCAACCGTGCCCCAGATCTTGTTATCGAACCCATATTTTAAGTTAGATGGCCCGGCATGCGTATCAAATGTACCCCAACCGGTAATCAATTTTTCTTTGATGTCGGCTTTGTCATCGCCGTTGGTATCTTTTAAAAATAGTAAGTCAGGTGCTTGCGATACGATAACGCCGCCGCGGGAAAATACAATACTTGTAGGGATGTTTAGATGGTCTGCAAATATGGTGAACTTGTCAGCCTTACCGTCGCCATCGGTATCTTCGCATATCTTAATACGATCCAAACCTTCGCCTTTAATGTCTCTAACCGTGTTAGGGTAATCAATGGTTTCTAACACCCATAGTCTGCCGCGTTCGTCCCAGGCCATGGCTATTGGCTTTTCAATATCAGGTTCTGACGCGAACAACGCTAATTTAAAATCAACCGGTATTTGGGTTAAAAGCTGCGATTCTTTAGCAGACAGCGGTGCCTGAAACTTTGGTGCCGGATTACGGTTCTCATAATTCGGAACGTCAGCAACGGAATATACCGCAGCCGGTTTTGGAAGTTTAGCCAGATCTTTTTCAGCCTTTTTGCCCACTGCCCATAAAACACCATTTTGCAATAGTTTTAAAAATTGCGGGTTTTTCCACGTACGCTCGTCGTGGCCGTAAGCTGTATAAAATACGCGCCCTTTGCCATAAGTGTTTGTCCAGGTGTATGGTTCATGGTGGCTACCTTCAACGCGCTCTGTCAATACATGAATATCTTTGTTGATTTTACTGTGTACATAAGTTTCATCCCAGGTTGTAAACGGACTGACGCCATTCATTATCTGGTGTTTTTTATCTACTACCGTCATGCTAAACGTATCCGTTTTGTGGGTGTTAAACTGCCCGCCTACCAGCTTGATATATTCGTCTGAATTGCGGAAACACCATGACGCGCAATGCACCGGTATAAATCCTTTTCCGTTTTTTACAAACTGCAATAAAGCTTTTTCCTGAGATGCAGAAATGGTATCATAATTAGCGTATATCATTAATCCATCATACTTAGCCAATGTAGCATCGTTCAGATCGTCAGGATTGGTAGTGTAAGTGATATTGATGCCGTTTTTAAAAAACGACTGCTGTACAATCTCGGTCAGTTTTTCTGAGTTGTGATGACTGGAATTGTGCCCCAGCATCAAAATCTCTAACCTATGCGGAGGATCGTTTTTTAAAATTGACCCTTTAAGGCTAACCAATGCTGCCAAAATGATTGCAGCAAGTATGCTATATTTTTTCATGAAAGTGGTTAATCTGGTTTATTGGTTACCAACGCAACGTTGATACAAAACAAAGATGGTAATCAATCCCTTTACTTTTTTATCCATTTCTGACTGTTTTTTGTCATTAAATAATTAGTTTTGAAATAATCAATGCCAATAATCAATCAAGTATGAAAGTTGCTGTACATAAATCTTCTATCCCTGAAACACAGATATTCATGATCAAATACCTGGAAGAACAGTACTTTGATCCCGAATGGCATTCGCACTCAGAATATCAATTATTTGTACCGCTTGAGGGTACCGGCACGCGCTTTATTGGCGATAGTATTACCAGTTTTACGCCAAATGAATTGATATTAATGGGTTCAAACCTGCCCCATCTTTGGCGCAGTGACGAGGCCTATTTTGATAAAGGCAGCAAGTTGAAAATCAAAGGCATTGTTATCTATCTGCAAGAAAGTTTATTGGGAGATCATCTTATGGGAAAAGAAGAGGTGGTGCAACTAACCCGGCTGTTTAAGCGGTCGTCGCGCGGGATATTATTCCATGGCCCGGTTAGGCAACGGGTAATTGGTTTGATGAAAGATTTGTTGAAGTTAAAGGGCGTAGCAGCTTTTATTCAGCTCCTTCAAATACTCA
>JAZKET010000032.1:28796-36962 GCA_040386815.1 Bacteroidota bacterium | reverse complement strand
AATACTCAATTTATTGGCAAACACAAAAGACTTTAAATTGATATCGCATAGCGAATACGCAGAACCTATTACCGAACACGAAAGCGACCGGATGAGCCGGGTGTATGAGTATATCTTGAAAAATTACCGCTCCAAAATACACCAAAACGAGTTGGCTGATCTGTTGTATATGACACCATCATCGTTTAGCAGGTATTTTGCTAAAGTTAATAATAAAGGATTTTCCAGGTTTGTTACCGAGCTGCGCGTAAAGCATGCCTGTAAATTACTTACTGAAACAGATTTGAGCGTTGCCCAGATATCTGAGCGGTCAGGCTTTAAAACGTTATCAAACTTCAACAAGCAATTTAAAGAGGAGATGCTAAAGAAACCATTAGAATACAAAAAGGAATTTTTGAATTTATAATTATGCGTGCCCTGTCTAAAAAATAAAAGCCTAAATGATTTATTTACAATCATTTAGGCTTTTGTGTTGTGGAGCCGGAGGGATTCGAACCCTCGTCCAAACATGGTATAAGGTACGCTTTCTACATGCTTAGCTTCTGTTTAATTGTAGGGAAGGGGAAGGTCAGTCGCTTACCTATACCGTCTTCCTTAGGTGTTTTATTTCGCCTGCTATGCACACCGTTAAGCAGGCTATTTTCGTTTTTCGATGCCCCTGATGCCGATCCAACGAAACGGAAAACCGGCGGGACAAAAGCTATGCTAATTCTAAATTAGGCAGCTAAGGCGTAGTTATTTTCGCCAATTGTTTGTTTGAACGTTCAGATTTAAGCGCTAATTCATTCAACGCGCTGCATGCTTACATACTTATCTCCATCCTGTCAATTCCGGTCGACCCCATTTTGTTGAGTAGGCAGTTTAAGTGCCAGTTGCAGATATTGTAGCTTACAAATATAAACAAATTTAGTGCCCGTTTATCAATACGGGTTTTAAATTGACATCTATAACCCACTGTTGCAACTTTTTTGAATAAGACTTTCTGGTAATAAATTTAATAATTACTTTCTCGACGGTGAACGTTCATTACATCAAATAGACCTAAAAATATGGCCATTACAGCAAACGGTAAAGCTAAAGGCTGTATATCACTTGAATGGTAAAACATGTAAAGTCCAAATATAACTAAGGATATGATTATAGAAATACCACCAGTTAGTCTACTGGTTTTTAGTATTTTATCTTGGCCGGTTAGGTCTTTTATTAAAATGTTAATCAAAAGTATAACATACAAACTAACCCACCCAATTCCTTTTCTCCCTTGCGAGTGTTGATTATCTTCTGTTAAGCCCTTGATTATAAATAAGATTGTCATGATTATCATAATAATCCTAATAATAATCCATAAATTGAAGCTACGCTGAAAAAGTCGAACCATGTTGATTAAAAGATTTAATAAATTTATATTATCTCCTATTAATAATTACCCACCGCGATCTGCTTGGCTTGAACGGTCCTTCCAGGATAAACTTTTAGTGCTTCTTCCAAACATTTCATGGCTTTGGCCAGGTCTTGGTTGTTTAGTACGTAGGCCAGGCGCACCTGGTTTAAGCCGGCGCTTGGTGTACTATAAAAACCTGTCGCGGGGGCCATCATTACGGTTTGGTTCTCGTAGCTAAATTCCTCCAGCATCCATTGGCAAAATTTGTTTGAGTTGTCTATTGGCAATTGGGCCATAACATAGAACGCTCCACCCGGGTTAGGGCAATACACGCCTTCCATACGGTTAAGCGCATTTACTACAGTATTGCGGCGGGTTTGATATTCGGCTTTTACGCGTTCAAAGTACTCGTCAGGCGTATCAACTGCTGCTTCGCCGGCAATTTGTTCAACCAGGCCAGGGCTTAGGCGGGCCTGTGCAAACTTCATTGCAACTTCCCAAAACTTGCGGTTTTTGCTGATAATGCAACCCAGCCGTGCACCGCAGGCGCTGTAGCGCTTGCTTACAGTATCAATGATGATCACATGTTCATCTAATCCATCTAAGTGCATTGGCGACAAGAAAGGTTTGTCGCCATAGCAAAACTCGCGGTAAGCTTCATCGGCAAATAAATACAGGTCATGCTTTAAAACCAAAGCTTTCAGGGCTTCCAATTCCTCTCGCGAGTACAGGTAACCTGTAGGGTTATTAGGGCTGCAAATGAATATAGCACGCGTACGGTCTGTAATATTTTTCTCAAACTCGCTGATAGGAGGCAAGGCAAAACCATTCTCAATGTACGACATGATTGGCCTTACAATAACATCGTTCTGGCTGGCAAAGCCGTTGTAGTTGGCGTAGTATGGTTCTGGCACAATAACCTCGTCGCCGGCATCAAGGCAGCTCATAAAGGTGATAGATATTGCTTCAGATCCGCCGGTGGTTACAATAATATCATCAGTAGTAATATTGTAGTTAAACTTGTTGTAATACTTGGCCAGTTGCTTGCGGTAGCTTACTGTGCCCTCAGACGCGGTGTAGGCCCAAACTTTAAAGTCTATATTTTTAACAGCCTCAATCATCCCGGTAGGGGTTTCAATATCTGGCTGTCCAATGTTTAAGTGGTAAACTGTTTTGCCTTCAAGCTTAGCTTTGTCGGCAAAAGGGGTTAATTTACGTATAGGAGAGGCCGGCATTCGCTGCCCCTTTTTAGAAATACTTGGCATTTGGCAAAAGTAAATAAATTGATAATATTATGTTGACTAATTTGATTTGTGATATATTTTATTTGGTTGTGCGCTATTTTAAGTTCAAAACGGCTGTAAACCAAAAAAGGCCCGAATTATCGGGCCTTTTTAATGTTATGTTTTTAACAGACCCTTTACCGCTTGCCACCAGGCAGCAATAAAAGGTTGTACTTAAATTGCTACCTGGTGCTTGGTGCCGCCGCTTTGGCCGCTGTAACTTCGCCTGATATGTTTAAGTATTTTTGTGGAGTTTTTGCGTTACTGGTTACCACAATGGTTTTAGTAAACGGGCCTACAACAGCAGCGTTGTAAGTAATGGTAATTTTACCGGTGTCGCCTTTTTTAACAGGTGTTTTGGTATAATCAGCAATAGTACAGCCGCAAGTTGGTTTAACTTCTGTTAATATTAACGGTTCAACACCAACGTTGGTGTAGGTAAATACAGTTGTAACAGGCGTGCCTGAAGGTATCTTACCAAAATCGTGTTTTTCTTCGTTGAATTTAAACTCAGCGGTCTGCGCAGACGCGGTAAAGGCAAAGCCTAAAACAACCGCGCACATTAAAATTAATCGTTTCATAGTATTGCTTTGAGTATTACAAATATAAAAGGTTTAACGGATAATCAATTATTAAGTTTCGTGAAATATACTTTTCACAATGTAAATATACTGTTATCATTATTCCCTGTATTGTTCATTTTGGTTCAAAAATGAACAGAATTACTGTTTTAAGTTGCTATTTTTTTTGGCTGATTATTAGCAGGTTTAGCTATGCAGGGGTGGCAAAGTGACACCTTGTTAACATACATTTACTATCTTGTGAAAAACTGACATTAGTATACACATGTTTTAAATGGGTGTATACCAATATCAATGCAGAAATTTATATTTTTACATCCTAAATAAATATCTATGCCCCAAACTACTGCAAATAGTACGCTTGCCGAGTTAAGTTTTGACGATTTTAAAGCCATTGTAATTGATGACTATCGTATAGCTTATCAGAGCAGGCAAGCCAGTTTGATAGGTAGGCGCGAGGTGCTTACCGGCAAGGCTAAGTTTGGCATTTTTGGCGATGGTAAGGAAGTGGCGCAACTGGCTATGGCCAAGGTTTTCCGCAAGGGCGACTGGCGCGCGGGCTACTATCGCGATCAAACTTTTATGTTTGCTACGGGCATGAGCAACTTGCCCGAGTTTTTTTCGCAGTTATACGCCAACCCGGATATTAATGAAGATCCATCATCTGGCGGCCGCCAGATGAATTGCCATTACGCCACGCGTTTTATTAATGAAGACGGCAGTTGGAAAAATCAGTTAGAGAGCAAAAACTGTTCGTCTGACATGTCAACCACGGGCGGGCACATGCCGCGTTTGTTGGGTTTGGCCTTTGCGTCAAAACTATATCGCCAAAACCCGGAATTGCATGGCAATACCAAATTTTCGGCAAACGGTAACGAGGTTGCTTTTGGCAGCATCGGTAACGGTGCTACGTCTGAAGGCATCTTTTTAGAAACCTTTAATGCTGCCGGCGTATTGCAGGTGCCTATGGCTATTTCTATTTGGGACGATGCTTACGCGATATCTGTACCTGCCAGTATACAAACTACTAAAGAGGATATTTCTGAAGCCCTGAGCGGTTTTCAGCGCGAGCCGGGAACCAACGGCTTTGAGATATTTAAAGTGCGCGGTTGGGATTATGTTGCCCTTTGCGAAACCTACGAGCGTGCCATTAAAGTATGCCGCGAGGAACATGTGCCGGTATTGATACATGTAGTAGAGATGACACAGCCGCAGGGCCACTCAACTTCAGGATCGCATGAGCGCTATAAGGGTAAAGATCGCCTGGCCTGGGAGAATGAGCACGACTGTATGGTGCAAATGCGCAACTGGATGCTGGAGTCGGCCATTATCAATGATGAAGAGATAACCGCTTTAGAGAGCGAAGCAAAGAAATATGTGCGCGATTGCCAGCGCGAAGCCTGGAATAAGATTAGCGACAAAATTAAATCTGATATTGACGAGGCTGTTGCGTTATTGAATGAGCTTACCCATGTATCGGCTTTCAATAGCGAGCTACAGGAAATCACCACTGCATTGCTTGAGTGTGTTGACCCTGGCCGTAAAGATTCTGTATCGGCCGCACGTAAAGCGTTACGTTTAACGGTAAGCGAAACATCAGACGAGAGAGCCGCGCTAAGCGAATGGCTGGAGTTGGAGATGGAGAAAGCTTACGAGCGTTATAACTCAAAACTGTTTAGCAATTCGCAGCTGTCACCATTAAAAGTGCCGGAAGTACCTGCTATTTATGCTGAGGACGGTAATACGGTTGACGGCCGCGAGGTATTAAACGCCTGCTTCGACGCGAACTTTGAGCGTGATAAAACCATTGTAGCCTTTGGTGAAGATGTTGGCGCCATTGGTGATGTTAACCAGGGTTTTGCCGGTTTACAAGCTAAGTATGGCACTATGCGTATTACGGATACAGGTATCCGTGAGTCGGCTATTATAGGTAAAGGTTTAGGTTTAGCTATCCGCGGATTAAAGCCCATTGCCGAGATACAATATGTAGATTATGTATTATACGCTTTAACTGTATTGAGCGACGACCTGGCCAGCTTAAGCTACCGTACGGCAGGTGGCCAAAAAGCGCCTGTTATTGTGCGTACCCGTGGCCACAGGTTAGAGGGTATCTGGCACTCCGGTTCGCCAATGGGCGTTATCCTGAACGCTATGCGTGGTGTGCATGTTTGCGTGCCGCGTAACATGACCCAGGCTGCCGGTATGTATAATACCTTATTGCGTGGCGATGAGCCTGCCATTGTTATAGAAAGCCTGAACGGATATCGCTTAAAAGAAAAAATGCCTGCTAATGTGGGTGAGTTTACCGTACCACTGGGCAAAGCCGAAATTATGCGCGAAGGCAGCGACGTTACCGTTGTATCATACGGCTCTACCTTACGTGTGGTGCAGGAAGCGGCTGTAGAGCTGGAAAAGCTAAACATCAACATAGAGATCATCGACCCGCAAACGCTTTATCCGTTTGATATTGATAACGTATGCGGTAACTCATTATTTAAAACTAACAAGCTGTTGGTGGTTGATGAGGATTTGCCGGGCGCGGCGTCAGCCTACATCCTTCAAAAAATTATTGAAGCACAAAAAGGCTATTACGCGCTGGACGCGCCGCCACGTACGGTTAGCGCCAGGGATCATCGCCCGCCATACGGATCAGACGGCGATTATTTCACCAAACCATCTGTTGATGATGTGGTTGAAGCCGTTTACAAAATGATGAGCGATAGCAACCCTACGAAGTATCAGCCGATCTATTAATGAGTGAATTAGTGAGTGGGTGAATGAGTGAGTTAAAGAGGAATTTAATAAATAAATAATGCTAAATGAGTGATGTCAACGGTCACTCATTTTTCTTTGTCATATGACCTGGTTACCCATAAAACGCTATGAGCTTACAACAAGGTTGAACCTTGAACAAGTGATTGCTAAAATTGAAAGCACAGCGGGCCGGTCGTTATCAACAGCAGAGGCCCGTAACGGTGTAAGTATCACCGATGATAATAGTACCGACAGCTATACTGTAAAATGGTTTAGCGGCAAATTTTTCATTAAAGAAACTATTCCATTTAAATTTGGCGGCTACAGTAATTCTTTCAAACCAGAAGCCAATGTTACCTTACAGGCCTTGCCACAAGGCACTAAACTTAAGGTAGTTTTTAGGCCCCCGGTAGCAGCAATGCTTTTTTTATTTTTTGCTGTTTGCTTTATCCTAACCGGGGTTCTGTTTGGAAAAAGAACCGACCTTGCTTTAGGCAGATATAAAGAGGTAACGGTAGCAGTGGTTGGCGTGTTAATGTTTGCTTATTTGCTACCGGTGTTTGCGTTTAATACTGATCTTTCAAAGATAGAATCGTTTGTTTGCGATCTGTTTGAAGCGGAGGAAGAAATTAATAACTAATAACTATGAATACAACTTTTGAAACCATATCAACCATCATAAAAAGCCGCCGCACCGTAAAACCGTTTGTAATGAATGGTACCAAACTGCCGGATGAGCAAATAAATGCCTTGTTAGCACTAGCCGACTGGGCGCCAACCCACGGACTAACCGAACCTTGGCGCTTTACCGTTTACAGTAACCCGGCAGATTTTTGCAATGCCCATGCCGAATTATATAAAGTAAATACCCCAGCTGAAGAATTTATACAAGGCACCTACGATAATTTGCTTAACCAGGGCAACAGCGTATCGCACGTTATTTTAGCGGTGATGCAACGCGGTAATCTGCCTAAAATACCGGCGTTTGAAGAGATAGCGGCAAGCGCTTGCGCTATACAAAATATCCTGCTGGGTGCTACTGCCTTAGGCATAGCATCGTACTGGGGCACCGGCGGCATGATATTAAAACCTGCCATGAAAACGTTTTTAAACCTGCGGGATGAGGATGAGGTAATGGGCGTATTGTACGTTGGCGGTGCTGATGAATATCCTAAAGGCATACGTAAGGTGCCGATGAGTGAGAAAGTGAAGTGGGTGTAGTTTTATCTCGCTAAATTGTCTGTTTGAGGAACGAAGCATCTGCATAAGCGGCAGATGCTTTTATGTTCGTCGCTTTTCTAGGCCCTTCACGCACATGGCTTGCCCCGGCTCAATCGCCGCCGGTTGGCTTCTACTTTTTGCTTGATCAAAAAGTAGCAAAAAATCAAGTCAGAAAAGAGGCTTCTCTGCGCTCTGGGCCTTTGCCCTGCAGTACAGGCGAAACCTGGGGCCAGGTAATTGTACCGCCGTTTGTCGCGCGAGGCTCCCGCTTCAGGTACAATTACTAATGCCCCTGCAGCCGCACAGGCCCCGCATTGTTTCGCCCTCCCTCACCCGAAGCTTATTTTCTGACATCCCAGTGAAAAAGAAAACGCTACGAATCATGGTTCAGACAATCAACAAGCGTGAGACGCAAAATATTGCGTCTCTACAAAGAATCCTATAATCATTGAATCCCACGAATCCTAGTTCAGACAAAAGCGCGGTGGCCTGTCAGCCGTGGAGCTTCCGGGCGAAAGACGGTAAAACTGCTGGCCTGCGCGTAATGGCAGGGGGCATTCACTTCATTTGCTGAAGCGCGGGGCAAGAGCGTGCGAAGCAGCGCAAAGGAAGTGCGGTCCCGTGGTTTTAGCGGATTTGCAGGGCAATGGCCTTGTGCGGCAAAGGAAGCATTGCGGCCGACTTGATTTTTTGGTTACTTTTTTATCAAGAAAAAAGTAACAGCCATTCCGCGGCGAATGAGCGGAGGCAAGCCTTGTGCGTGAAGGGCCTAGAAAAGCGATAAGTCTCCGAATTTTGAAATCTTCTCAAACTAAGCCAAGCAATAATTCAATATTCACAACGTTTTTATACCATATCACGTAAAAACGCATAACTTAATTCCTGATGTAATTGTTTTGTCAGATTTTACATATCTGTTAATAAATTTTATTAATTAGTAAATTTT
>JAZKET010000032.1:16516-28786 GCA_040386815.1 Bacteroidota bacterium | reverse complement strand
TTACGTATATTTGTATAACAATTATACCAACTCACACCTGATTTTTTTATTTTATTGAATTTAAACTCGAAGAAGATATGAGAAAATATTTTTGGTGGATAAGCTGCGCTGCGTTAGTATTGATATCAAGTGGTATCGCCTGGACGCCTGCAAATGCAACTAAAAGTAATGATATTGTTAAAACCGCGCCTACAGCTAAAGAACTGTTTGCGCAATATGTAAATACCGTTTATCAAACTGCAGGTTTGCATGATGCCGGTATGGATCTGTCTGTTTTTCAGAAAGCCCTAACCGGTTACTTAAATATTAAAGCTACTAATCAGGCTAAAAATACCAACGTGCTTACTGTGGTTGATTTTACAAAGTCAAGTCGTGTAAAACGTATGTGGATCATTGATATGGTTAACAAAACCTTATTGTTAAATACCCTTGTAGCACACGGGCAGGGTAGTGGCGATGATATGGCTACTGCTTTTTCTGACATCAATCAATCGCACCAAAGCAGCTTAGGTTTTTATTTGGCCGATGATGTATATATGGGCAAACACGGCCGTTCATTAAGGTTAGATGGCCTTGACGCGGGTTTTAATACCAGCGCCCGTGCACGTGGTATAGTGGTTCACGCTGCAGATTATGTGAGCGAAGGTACTATTAACACTTTGGGTCGCCTGGGCCGTAGCCATGGCTGCCCGGCAGTTTCCCCCATGGTAGTTACGCAGGTTATTAATACTTTGAAAGGTAAAACCGTATTTTTTATTAATGGAAGTAACCCTAACTATGCTTCAAAATATTTAAGCGACAATATCCTGGCAGATTTTACATCGCCGGATAGCACGCTTACGGCAATGAATTAAGCCAATTTGTAAACTATATGAGCGCCCTGTATGTATATCATGCAGGGCTTTTTTATTGCTCAAGAAAATATTTTCTTCTCAAGGTAACGTAACGCCTGTTTCACTCGTCTTATGCTATTAAATAATATAAGATGAGATACTTTTACCTTTTCCTGTTAGCAATTACTACTTTAACCGCCTGCAAAAGGCAAGGCAACCCGCAACCTGTAGAGGATGCGCCGAACTCAAATATTACCCGCATACGCTATTATTTTGTAGATAAAACCTACTTTGAGGCTATTTATAATTATACCCCGCAAGGGCTGTTAGCAAACATAGCCTTCCGTGATTCTATAGGTGGTGTAGCTTCAACGGATAAGCAGTATTATACTGGGTTAAGGCTTGACTCGTCTGTATCTGTAGATAAACATAATAAGGCCTTCAATAAAAATCTGTATACCTATCAGGGCAACAAACTTAGCAACATCAAACACTATGAGTTTAATCCGGCAAATAATAGGATGGAACTTTACTATGATAGGACGGTAACCTACAACGGATCTGTATTGTATAAAACATCAGACGCTAATACCTACACCGATCATGATACGTACACTATTTACACCTATACAAATGGCAACGTAAGCGAAATAAACATTTATAAAACCAGTAGTAACGAATTATTGGAGCATACAATTTACGAGTATGATGATAAGCCAAATCCATACTATAACAGGCCGTATACTAACCGATATAACATCATCAATAATAAAAATAATGTAACGCTTGATAAGCTTGTTTACGGCAAAAACCGCCAGCCCGGGCAGGTTAGGTACCAATATACCTACAACAGCCAGGGCTACCCGCTAATACAGTACATTAAATCAACAGGTACTAAGTTGATAGCTGAGCAAGAGTTTTTCTACAATAAATAACCTGATTAAGCAAGAAAGGCCAGCTGTATAACGGCTGGCCTTTTGTATTATAGCGGCATGTATTATTTCAAGTTAACTAGAGCGTTATACAACACAATGTCAAGCTCATAAATGTCGGGTCTAACTTGTAGGGCACCCGCGTCGTCGGCCCAGGCAGTTACGTAGGTAAGATACACCGGCACCTTAGGTGTAAGGCTAATGGATGTTGGCTCAGGTTTATCCATCGCCATATCTTTAATAATCAGGTTATATTTATCACCGTCGCCAAATAAGGCATGCGCCAAACCTTCCGGATCACCAAGGCGTACACAGCCGTGGCTCAAGGCACGCATGGTTTTAGTAAAGGCCAGCTTGGCGGGCGTATCATGCAAGTAAACACTACTTTTGTTGTTAAATAAAAACTTGATCTTACCTAATGAATTATCGTCACCAGGGCGTTGTTTAAAGTCGTATTCGCCTTTGTTAGCGGTGCTCCAGTCTACATCGTCGGCATCAATAATTTCGCCATTTTTATAAACGTCTATACCTTTGTTCTCTAAATAATAACGGTCTTTTGCTGCTTCAACCATAATTTCTTTGGTAGCTATACTTTGCGGGATATTCCATACCGGGTTAACATCAACACTATGGATTTTGCTATTTAACTGTGGGGTAGAGTGGCTGTTGGGCTTATCAACTGTATTGCTATCGGCATAATTTACCAGGGTGATCTTATTGCCCGGGTTACGTCCCTGGCCAACAACTACCTTCATATTTAGGGTAGATTTACCATTTTCCATAACATCCAGACGATAATCGGGGATATTGACTATTACATATTTGCTTTCAGTTGGCTTGTTTTTCCAGCGAAGGCGCTCAAGATTAGTGATAATGACGCGTTTAGTTTCCTCTTGCGACATGCCTGACCCTGTTACACCCTCTGCCAATGCTTTCTGTAAAACCTGGTACGATGAGCTTTTGGGCTGGATACTATCCAGATACTGTTTGATATCAGTTAACTGAAAAACTTTTTGTGCCGATGTGCTGTCCGGGCGTTGCGTTTCAGTGTAATATCGCACATAGATCTCCTTCGGATTTTTGATGCCGTACTGCAATGCGTTACTGTAGCGAATCAATGAATTTGCAGTCAAAATTTCAAGCTGTGCGATAGCCTTATAAGCTTCGTCAAGCGTTTTGATAGCTTTTTTGTCGTTGATTTTGGTTACCAGTTCTTCCATCTCGGCAGCCTTAAACAGCTTGGGGTCAAGGCCATGTTCGCCGGCTTTTTGGAAATAGGTGGTAGCCAGTTTAAGGTCTTTTTGCAGCACTTGGTCCATCACCAAAACAGGGTCATAACCATTTGCTTCGTAAAACGACGTGATGGTTTGTGGGTAGGTTAGTTCTGATTTCTGTTCTGCAAGTAATTTTTGGAATACTTCGGCACAACCCTCCGGGGTTACGTTTTTAAAAACCTTATTTTTGGTTTTCTGATATAGGGCTTTGCCCATATCAGAGCGGCTTTTTTTACAGCTTTGAAAAGTTACCGCGAAGGCGCATAGGGCTATAATAATAAGTCTGAACAATTTTTTTGTAGCAGTTAGCATAAGTTTAAATTAATACAAGCAGCCTATAGCAATAGCTATACCACTTATTAAATAAGGTAGATAATATTTGTATTACAAAAAATGATAATCCTCATTATATGGCAAATAAACCAGAAGTATGGTTGCGCGGACCTTTAGAAGGTATACCACCATTATTACAACCAGTAGCCCATGCCTTATTGCAGGCACGCGAGGAAGTAATAGATATGATGGCTGATTTTCCTGAGATATTGCTGTGGGTTAAACCATCCGGCCTGGCATCGCCGGGATTTCATTTACAGCATTTGACGGGTGTGCTGGACAGATTATTTACCTACGCCAGGGCAGAGGCGTTAACACAACATCAACTTACCAAACTGGCCGTGGAAGGCAAAATGCCCGAAATAGAATACAGTATAACTACTTTAACAGAAATTTTTAACCGCCAGGTTGACGCAGCTATCAAGCAATTAAGCGAAACCGATGAACTAACCTTAACCGAAAAACGCGGCGTGGGGCGTGCACAGGTACCATCAACCGTAATTGGCCTTTACACCCATGCGGCCGAGCATATTATGCGCCATGTAGGGCAGTTACTGGTGACGACAAAGGTGTTAAAGGGGTGAGTTACGCGGATGTGCAAAGCGTATATGCAAATATGCAGACGACTGTAATGAATTTGTGTTTCTAAACATCACTATTGGCAAGTTTTTTTGCGTATTGTTTAATGATCTTCATAACATTTCGTTCTTAAAATCCGCCCAATCATAAAAATTCTAATGTTTCTTCTTCAAGGTTATCACCGTTATCTCTGGCCAAATGCCTAATCGCCCTGAAAAGCCTATAAAGCCAAAGCCGCGGTTTACGTACAGATAACGGTTTTTCTGGTGAACAAGGCCGGCCCAGTTTAGATAACGATATTGCACAGGGCTCCATCTAAAGCCGTCTGTTTCTACGCCAAATTGCGCGCCATGGGTATGGCCAGATAATGTTAAATGTATATCAGTAGTAATATTGCGTACCTGTTCTTCCCAATGACTTGGATCGTGCGACAGGAGGATCTTAAACGAGTTTTCGTCAACGCCTTGCATGGCTTTGCTTAAGTTACCCTTTTGCACAAAACCTTTGCCCCAGTTTTGTATTCCTATAAGCGAGATCTTTTGACCGTTCTTTTCAAGTTCGATATTTTCGTCGAGCAATAGCCTAAAGCCCAGCTCTTTGTGATGTTGTTTTAACTGTTCTAAATTGTCGTCCTTTTTGGCTTCGCTTTCCCATTGAATATAATCGCCATAATCATGATTGCCCAGTATCGAAAACTGCCCACATGGCGACCGTAACTTGCTGAAATTGCTGATGTATGGTTTTATTTCTGATGCCAGGTTATTCACCAAATCGCCGGTGAAAACAAACAGGTCGCTTTTTTGTGCTTGCGCCAGGTCAATACCTTTTTGCATAGCGTTGGTATTGTCAAAACTGCCCGCGTGAATGTCTGAAAGCTGCGTTATAGTAAAGCCATCAAAAGCTTCGGGTAATTCATCATAATAAATTGTCTGGCGATGTACGCGATAATCGTATTTGCCCCTAAACATGGCGTAAAAGAAACCCAGGAACGGAAACGAAGCCAGCAAAATAGCCAACTCGCTGATAAACTTGCGCCTTGCGGGGAAGTATTGGTTACTTACCGAGTCTTTATGTTTATTTATCGCGTTAGCAATACCAACACCGCTACGTCCAATATCGCCTAGTAAAAGCACTATGGCAAATACCAGCTTGGTTACAAAAAAGGTAAGAAACAAGCCAAATGTCCACGCGTGGAAACCGGTCATGCCGTTGGCGCTGCTGATAAAAATTACCGCAAATAAAAACGCCAGCGTAAGGCCAACCGAAATGATCAGGAAGCCCCAGGGCAGGATAGCAGCGCCGCGGCGCGATTGCCAATCGTTAGTGAAAGTGCGAAGGCCTTTAAATACATACCAGTCTAACAATAAACTGATGGCCGACAGGATTAAAAATATTTTAAAAAAACCGCTTCTGTGCATTTAAGTAGATGATAAGGCCGCAATTTATAAAACCAAAGGTAATTGCCAAGTAAAATTAAGCCAATGGAATAATTGCTGCCGCAGGTGTTTTTGACCAACGTCGTTTTATGGCGATGAGTATAATACCCAGGCCCAAAAACAGTATCAGTAAAAAAACGCAGTTAATAAAAATCTGCGGATAGCTTAGTTTGTTACCATCTATAAAACTATAGGGATAATAGCCTGATATGCCGCCGCGTATTAGTATATAAATGCAATAAATAAACGGGTAGCTTAGCCAATTTAAAGCTAAACGCCAAGGCATTTTTAGCGTATCAACAAATATTAACCAATATAAAATAAACATGGGAGGGCAAAGGCTGTGTAATATTTCATCGCAAAAGGCAAACCAGCCATATTGGGTAACCTGGGGCCTTAAAATTATTTGATAAACCAGGCCCACAACGGTAATGTATACGGCAAAAGCCGTAAGTATTGATGGTTTAGCTAATAACTTGCCCGGTTTTGATGCGGGCCACAGTAGCGGCACCGTCATAGCCAGCGCGACAAGGAAATTGTTTTGAATGGTAAAGTAACTCCACAACTGTACAAGCCCGCCGCCAAGTGTGCGGCCATCTGCCAGAAATTTTACGCTCGAAATATAGAATTGAATAATCAGGGCAGTCCATACCATAACGGCAAGCAAAGCCATGTAAATGATTTTTAAGTTGTGTTTCATTTTACAGAAAAAAGGTATCGGTTAATAAGTGTATATAACCCAATACGTTGAAAAAAAGTTTTAGGTTTTTTTCGGCGACCTTTTTGCTGGCTTTCTATTAAAAATAGCGCTTAAAATAATGTCTAAAATGGTTGCGCCTAAGTCTGCAAGCATTATATAAATAGTTATTGCTACAGCTGCAAATATCCCGATTATTTTAAGCGCGTGTTTTATCATTTTTTTGCCGGCTTTTTATCCATTACGGCTTGCCATGCAGTGTTGAGTGCATCGGTCAGCATATCCTGTCGTATATCCTTCAATTCAAAAAAAGTACAGCCTTGTAACCCCCACTTATTAGGTACAGGATAGATGGTTGAAGAATCAAAAGCGGAAAATACAGACTGATCAACCAGCGATAATTTTATCATCATACGCTGTTCTGCTTCCCACAGGGTGGCAAAGGTACGCCCATTGGCCCTGAAGGCAGGTTTGCCAAAGTGATTGTACACTTGGGTGTCGGGTAATGCCAGGGCAAGCTGTTGCGCGGTTGTAGTAGTTACCATGTGGTTTATTGTAAGCTAATTTATAAAATTATACGCATGTAAGTACATCGCCGTTAAATAACTACATTAGTATTTATTAAAGCCGGGCCATGAAAACCATTAATTTTATAGTTGTATTGCTGATATCGTCTGTTATGTTATGTGCCGCCCAGTCTAAACCGAAAGTTAAAACGGATACCGTGAGCAGTAAAACCGGGCTTAAATATCTTATACTTAAAAAGGGGACAGGCGCGCCCAGCAAAGCCGGACAAGAAGTTTTGATATTTGAAACCGCCAGCTATGCAAGCGGTAAGGTATTATTCAGTAATGAAAATACCGATAGGCCCATTAAGGTATTGATAGGCGGCCACCAGGCTACCGATGGTGAAGATGAAGGCCTGCATGGCATGCAGGTAGGCGAGGTGCGTAAAATGTTTATCCCCAATTATCTTTGCCGAAGAAGCAGTTATCCGCCTAATATTTCGCCCGATTCGCCCATTGTGGTTAAAGTTATATTGCATAAAATTTTAAACAACACCAAATGAAAAACCTAAACAAAACCATTATTGCTTTATTATGCTTAGTTAATGTAGGCGTTTATGCGCAACAAATTGACGCTCCTATTTATGAATTTTATGGATCGCTTACCAAAAACCTGAAGGTAAATTTCAAGCCTGTATCGGTTATGATAAAGGTTGATGTTGATAAGGCGGGCCAGGTTAGCAGTATAGCCGTATCTGACAATGCAGAGTCTGATTTTAGAACACAATTTGAAGTAGCCAAACCTAAACTTAACATGGTGGCTTTAAATAAGTACGTAACGCTGAATAAGCTGAAAGACCAATCTTTTATGATTCCGTATTACATTACCAGCGTGGATGATAAAGATAAACCGCATCACGAACCTTTGCTTACAAAGTTTAACGGTATAAACTTTAAAAACAAGGCAAAAACCCTTTCGCCAATAAAAGCTACTTATTCTGTTACTACAACTACTACCACATCTACAAAAACTTTATGAGCGATAACCCAAACGGCGCCATAACTTTAAGTATTGATGATAGCGGCATTGCTACTATTAGCTTTTATCATCCTGCCCAAAACTCGCTGCCATTAGCTTTACTTAATGAGTTGGCTGATAAGATCGATCAGGCAGGGAAAGATCCGCAAACGCGTGTTATTATTTTAAAAAGCGAAGGCGACCGCACCTTTTGTGCCGGTGCAAGTTTTGATGAACTGCTACAGATAAAAGACAAAGCAACAGGCGCTCAATTTTTCTCAGGCTTTGCACGGGTGATAAACGCCATGCGTAAATCGCCAAAAATAATTATAGCCCGGGTGCAGGGTAAAGCTGTAGGTGGTGGCGTTGGCCTTGCGGCTGCTGCCGATTATTGCCTGGCTACAGAAGCGGCCTCAATTAAACTGAGCGAATTGGCCATAGGTATAGGCCCGTTTGTTATCTCGCCGGCAGTGACACGTAAGGTAGGTTTACCGGCATTTTCTCAGTTAACTATTAGGGCTGTTGATTTTCAGTCGGCACAATGGGCCAGGGAAAACGGATTATTTAATGAAGTTTATGCGGATATTGCTGAAATGGATGAAGCCTTAAATGTACTTGCCCAACGTTTAGCTTCTTATCATTCTGACGCGCTCATCAGCCTGAAAAAAATATTTTGGGAAGGTACAGAGCATTGGGACGAACTGCTTGCTGAACGCGCTGCCATTAGCGGCGAATTGGTATTGTCTGATTTTACCCAGGATGCTTTGAAGCGGTTTTTGGAGAAGAAGTGATTTTGTCATTCTGAGCGATAGCGAAGAATCTGTGCGTCATGCATTCGCCGCTTGGCAGATGCTTCGTTCCTCAGCATGATAGCTTTATAAAACAACAAGCCCCCGAAACTCTGGGGCTTGTTGTGTTTAGTGTCTTCCTCTATGACGACCACGGTCATGGTAAACCTGGTGTACTACAACCGGTGGCCTGTGGTAATAACCGCGGCTGTAATAAACCCTGCGTGGTGCCGGCGCTACAACCACACGACGATAGGCAGGACGCTCATAAACTACCGGGCGCTCATAATAAACGTCGTGGTAAACCGGTTCGCGCACTACAACAACCCTGCTTGGTGGCGGGGTGCCAATGCTTACGCCAATACTTACTTGTGCCTTTGCTGCCTGAAAGCTAAATGCTAATATGATTGCTGCTATTGATAATTTTATAGTTTTCATGATAGTATCTTTTATATAACCTGCTTTGTTATTGTTTGGTAGTATGACAAGTACTATGCCAGCAGGTTTAATTGAAAGTTAAAATACATGCCTAAATAGTTGATGTTCAGTTAAAAAAAAGCAAAAAAAATCCCCGTCTTAACAATGGCCAAGACGGGGATTTGTAGACTTATTAAGTCGGCGAAAGCAGTAGTTATTTATAATTCATTATCGCCACAACCGGATAATGGTCAGACGGTACTTTGCCGTGGTAAGTGTTAGTCAATATGGCGTAACGCTTAACATCAAAATCTTTAGTTACAAAAATGTGATCAATACGCGCGTCGCCAGGCTGGTCAACGCGGAACGCGTTAAACGAGTTGCTTTGCGCATATTTGATTGGAGCCAGATCATAAGTGTCTTTTAAAACGCCGGTCGCTAATACTTCGGCATAACCTTCATTACGTTGGTCAACGTTAAAGTCGCCGGTAAAAATGCTTGCTTGTCCAGCTGCCATTTCTTTGATCTTGGCTAACACCAAGTGTACGCTTTCTTTACGTGCCTGTACGCCAACGTGATCCATGTGCAGGTTGAAAAAGTAAAATTTAAAGCCTGTTTTTACATCCTGAAACTGTGCCCAGGTGCAAATGCGTGGCAAAGCAGCATCCCAGCCTTTATTAGGCCTGTCTGTAATAGTTGACAACCAAAAGTTACCTTGTTTTAGGATCTTAAATTTATCGGCTTTGTAAAAAATGGCAGAGTGTTCGCCGGCTTGTTTACCGTCATCACGACCAATTCCAATCCACTTGTAACCCGGTAAAACCGACATCAGGTTATTTAATTGATGAAATTTAGCTTCTTGTGTTCCAAAAACATCAAAATCATTAAACTGGATCAGTTGAGCTATAACAGGATAACGATCTTTCCAGCCGTTGCCTTTTAACGAATCGTCTTTATTGTCGTAACGTACGTTATAAGTAGCTACTCTTAACTGATTTTGGCTAAATGCCAGGCTGCTTAATAGTAAGCAAATGAGGGTAAGGGGTAATAATTTTTTCATACTGTTTTTATTGGTGCGATAAATATATAAAAACCAATGTTAAGAAATTCTTAATCCCGTAAAAGTTAATACAAGCTTAATGTAACAGTATTGTTGAAATGAAGTGGGGCATGAATCAGTTATCAGAAAACCGCGTGCGGCAACGTTTGATATAGTTTCTAAAATCAAGCACTATACCCGCAAAGAAGTAAACAACCAGCGGAGCGCCGACAGAAAGGAAAGAAGTATAAATAAAAAACAGCCTTATTTTTGAAATAGACACGTTAAAACGCTCGCCCAAATAGGTGCAAACCCCAAAGGAGTAACGCTCAAAAAAAGTAAGTATCCGCTGTATCATTATTAATCAGGCTAACTTAAGTATCTTATTACCAACGCTGCATTGCAGGCATTTCTTATAATTACAATAATAGTTTTTTAATTCCAATAAAGCCTGACTTTCAAATGCCGAATTTGCTTTTACACCTAAACCGTCAAAATCGGCTATAATATTGTTGTGTTCGCCGGGCAGGCTTTCCAGCAGTTTCAGGCTGCGGTCTATATAATATTGCTGCTGGTTGTACTTGCCATAACTGAACAAAAACAAAGCCAGCGTATTTAACAATAGTAAGTTGGCCGATGTTTCGCCCATGTTTTTTGATGCCCGTTTTGAGGGCTTGTCAAACTGGTAATGTTCGTCCCAATATTCATTTACCTTAATATCGGTAAATAGCTTTTGCAGTTGTTTGGGATCTTTAATATCCAGTATTTTTGAGAACAGGTGATTAGAATTTACCACCAACGCTGCAAACTGCGCCAGCCTTATTGTCGGGAAGTTTAACGGGCGCATCCGCATAAATTTCCAGAGGTGATTATCAATGGGGGCAAGGCTAAACTTCTTCCTTAAAAAATCATATTCAGTTTTTAGCTTGCGCGGATATTCATCTTGCATATCATCACCCAAAAAACCTGCCTGCCCAAATATCAGGGCTTCAATTTGCAGCGGGTTGTTTTTGTGCTTACCAAGGGTGCTTTGCGGTATTGATTTTGCCAATAGCTCAAACGGCAAAGCATTGGTTTTAAAGCCAAAGTTAGCTGCCAAAAACTGGTAAAAAGTTTCTTCCCAGTCGCCTCGGTTAAGTTGCAGGGTTGACAGTACAGCTTCTGATTTCTTTTCCAGCCGCTCTATCAGTATGCGGGTAAACCAGGTTTTTAGGGTGAAATCGTCCAGCTTGCCTATGGTTGCTTCGCAAGGAATAATAGTTTGATTACCGTAAACCAAATTATGGTAACGGCTGTACAGTTCGCCGGGAATACGGTCTTTTAGTTCAAGTGTTGGTACTAGTCGGCCATCGGCTAATATCAGCGGATCATCGTCGCGGTAAACTACATGAAGTATGATATTGTCGTAGGCTTTATCGGTGGTATGGTTGTGCTTTTTCCAGTCGGACGATGACAGGTGAATCTCTACATTACCTGCCCAGCTGGTTTCGCCAATTTTTATCCTGGCGTTGGTAAAATCGGGTCCCGAGTCTGTGTTGTGCATGCCTGCCGATTGTACCTCTATAAGCTCACCGGAAGTAGTCCGCAAATCAACCCGTTCAAACAGGCGGAACTTCCATACATAATGCAAAAAGTCTTCGGTGAAAAGCATGAACTAATGTAGTAAATTTCTATTATTTTAAGTGGCAGGATAATTCTAATCGCCTATATTTAAATTTTCGATACCTGTTTATGCTAACATCTGCCAATAAACTTACCACCACCAGCCGCATTAAATCCATCATAGGTGGTTCATTAGGCAATTTGGTGGAGTGGTACGATTGGTATGTGTATTCAGCATTTACATTATACTTTGCCGGCTCGTTTTTCCCGCAGGATAACCCGACGGTGCAACTGTTAAACACTACCGGCATCTTCGCAGTAGGTTTTATTATGAGGCCAATAGGCGGCTGGATAATGGGCACCTATGCCGATAAACACGGCCGTAAAGCGGCGCTTGCTGCATCTGTGTTGCTCATGAGTGTTGGCTCGTTGATCATTGCAATTATACCCGGTTACAAACAAATAGGCATTGCTGCCCCTATACTATTGTTGCTGGCGCGGATGCTTCAAGGCATCAGCGTAGGCGGCGAATACGGTACCAGCGCCACCTACTTAAGCGAAATGGCCGGGCGCACCCGCCGCGGATTTTATTCGAGCTTTCAATATGTAACGCTGATTGCCGGGCAGTTAATAGCCCTGGGCGTGTTGGTGTTATTGCAGCAGGTTTTTTTGACAGACGAGCAATTACACAGTTGGGGCTGGCGAATTCCGTTTGCAATTGGGGCAGTGCTGGCGGTATCGGTGATGTATTTGAGGCGGAGTTTGCAGGAGTCGGTAATGCTGACGGACCATCATCAGCCTATGTCATCCCGGGGG
>JAZKET010000032.1:5033-16506 GCA_040386815.1 Bacteroidota bacterium | reverse complement strand
CATGCAGAAGTTTTTGGTGATAACATCGGGTTTTAGCAAGAGCGAGGCTACGCTGATATCGGCGCTGACGCTTATCGTATTTATGTTGCTGCAACCGCTGTTTGGCTTATTGTCTGACAAGATTGGCCGCAAGCCCTTACTGATAGCTTTTGGGGTGTTAGGCAGTATCTGCACCGTGCCTATACTAATGACTTTAGGGCATACGCATGAGTTTTGGCCAGCGTTCGCCTTGATCATGGGTGCTTTGATCATTGTGAGTGGCTATACTTCTATCAATGCCGTAGTTAAGGCCGAGCTTTTCCCGGCGCATGTGCGGGCATTGGGTGTCGGGTTTCCGTACGGACTGGCAGTTTCTATCTTCGGCGGCACTGCCGAGCCTTTGGCACTGGTATTCAAAAAGGAGGGCCATCAGGAGTGGTTTTATTACTACGTGGCAGTTTGTGTGCTGATATCGCTTTTGGTGTATTCAAGTATGAAAGACACCAAGCATCATTCAAAGATCGAGGCCGTGCACGATTAATTACATCATACTGGCAACTACGTTGATGCTCAGGGCTACTATGGCGGTGTTAAATATGAATGACACCAGGCCGTGTATCAGCGCTAAACGACGGATATGCCGCGACGAGATCTCGACATCCGAAACCTGAAAGGTCATCCCCACAACAAACGAAAAATATACAAAGTCAAGATAGTCAGGCTCTTTATCACCGGGAAACTCTAAGCCACCTACGGGCGTTGTTTGTCCCTCATCGGCTGTATAAAACAGATGAGCATAGCGCATGGTAAACAACGTATGCACCAGCCACCATGATACAATGACCGATGCCATAGCCAACAGTACATGGCCTATTACTACTTCATCGGCCTGCCCTTTTGCGGCTTTTAACAGAAACAGGATAGCGCTCAGGCTGATCACCGAAGCTATAATAACAAACAGAAATATCAGGGTGCGGCTGGAGTCTTGCAGTTTAGCAATCTTGCGGATCTCTTTTGGGTGTGCTTTAAAAATGATGATCCAATCCATCACAATGATGGTAAGGGCAAACGCTATCCAGGTAATCAGCGATGCTTCGGGCCAGCTCAGCGTTGTGCGGGTGAGGGCAAAAGCTATCAGCGCTGCGCCCAGCGATAAATACAGCCGGTAATGCGCGTCAAACTTAAAAAAGACGTTATCGGGCAGCTTGATAGTTTTGGATATTTTATTGGCCATAGCCTTACAGGATTTTCTATGACAATATACTACTCTTCTTCAACAATATAAGCCACACGGCCTACCTGTCCGTCCTCTAACCGTACCTTAATACCTCGCGAATGGTAGGCAGCACTGGTAAGCAATTTGTCAACTATGCCGCGTGTAAGTGTACCGCTGCGCTGGTCTTTTTTAAGAATGATGTCAACCTCAAGGCCGGGATATATGTCGCTTCGGTTTTGTCCGTTCATTACTTCACTAATTTAGCTACCGCCCAGTCAACTGTATCAAACTTAAAGCTGCCAACTACCTTGGTCATTGCTTCGGTTATTTGGGCGTTTTGCAGGTTACCTATGCTGCCTTCGTGGGTGTGGTTTACGGTTTTGTCGGGGTTAAAGTCGCCATTTTCAATAGCCATACCTACCTGCTTGTAAGCATCGCGGAAGGGTGTGCCTTCAAGCACCATATTATTTACCACCTCAACGCTAAACAGGTAAGCATATTTAGGGTCATTTAGTATATCGGTTTTAACCGTTACGTTTTGCAGCATAAAGGTGGCCATATGCAGGCAGTTCTTCAATTCGGTAAAGGCCGGAAACAACAGCTCTTTCAACAACTGCATCTCGCGGTGATAGCCTGATGGCAGGTTAGTGGTCATCAGGGCTATATCGTTGGGCAGGGCCTGCAGGCGGTTACATTTGCCTCGCATGATCTCCCAAACATCAGGATTCTTTTTATGTGGCATGATGCTGCTGCCGGTGGTCAGTGTGTCCGGATAGCTTACAAAAGCGAAGTTCTGGCTTAAATATAGCGTTTGATCCATAGCCATTTTGCCTAAAGTAGCAGCTATTGATGATAGCGCCTGCGCAATGATACGCTCGGTTTTACCACGGCCCATCTGTGCATAAACTACGTTATAGTTAAGGCTTTCAAAACCAAGCAATTCAGTGGTCAGTGTGCGGTTAAGCGGGAAAGATGAGCCATAGCCGGCAGCCGAACCCAATGGGTTTTTATTTGCGATCTTGTAAGCTGCTAATACCAGCTCTAAATCATCAACTAAACTTTCAGCATAAGCGCCAAACCACAGGCCGAAAGACGAGGGCATGGCCACTTGCAGGTGCGTATAGCCGGGCAGTAGAACGTCTTTATGCTTTTCGCTTAGTTCTATCAGTTGTTTAAATAGTTTTTCAGTTTCTTCAACAACCTGTTGCAGTTCATGGCGGAAGAACAGTTTTAGGTCAACCAAAACCTGGTCGTTACGGGAGCGACCGCTGTGGATCTTTTTACCGGCTTCGCCAATGCGTTGGGTAAGCAGCATTTCAACCTGCGAATGTACATCTTCAACACCTGGCTCGATAGTGAAATTACCGGCCTGTATATCTGCGTAGATGTTTTTAAGTTCGCGTTGTACCAGGTCCAGATCGTCGGCACTCATCAGCCCAATGCTTTGCAGCATTTGCGTGTGTGCCAATGATCCTAATACATCAAAAGCAGCCATTTGGGCATCAAATTCGGTATCGCGGCCAACGGTGAAACTTTCTACCAGTTCGTTTACATTAGTGGTTTTTTGCCATAACTTACTCATGGTGCAAATATGGTAAATATTTTATTGACGGTTAAGGACGATTTTAACCAAGCCAAAGCATGGAAAAAAGGTGTTTTGTTTCACGCGGATGTGAAACAGATGAAACAAGTGAAACAAGATTTTGAATTAACTTATTGATTTCAAATTCTTTATGGAAATGTAGTGAAACAAAACGAAACAGTATTTTGATATATAGGTATTGAAAATCAATGAGTTGTACGTTGTGCTATTTTTTTGATTTTGCATTTAAAGATTAGCTTGTCAATATGCTCAAAAAATGATAAGTTTAACAAAAAGTAACCGTAACCTGCAGCTAAATACATGCCTAGATCTGTATATTTCTATAAATTTTCGGGGTTGATTTGTGTTGGCTTGGTACTATTTTGCTGCCCGTTATGCGCGGCAGCGCTCATTTCGTTAAAAAAGAAAGCAAATAATGGGTCAACAATAACTACTATTTCCGCAACGGATACATCTCATTATATAATCCCTAAAAAAGGTGATGTTGTTGTGCATTTATCTTTGCCGCACGTAAATAGCTTTCACCTTGTGCCCGATGGTGAGAAAGCTAAGAACAACACCGGTTTTTTGGGCATAGCAGGTGGCATAAATTATTTTCATCGCGATAATCAATTTGTGAGTGCTGTGGTGGGTGTTGTCGCTGATTATTTTTCCCCGTTTGTTATCGGTGCCAATTATCCACCGGGCGTACGCGAAGATATGCGTTCAATGTATGTTAGTTTATCAAATAATCACCTGATCAATAGGTTTACGTTTGGGTATGGGCTTAGTTATGCTGCCAATCAATGGCTGTTAAAAGATCCCGATGGCGTAGCTTATTTTAATGAAACGGAATTAAAGACATCCAATGGCCCGGCACCGATAGATAAACGACACAAGACTTTAGGATTTGTTTCGTCTGCTTATTTCAGGGTTTTTGATAATTTTAATATCGGCCTTATTTATCGCCCAACAATTTTGCGTCTTAATACAATAGAGCGCTTTAAGTATGAACATATCATTAGCCTTGACTTTGCCTTGCGTTTGCCGGCAAGGTAACATCTAATACCAGAACCTATGCCTAAAACTATTTTAAAACTGCTGTTTTTTGTGCTGATATCTTTCTGGCTAACGTCATGTGCTACTATATTTAATGGCAGAAGGCAACGCGTCATCGTATTTACTAAAAAGCCAACCACGTTTATTGTTAATGCTGATACGATCAGCACTGTACGAAACCAGATAAAACTTGATGTTTTACGACAGAATAAGCCCCTGGAACTGGTGGTTGTCAGAGACTCGGTTAACAAAAAAGTGATCATTAAACCGCGAAGCTCTTTTGCTTATTACGCCAATATCTATAATTACGGCATTGGCTATTACCTGGAAAGAAATAACCCAAAACGCTACGAATATCCGGATTTTATCAACTTAAACACAAACGATACGCTTAATAAGCGCGGCGGCTTAATAATGGGCGAAAAGGGAGACTTTTTGCTTCATTTCTCTCTGCCGTTGTTTAACGGATTTCATATCAGCCCTGACGGCGAACCGATGCGTTATTTAAAAGGCGGATTGGGCATTAGTGCAGGCTTTGATTATTTTCATAGCGACAATCAATTTATAAATCTATCGGCAACGGTTGCTACAGATGGGCCACGTATAGGGTACCGCAGAGAGGGCGAAGAAGCAATTACGCGATACCTTAGTCTTTCAAATAATCACGTAATCAACAGATTGTCGCTTGGTTATGGGTTAACATATGGACAAAACACATGGCAATATCGTAATTGGCGTGGTATAGCCTATTTTAGCGAGCGGTACATTACAACTTCAGAAGGACGCATGCCTGAAACTAAATCAAATAACGCTTTGGGCCTTATTTTCTCATCGCATTTTAGAATTGTATCTGGCCTTAGCGCGGGCGTAGTTTATCGCCCAACCTATATACGGTTTGGTACTGATAACCGGTATGAGCATTTAATAAGTTTTGACGTAGCCTACAAAATACGTATCAACAAACATATGTTTGACAGGCAACAACGTACGCGCGCAACACGTCAGGAAATTATAGATAGAAGATAGCGTCGTTATACTATCTTCTCCAGCATCGCTACATACAACTCAATCCCTTCTTTTATCTCATCCACATAAATAAACTCATCGGCGCTGTGCGAGCGAGCCGAATCGCCAGGGCCAACTTTGATGGTTTGGATATCAAGTAATGATTGATCTGATGTAGTAGGAGAGCCATAGGTGGTTCTGCCTAAAGCCAAACCTGCCTGTACTATTGGATGATCTTTAGCTATTGACGATGGTTTCAAGCGGGTAGAACGTGCTTTAACGTCGCTGTTTATATGCTGACGGATAATCTCCAGAACTTCCTCATTGCGGTAAGTATCCGTTACCCTAACATCAACCACAAAACTACAGCTGGCTGGCACTACGTTATGTTGCGACCCTGCATTGATAACTGTTACCGACATTTTAACCGGCCCAAAAACTTCGCTCTGTTTAGGGAACTTAAATGTACGGAACCACTCGATATCTTGCATGGCTTTGTAAATAGCGTTTTCGCCTTCCTCGCGCGCCGCGTGTCCTGCTTTGCCGTGGGCGACGCAATCTAACACCATCAGGCCCTTTTCGGCAATGGCAAGCTGCATCAGGGTAGGTTCGCCAACTATACCAAAATCAAGTGGCCCAAGTTCAGGGATGATCAGTTCCAGACCGTTAACTCCTGATATTTCTTCTTCGGCAGTGGTTGCCAGGCAAAAGTTATATTTAAGATCTGTACGCTCATAAAAATAAAGGAATACTGCTATAAGCGATACCAAACAGCCGCCTGCATCATTGCTACCCAAGCCGTATAATTTGCCATCTTCAGTAACCGCGTCATATGGGTCGCGGGTGTAGCCCGTGTTGGGTTTTACGGTATCGTGGTGCGAGTTAAGCAGTATGGTGGGTTTGGCGGCATCAAAATGTTTATTGTAGGCCCAAAGATTATTGATCTTACGGTTTGGCGTAATGCCGTGTGTTTTCAGAAAGTTTTCTAACAGGTCGGCCGTACGGTTTTCTTCACGGCTAAAAGACGGGATAGAGATCAGTTGCTGTAGTAAAGCTACGGCTTGTTGGTATAATGTGTCGATATTGTTCATAGCAAAAAGGTGATCAAAAATAGGCTTTTTTGTGCAATGGATGTATACGGCGTTATGTTTGGTTTGAATGGTTAATATTAAAACGCAAATCATGGCGCTCCCACGGAGCGTATGCAGTTAGGATTTGTTTTTCTGTAAACAGGAGAATCCTAACGGATTCAGTATCTGGATTATTCAAACCTTGATTTGCAAAAAGAGGCGTAGCCTTGATTTATATTGTAGCCACGGGTTTCAACCCGTGGTATACATATCGCACCAATAACAGAGTGCCATCGGCACGATCTATTTTATATGGGCCGTGCCGATGGCACTCGCTGGTATGTTCAACTTTTTCGCCGGGTTGAAACCCGGCGCTATAACATGAGTCGAGCCGCTGGCTCTATATTTAAATAAAAAAGTTTTCGAATACTTCTGATTCGGCAGCTAGTAAATCCCGTAGGGATAACCTGTTTATAGAAATATTTAGAAAGTTATCCCGCTCCGTAGGAGCGTCCTCTAACCATAATATTAATCAAACAGCCCACCCTGTTTATTAATAAACTTAGGCAGCGTTAAATTTAAACCTAATCGTTCATTCAACTTGCGGGTAACGTAGTCGGCAGCTTCGGGCGAGTAGCGTTCATCGTGCTGATGCATAAAGAACCATACGCTTTGCAGCCCCATATCTGCCCATTGTGCAATACGGTCAACCCATTCGTCCATCCGTTTGTTATCGGTTGCGTCACCATCGCCATTGCCTACAAAGCGTATAAAAGCGTGTGGCGTAGGTAGCTCCATGTGTAAGCAATCGCGTCGGCCCGATGCATCGGTTATTACAGCGCCAAGATTCAAATCGCGTAGCAAACCAAAAAGCGAAGCCCGTGCTTCTGCATTAGCAAACCATTCTTTATGGCGCACCTCGACAAAAACAGGGATGTCTTTGGGCAGGTGTTCTAAATAAGCTTGCAACTCCGGGAAACTCTTAGGCGTAAAGTTATCGCTCAGCTGTAAAAACAGCGGACCTAACTTATCACCAAAAGCCATTATCCCTTCATAAAAAGTGGTGGTAATTTCTTCGGCGTTTTTTAACCTGCGGATGTGGCTGATGCTTTGCGAAAACTTGGGGCAAAACTTAAAATCGGGATTGCTATCTGCTTTATCTTTCCATTTATTGATAGTGGCGGCAGGGTACAGGTTATAAAATGTCGCGTTAAGCTCAATGCAATCAAAGTGCTTAACATATTCGTCTAAAAAGTTAGCGTCTTTGGTTTTAGGCGGATAGATCTGGCCCACCCATTCTTTGCGGCCCCACTTGGCGCAGCCCACATGTACCTGTAGCGGCTGCCGGTTTTTAGCAGCCTTAAGAGTACTAACGGTTAGTTCAGTATCTGGCGGTAGTGTAAAATCTATCAGCGGTAATTCTTCGGGGGCGACGCGGCCAAATTCCATAATTGACTAAGATTTGTTGGATTTTAATGATTTTGGGATTTTTATTCTTTGCTTGTTTCGACGAGCCAAGTTTGTCATTGCGAGGTACGAAGCAATCGCCCGGGGAAAGGTAATGAACTTTGCACAACAGTTATGCATTATGGATAATTAACAGCGTGCGATTGCTTCGTACCTCGCAATGACAAATGGTTATGAGTCGATATTGTTTTACTTACTTATACAATTCAGGCACATCTATTTTGCTTTGTTCAAACATCAGGGCCGCGCCTTTTACGTTAGGGTGATGATAGATCTTGCCCCAACTGTAGTCTTCAAACCACATAGTGCTTTTGTCAACCAGCTTACCGTCATTATTTATAGATGTGGCTATATCAAATTTTACACCTTTAATGTTGTATTTCTGCCGTATTTGCTCAATCATGGCGTTTACGGCTGTGTGGGTGCCGGCGGCATTTGCTGGGATATTGTTCAGTATCGGTATCGATCCTTGTGCTTGAATATACTCTACCAGCTGACTCAAATTTTGCCCGGTATTGCCGCCATTGGTGCCAATGGTTATCATAACATATTTGGCTTTGACATAGGGTAACTCGTTTTTAATACGATCAAGTAACTCATAAATGGTGGTGCCGCCGCGACCGCTGGCCATACTTTTACCTTTAACGCCTGACATAACAAGGTTGGTCCAGGCCTGATGGAAACTCGCCGTAGGGAAGTAGCCGTCGGGCTCGGTAATTGAATCGCCGTATAGTAACATTTTAAAATTGCTGTCTGCCGCCTGTACCTTTATTTGCTTAACCAGCATCTGCGTGCCGTTTACTATACCAAATGTATAATAATCATATTGGCGCCCAACTGCATAACCGGCTTGTATAGCGCCTGTACCATAGCCACCCGGGCCATCGTTAACGGCACTAAGCTCAGCCTGCTTGCGGGTTTTGGCATCTGTTATCCTGATCTTTGATTCCTGGTAATTACGGATGATCTCGACAATATATTCTCTGTCGGCGGCCAAAAAATCAACCTGTTGTTCAATCACCGGATTGGTGCTGATAGAGATCTTTTTGCTTTTTACATCAACCCAGGCTTTAAAATCGCCTTTGTCTGTCTGAAAAACAGCCACCGCATCGCCCGAAAATTTAACCGAATATTGAATAGACCGACCGGCTAACGAGTAGTAATAGTTTAGCTTTACCAAATCATTGGCAGGCGTTAGTTGCAAACCAGCGGCGCTAAAAATGCCGGGGGCTTTAGCAAATACCAGTTCGGGATAGGTTGCCTTACCTGTTAATACTTTATCATATAAAACCCTTGTTGGCTTTGCTTTATTGCTATAGGCCAAGGCTTGTAAGGTAAATAAGCACAGTAATCCTAGTGTACATTGTTTCATTATTGGCTAAGTTAATTATTGCCAATGATAATGTTTAACGCAGATGTTAATTGCTATACAGAAATATTATTATTCTCTGCAAAGGTGCGCAGTACAATAAGAGCGGGGTGTTCTTGTCCTTCTGTAAGCAGGCCAGTTTTTTTTGGGTCTACGTAGCCGGTCATTTGGTCTATCAGATCTTTATTAGCTACCGAGTAGCCCATTGACCAGTTTGGAAACATCCGTTTGTCGTGTTCGCCATTTACCAGTAATATCAAATTTTTGTGTCGCCTATCAAGCTCTATGGCTTTGTAAGCCAGTTCTACTTCCATTTTATCGCCTTCTAAAAGTTGTATAAAAACACCTTCGGTATAAAGCAATAGGCCGCTAATGTTACGTGCTGTATTTTTGCGTCGGCTGGAAATTAGTATTGCCCTTAGGTCTTCATCGTCTAAAAGTTTAACGGCGGTGCTTATATATACAAGATAATACATTCGAGTTGTGAGTTTCTGTACCAACTCCAAAGTAAGCCGCGGGTTTGTAACAATACAACAACCTAAAGGAGTATAGCAGGTTATTTACACAAAAACAGACTAAATCGTCAGCGTAAGGCCATCATAAGCCAGTAAAATTCCGGCAGGGAGCTCATTTGCAACGTCTTGGTGTTTGCCCAGGCGATGGCTAATGTGGGTAAAATAGGTTGTTTCGGCGCCCATTTGGTTGGCAAAATCAATGGCCTCGTCAAGCGTGAAATGCGAAATATGGCTTTGCTTTTGCAGCGCGTTGATGACCAATATCTTTGAGCCTTTTATTTTTTCTTTTTCACCCTCTGATACTGTTTTAGCATCAGTAATGTAAGTGAAATCATTTATGCGGAAACCAAGTACAGGCAATTTATAATGCATTACCTCTATAGGTACAAAATGTATGCTGCCAATATCAAAAGGCTCCAGCCCAATAGGGTGGATGTTTACCTGTGGGATGCCGGGGTATTTATTCTCTGCAAATACATATGGAAACTCGCGCATTAAGGCAGCCTGAACCCGTATGTCTGCATAAATATTCATAGGTTCCTGCTGTTTGAAATTAAACGCGCGAATATCGTCCATACCGGCTACATGGTCCTTGTGTTCATGGGTATAAACAACGGCGTCAAGGTGTTGCACGTTGGCGCGCAGCATTTGGTACCTAAAGTCGGGGCCAGAATCTATCACCACCGTTTTATCATCAGCCTGCACCAATATTGACGACCGCAAGCGCTTGTCGCGATGATCTGCCGATGTGCAAACCTCGCAGCCGCAGGCAATAACAGGTACGCCTTGTGATGTGCCGGTGCCTAAAAAAGTTACGGTCATCACAGTTCCAGCTTGGTTTGTTTAAGTTGTTGTAAAAAGGCAAACTGTTTATCGTCTAACAGGTTAATGTCAACCTCAAGCTCGCGCAGCAGTTCGGCCAGCGCCAGTATTTTACTTTCCAGGTTTGAGAAACGGTTTACCACAATCATTTTGCTGTTAAGCAAAAGGCATGCCCCTGTTTTAAAGTTCCCTTTTTCATACCGCACCTTGTAGCCCGCCGTTTTTAGCAGCAGCTCCAGTTTTTCGAGCGTGTGGGTGGTGAAAGTAAGCATTGATCAAAAGTAAGCATTATGGGGGAGGGATGGAAATGGGAGGGGGGGATGAAATTAAAATCTTTTGTCGGGAACAAAGTTTTTCCTCCATTGCTCTAGTAATATAGGTAATAATTTTGCCAAATAGGTTTGACTGTTTTGTTGATAAGTGTTTACAGCTGAATAATAAGCATCGTCCCATGATTTGAATCTACCCATCTCCTCCATTGGCTTTGGGGCAACCAAGTCATCATAGTCAAACCTTTTCACATAACGGCCTTCTGTATCTGCGGGAATAATAATTTCAATCCATTCTTGTTCGCTGGGTTTTAAGGCACGAGGTTTTATCTTGTCATTTATTACCTTATTGAAGTGGTTAAGGCATACATCCACAAATCGTTCATCAATTATGCTAATAGGTTTATGGATATTTAAATTATCAAAACATTGAAGAAATACCGAATCCTTATCAGCCCAAACTAAAATTCTTCTATCGTTTGATGTAGCAATAAAAATACTTTCTTTCCTGCCTGGCAGTCGCGCCATGTAAGAACTTATCGACATACCACCCGCTATTTGATAAGTAAATACACATTTCAAGCCACGTGCTTTAAGATTAGCAATTTTATTTCTGAAGACATCCCCATTAGGGCCATATTTAGCAAAGGCATATTCGGGTTTTGATTTTTTGTTGAGTTTGACATTGTTGTCTGCGGAGGCTATCGATACTTCTGTCCAGTCACTGTTTAGCACTTCTTCTTTATATGAGGTAACTATTTCAATCGCCTTATTGTAAAGTACGGCTGCCTTTTTATATTTCTTTTTTAAACTCAGGACGTCTGCTTCTTGCTTCAAAGCGCAAAAATCCTGTGCGATAGATATTGTTGCAATAAATAAAAAACAAATGAGTAGCAACACTTTACGCATAGCAATACCGGTTTAGCAATTGGTATCACTAAAATGACTATAAAAGCTTGAAAATCAAAAAGAATTTACGCTACCTTAAATCAACCACCTCAACCCCCGGATGCGCTTTTGCATCAAAGCTAAATGTGGTTACAGGCAGGGCGGCATTTGCTACAAAGCTGCGCAGGGTATAATTGTACTTACTACCGTTACGGTCAAATATCTGGGCGCT
>JAZKET010000032.1:0-4985 GCA_040386815.1 Bacteroidota bacterium | reverse complement strand
AACCTTGTCAATCAGTAAGCGGATCTTAAAGTATTGGGCTTTTTCGCTTTCGGGTGTAAGGTCAATGCTCTGGTATGTTTGGCCGCCAATTTTTTGGTCGCCTGTATAAAGGTATTTATAGCCTTTCTCGTAAATGGTGAATATTTGTGCAGGGTTAAATTCGCCGGGGTTAGTGCTGGCATTGCTTACCTGTACTTCTTTATCTGCTTTTAGGTAGGTCCACTGGGTTTTGCCGTCGTTGGTAATTTCTTGCTCAACATCCCTGGCACCGGCGCCATAAATGCTCACCTTGTATTTATTGGTTTTTGTTTGGGTGATAATACTGCCGTTGCGGGTTTCTTTTATACCTGCTTGTGGGTTATCTACGGTAAAAGTAAAGTCGCTTTTTATGATATTATAGCCGCGGTATTTTTGGCTAACCTGGTTTAATATTTTTTTGGCTTCGGCATCTTTTTGCGCAAACGCGGGCACAATCGCGACAGCAAATAAAAAGAAAGCAGAGAATAGTATTTTTTTCATCGGTGGTATGACTGATATGTAAGGGAAACGTTTAACTAAGGGTTTTAGTTTGAACGATATAAAGTATGTCATTGCGAGATACGAAGCAATCGCACGTAGAAAAGTATGCGGTTGCATAGTTCGCGATTGCTTCGTACCTCGCAATGACAAGTGTTAAATCCAGTGTTAATCCTTATCCAAAGTCTCCAGATACTGCATCAACGAATACTCATCCGGATACAATACCTCGCGCGCTTTGCTGCCCTCAAACGGGCCGACGATACCGGCACCTTCTAACTGATCAATAATACGGCCGGCGCGGTTATAGCCCAGTTTAAGCTTGCGCTGTATCAATGAGGTTGAGCCTTGCTGGTGCATTACTATCAGGCGGGCGGCTTCTTCAAACATTGGGTCGCGGTCGTTAGCGTCAAATTCTTTGCTGCTGCTGCTTTCGCCTTCGCCAACGTATTCAGGAAGTAAAAGGGCAGTAGGATAGCCGCGCTGATTGCCAATAAAGTCTGATATGCGTTCAACCTCAGGTGTATCAACAAAGGCGCACTGCAAACGTATCAGATCGCTACCGGTGCTGAATAACATATCACCACGACCGATCAGCTGATCTGCACCACCGGCATCCAAAATAGTGCGCGAGTCGATCTTTGACAATACCCTGAACGCCAGCCTCGACGGGAAGTTGGCCTTAATAGTGCCCGTAATAATATTAACCGACGGACGCTGCGTTGCTATAACCAAATGGATACCCACCGCACGGGCCAGCTGGGCTATACGCGCAATAGGTTGCTCTACCTCTTTACCGGCGGTCATCATCAGGTCGGCAAACTCGTCAATTACCAGTACAATGAATGGCAGGTAACGGTGTTTCTCAGGGTTGCTTATTTTACGGTTGATGAATTTAGCGTTGTATTCTTTAAGGTTACGTACCTGGGCGTCTTTCAGCAAATCGTAACGCTGGTCCATTTCAATACAAAGCGAGTTAAGCGTGTTAACCACTTTTTTGGTATCGGTAATGATCGCATCGGCTTCATCAGGCAGTTTAGCCAAAAAGTGACGCTCAATTTTGCGGAATAAGGTTAACTCCACCTTTTTAGGGTCAACCAATACAAACTTAAGTTCGGCAGGGTGTTTTTTGTATAGTAACGATACCAATATGGCGTTAATACCCACAGATTTACCCTGACCGGTTGCACCTGCCACCAGTAAGTGAGGCATTTTGGCCAAATCGGCAATAAATACTTCGTTTGAAATGGTTTTACCTAAGGCGATAGGCAGATCCATGGTAGTGTTTTGAAATTTCTCTGTGGCCAGTATTGATCGCATAGACACCATCTCAGGGTTTTGGTTTGGTACCTCGATACCGATAGTACCCTTACCCGGCATAGGGGCGATGATACGGATACCGAGAGCGGCTAAACTCAAGGCGATATCATCTTCCAGATTTTTGATCTTAGAGATACGCACACCCGGTGCAGGGATAATTTCGTAGAGGGTAACCGTTGGGCCTATGGTCGCTTTTATCTTATCTATCTCGATGTTATAATGGTTAAGCGTCTCAACGATCTTATTTTTGTTGGCCTCTAACTCCTCGGCGTTTACCGCGATTTTACCTGTACCGTACTCTTCTAATAAATTAAGGGTAGGATATTTGTACGATGCCAGGTCGAGCTTATGATCATAAGTGCCAAACTCTTCAACGAGCGCTTTAGCTCTTTCATCGTCTGATTTTTCGACATTTAGCTCAGGCAGGGGGCGCTCGGTTTCTAAAGTAAGCGGTATGTCGTCGGCGGGATCAGGGTCTGCACTTTCATCATCAGGCGATAATACAATCGGTTCATGAATAGGCTCATGGAACATAGGTTCCGGCTCAACAGGTGGTAACGGCTGATTGGTGAATGCTTCGGGCTTAATTTTGTTAGTGCCTTTTGGCCATTCTACCGGGTGCGATATTTCTTCGTCTACCAACTCAACAGGTGCGGCAAAATGCTCGTTGGCTTCGGGTGCAAATGTGGGTACTAATTCCTCTTCGGGTTTGGGTTTGCGCTCAGGTATTTTAAAGTCGATGTTGTAAGCGATGATAAGTGTGGTTAAAGCGGCAAAACCTAAGATACCTGCAGTACCTGCCTGGCCTATCTCAACCTCAAGTAGCCTGTTGCTCCAAAATCCAAACTCACCTTCTAAAAAGTGAGGCGCATCGTACATAAAGGCATGTACAAAACCTATGGCTACTGATATAAATATCAGCCCAAAAAACGAATAGCCCAAAGTGCGGCCCACCGGGAATAGCTTTACTTTAAAAAGCATACGGTAGCCTATCACAAAAAATACAAATACAAACAGGAAAGAGGCTACGCCAAACCACTCAAAAATGAATTGGTTAGACAGTAACGCGCCAAATTTGCCCAACCAGTTCTCTACCGGTGCAATGCCTTTCAGGGTCAGATCGGCCTGACGGGCAAGCAGGTTACCCCAGCCACCGTTGGCTGATGATACATAGCTTTGGTCTTGTTCCCAGGTAAACAGGTATGATGTAAATGCTATCAGGAAAAACAGCGACACGATCAGGAAAAACAGACCAATAATTTTAACCAGGCGGCCATCGGCAAGGTCAAACGACGGCATCCTGTCTATTTTAGGTTTTAATGACCGCTCGCGCGAGCTTTTTTCTGAAGATGAGCGAGGTTGATTTTCCTCTTTGAAGCTATTTGATTTAAACTGATTTCCTTTTACCGGCATCCCTAATTATAACAGTAGTATTGTGCAAATATAAAGTTACATACATTAAACAACTATGCATTTATATTTTTAATTTTTTAGTAATATTGGGTAATGAGTTTACAACTATTGGAGCAATATATCACAGAGGGCGATGTCGCGGCTTTAGATAACCTGCTTGCGCAAAATCCTGACCTGGCTATCCAAACTACTAGTCATAATGTGTCGCCTTTAATGCTGTCGTGTTATTATAAAAAGCCAGAGGTAAGTAACGTGCTGCTTAAATATGTGGGCAATTTGAACTTGTTTGAAGCATCGGCGGTTGGTAAGTTTGATGTGGTAGCCCATTTGATCTTTAATCATCCGGATGATGTAAACCATTACGCTGCCGATGGTTTTACACCGCTTGGCCTGGCCTGTTATTTTGGCCAGTTTGAGGTGGCGCGCTATTTGGTGTTAAAAGGGGGCGATGTAAACCTGCCATCAAACAACGGTTATAATGTTTATCCCTTACACTCGGCCGCGGCGGGTAACTATACTGATATTGCCCGTATGCTGGTTGAGGCGGGTGCGCAAGTTAATGTTAAGCAACAGGCCGGTGTTACGCCGCTGCATTCGGCAGCGCAAAAGGGTAATTTAGCGTTGCTGATATTGTTGTTAGAGAAAGGCGCGGATGTAAACGCCCGCATGGAAGGTGGCAAGTTACCTGCCGATTTGGCCAGCGCTAAAGGTTACCAGGAAATTGCCGAGATACTTTCTTAGTGCTGACAACGTTTGCATGTTTATTACCCAAATGTTCTGGCTAAATAGCTATTTTTGCACAACAATCACATCGCTAAATGAATAAGAAGGAAACCATCCTAAAATTGATACCAGAACAAGGTATTTTACCGCTATACTTTAATAAAGACCAGCAAACCAGCATTGAGCTTTTATACGCGCTGTATGCCGCAGGTATAAAAACCATTGAGTACACTAACCGTGGCGATGCAGCCTTGTTAAACTTTATTAAGCTACGCCAAATTTGCGATACCGAGCTTAAGGATATGTACCTGGGCATAGGCACCATAAAAACTGCCGAAAGCGCTAAGGCTTTTATTGATGCAGGTGCTGACTACATTATCAGCCCGGGATTGGTGGAGGAAGTTATACCTGTTGCAGAAAAAAACGACCTGCTTTGGGTGCCAGGCTGTATGACACCTACTGAGATAATTAAAGCAGAGAATCTTGGTGCAAAGTTTGTAAAGCTGTTTCCCGGTAATATGTTGGGCCCTGGATTTCTGTCCGGGATAAAATCGTTTTTCCCTAACCTGTTGTTTATGCCTACCGGTGGCGTTGAGGTTACTAAAGAAAGTATTGGCGGTTGGTTTAAAGCCGGCGTTTGTGCTGTAGGTATGGGCAGCCAGTTGATTAGCGCTGATGTAATGGATAATAAGAAATTAGCTGAACTGACCGAAGCTACTAAGAAGGCGATGGCTTTGGTGAAGGAAGTTAAGCAAGTATAAATTAAACACAAATGTAAATGTCCCGCATAGCGATGGGTTTCAAACCCATCGCTATGGTGATGATTTTTGCACCACTTACCATTCACCAAATGTCCGATCAAGCCAATAACCCACTGCACGGAAAAACTCTTGAAGCCGTATTAACCGAGCTGGTAGCCAAATATGGTTGGCCCGAGTTGGGGTATCGTATCCGCATTAATTGTTTTTTAGATGATCCCAGCATATCATCAAGCCTTAAATTTTTACGTAAAA
>JAZKET010000031.1:0-15325 GCA_040386815.1 Bacteroidota bacterium | reverse complement strand
GTTTAATTCAAAAAATAGAATGACTTCAAAAACAAGCGCGGCTGTTATGGTTGGATTGCTATTGCTGGCAATTGCTCCATCGGCAAAAGCACAGCAGCCGGTTAAGGTTGATAAAGCGATAGCAATAGCCCTGCAAAAAAACCTGCAGGTGCAAAGCGCGGTTTTAAGTGAGGATGCCGAACGCATACGCCAAAAAACCTCGTTCGATATAGCCAAAACACAATTAACAGCCGACTACGGCCAGTTGAATACCATAGCTAACGATACCCGCTTTGGCATTACGCAGGCTATTAGCTTCCCTACGGTTTACAGCAATCAGAAACGGGCCCTGCAGGAAAATTTCCTGTCGGCACAAGCCAGTACCCGTTTAACCCAGCAGGATGTTAAAGCCGAAGTGCGCCGCCTGTATTACCAGATACTTTGGCTGGGCGAAAAGAAACGCTTGCTTAACTATGCCGACAGCATTTATACCCTGTTTGAGAAAAAAACCAGCCTGCGCTTTAAGGTGGGCGAGGCTAATATTTTGGAGCACACTACCGCGCAAATCCATCATCAGCAAATAGCTAACCAGCGTAATTTATTGCAGGCTGATGAGGCAATTGCTTTGCGACAGTTTAATGTGTTATTGCATGACAGTGTAACCTACATCCCCCAAACGGATAGTTTACGCATGGCTATCAATATCAACCAAAATAACAGCACCGCCGAGCTGCCGCAAATACAGCTTTATAACCACCAGGCAGAAGCTGCCCGCTGGCGTTGGAAAGCAGAGCGCTCACGCCTGCTGCCCGATTTTTTTGCCGGCTACAATAACCAAAGTTTTGTAGGCTCGCAGTTACTTAACGGCCAAGAGGTTTACTTTGGCGCAAACAAGCGCTTTAATTATGTAAATGCGGGTGTTAGCATCCCTATATTCTCGGGCGCGCAATCGGCCAAAGCATCGGCCGCGAAGGTGGAGTGGCAAATGGCCCAAAAGCGAACCGATATGGCCGCGCTGCAACTGCAAACCGATATGCAAAACACCTTGCAGCAGCTGAATAAATATGCCGTTAGCCTTAATTATTTTGAAACGCAGGGCAACAAAAATGCCGACCTGATCATAGCCACCGCTGATAAACAATTTGGCGGCGGCGACATTAACTACCTGCAATGGGTAATACTGGTTGACCAGGCCATAAGTCTGCGTAATGAATACCTGGAAACCCTGCACAGCTATAACCAAACCGCCATACAGCTACAAAAACTGAATAACCAATAAATGCACATAACCATGAAACGATATATTTTATCAGGTTTTATTGCTATCGCGATGCTTACGGCCTGCGGCGATAAAAAAGCCCCACAAGAAGAAAAAGAAGCAACCCCGGCAGATACTACGCTGGTAAGCCTTACCGCAACCCAATTTAAAAACGCCGGTATTGAAATTGGGAAACCCACCAGCAGCCAGGTAAGCGGCGTTTTACGTTTGCAAGGCAGTATTGATGTACCACCGCAAAGCACGGTAAGCGTTAGTTTTCCGCTGGGCGGATATTTAAAACGCACCGAATTGTTGCCCGGCGTACATGTATACAAGGGACAGGTTTTGGCAGTTTTAGAGGATATGCAGTTTATCCAGATACAGCAGGATTACTTGTCGGCACGCGAGAAAGAGCTTTTTGCAGAGAAAGAATACAAACGCCAGCAAGAACTAAACGCCAGCAAAGCCAGCAGCGACAAAGTTACCGAACAAGCCAAAGTAGAGATGGAAACGCAAAAGATCAACATGCGCTCACTGGCGCAAAAGCTGGAATTGATAGGTATTAATCCAACCCGATTGAATGCCAATAACATTTCTAAAAGCGTAAACATCCTGTCGCCTATTGATGGCTTTGTGTCTAAGGTAAACGTCAATATCGGCAAATACACATCGCCTACCGATGTACTTTTTGAATTGGTTAATCCTAAGGATATTCACCTGGCATTGGATGTTTTTGAGAAGGATGTGAACCAGCTGGCCATCGGTCAGAAAGTGATTACCTACACCACCGACAAACCCGACAAAAAGTACGAGGCAGAGATCATCCTGATCAGCAAAAACCTGAATGAGGACCGTATGGCAAACGTACATTGTCATTTCGAAAAATTTGATGCAAACTTACTGCCCGGCATGTTTATGAACGCCGAGGTTGAGGTGACCAACAACACCGGTCTAACCGTTAAAGACGAAGCCGTGGTACGATGGCAAAACAAGCACTACGTATTTGCAAGCCAGGGCAACAACAGTTTTAAAATGCTGCCGGTAATACTGGGCAATGCCAACGCCGGCATGCAACATATCTCGGCACCGGGCCTAACAGCCGATACGGAGATCGTCACCAAAAACGCCTACGCCCTGCTAATGAAATTGAAAAACAGTGCCGAGGAAGATTAGTGAGCCACCGCTACGACCAAGAAAGCCTGTCGACTGATCAGTCAACAGGCTTTCTTGCTTACTTAAATTACTACTGAATTTTAACCGGGAAAGTCGCGTCAAAATCTGTACTGCCCGGGGCCTCGCTGCCATCTTTAACACCTGGCTGGTGACGCAATATAACATGCAAAGTACCCGTTGAAGCAACACCTGCTGCAGCAGTGCCTTTAATACCAATAACAATGTTGTTTTTATCCTTATCGGTACGGGTTAAGGTTAAATTTACCCCGGTTGGCTTATAAACCCAAAGGTACTCGTCGGCCTCTTCTTCAATTTCGCCCAGGATGTTTTTTCCGGCATCGGTTTTGGCGGTTTCATTTAAAACTTCAGCTACCTCATAGTTGTAGTTAACGTTTGGCTTTAAATTTAAAGTTCCAATGGTTGCCGCTACTCCCCCCTCGCCGTCAGGGTCAGACCAGGTAACCGTAGCAACGTCTGCCGCATTAGCGGCGTTAGTAAACTTTAACGATACTTTGGTGATCAGTTCGTTCTCGTCGGCCTGTGGTACCACTTCTTTGTTTTTTTTACATGCCGATAGGGCCAGCATCAGGGCCACGGTGCCCATCATTCCTAATTTTACATTGTTTTTTAACATGATTTTGCTTGTTTTAGTTGTACGTATATTTAGATGTTAGTTTTTATAGATTTTTCTGGATTTACCTCCATTTTCCAAAGGGAATTTGCAGCCTCAGGGACACATTTCTACCCAGATCAGGACTGTAATATCTAAAGCGGTTCAGGTAGTCGCGATACTCGTTATTGAGCAAATTGTTTACACTAAGGCTCACGCCCCACTTGTACCCATGCACCGGGAAAGCGGTACTTACAGCAGCGTCTAACAGGGTGTAGCCAACAGGCGCAGGCGCAAAGTCCTGACTATCAGCCACCCTAGATTGACGCGCTACATGGGTGGCTGATAGATCAATAGACGTAGACCGGAAGGTTTTACCATCAGGCAGGCCATAGCTTACTATACCGGTGTACCTATCCGCAGGGATATATACCAGGTGCTGATCTCTACCCACATCATAAGCACGCACAGTCGAGTACTTACCGGTAGCGCTGAATCTATCTGTAAATCTGTAGTTTAGCAAAGCATCGGCACCGGTAAAAGCGGCATTAACCTGTACATATTGGTAGGACAGGAAGCCCCCGCGCTGGGTGATCTCAAACACCGGCTGCCCGCTGGCATCCAGCTGTGGTTGCAGGTATATGTAATTGTTTATTCTATTGTAATACAGGTTGATATCCCCCGTAAGCCTACCAACTTCACGCGATAACCCGATGGAAAAGTTGGTTGATGATTCTGACTTTAAATTACGGTCGCCACGCTCAAAAGCGGCATTGCCCTGGTGTACCCCTTCAATAAAAAGCTCATTTATGGCAGGCGGCCGCCAACCTTTTGATATCGTGACATTTGCGCGGTAATCGTTAGGTAAATGATAAGCCGCGCCAATGGTACCCGATACCTGGCTAAAGTTAAACTGCGGTTCTTCTATTGGGCTATTGTTATCGCGCGGATTTATACGTTTGGTGGCCTGCATCCACTTGTTATCATACCTGAAACCGCCCTCCAATTCAAACTCGTCTTTACGCCAACGCTCTATAACATAGGCAGATCCGGTATAGCTTTTAAAGAAAGGTATCAGGTAAGCGCCGTCATAGTAATTACGCTGCATAAGGCAGGTAACGCCTACTCTGCCGTTTAAGCCTAGTATCGGGTGGTGCTCAAAAAATACATCGCCAACATGAGTGGTTAAATCAAACAAATACTGGTAGTTATCCTGGTTTGAGGCCCGTACCACATCATACTCCTTACGGTAATTTTGCTGATAACTGTATTGTACATTTAACGTACCAGCTTCAGGCAACAAATAGCTGGCCTTAGCTTTTACAAGGTAATGGTTTACCATCTGATACGGCCTGTCTATATTATAATTCAGGTCTGATTTATAAATATCCAACGGCTCACCACGGGCAATGGCATCGTTCCTATCAGACGTACTACCCACGTTTGATCCGCTGAAAATAGCCAGCTTGGTATTGAAGCTGCTGGCGTAAACATCCGCTTTCCAGTTGCCGTTATTGTAGCCCAGCATTAAAGCGCCATTATACTCGCGCAATCCGGTATTTTTTAAATAATAGTTGGGCGTTTTAGCGTTACCCGCAATGCGGTAAGTGCCTTGCATGCGCCAGCTAAAATGATTGTTCTTGTCGGGGCTATCCTCGGCTTGCACAGACAGCGCCCCCAGCCCGCTATTACTCATCCCCACCAAATTAACGCGGCCATCCAAGCCCGATTTATACTTCAATGGCGCAGGTTCAACCAAAACCACACCGCCAATAGCGTCTGATCCATACATTACGCTGGCCGCTCCTTTTACTACGGTGATTTGCCCTGCAATAAACGGATCAACCTCGGGCGCATGCTCGCTGCCCCATTGCTGGCCCTCCTGGCGTACGCCGCTGTTATAGATCAACACGCGGTTGCCATACATGCCCTGTACAACAGGTTTTGAAATATTAGGCCCGGTTTGTACAGCGTTTACACCCGAAATAGCCTTTAAACTTTCCCCCAGCGATTCGCCACGGGTCATTTCTAATGATTTACCATCCAGTCTTGAGCTGGCCTGCAAAGGTTTTACTTCTGGCCGGGTGGTTGATATTTTAACGCCGCCTAATGCTTGCACAGATGGCGTAAGCGTCACGTTAACCTCTTTTTTATTAGCAAGGTCAACTACCATTTGTTTGGTTTGGTAGCCTATATAGGTAATCTCAAGGGTGTACTTGCCCTGGCAAAGCTTATTGATATGGTAGTGGCCGTCCGCATCAGTGGTAACTGATGCGCCAGTCTCTACAACGCGGATATTAGCACCGGGCAATAAAGATCTATCCCTGGCATCGCGCAAAGCGCCAAACAACATACCCTCGCAATTTTGCGAATAAGACAAAAACGGAACTAAAAAAAGCGGTAAAAATAATATTACCCAAGGGCGTAATAGCATACAAATCCTGTAAAAAAAGGTGAATAACGTAACTGATATGGTTATGCTATTGCTACAGGCGGGGCTTTGTTACTAAAGTGAAAAAATGGGGTGCTAAAATACAGCGCAATTATTGAAAAATTTACGGCGCCAAAATCGGGAGTCGACTTATATTCTGGCTGATAGGTGTTTATGTCGCCATTTACACCATCAAATATCTTACAACACGGTTTTTCATGTTTCTTTACATGCGCCAGGCTGGTTACTTTACCGGCGTCTGTATGCTTATGAAATAATTGATGAACAGGCACAGCCGCAAACACCATTGCAAAAAGCAATAGGTATGCAACATATTTTAATGTGATTTTTTTGTTCATCAATTGGAACAAAGATAGCGTAAACATTTTAAAATGCAACTAAGTAGCATTATTGCCATACAATTCTACAATGAAGGCTTAATTATATTGGCTGTTTAATATAATCTGTACCTTCACGCAATGTATTGTCAGTCTGCATAAATGAGCAAAATAAAACTCAGTTTACTTTTAGCCGTAATGGCTGTTCTGTGCATTATCACTTATGCCAATCATTTTTATAATGATTTCCATTTTGACGATTCGCATGTGGTGCAAAACAACCTACATATTCGCAGCATTAATATTCCGCTATTTTTTACAGATGGCAGCACATCAAGCACCTTGCCGCAAAATCAGTCGTACCGCCCCGTAGTAACAACTTCGCTTGCGTTTGATTATTGGCTAGGTGGTGGATACAACCTGTTTTATTTCCACCTGTCCATGTTTATTTTGTTTGTAGCGCAGGGGGTATTGATGGTATTCTTTTTTAAGCAATTGTTTAGTTCGGCAACATCGAACGCAAAATTTGGACTGTATGCGGCCCTCATTATCAGCACATGGTATTTACTCCATCCGGCTGTAGCCGAAACAGTAAATTATGTATCTGCCCGGTCTGATCTATTGTCTACTTTTTTTATTGTTCTGGGCTTTGTGCTATATATCTATTCGCCATTTTGCCGAAAAACACATTTGTACAATTTAGCCATCATCATAGGCGCACTGGCTAAACCTTTGGCTATCATGTTTGCACCGCTGTTGTTTTTCTATGTTTTGTTTTTTGAGGGTGACATGAGCTTGCCGGATATCTTCAAAAAGCAAAACCTTAGCAAGCTGTGGCTGGCTATCAAAAAAACCATCCCGGCATTTATTTGCTGCGTTACGATGTATTACTTACAGGATAAGCTCACGCCCAAGACATGGGAACCCGGCGGAACATCACCCCTGCAGTATTTAATTACCCAACCTTTCGTAATGACGCATTATTTCGTCATGCTTTTTGTACCCAATGCCTTAAGCGCCGATACGGACTGGGCATTGCTACCCGGCATGGCCGACTGGCGTTTTATAGCGGGCTGTTTATTTATTATTACGATGTTGGTGATAGCGTTTATAACATCGCGCAAAGCAAAACTGCGTCCTGTAAGTTTTGGTATACTTTGGTTTTTTATTACCCTAATACCTACATCAAGCATTATCCCCCTGGCCGAGGTGATGAATGACCACCGGATGTATCTGCCCTTTGTGGGGCTGTGCATTAGCGTTGGGTGGACGATAGCTTTATTGATAGATCATTATAAGGACATAATTAAAACACATGGTTACGAAAAAGTGCTAACCGGATTATTAGTTTTGATATTATCGGGCTACGCATATGGCACGCATAAGCGTAACGATGTTTGGAGTACAGAAGAAAGCCTTTGGTACGACGTAACCATACAAAGCCCTAACAATGGCCGCGGACTGATGAATTACGGCTTAAGCAAAATGGCTAAAGGCGATTACGTAACTGCCAACACATACTTTGAGCGGGCTTTGGTGCTATTACCTACCTACTTTGCGCTTAACGTAAACATTGGGATACTGAAAGCCGCCACAGGCAAGCCAGCTGAAGCCGAAGAATATTTTAAAAAAGCGATGGTGTTAGGACCAACTTTCCCTGACAGTTATGTTTTTTACGGGCGATTTTTAAAGGAGCAAAAGAAGTATACCGAAGCGGCCAAAATGCTCAATAAGGCCATGTCGCTATCGGGTTCAAATTTGTACACGCGGCATTTGCTGATGGAAACTTATCAGCTAATGCAGCACTGGCCCGGCTTAAAAACCGTAGCCGAAAGTACGTTGCAGATAAACCCAACTAACGCAGAAGCGGCCCGTTACCTAAAGGCCGGCGAGGCACAAAAAAGCACCACAGATGCCTTGGCGGATGAGGTTAAAAAATCGCCAACGGCACAAAAATATATCGATCTGGGGCTTGAGTATTATAACAAAGGCATGTACCTGCAATGTGTTGAAGCCAGTAAAGAAGCTATAAAACTACAGCCCAATTTGCCTGAAGCATATAATAATATAGGCGCGGCTTACAATTTGTTAGCGCAATACACCAAGGCTATACCGGCTTTAAAAATGGCCATTAAACTTAAGCCTGATTTTCAGCTGGCTAAGAATAATCTTGCTATCGCTGAATCGAAACTGCGTAAATAGGGCCAGCGTTATTCTGTTTTCTTTGGGTCGATGTTCTTATCCGCTTTATTCATTTGTTGTTTCAGCAAAGCAAGCTCTTGTGCAAGCTGTTTATTTTGCCGTTGTAATTTTGAGCTTACCACACTTAGATGCAACAGGTAAACCAGCACCACAAATATACAGGCCGTAAATACCAAATTGGCCGGCACAAATACCCCGAAAAGATTAGACATCACATCCAAACCCTCGCGCCAAAACGAGAATATGATAAGGATAATGGTACAGATAAGCCACACTATGGAATACTCCTCGCGCAGTTTACCTTTTATGATAAGACGGGCTATGTAGAACAAAAACGAAAAGCTCACCAGTATGGTGATGATTTGTATGCGGGCCATATTTACCTGTTTTTACGTATAGAGGCAAACACCATGGCAAGCGTTACCTTGATACAATAATACAAAGATGTAAAGTTACGGATGGATGTTTGCCCGCCCTGCCGGTGCGCCATAATAACCGGGGTTTCGTAGATCTTTAAACCCTTTCGGGCAAATAACACCAATGATTCGGGTTCGGGGTATTCATCAGGATAATATTGTGCGGCCAACGCTATAGCGTTAGCATCAAACAACCTAAAGCCAGATGTGCTGTCCACTATATTTTGCCCGGTAAAGAGTTTATTTAACCAATGAAAATACCCTATGCCCAACCTGCGTGTAAATGATGACTGAAAACCTTCCTTATCAATAAATCTTGAGCCAATAACAAGGTTTGCCCGTGTTTGCTCATAAGCATTAAGCAGCTTCACCAACTCTGCGGGTGGATGTTGCCCATCGCCATCCACTTGTACAGCCAGGTCAAATCCATTATTTTGAGCGTATATCAACCCGCTTTGCACTGCGCCGCCAATGCCAAGATTAACGGGCAGATTTATTAGCGTTACGGCATGTTTTTGGGCAATATTAGCCGTGCTGTCCTTTGAGCAATCATTCACAACAGCGACCTCTGTCTGATAGCCCTCTGGTAGTTTTAATGAAAGCAGCAATGGCAACAAAGCCGGCAACGAGGCCTCTTCATTAAAGCATGGAACAACTATCAACAATTTGGCAGGCATCCGGATATTTAAGTGTTGTATTATTAGTGTTATGCATGTATAAAATGTAGCACCAATTGCTCCCATTCTTCGTCTAAAGATATGTCAGGGCGTTTTTGCCGGGCCTTGTTATACCAGTAATCTGCATTCCAGATATCACCTTCTTTGCGATGCAGATAGGCATGTACCCAGGCCGAATCTTTGTCGCTTAAATGATCAACTACAGCATGTGCTTGGTGCCAGTCGTTTTTACCATCATACCACAAACTTTTTAATTGTACCAATAATGACGCCGGCGGATGTGCTGATTTTAACGAATCTTTAAATTTGGCTAATGTTTCCATGCGTCAGCTAAATTATAAAAACATTAGGTAAGCATATGTTAAAAGGCCAATAAATGATTTGACAAAAAAAACGCCGCTTTAGTTTCTCAAAGCGTCATTAATAAGTCAGACATGACATAGGGCAATTTACTTACGCCAATGTTAAAAGCATAATTAAATCACCATTAACAAAACCGGCACAGAATGAATTATATTTGATTGAATTAAAACAATGGTAAGCAATCACGAAAAACACGAGTTATTTGGCAAAACACTTTTAGAAGTTTTGGTTTTAAAGCCGCCATTTACTTATGAAATGCCCGCTGCACAAAACGCGTGTTTTCATTATGTAATGGATAGTGAACTGCAGTATAAGATTGACGATAAGCAACTAAATATTACCAACAAAGAAGCATTACTACTCAACTGCCGAAATGTAGGCAATAACATGAGCAGCATAGCTACAACTCAAAAGCAAAAACTTGTAATTGTACATTTCCATCCCGATATATTAAAGAAAATTTATGACCGGGAAATGCCGACGCTGTTGCAAAAACCTAAAAATGCTGTCTCCAACAAAACCAGCGAAAGAATAAACAACGATTATCTGATCCAGATATACATTGAGGGGCTTTTGTTTTACTTTGAGAATCCATCGTTGGTTAACGATGATATACTTATTTTAAAACTGAAGGAAATTATTCTTCTTCTGTCGCAAACTCAAAATGCAAATGCTATACAGACCATATTATCGCAATTATTTTCGCCTACCATTTACACCTTCAAACAAATTATAGAAGCCAACCTGTTTACAGCAATTACCCTCGACGAATTAGCAGACCATTGCAATCTAAGTTTATCATCATTTAAACGTGAGTTTGCAAAACATTATAATGATAGCCCAGCCAATTATATCAAGACTAAAAGGCTTGAAAAAGCTGCCGGCTTATTACGCGTATCTGATATGCGCATAACAGACATTGCGTTTGAATGCGGCTTTAATGAATTGGCAAATTTCACCAAAAGCTTTCATGATAAATATGACGCTACCCCTACCAATTACAGGTTGAACCAAATTGCCAAACAATTGACCTGATTCGCAAAATCGCTTTATGTTTTCTACCCAATATTTGCATTGTCAATAACGACGATACATTTTAAAAACAGAAAACATGAAACGTACAGCTAAAGCACAATGGTTTGGTAACCTAAAAGAAGGAAGAGGTGAAATAACTTCACAAAGTGGAATTTTAAATAACACAAACTACAGTTTCAAAACACGTTTTGCAGACGGTGAAACCGGTACAAACCCAGAAGAATTACTGGCAGCCGCGCATGCAGGATGTTTTACAATGGCCGTTAGCGCCGCGCTAACCGAAAAAGGTTTAAACCCAACAGCATTAAAGACAGAAGCGACGGTACAAATGGAAGGTTTGTCAATTACAAGTGTACACCTGAGTATTGTAGGCGAAGTAGCCGGCATAAGCGCCGAAGAGTTTGAAGCCATCACTAAAGTCGCTGAGAAAAATTGCCTGATCTCTAAAGTGTTAAGTATAACAATTAGTTCAGAAGCGCATCTTGTATTGTAATCTTAAACAGTATTAAAATCATGGCACTATCACCCTTAGGTATTTTTCACACTGTTATAGGTATTGCAGCCATTGTTGCTGCCATAGTATCTTATATCAAATATGGAAAAATCAATTTGACGGCATTAACCGGAAAAATATATGCTTATTGCACCATCATAACCGCATTAACCGCGCTGGGCATTTCAAAACATGGAGGCTTTAATGCAGGGCATGTGTTTTCGATATTTATTTTGATTTTGGTAGTTGTAGCTTTTTTTCTTCACACCACGAAAAAAGGAAATACCAGTATTAGATACATTGAAAATTTCATGCTATCATTTAGCTTTTTCCTTTCATGGGTGCCTACGGTTAATGAAACCTTTACCCGCGTTCCGCTTGCTGCCCCATTGGCAAAAAACCCCGGTGATCCTATTATCGCTAAAGCGTTACTACTGCTGCTAGCTCTGTTTATCGTGGGCTCTATTTTTCAATTTTTAAGGCAAAAGAGAATAAATAACGCTTCGGTTTCGTGATCCAGTTTATTCACCGCATGCTCTCTAAAGCAAAAACGCCGACTTCTAGTAAGAAGTCGGCGTTTTTTGTAGCCCGTAGGGGAATCGAACCCCTGTTTGAAGAATGAAAATCTCCTGTCCTAACCCCTAGACGAACGGGCCATTTTTTTAAATGATTTCCCTTATTTTGGGATTGCAAAGATATGCGATTATAAATTAATTTCAAAAATCTTTTTAAAAAAATTTATTTGACGATGAAACCCAGTATGAGTTTGCAGCAAAACAGAGTTATAAAAAGCCAAAACACCTGCAAATGCAAACAAAAGCAATATTTATACCTTTTAAATCAAGCAAAACAATTATACCTATTTATCCAGTAAGCCACCTTTACCATGAAAGCCAAACAGTATGATGCCATTATAATAGGCGCCGGGCAGGCAGGCTTGCCCTTATCAAAAAAATTGGCTAGGGCCGGTAAAAAGGTGGCACTTATTGAGCAACGCTGGATAGGTGGCGTTTGCGTTAACGATGGCTGTACCCCAACGAAGGCTTGGGTGGCATCGGCAAAGGCGGCATATAATGCAGCTAATAGCGCTCACATTGGCGTAAAAGTTAAAGGTATTAAAGTGGATATGGCGCTGATAAAAAAGCGTAAGGACGACATTGTACTGCATGCACGCGAAGGCGGCACCAAAAACGCTGAGAAAACGCCGAATCTTGATGTGATATTCGGCCATGCAGTGTTTACAGATGTTAAAACCTTGAACGTTACGCTTAACGATGGTGGCAGCAGGCTACTAAAGGCCGACCTGATATTTATAAACGTAGGCAATAAAATCATTATACCTGAAATTGAAGGGTTGGGTGATATAGATTACCTTACATCAACCAGCATACTTGAACTTGATAAGGTACCTGATAACCTGCTCATTATAGGCGGCAACTACATCGGCCTGGAGTTTGGGCAGATGTTTCGCAGATTTGGTAGTAAGGTTGCCATTATAGAAAAAGCCGGCCGGCTGCTACCGCGCGAGGATGAAGATATATCTGCCGAAATACGCAAGATCCTTTCCCTGGAAGACGTTGACGTGCAAACCGGATCTGAAGTCATCAAGTTCAAAAAGAGCAAAAAAGGGAAGATCATAGCCACCATAAAAAACGCCGGACACCAAAAAAAGGCGCGCTTTAGTCATGTGTTGGTAGCTGTAGGCCGGGCGCCTAATACAGCCGGCCTTGGCCTGGAAAAAACCGGCGTCAAACTTGACGACAAGGGCTACGTAAAAGTAAACCAAACGCTTGAAACCAGTGTTAAAGGCATTTATGCCCTTGGCGATGTTAAAGGCGGGCCTGCATTTACCCATATTGCCTATAACGACTACACCATTGTATACCGCAACCTTATTGAAAAAGCGAAATATACTACCGCGGATCGCCCTATACCCTACTGTATGTTTACAGACCCGCAACTGGGCCGCGTAGGCATTAGCGAGCAAGAGGCCAAGCAGCAGGGGCTTGACTATATTGTTGCCAAACTACCTATGGCCAAGGTAGCCAGAGCGGTTGAGGTTGGCGACAAGCGGGGCTTTATGAAAGCCATTGTAGACCGTAAAACCCGCCGGATACTGGGTGCTGCTATTTTAGGCGAAGAAGGGGGCGAGATCATGTCGGTGCTGCAAATGGCAATGGAGGGTGGCATTACGGCCGACAGGGTGAGGTATTTTGTTTTTGCGCATCCGCTGTTTTCAGAGTCATTAAACAATCTGTTTATGCAGATAGAAAGCGACTGGGTAAAATGAGTAAAAATCGGGAAAAACCATGAAAAATCTTGATCATTATTTTAAAGTACGTAAATATACCGAAGCCATTTGCAGCCACCTGCAAACAGAGGATTATGTAGTGCAACCGGTGGTAGATGTTAGCCCGCCCAAATGGCATATTGGCCATACCACATGGTTTTTTGAAACCTTTATTTTAAAGCCCTATTTTATGGGCTACCAGGATTTCGACCCTAACTATAACTTCGTTTTTAATAGCTACTATGAGGCCGTAGGCAACCGCGTTATCCGTACAGATCGTGGTAATTTGAGTCGCCCTACAGTGATAGATATTTATCGTTACCGCGAGTATGTGGATAATGCTATGGCCAAATTTTTATGCCATGAGCCATCTGCTGATGTGCAAGCCCTGATTGTGTTAGGCCTTAATCACGAAGAGCAACACCAGGAGTTGTTACTAACCGATATCAAATACATCCTTGGGCACAACCCGCTCTTCCCGGCTTATGATGCTGGCTACAAATCGCCCAAAGTAAATTGTAGCGATGCCGGCTTTATTAGCCTACATGAAGGCATTTATGAAATAGGTTTTAAGGGCGAAGGTTTCTGCTTTGACAATGAGTTAAATAGACATAAAGTATATTTGAGCAGCTACCAAATAAGCCCTAACCTGGTTACCAATGCAGAATACCTGGAATTTATCAATACCCACGGCTACCACGATTTTAGGCACTGGCATGCAGAGGGCTGGGATTGGGTAAAAAACAATAATATAGAGTGCCCGCTATACTGGCATTTGATAGACGGGCAATGGCACACCTACAGCTTTCACGGACTTGAAACCTTACGATTAGACGATCCGGTTTGTCATATAAGTTATTTTGAGGCTTACGCCTATGCCAGCTGGAAAGGTTACCGTTTGCCAACAGAGTTTGAGTGGGAAGCCGCATCGTCAAAATTTGAATGGGGTAAAGCCTGGGAGTGGACCGAAAGCGCTTACCTGCCCTATCCCGGCTTTGCGAAGGCCCCGGGGGCAATTGGCGAATATAATGGCAAATTTATGGTGAATCAGATGGTGTTACGTGGCGCGTCCGAAGCTACGTCGCCGGGGCATAGCCGGGCCACCTACCGTAATTTTTTTCAGACCCATTTGCGCTGGCAATTTACTGGCATAAGGCTTGCTAAATAAAGTTACAAACCAAACATTTTTATGAACCAGCACGCTATACTCCACCCAATAGCGCCTACAGCTAAAAGCAGCACACAAACGTTTTTTGACGATGTGATTAGAGGCCTTAAATCGTCACAAAAGCGGTTAAATTCCATGTATTTTTATGACGCCGTGGGCGACAAAATTTTCCAGGAATTGATGGATTGTCCTGAATATTATCCAACAAATTGCGAGTTGGAAATTTTTCAGACCAAAACTACAGAGCTGGCCCAAACTATTATTGGCAACGGCGATGCTTTTGATCTGATAGAACTAGGTGCAGGCGATGCAACCAAATCATCATACCTATTAAAGTATCTGCAAAAGCATGAGGTTGATTTTAACTATCTGCCCATTGATATATCGCCCAACGTTATCAATTACTTAAATGTAAAGCTGCCGCTTACCATACCCGGGTTAAAAATTACCGGGTTAAACGGCGAATATTTTGATATGCTTAAACAAGCCGCTTCGATATCAAATCGGCGTAAAGTGGTATTATTTATGGGGTCAAACATTGGCAATATGCCTATAAGCGACGCTGTTGAGTTTTGTAAAGTGCTGCGCGATCATCTTAAAACCGGCGACATGGCGGTGATAGGTTTTGATCTGAAAAAATCGCCCCAAATTATATTAGCGGCTTACAATGACCATGCGGGTATTACCAAACGCTTTAACCTGAACTTGCTACATCGCATAAACCGAGACTTGGAGGGCAATTTTAATGTCAACCAGTTTGATCATTATGCCATGTACGATCCGGAAAGTGGCGCCTGTAAAAGTTATCTGATAAGCTTGAAGGACCAGCTGGTAAACATTGGCAAAGAAACCATCTGCTTTGTTAAGGACGAATATATTTATATGGAGATAT
>JAZKET010000030.1:0-3157 GCA_040386815.1 Bacteroidota bacterium | reverse complement strand
CTATAGCGATGGGTTTCAAACCCATCGCTACGGCGCGAGCGCCAGAAACCATTCACCTTTTAGCTTTTGCCTTTCACCTCTAAAAATCCTTTCACCATTCAACCTCAAAAAGGTATCTTTACCCCGGTAATTAAGCAGCTTTGCGCGAACAAAAAAAGATCATCCTCCTATCGCTAATTACCGGCATTGTGCTAATGCTGGCCAAGTTTAGTGCATACTTTTTAACCAACTCAAACTTTGTATTAACTGATGCTGCCGAGAGTATTGTTAATGTTATAGCAAGTTCTTTCGCTTTCTTTAGCATTTACCTGGCGTCACAACCAAGGGACGAAAATCACCCTTACGGACACGGTAAGATTGAGCATTTTTCGGTGTTTATAGAAGGTAGCTTGATATTGATAGCGGGCTTATTAATTATTATTAAATCCATCTACGGAATATTTAACCCCGAGGCTATACATGATCTATTGATCGGTGCCAGCATTATAGCTGTTACCGGAGCCATAAATGGCGCATTGGGGTATTATATGATAGCAAAGGGGAAATCGCTGCCATCAATAACCATAGAAGCTGATGGTAGGCATTTATTGACAGATATGGTTACCAGCGCGGGCCTGGTAGTTGGTTTATTGCTGATACATTTTACGGGCATAGCGATACTTGATAGCGTGCTATCCATACTGGTTGGCGCATATATTATTTTCACGGGATACAAACTGGTGCGCCGCTCTGTTGGCGGCCTGATGGACGAAACAGATTTTGAAGTTGTTACCGGCGTTGTACAAATGCTTAACGAAAAGCGCCGCGACGAATGGATAGATATCCACAATTTCAGGGCGCAAAAGTATGGTAACGATTTGCATATCGACTGCCATCTTACACTTCCATATTATTATGATCTGAACCGGGTGCATGAGGAAGTTTCGGCAGTGGACAAACTGGTAAACACCGAAGTAACCAAGACAGAGCTATTTATACATGCCGACCCATGCCTGCCCAATTGCTGCCATTACTGCCGCATGCCCAACTGCCCGGTAAGGGCCGAAGCTAAGCGCGAAGATATTGCCTGGACATTGGACAGGGTGATTAGAAACAAGAAACACTTTGAATAATGAGCTTTTTTAATGTACGTGTTTACGGTCTGCTGGTAAACAATGCTGATGAGATATTGATAAGCGACGAACAGGAGTATGGTATTCAGTTTACCAAATTCCCCGGCGGTGGTTTAGAGTTTGGCGAGGGACTGATTGACGGTTTAAAGCGCGAGTTTGTTGAAGAGTGTAATGTTGAGGTTGATGTGCTTAGCCATTATTATACGACAGATTTTTTTGTAAAATCGGCATTTAATGAATCGCAAATTATTAGCATTTATTACCTGGTTAAAAATGTAACGCCGCTTAATTTGATGTTTAAAATAGCGCCATTTGATTTTGATGGCGAAGGCGATGTATTGCAGGCTTTCCGCTGGGTAAAATTGAGTGATTTAAAAGAATCTGACTTTACCTTCCCGACAGACCAGCACGTGGCAAAGCTTTTAATAAACAGTATATGAGTTTAGTTGAACGCGATTTAAAAGTTATATGGCACCCTTATACGCAAATGCAAACCGCGCAACCGCCGGTACCTATTGTTAGGGGCGAAGGAGCCAGTTTATATGCCGAAGACGGCAAACGATACATAGACGCGGTATCGTCATGGTGGGTAAATATCCATGGCCATGCGCACCCGTACATCGCCCAAAAAGTTGCCGAACAATTAAAGCAGCTGGAACATGTTATTTTTGCCGGCTTTACGCACCCGGTGGCTGTTGAACTGGCTGAGCGATTGCTGTCGATATTGCCTGAAAATCAGCAAAAGGTATTTTATTCTGATAACGGATCGACAGCTATAGAGGTTGCCATAAAAATGTGCCTGCAATACTGGAGCAACCAGGGGCAGAGCCGCACCAAAATGCTGGCCTTTAAAAACGCGTATCATGGCGATACCTTTGGCGCCATGGCGGTAAGCGGCCGCAGCGCTTTCACAGCCGCTTTCGATTCGCTTTTGTTTGAGGTTGAATTTATCGATTTGCCTGATGCTGATAACATTGAAAGTCTCAAATCTCAGATCTCAAGTATCAAGTCTGACCTGGCTTGCTTCATTTTTGAGCCATTGGTACAAGGATCAGCCGGGATGCTGATGTATGAAGCCCAGTATCTTGACGAGTTGGTGGCGCACTGTCGTAAAGAGCAGGTACTAACCATAGACGACGAAGTATTCACCGGTTTTGGCCGTACAGGCAAGCGTTTCGCCTGCGATCATATCAAAACTCGTCCCGATATAATGTGCTTCTCTAAAGGCCTTACAGGGGGCACTATGGCCCTGGGGGTAACCACATGTACGCAGGAAATATTTAATGCTTTTTTGTCTGACGATAAGTTAAAGACATTATTTCACGGACATTCGTTTACCGCTAATCCGGTAGCGTGTTCGGCCGCGTTGGCCAGTATGGATCTGTTTTTAGAGCAGGCTACGATGGATAACATTGCCCGTATAGCAGCGGCACATAGCCAATTTGTTGAAAAGATAAAGCATCACCCTAAAATAAACACGGTGCGCCAAACAGGTACCATTATAGCTATGGAGTGGGAGACAGGCAGCAATACATCATACTTTAGTACGCTGCGCGACAGGCTGTACCATTACTTTTTAGATGCAGGCATAATTTTGCGCCCGTTGGGCAATGTGTTATATATTTTACCGCCATATTGCATAACAAACGCCGACTTGGATTACATTTACACCAAAATTGAGCAGGCGCTGGAGGAGATATAGGTGAGTGGCGGTTGGCGATGCATGTCGGCGATAACTCACCCGGCGGACGCTACGCTGCGCCACCCTCTCTTGCTGCGCAAAAGAGGGTTAGGGTAATTTGTAATTAAATTATCTCAAAAAGACAAAAGCCCTCTTTCCGCGCAGCGAAGAGAGGGCAGAGCGAGCGAAGCAACGCTCGGGTGAGTTGTCTTCGCGCGATGAGGAAGCGTTAAGGCATGTTGGCGATAACTCACCCCGCCGACGCTACGCCGGGCGACCCTCTCTGCGCAAGCGCAAAGAGGGTTGGGAAAGTTTTATATTGAATTGAACATAAAAAGCCCTCTTTCCGCGCAGCGAAGAGAGG
>JAZKET010000029.1:23188-40950 GCA_040386815.1 Bacteroidota bacterium | reverse complement strand
ATGAACAAGATAGCGCTGATTATCAGATACTTTTAACGGTCCGTGAGAAAATGGCTGCTGAGCGTACGTGATTCCGTAGACAATTACCATTGCCATCAAAATAATAAGTCTTTTCATAAAGTTTAGGATTGGTGCTTAACTGAAATAATTTTACCGGTAAAAACATAGCTAAGAAACTTATACCGATAAAAATATAGCAGGTAGTCCGATCCGCCGTTATACCAAACGCAATAACCGGAATGAAACAAAGTATGGTCCAAAAAAAGTTTAACACCTGGTTCATACTTTGTTCCGTCCGTTCCGTTTATAGTTTGGCAATTTCTGCCTTTATAAAATCGGCCAGCTCTTTTACATAGCCGGCGCTAAAATCAAACTGAATGCCAGCTGTTTCGTAAATCTCCTTAATGGTTTTAGTGTAACCTAATTTTAGGGCAGCAAGATATTGCTCTAAAGCTTTTTCAGGGTTTTCCTTGTAGTTTTTGTATACCGCAATGGCACCCAATTGCGCAAAACCATATTCGATGTAATAGAAGGGGATTTCAAAAATATGCAACTGTTTTTGCCATAGGTTTTGTTCGGCTTCTTCAAGTCCGCTCCAATCGGCAAAACCGGCGCCAAATGGCTCATAAATTTTCAACCAGGCTTCGGCACGCTCTGATGCAAGATGATCAGGGTTGGTGTAGATCCAGTGCTGAAACTGGTCAACCACGGCTACCCATGGCAGGGTTTTTAAAACGTCAATGAGTTGATCGCGTTTAGCACGTTTCAAATCCTCTTCGTTATCAAAAAATACATCCCATTTATCCATTGATATCAACTCCATTGACATGGAAGCCAATTCGGCCACTTCTGACGGGCAGTGTTTAAAGTCGTTCAATTCCAGATCAGCAGTCAGGAAAGTATGTACCGCGTGGCCACCCTCATGTACCATGGTAGTCAGATCGCGGAAGGTATTAGCCGAGTTCATAAAAATGAACGGAGCGCCGGTTTCAGACAGCGGATAGTTATAACCGCCCGGTGCTTTGCCTTTACGGCTTTCTACATCAAACAGGTTATTATCTTTCATGATCTCCAGGCGCTCGCCCAAATAACTGTTGATGTTGCGGAAACATTGGATAGATTTCTCTATCAGCTCCTCGCCATTATTAAACGGTTTAAGCGCCGGTTTGCCTGATGTATTTACATCCATATCCCATGGACGCAAGCTTTCAAGGCCAAGGGCTTCTTTGCGTTGTTCGGCATGTTCACGCAAGATCGGTACGATCTCCAATTCAATAGCTTCATGAAAAGCATAGCAATCCTGAGGCGTGTAATCAAACCTGCCCATAGCCTGGAACATGTAATCGCGGTAGTTTTCAAAACCTGCGTTCAGGGCCACTTTATGGCGCAGCACACGCAGGTGATCAAACAGATCATCCAGTTTCTCTTTTTCCTGTAAACGTCTGCCTGTAATTTTTTCCCAGGCTTCCTGACGCTTGTTGCGGTCGGTATCTTTTAAAAATACTGCGGCCTGCTCCAAGGTATACTCATTGTCGCCAAGATGGATAGACATGCCACCGCTTATCGACTGGTATTTTTGCTGCTCAACCTGTATCTCGGTCTGCAGTGGGATATTCTCTTCGCGGAAAAGCTCTAAAGAGCGCTTAACGCCACGCAGGTAAACAAAATATTTATCACCGTCCAAATCGTCAAAAAACTCGCTGCCAACCAGTTTCTTATTTAGCTCGTTGCTGTAAGGTGCGGCTTTAGGCTCAATGTCTGTAGCGAAATATTGAAAAGCCTGTAGTTTCTCCTCGCTATTGGTATCGCAGGTCATGCGGATGTAGCGCCAGGCAAAATCCTCTTCAAGGGCGGCTTCCAGTTCGCTGCGGTCAAGCATCCAATGCTCTAATTCTTCAACCGAATTGATGGGGCGCTCAACCAGGTCTTTGTATAAAGGTTCCAGGTTTTCCCATTTAATATCAAGGTCGGCCGGTATGTAAGTGCGTGTTTTTTTGTGGATCATGTTGTGTTGATGTGCAAATATGCAGATATGCAAATGTGCGAATTAGTTGGGATGTCCGAAATACGCAAAGTGTAAAATTAATTATGCCTTATACAAAGTCTCCGCCATGTGCTTTATTCCAACCTCATAGCTGGTTGGTTTAAAATTAAAAGCTTTCTCAAATTTGCTGCTGTCAAACACATAATCGTTGCTTTGTTGATAATACATTTCAACGGTACCCATAATCAGCTTGTCAAATAATCCAATCACAAAAAGCATCAACTTATTAATTCTCATATAGCTGGGTTTTGTGTTATAAATAGCGGCTGCCAGCTCAATAAATGCTTTCCCGCGCATTGGCTTTGCTGTTGGCAAATGCCATATTTGGTTGTCGCTTTCGGAGTGTAGGCCAAGCAGATACATCGCCTTGCCCATGTCGGGGATGTAGCTAAAACTGTGCAATTTATTAACATCGCCCATCCATTGCGCGCTTTGCTTTTTTGCATATTTATCCAGTACCATCATGTCAAAAAAGCTATTCATAGAGTTGGTGCCGTAAAAGTCGGCAGCACGTGCTATGGTTGCTTTTATGGTGCCGGCCTTAATCTCACCCATTAGCATATTAGCAATGGAGGCACGGATTTTACCTTTTTCGCTGATAGGGTTATAGGGGGTGTTTTCCGTCATTGGCCCATCAACCAGGCCGTACATATAAACGTTATCAAAGAATATCAAACGGGCGTTGTTCTGCTTAGTTACGTTGATAACATTTTGCATTAGTATGGGCCATTGCTCGCGCCAAATATTTTTATCATATACCAGGCCCGCGCACAAGTATATTACGGTTGATCCTTTGGCTGCTGCTGCTAACTCTTCATAGTTAAGCAAATCTGCCTTTTGCCAGGTAGTGGTACCGCTAGCCGGGCTTATTGTTTTGCGACTGATGAGGCGCACGGTTTTGTTATTGTTTTCTAACTCGAGTGTTAACGCGTTTGCTACCGGTCCACCGGCTCCTAAGATAGTGTGCATGATCTTTTTGTTTTAGTGTGACACAAAAGTAGATCAGGGCTGAGGCTTAAAACGTTATCTAAAGATAAGAAAGTAAATACCCGGACAGGTACAAGGAGTTTTATCGGTTGGTTATAAGTCGTCGTCTGATGCGCGAAAGTGAGACGGGAGTAATACCTAAAAAATTAGCGATATAATGTTGCGGCATGCGCTGCAATACCTCTTTGCCGGTATTTAGCAATTGCAGATAGCGCTCTTCCGGCGATTGAGTGATGAAGGCCGCAACCCTGTCTTCGTAACAACACAAATAATGCTCGGCAACCATGCGGCCAAAGCGTTCCATTTTATAAGCTAACAGCGGGTTGATGAGCATCAGATCCATATCGTTTTTGCTGATATTAATTAGCCTTGTATCTTCTAACGCCTGGATATACGTTTGGCTTGGCAGACGGGTAAGATAGCTTTTGTACGAGCTTACCAGTTCATTCTCGAAACTAAAGTAGCCGGTTATTTCTTCGCCATCTTTTATATGAAAGTAACGCATAGTACCGGTGACTATAAATGCCACTTTATCGCATACCTTACCATGCTCGGCAAAGTAATGTTTCTTTTTAAGGGTACTGAAAGTGAGGTATTGCGTAAAGACGATCCACTCGGCTTCATTAAACTCGACAAACTTTTCTAAGCTTTTCCTAAAAATGATGAGTGCGGTCGAGCTATCCATAGTTTACCTTTTAGAAATGTATTCCTAAAAACATACCGTGTGCAAGCATCGTCCTATCCAACAAAAACAAAACCGCGAACACCACGCTAGCCAAACCATTAGTAGTCATAAAAGCAAAGTTTACACGGCTTAAGTCGTTAGGTTTTACCAGGCGGTGCTGGTAGGTAAGCATAATGCAGAAAAATAGAATGCCTACGTAATACAACACACCCACATTTGTATAAAACACCGGCAATACTATAAATATAGCCGATAGCACATGCAGAAAAGTAGATAACCTTAAAGCATTGACCTTGCCCAAATAAGCCGGGATGGAGTGCAGTTGCTCGCTGCGGTCAAAGTCCTCGTCCTGCAGCGCGTAAATGATATCGAAACCACTTACCCAGCATAGTACCGACAGTGAGAAAAATATCGGTAACAAAGCAAATTCACCGGTAACCACTAAATAAGCGCCGATAGGGGCCAATGATAAGCCCAAACCCAAAACCATGTGGCAAAGCGCGGTAAAACGTTTGGTAGCGCTATAACCCAACACTACCACCAAAGCCACCGGCGACAGGTAAAAGCACAACGGATTAATGAACCACGTAGTACCAATAAATAACAGGCAGTTAATAATGGTAAACGTTAAAGCCGATGCCGCGCTAATGCGACCGGCCGGGATATCGCGCACTTTGGTGCGTGGGTTTTTAGCGTCTATATCACGGTCAAGGTAACGGTTAAACGCCATGGCCGAGTTACGCGCAAACACCATACACAGCACCATCATTACCAGCTTGGGCCACTCAAACGCATGTTGCGTTGTAGTCACCGCCAAAAAGAAGCCTATAAAGGCAAATGGCATAGCAAATATGGTGTGAGAGAAAGTTACTAATGAGAAGTATTTTTTCATTTATGTTTCTTGTTGTCAATGCGAGGTACGAAGCTCCCGATAGCTATCGGGACGCACACTTACATGGTCTACACCGTTCTCCGTGCGATTGCCACGCTACGCTCACAATGACATGTTTGTTAATCAAACGTCTTATAATCCGGTATCTTAAAACCCTGGTTCACCTCGCTGACGAAGCTCAATATCTGATCTTTACCTAAATGCTCTTCAGACGATGTGATGAAAATCTGCGGCACTTCGTCAAAAGTAGCCAGCAGCGCTTTTCTGAACCGGGCTACATTTTGATCTGTTTTTATAGACGATTGCTTATCGGCTTTAGTAAACACTAAAACAAAGGATAAGCCTTTTTCGCCCAGCCAGTTACAAAATTCAACGTCGATTTTTTGTGGTTCAAGGCGGCTGTCAATCAGTACCATTACGCATTGCAGGCTTTCGCGTTTGTCCAGATAGGTTTGGATAAATTTGTTCCAGTCTTCTTTTTTTGATTTGGAAACGCGGGCGTAGCCGTAACCCGGTAAATCGACAATGTACCAGTTCTCGTTCACCAAAAAGTGATTGATCAATTGCGTTTTACCAGGTGTTTGCGATGTTTTTGCCAAACCTTTTTTACCCGTAAGCATATTGATCAACGATGATTTACCAACGTTTGAGCGGCCAATAAAAGCATATTCTGGCATAACAGGTGGCGGTAGCTTTGATACCTGCGTATTGCTGCAAATAAAATCTGCCGTTTTAATAATCATGGTGCAAAGGTAATGATTAGTGCTTAGAGATTACTGATTAGTTAAGTGAAGCAAGGTTTTACATTAGCCAATTGCGCAAAACCTATTGTAAGTTAATGGTTTAGTGCTTAGTTTTATAGATAATAATCACCCTCGAAAAAAGCAATTATGAAAAAGCTAATTTTAGCACTGGCTATAGCCGGTTTATTTGCGTCATGTAATGGCACTACCACCAACAATGCTGGCGGTGCAGATAGTACCGTTACAAAAATGGAAAAGAACAAGGAAACCGCATTAGCATCGCAAAACGCGCTGATTGCCAAAGACGTTGATGCAATGTTTAAAGATTGCGCGCCGGGTTTTGTTGATTACGGATCGGGCGAATACCCACCTGCTAATAATATTGATAGCATTAAGGCCAGCATGAAAAGTTTCCTGGCTGCTTATCCTGACCTTAAAGGCGATAGCCTGGTTGCCCTGGCAAATAACAATACTGTAGCCGTTACAGGTACATGGAGTGGCACCTTTACTAATGATTTTATGGGGATAAAGGCCACCAACAAAAAATTCAAAACACCTGATGTAGACATATTTACTTTTAATGATCAGGGGCAAATTACCTCGCATCGGTCTGTACAACAAATGGCAACGTTTTTTAGCCAGGTAGGTATTAAATTCGAGTAGTTGATTGGTTATTGGTAGTTTAGTTATTTGTTAATTTACACTTGGGAAACAAAGGAGTTAAAAGATTAATATAGATTTGAATGTTTAAACATTTATTTAAAACTATTAATTAGTTACCAATAACTAAACATGACCGACTATAAAATCCCCGCCCAAACCCGTATTGGCCACGTACATTTAAAGGTAAGTGATATCCAGAAGTCGCTTGATTTTTATTGCGGCTTACTGGGTTTTGAAGTGATGCAGATGTATGGCGATCAGGCCGCGTTTATATCGGCCGGAGGATACCATCATCATATAGGTTTAAATACCTGGCAGAGTAAAGGCGCGCCACCCGCACCGCAAAATGCGCCAGGCTTATTCCACACTGCTATTTTATACCCCGAGCGTAAAGACCTGGCGGCAATATTAAAACGTTTGATGGAGGCCCGTTACCAGATAACCGGCGCGTCTGACCATGGTGTGTCTGAAGCTATTTATCTGGACGACCCCGACCGCAATGGCGTTGAACTTTATTGGGACAAACCCCGCGACCAATGGCCACTTGATGACAAAGGCCAACTGATTATGTACACCCACAGGTTAGATATTGAAGGTTTGCTGGCGTTGAACAGCGCTGAATAAAACTTTAGTTTAGTTGACATTTCGAAGCTGAGCGAGAAATCTTCTACCAACAGTCGATACACTGGCGTATAGGATTTCTCACTCGTTCCTCGTATCCAAATTATAGGGTAATAACTATCTTCAAAAAATCATCTTTCTGTCAGAAAATAAAAAAATAGCAATAAAATATGTAGTTAACTACGTATAATTGCATATAAATATTCTGATATGGAAAATACAATCACCATAAAACCCATTTGTAATGATTACTGCCCGCAGGTAATTGACATTGTACTGGGTATACAACAGGGCGAATTTGGCCTGCCCATAACGCTCGATGACCAGCCAGATCTGCGTGATATTGAAGCCAATTACCATACAGGTGGTGGCAGTTTTTGGGGTGCTTTTTTGGGCGATGAACTGATTGGCACCATTGCGCTACTAAATGGCGGGCAGGGTTTAGGCGCTATTCGCAAAATGTTTGTTAAAAAGGAATATAGAGGCAAGGAGCTTGGCGTAGCGCAAAAATTATTAGATACACTGTTAAGCCATTGTAACAAAAATCAGTTTCACGATATTTACCTGGGTACGGTACCGCCTTTGAAAGCAGCGCACCGGTTTTATGAGCGTAACGGCTTTTTAGCTATTGATGAGCTGCCGGCTCATTTTCCGCGCATGGCGGCTGATACGATGTTTTATCATTTACCATTAATAAGTAAAGTATGAGCGTAATTGACGAATCGGGCATATTGGCTATAGCCACCCGAATGCAGCGTTTAGCCGAGCAGATGCGCAAAGATGGCACTATGATTTATAAAGCGCACGGGATAGATTTTGAACCAAAATGGTTCCCGGTGATTTATACGTTGCACCATAAAACGCAATTAAGCGTGGTTGAACTGGCTGCGGAGATAGGCTATACTCACCCATCAACCATTGTTTTATTAAAAGAGCTGGAGAAGCAAAAGATCATCAGATCAACAAAAGATAAAACCGACGAACGCAAGCGCCTGGTGCAGCTGACCGATAAAGGCAAAGACCTGATAACGCGGATGAAACCTGTTTGGCAAGTGATGATAAACGCCGCTACCCAGCTTACCAACACGCAAAACAACCTCATGAAAGCCATTGCCGAAGTAGAACAGCAAATGGAAATTCAAAGTTTTTACCAGCGCGCTAAAGTAATTATGGCCGCTAATCAATCAAACCAATAATAACAATGGCTATTACTGTAAGAGATATAAAATTAGAAGATAACGAAGAATTGGCGCGCATTATACGCGCTTCGCTGGTAGAGTTTGATGTGCCTAAACAGGGCACCGTATACTCAGACCCTGACACTGATCGCCTGTTTCAACTGTTTACCGAAACACCCGGCAGCTGCTATTTTGTAGCCGAAGAGGACGGTAAACTAATAGGTGGTTGCGGTATTTACCCCACAGACGGTTTGCCCACCGGCCATGCCGAACTGGTAAAACTATACTTAACCGCTGCCACCCGCGGCCGTGGCATAGGCAAGTTACTGATGGATAAATGTAATGAAGCTGCTAAGCAGTTAGGCTACACGCACCTATACCTGGAGTCTTTCCCGCAACTGGCAAAGGCGGTTAGTTTGTACGAAAAAGCGGGTTACAAACATCTTGACGGCGCTTCAGGAAACTCAGGGCATTTTGCCTGTACCATCTGGATGGTGAAAGAGCTTTTCTAATTTCGGATTTGTGGGATGTTGCTTTTAAGGCGTCAATGTCCGCCGGGGGGACTCACCCAGCCATTGCTTCGCTCGGCTTGCCCTCTCTTCGCTGCGCGTAAAGAGGGCGGCAGCGTTTTACAGCCTAACCTAAACGCCCTCTTTCCGACGAAGTCGAAGAGAGGGCAGGCCAGCGTAGCGTCCGCAGGGCGAGTCCTCGCCGATATGTATCAAAATATTTATTCTACATACTTTCTCGTAAGAAACTGTAACAACTATTATACAAGTTGTTTTAAATCAATATCTTTACGTAACCTAAATATACCCTTATGAGAAGCTTTCGCCAATTATTGCTGTTTGTAGTGCTGTTGTCACTATCAACCGTCGCTTTCGCGCAGGATGACTATACTGTGTCTGGTGTGGTAACTAACGAGAAAGGTGAGCCTGTTAAAAGCGCTACAGTTTTTATAGGTGGCTCGCAACGCGTTACACCTACTGATGAGGGTGGGCGTTTCATCTTCTCTAAATTGCCGCAGGGTACTTTTAAGCTATCCGTGCAAATGCTGGGCTATGCGCCGTTAATACAAAATGTTAACGTTAAAGACGCATCTGTAAAGGTCGATCTTAAATTAAGCCCTAAAGCTATAACCCTTGCCGAAGTAAAAGTTGGCAACAATAAAGCCTGGGAAGAGAATTTCAACATCTTTAAAACACAGTTTTTGGGTAATACAGCCAACGGAAAGCAATGTATTATAGTTAACCCCGGGGCCTTAAATTTTTCAACTAAAAAGGGTGTGTTATATGCCGATGCCGACGAGTTTCTGGTCATCGAAAACAAGCGTTTGGGCTACCGCATCAAATACATGCTTAAATATTTTAGTTATGATAAAGCACAACGGTTAGAGCTGCACGACGGCGAGTTTACTTTTGAAGAGTTAGAAGGTACTTTCCAGATGCAGGATCTGTGGGCCAAAACACGTTTGCAAACCTACCAGGGTTCGTTCAGGCATTTTTTACGGTCGGTTTATGCCAATAACGTGGCCGAAAACGGCTTTTTGGCCCGGCCGTTGTATGGCTACCGCAGGGTTAATGTAGAGAGCCAAATGGCTACGGCCAACGCTTTCTCGTTAATGTCGATAGACCCAAGCAGGGTAACCATAAAAGATAGCCCAATAAAATTCGACTCACTTATATCTGCTATCGACACCACCTTTACATCGTTTAAGTTTAGGCAAATGCTGGTTACTTACGACCCTAAAAAGGCCATAAAATTTGCCGCTAAAAAGCCCGCTACAGATAACTCAAGCATGTCATTAAGTAGCAGCGAGTCTATACTGGTATTATCTAATGAGCAGGCTGTTATTGACAGTCGCGGCAGTTATGTAGATTATAAAAGCTTTTTCATTACCGGCAAATGGGGTACCTTACGTGTTGGCGACCAGCTTCCATTTGAGTATAAGCCACCCATGCCCGAAATTCCCCGCCGTGATGTGCCTACCAATCAGCTGCTGGCTTCGCTACATAAATGGACAGACAGCCTGCCGCAAGAGAAAGTATACCTGCATATGGATAAACCCTATTATGCCCAGGGCGATACCATTTGGTTTAAAGGCTACTTAACCAACGGGGCAGACCACCAGTTAACCCAGCAAAGCGGCGCCGCTTATGTAGAGCTTGTTGATGATAAAGCACAACTGATAAAACGCCTTAAACTACAAGTAAACCAGGGCACCATAGCCGGCGATTTAGTGTTGGTTGATAGTGTTAAGGCAGGTAACTACCGCGTACGCGCCTATACCCAATGGATGCGCAATGCAGGCGAGGAATACTTTTTTGATAAAACCATTACCGTGGGCGACCCGCTGGATGATAAAAACAAACCCGTACCTGAAAATGTGGTGGCGGCCACTAACCCGCAACAAACCGATATCCAGTTTTTTCCGGAGAGTGGTAGCCTTATCACCGGTGTACCTTCGCGTATAGCTTTTAAGGCAACCGGTACAGACGGCCTTGGCGTGCCTGTTGGTGGTTACGTAACCGATAACGATAACAAGCAAGTTGCTCAAATTTTTACCCGTCATGCGGGTATGGGCAACTTTGTGCTTACGCCGGGGCGTGGCAGAACATACACCGCCACTATAAAGTTTGCCGATAGCACAACCAAAAGCCTGCCGCTGCCTGTAGCATCAAGAGAAGGGTATGTATTAAGTGTTTACCAAACCAGTAGGGATAGCGTATTGGTTCGCATCCACGCGTCTGATTTGTTGCAGCCATCAAACATTAACTTAATTGCGCATAGCAGCGGCAGGGTAATTTTTTCGTCGCCAATAACTATTAAGGGGCCAGTTACCAATGTTTGGTTAAACAAAACGCTGTTTCCAAGCGGTGTGGCACAGTTTACTATTTTTAACACCAAAAATCAGCCACTTATTGAGCGTATAGCCTTTATCAAAAATCCAGATCAGATGCAGTTGGTGGTTAATGCCGATAGCAGCATATATAACCGCCGTGGCCGTGTGCAGTTAAAGCTAAATGCAAAAGACAGCGAGGGCGCCGCCATAGGTGCAAACTTCTCTGTAGCGGTTATTGATGAAAATAAAGTACCTGTTGATGAAACAGCCGAAAGCACCATTTTTTCGCACCTGCTGCTTACGTCTGACATTAAAGGGTATGTAGAGCGGCCAAACTATTACTTTACCACCGATACCAGCGAAATGAACCGCGCCCTTGACAACCTGATGCTTACGCAAGGCTATCGCAGGTTTGAGTGGAAAAACTTAGAAAGCACCCTAAATACGGCCCCGGTATTTGCCGCCGAAGCAAAAGGCAGCACCATATCTGGCAAGGTGACAAATTTGCAAGGTAAATTGCTTGAGGGCGCCAGTGTTAGCTTGCTATCGCTAAACGCGCGTATAAACAAAAGCACCAGTACTGATGCCGATGGCCGCTTCAAGTTTGAAAACCTGGTATTTGCCGATAGCGCCCGCTTTGCAGTAGCCTCAAAAATACCCGAAAGTACAAACGGTACCATTATCACTATAGATACCATACCTAACATCGAAATCAGCCAAAAACAAAACCTTGCCGAGGTGCAGCTTATCGAAAACAAACTGCAACAAGTTGCTAACGAGGGTAAACCAGCCAAACTTACCGGCCTGCACGATTTGAAAGAGGTTAAAATAAAGGCCATAAAGGTAGTAGATAACGAAAATAGGTATGCCATGCAGCAGGGGCCGCTTACGCAAAGAGACGCTTCGGTTGATAAGGTGATACGGATACAAAACCCCGAACAGTTTCAGGACATTGGAACGTTTTTATTAGCGGGTATACCTGGTGTTACCATGGAGACGGGACCTACCGGCGTAACACAATTAGTAGATATGCGCAGAATGCCTTCATTAAACGTAACCACCTCTAAGGATGATGCAAGCAGAGATATTGCAGTTTTAGTAAATGGTATGTCGAATTATGATATAGACGATATCATGAACGGCAGGGTGTTTTTGCCGGTTGATGTTGACCGTATACAAGTTATCAGAACCAGTTTGCCTGCAAAAGAAAGAATGCGCGGCGCACCTGCTGCACCAAGAAATCCGGGCGAGCGACCTAATACCGGATCGGCAGGTTTTGTTAATATCATCCTGAAACACCCATCGCAACGCAAACAATACAACCCCCATATCGCCAACATTATGCCTAAGGGCTTTAACCTTACCCGCGAGTTTTATTCGCCAAAGTATGATCGCCCTCAGGTTAACGCCCGTATACCAGACCTGCGCACCACCATATACTGGAACCCTTACGTAAACACGGATACCAACGGCGAAGTGAAATTCGATTTCTACAACGGCGACGGCGCAGGCACCTACCGTGTAGTGGTTGAAGGCATAAATGCCGAAGGCGAACTGGGCAGGCAAGTGTTTAGGTATAAGGTAGAGTAGGTTATTAGTCATTAGTCATTAGTCATTGGTCATTAGTAAGTAGTCATTGGTATTGCGGCTTTGATAGGCTTACTTTAGCTTACAACCTGCAAGTCAATGACCAATAACCAATGACCAATGACCAACAGCGCGTTACCTGCGGCCCGTGCTATCCGCTCATACTGCGCAAGGCCTTAGCCACGGCCTGCGCTAAGGCCCCGGAAACGGCCGGTATCCGCTGCTATCACTAACGCGGCCAACCGCACAGCGCCCAAAATGTCATTGCGAGGAAGGAAACAATCGCACGTAGGCTAATTATGCACAGCGCCTATACCCACCAAGTCATTGCAAGAAACGAAGCAATCTCACCCGATCTTCGAAGTCTCTGACTTCGAAGGCCTATGCCTGTAGTCTCTGACTACCGTGTGCCATGTCCTATAACTTTCAGATACTTAAACCAACTAATTAAATATGTTAGTCCCGCTGATCGAAGCTGGTAGTCTCCAGACTACCGTAACCCGCCCGATAGTCAGAGACTATCTGCATACTAATCCGAAGTCAGAGACTTCGGATAGCTGAGTTAGCATATATGGTTTATGCAGAAAGGTATTATATTTACCAAACCAATACCTTTTAATGAAGCCCTTTTTTAAACTACTACTTTATACGCTATGGTTTTTGCCAATCGGGGTTTTGGCGCAAACACAAAATTTGTCGGGCAGGGTTACTGATGATAAAGGGCAGGCGCTTAACGGTGCCACTGTTTTTATTGGTGGCTCAGACAGGGTAACGCAAGCTGATGAAAATGGCCTGTTCAAATTTGCATCAGTACCACAGGGTACATTTAAGCTTTCGGCGCAGATGCTGGGTTATGAGTCGCTTACCGAAAACATTATTGTAAGCAACGCCCCTGTAAAAGTTGAGTTTAAACTACAGCCAAAATACATAGCGCTTGCCAAAGTAACTATTGGGAAGAGATCTAAAACAGATGCTAACCTTGAGCTGTTTAAACAAACTTTCCTGGGCACATCAGACAATGCCAGGCAATGCGTTATTCTTAATCCGCAGGTTATTAACTTCAGCACAAAAAAAAACCTTTTACTGGCTGATGCCGACCAGTTTTTGATCATTGACAATCACCGTTTAGGGTATCGCATACATTACCTGCTGCAGGATTTTGGTTATAACAAGGCCGAAGATATTGCCTTATACCATGGCGAATTTAGCTTTGAAGAAATGCAGGGTACCGATGAGCAAAAAAGCCAATGGGCCAAAAATCGTCTGCAAACCTACCAGGGTTCTTTTATGCACTTTTTACGATCGGTGTATGCCAATAACACTTTAGAGAATGGTTTTATTACCCGCCCAATGTATGGTTACAAAAGGCTTAAGGTTGATGACGTGACGATAGACCCAGATATGGCGGTGATAAAAGATAGGCTGGTACAATTCGATTCGCTGATTACGGTTATTGACACCGGTTTTGTGTCGTTTAAATTTAGGATGCTGTATGTTAATTATGCACCTGAAAAAGCCGGGGCTTTTGCCTTAAATAAGTCTGACAAGAAGAAAAATAAGTATAGCGACAGTAAGACGTCTATTTTAAAACTATCTACAGAGCAGGCTATTATTGACGAAAAGGGTAGCCATACAGATTATCGCGATTTTTATATTCATGGCAACTGGGCAACGGCCCGCGTGGGCGACCAGTTACCGGTTGAGTACAAACCGCCGGTGCCCGATATTCCGCGTGGCAGTATGCCTGCCAATCCCTTAGTTGTTTCGTTACAAAAGTGGACAGACAGCATCCCGCAGGAAAAAGTGTATCTGCACATGGATAAGCCTTATTATGCGCTGGGCGATACGATATGGTTTAAGGGCTATGTAACAACGGGTGCCAGTCATCAGCTATCGGCCCTAAGCAGTGCGGTTTATGTCGATTTGATCAATGAAAGAGATTCGGTAGTAAAAGATTTGAAGTTGCCGGTAACCGCTGGTACGCTAACAGGTAATTTTATTTTAGGCGATGAGTATACCGAAGGCAACTACCGCATAAGGGCCTATACCCAATGGATGCGTAATGCCGGGCCCGATTATTTTTTTGACCACACATTTACTGTTGGGGATATTGGCAATAGCAATGTAGTTGCCAGCGCCGATTACCGGTATAAGGATATTAATGGCCAACAGGTGCTTACAGCCCTGCTAAACTTTACCAACGACGAAGGCAAGGCGTTTGCCGGGCAAGATGTAAGGTATCAGATAGTGGTGGATAAAAAAACGGTATGGACACAAAACGTTAAGACAGATGCCCTGGGCGGTATCAGCATAAATATTAATAATGATAAAAGGGCCGACCTTGCGGGGGCCTACATCCGTACCACGTTTGATGGTGCAGACAAATATCCTGTAGTTCGTAATTTCCCTATCAAGGCTGCCTTGTCGCAAAGCGATGTACAGTTTTTCCCTGAGGGCGGCAACCTGGTAAATGGCAGCGCTTCGCAAATTGCATTTAAGGCCGTTGGTATTGATGGTTTGGGGGTAAATATTAAAGGGAAGATAATCGATAATGAAAATAAGGAAGTTGCCGATATAGAAACGCTGTATGCAGGTATGGGCAGTTTTATGTTACGCCCCGAGGCAGGCAAAACCTACAAAGCCAACGTTGCTTTTGCTGATGGTACCAACAAAACCATTAATTTACCTAAGGCAGCTGATGAAGGATACACTTTAAGTGTTTATCAACCCAATAAAGACAGCGTGCTGGTTAAGATCAACGCGTCGACATCGTTGTTAAAAATTCCGGCGTATCTCATAGGGCAAACCAATGGCGACATTGTCTATGCGTCGCCGGTTAAAGCCGGTATGATATGGCTTGATAAAAAGGAGTTTCTGACAGGCATAGCCCAGTTTACGTTATTTAACATTAATGGCGAACCGCTGTGCGAAAGGATAATATTTATCAAAAATAACGACCAAATGCGCCTGGGTTTAAAAACCGATAAGGCCACTTATGTAAGCAAGCAAAAAGTGCAATTGGAGCTTGACGCTAAAGACAGCGAGGGTAAGCCATCGTTTGGTAACTTTTCGGTGTCGGTAATTGATGAAAGCAAGCTGCCTGTTAATGAAAACAAGGAGAGTACTATTTTCTCTAACATATTGTTAAAGTCTGATTTGAAAGGCTATGTAGAGCAGCCCAACTACTATTTTACCCGGGACAGCCACGAGGTTAATAAAGCTTTAGATAACCTGATGCTTACACAGGGCTATCGCCGGTTTACCTGGACAGAGCTATCAAACACCGTAAACACCAAACCGGCTTTTAATGCTGAGGGCCAGGGAACTAATTTTGCCGGCAAAGTAACCACGCTAACCAATAAGCTATTGGCCAATGCTACGGTTAACATGTTGATTCCGAAGGCTAATATAGCCCGGGTAACCAATACCGACGCCTTGGGCAACTTTAGCTTTAACGGTTTTGTTTTGAAAGATAGTAATAGGGTTATTATAGCGGCGCATAACAAAAACAGCGATAAGGTGAAGCTGATATTGGACAGCGTACCCGCATTAAGAGTTAGTAAAAACCCAAACCTGGGCGATGTAAGTACTAATATTGCTCAATCGATAAAAACGTACATAGATAACGGTAAGAAATTAGATGATATCTATGAAAAGGCAGGGCAGCTGGATAAAGTGCAGCGTTTAAAAGAAGTTAGAATAAGGGCAAAAAAAATGCCGCCGATACAAACCAGTTACGGCATACAGGTGCGCGATGTTAGTGTTGACCATAGTTATGTGATAAAAGATGCCGCGAAGTGCGCTAATCTGGGGATGTGTTTAAGAGGAAATTTACCGGGTGTAGTTTTTAAGCAATATGTAGTTAAAGTTGCTATTAGCCCTGGTGATAGTGTAGAATATGAATTTTTCAATTATCCATTTTGTCGCCTGGTAAGTGGATTAAGCCCGATAAAGGTAATTGTTGATGGAATTCAAATCAGAGATCGTCTTGACATTGGAAATGTGTTAAAAGTTGATGTAGCAATCACTAATAGAGCTATTGTTGACATGATTGGAGGTCCTGCTATTCTGATAACAACCAGGCGGGGTATGCCACGTAAGTCGGTAAACCCAAGCCTTGCGAACCTTAACCCAAAAGGCTTTAATAAAGTGCGCGATTTTTATCACCCTAAATACGAGAAACCCGAAAATACCACGATTTTTCCAGATTTACGTAGCACAATTTACTGGAATCCGTATGTAAAAACCGATGAGAACGGCCGGGCTAAATTAGAGTTTTTTAATGCCGATGGGCCCGGAATATACCGTGCAGTTATTGAAGGCATCAATGCCGCCGGCGAATTAGGCAGGCAGGTGTACAGGTACAAGGTAGAGTAGGGGCAACCTCTTATCATGTCATTGCGAACGAGGTACGAGTGTGGCTCCCGATAGCTATCGGGACGCACGGAGACTTGCACGCATTTTAGGCCCTTCACGCACTTGGCTTGCCTCCGCTCATTGCCGCGGAATGGCTACCTACTTTTGGCTTGATCCAAAAGTAGGCAAAAGATCAAGTCAGGCTGATCGCTGTCACCACTCAAGGGCCATACTCCCGGCCGCGCACCCTGACAGGCCTTCGCGCTCTTTTTGATCATGCTTTTCGCCGTTGTTATCACCAACAACTCATTGCCGATATGCTAAAGTGACGACGGTTTCATAGATGTTTTTGGTTTATAATACCACAGGAGGCGGAAATTTGCAAAAAAGCCAAAATAACAAATAGTTGATTTTTAGATACTTATGTTAAAACGCTGTTTCATCTTGTTTCACTGGTTTTTTATAAATATTTGATAATCAAAAATTTAAGTCAAAATAGTGTTTCACTTGTTTCATCTGTTTCATATCTAAGTGAAACAAAACACACTAATCGCTAAGCACCAATCTCTAATCACTAATCACTATCTTTGCCGCTCACTATGAGCAAAACCGTAATACCGTACAGCCAGGAGCAGGGCACCAAGAAAGAGCAGGTGGCCGATATGTTTAACAACATTTCGAAAACCTATGATTTTCTGAACCATTTTATGTCGTTGGGGATTGATATCATCTGGCGCAAAAAGGCGATAAATGAGCTAAAGAATGATCAACCTAAACTGATACTTGACGTAGCTACCGGTACCGGCGATTTTGCTTTCGAGGCGCTGTCTATACTTAACCCTGATAAGATTATAGGTGTTGATATATCGGCAGGTATGCTTGACATCGCGAAGCAAAAAATAGCCAAACGCAACCTAGGCCACAAGTTTGAAGTTAAGCTTGGCGACTCTGAAAAGCTACCCTTCGAAGCCGGTGAGTTTGACGCCGTAACCGTAGCCTACGGCGTGCGCAACTTTGAAAACCTTGAGCAGGGCCTGGCTGATATTAACCGCGTGTTGAAACCGGGCGGAAAAGCGGTGGTGTTAGAGTTTTCAAAACCTAAGGTGTTTCCGGTTAAGCAGCTGTATTATTTCTATTTTAACTACGTAACACCCGGCATAGGCA
>JAZKET010000029.1:10998-23178 GCA_040386815.1 Bacteroidota bacterium | reverse complement strand
TAGGCAAGCTGTTTTCTAAAGACTCGAGAGCTTATACTTACCTGCCAGAGTCGGTAGCCGCTTTCCCAGATGGTAAGGATTTTATAGCGGTGATGGATAGGGTGGGCTTTAAGCATACCAAATGCCGTCCTTTAGCGTTTGGTATCTGTTCTATATACACAGGCGTTAAATGATAAAACCCCGCTACCTGCTTATACTGATGTTGCTTTTTTGTGCCGATAGGTTATGGGCACAATCGGCACCAAAATGGGGTGGGGGTGCAGACGAAAAGGATTACAGTTTCGGCTTTAACTTTAGCTACGTAAGCAGCTATTTCAAGATAGACAAAAACACCAACTGGCGCAACCCTTTCTTTGATAACGACGGCACCAGAGTTACTGATAGTTTAAACAGCATTAACTCGCCAAACTCGCAAGGCTTTGCGGTGGGGTTTTTGTACAGGCATCGTATAACAGAGCATCTTGAGGCCCGCATAACCCCCGGCCTGTTGTTTGCCGACAGGCAGATAACTTACACTTATACCAACCCATCGCAAAACGTTACTAAATCTGTACAGGCTACACAGTTTGATTTGCCGTTGTCGCTGAAGCTAAAGTCGGACAGGATACATGATGTCAGGCTGTATGTGCTGGGCGGTGTAAAATACTCAAAAGCCATTGCCGGCAAAGCCAATGCTGATGTTGACAAGGCACCGATAGATAAGCTGGTGAAGAACGTTGGCGGCTTTGCATCGTACGAAGCTGCATTTGGTTGCGATATCTATTTCGAGTTCTTCAAGCTCTCGCCCGAGGTTAGGTTATCCAACTCATTTGGCGATGTAATGCGGCATGAAAACAATGCGTACTCGTCGCCTATCAGTAAGTTGGGTTTGCATACGCTTACGTTTAGTCTCATTTTTGAGTAATATCCCTGTCTCTTTTTATTAAAAACCTGCAATTGCCAATCAAAAAGCCTAATTTCGCAAGGATTTTGTACCACATCTATGGCTAAAATTGCATTAATAACAGGGGCCACGGCAGGCATTGGCGAAGCATGCGCTAAACTGTTTGCTGCCGAAAATTACAACCTGATACTTACCGGCCGCAGGCTTGACAGGCTTGAAAAATTGGCTGCCAGCCTAAACAAAAAGTATAATACCGAGGTTGCTGTATGTGCATTTGATGTACGCGACCGCGAGCAAGTGACGAGCAATTTTGAAAACCTGCCTGCCAAATGGAAAAAGGTTGATGTGCTGATAAACAACGCCGGCCTAAGCCAGGGGCTTGACCCTATACAAAACGGTGATCTTGACGATTGGGACACCATGATTGATACCAACGTTAAAGGGTTTTTATACGTAACAAAGGTGGTATCAAATTGGATGATAGCTAACGGCAAGGGGCATATCGTCAACATTGGCTCAATAGCCGGTAAAGAGGTTTACCCCAATGGTAACGTGTATTGTGCCACTAAGCACGCGGTTGACGCCCTGAATAAGGCTATGCGTATTGATTTGGTGCAGCATGGCATAAAGGTTACCGCTATACACCCGGGCGCCGTTGAAACAGAATTTTCTGAAGTACGTTTTAAGGGTGATAAAGACAGGGCAAAGAAAGTATACGATGGTTTTGAACCACTAGTAGCACAGGATATTGCCGAAACCATCATGTTTGTAGTATCGCGCCCTAAGCATGTTAACATTAACGATCTGTTAATTATGCCAACCGCGCAAGCCACGGCCACTAATATTGTAAGAAAGTAAGAGATGTGCAGATGTGCGAATATGCAGATGTGCAAATGATAAAATAAAGAAATTAACAAAATCCGATATCGAACATCCGATATCCGAAATAAATCAAACCGATGTCATTAATACAACAAATAGATCAGGATATAAAGCTAGCCATGCTGGCTAAACAAGCCGAGCGTTTGGCCGGGCTGCGTGCTGTAAAATCAGCTTTATTATTAGCCAAAACAGAAAAAGGCGCTGCTGAAGAATTAACCCAGGAAGCAGAAATAAAAGTGTTACAAAAACTGGTGAAGCAACGTAAAGAGTCGGCAGATATTTACAAAACACAGGGGCGTGATGATCTGTACCAGATAGAGATAAGCGAGATAGCCGTAATTGAGCCTTACCTGCCACAGCAAATGACCCGCTTTGAAGTTGAAGGCTTCGTGCAAGAGTTGATAGGCCGCATAGGCGCAACAGGTATGCAGGATATGGGCCGCGTTATGGGCCTTGCCAATAAAGAGCTTGCAGGGCAGGCCGACGGCAAGACCATATCAGAGGTGGTAAAACAACTTTTAGCATAATTTATTTGCTTTAATTGTTGCAGGTACATCACAATAAACTATTTTTATAGCAGATAATTGGGGGGATAGTCCTTCATGAATACAAAAATTTACAAAGACATATATGAGTTTCGCGCTTAAAGAAGACCGTGGTTTTAAGTATATCGATGAGGGCGAAGGACAGGTTTTGTTGCTGCTGCACGGCCTAATGGGCGGTCTAAGCAACTGGGAAGAAGTTATTGAAGAGTTTAGGCATAAGTACCGTGTAATATTACCATTGTTGCCGGTTTATGATTTGCCTGTAATAACTACCGGGGTTAAAACGTTATCAAAGTTTGTACATAAGTTTATTAAGTATAAGCAACTTGACAATGTTATCCTTTTAGGTAATTCACTGGGTGGCCATGTTGGATTGATATATGCGCTTACGCATCCCGAAAAGTTACGGGCGCTGGTATTAAGCGGCAGTTCGGGTTTATACGAAAATGCTTTTGGCGGTTCTTTCCCACGAAGAGAGAACATGGATTTTATAAAAGAAAAGGTTGAATACACCTTTTATGATCCAAAAATTGCTACGCCTGAATTGGTGGACGAGGTTTATAAATTAGTGAACGACAGACATAGCGTTATACGTTTACTAGCGATGGCAAAATCGGCCATTCGTCATAATATGAAAAAAGATCTGCACAAAATTAGCATGCCGGTGTTTTTAATATGGGGACGTAACGATAAGATCACTCCGCCGGAAGTTGCCGAGGAGTTTAATGAGTTACTGCCCGACGCCGAATTGCATTGGGTTGATCAATGTGGCCATGCTGCAATGATGGAGCGTCCGCAGGAATTTAACAGGTTATTAAAGATATTTTTAGACAAAATAGGAGCATAAATGGTTGCATTTGAGCTGATAGCTGACGCGATACCACCGGTACACACCTCTGACACTATACAGAAGGTGCTTGATCGTATGGTTGAGTTTCGTGTGCGACATCTGCCTATTGTGAATGAGGAACAGTTTCTGGGCTTATTAGCAGAGACCGATATCCAGCCGGAAATGGATCCGCAAACGCCAATAGGCGCGCTGGGCCTTTCGCTAATAAATCCGTATGTGCGCGAAGATCAACATGTGTATGATGTTATCCGTCTGTTTTTTGAGCAGCAGTTAAGCGTTGTGCCTGTTCTTGATATCAAAAAGAACTACCTGGGGCTGATACCGATAAACCGTATGAACGAGTATTTTGGTACCATTACATCTGTAGCACAACCGGGCGGTATTATTGTATTAGACATCAGCAATAAAAATAACTCCTTGGCGCACATGGCACAGGTGGTAGAGTCTGACAATGCGCAGATATTGAGCTCCTACGTACGTTCATTTCCAGATTCAACCCGCATGGAAGTGACACTAAAAGTAAACAAAACAGACATTTCAAATATACTGGCCACCTTTATGCGTTATGATTATGACGTAAAGGCCAGCTTTAACCACAGCGAGCACGATGACGGTGCAATGGATCGTTACGCAGCGCTGATGAATTATCTAAACTTATAATTGGTCGATAGTCCATAGACGATAGACCATAGTAAATAATACACAAACACTATCGACCATTGACTATGGTCCATGGACTACAACCCAAATGAAAATAGCAGTATACGGCAGGCCCTTTAATGATCAGGCAGTTATATCCTTTATACAGGAGGTTTTTGATAGCTTGTCATCACACCAGGTGCAGGTATATGTTCATCATCAGCTTTTTAGTTATTTACAGGATAAGATAGATACCTCCGCTTTCAATGCGCTGCAAGAAGGCGAGCCTATTAAAGGCTTTATTGATGCTTTTATTACTTTAGGTGGCGATGGTACCCTGCTCGACATGGTAAGTGTTATTGGCGATTCTGGCGTGCCGGTTATAGGTATTAATTTTGGTCGATTAGGTTTTTTGGCCAGCGTTAACAAAAGCGACATTGCCGCAGCTATACATGCTGTGGTAAACGGGCAGTATACCTTAGATGGTCGTGTATTATTGAAGGTTGAATCTGAAATGAATATTCTTGGCCTGCACAATTTTGCCCTAAACGATATCACCATCCATAAACGCGATGATTCGGCGATGATAACCACCAACATGTTTATTGACGGCGAGTACTTAAACTCTTACTGGGGCGATGGTATTATCATCGCGACAGCAACCGGTTCTACCGCATATTCATTAAGTTGCGGTGGTCCGATTATCTTTCCACATGCAAATAGTATTGTGGTAACGCCTGTAGCGCCACACAACTTAAACGTAAGGCCGATAATTTTGCCTGATACCAGCGTGCTGTCTTTCGAAGTTGAATCGCGCAGCTCAAACTACATTCTTTCGTGCGACTCGCGTACTGAAGTGATCAATAAGCCTATGCGCTTTAAGGTGCAAAAGGCAGGTTTTGAACTTAATCTTATTCGCCTAAATAATGAAAGCTATTTATCAACGTTAAGAAACAAACTAATGTGGGGCCTTGATGCCCGCAATTACTAATTTTTAACGGATGCCTAAATATTTAGCGGCTGTACTTTTAACCTTTATGTGCTTAACCACCCGAGCCCAAACCTGGGAGATTGGCGGGCTGGTTGGTGGGGCCGGTTACATGGGCGATCTTAATCAGCATAATCCGGTGAAATTTTCGGGCCTAGGTGGTGGTGTTTTTTTAAAGCGTAATTTTAACCCGTACTGGGGTGTTAAAGCGGCATTTAATTACGGTATTATTCAAGGTGCCGATAGTTTATCAAGCGATACATGGCAGCGTAATCGCAATTTGAGTTTCAGAACATCCATGACAGAGGTTAGCCTTATGGGCGAGTTTAACTTCCTGGAATATATCCCTTCGGTTTCAAAAAATTATTTCACTCCCTATATTTTTGCTGGCATAGCGTCAACACAGTACACACCTAAGGCAACTTACCAGGGCCAAAGCTATGAGCTTAGGTTACTCGAAACCGAGGGGAAACCTTATAAAAACAGTACCATAGCCGTTCCGTTTGGTGTGGGTTTTAAATATAATGTTGGTGGTAAAGTTTCCTTGGGTTTAGAGTTGGGCTATCGCGTGGCGTATACAGATTATCTGGATGACGTTGCCGGCATGTATGCTGATAAATCAACCTTATCATCGCCTTTATCAGTGGCACTATCAGATCGTTCGTTAGCAGGTAGCGGTGTAGCCGGTACCCAGCGTGGCGACATGCGTCCGCGCGATACCTATGCGTTTGCCGGATTTACTATCTCTTATACTTTTGTAAGCCAGAAGTGTTATTACTAAATTATGATTTCTTAGATTTCTAGGCTTAGGCTAAGCCTAGCCTGTCGTTAATTTCGATAGCCATTACTTAACTTATACACATTCTCAACATCAGCTAAAAGTCAACTGAATTTTGTGCAAACTTTCTTTTTGTCAGCATACTAAAAAAGTACAAAGTAAGTTTTACCTTTGTCACCTGAAAAAATAGGCACTATTATCAAAGGCGCCCTTTTGCGTATGCAAAATGCTTTTGTTGGCCGGTAAAGAAATGAGTTATAAGGAACAGATTGATTTATCGAGGTTACCACAGCATATTGCTATCACGATGGATGGTAATGGCAGGTGGGCAAAGGGCTTGGGTAAATTAAGGATATTCGGTCATCATAACGGTGTTATAGCAGTTAGGGATGTAGTTGAGGCTGCTGCCGAACTGGAAGTGAAGTATCTTACGCTTTATACTTTTTCATCAGAGAACTGGAACCGCCCCAAACTTGAGGTTGCTGCTATTATGGAATTGATGGTGGCCACTATCCATAAAGAAATTAAAACTTTTATGGATAACAACATCAGGCTTAATGCTATTGGCGACCTTGACCAGTTACCCGGCAAATGCTTCAAAGAATTAAAAAATGCTATGGACACTACAGCGCAAAACACAGGCTTGGTGCTAACGCTGGCATTAAGCTACAGCTCGCGCCGCGAAATTTTGCATGCGGCAAAAAGCGTAGCGCTTAAAGTAAAAAATGGCGAAATTGATATAAATGACATTGACGAAAAACTGTTTGAAAGTAACTTGTATACCGGCAATATGCCCGACCCCGAGTTGTTGATTAGAACCAGTGGCGAATACCGTATAAGCAACTACCTTTTATGGCAAATTGCTTATGCCGAGCTGTATTTTACAGCTAAACTATGGCCCGATTACAGAAGGGAAGATTTGTACGAAGCGATATTAGATTACCAGAAACGCGAACGCCGTTTTGGTAAAACAAGCGAGCAGGTTAACTAAATTTTTTCTTTTAACACTTTTTAACAACTGTATAAATTACTTTTAGCCCACTAAAATATCCGAATGAATAAAGTTCTGTTTGCTATAATTTTCTCTGTAATAAGTGTTTCTGCCGTGGCCCAGGTAAGGCAAGGCCAGCCTTCTTTTAGGCCGTCAAGCAACACTGATACTTTAAGCTACTTAAATCCGAAAGAATATATTGTTGGTGGTATTGATATTACAGGCACTCAGCATTTAGATAAAGAGGTATTGCTTCAAATTACAAAAATAAACAAGGGCGATAAGTTGTTACTACCCGGCGAAGCCAGTGCTACAATTGTTAAAAATCTTTATAAAGAAAATCTTTTTGACGATGTTCAGATTTACGTAACCCGTTTAAACATGGATACGGTTTATCTGGAAATAGCTATTAAAGAGTTGCCGCGTTTGTCAAATCTTCGTTTGGTTGGTATCCGCAAAAGCGAGATAGAAGACCTGAATAAGAAATTAGATGATAAAGGTAAAATTGTAAATACCAACTTAATAAATCGCACTACATCTATCATCAAAAAATACTTTGCCGAGAAAGGTTATTTAAATACCTCCATCAATATTAAACAAAGACCAGATCCCGGCGATCCGAATAGTTTGATATTAGACGCGGTTATTGATAAGAAACAAAAGGTGATGATACACGATATCGTGTTTGAAGGTAATAAAGCTTTTTCAAACGCCAAGCTTAAAAAGCTGTTGCCAAAAACCCGTACCCGTAAATTTTATAATCTTTTTGGTTCAAAAAAATTCAAAGAGACACAGTTTGCCGAGGATAAGCAAGCCATGGTTGATGCCATGCAAGAGCGCGGTTATCGCGATGCCAAAATTGTGAGTGATACCGTAATTCGTCATGATTACCAAACGGTTGATATTAAGGTAACGGTTTTTGAAGGTCGTAAATATTACTTCGGTGATATTAAATGGTCTGGTAACGCAAAAGTTTCTGACGAATATTTGAACAGAATATTACGTATTAAAAAGGGCGACGTTTTTAGTGAAGAATTATTAAACAAACGCCTTAGCGGCGGCGGGCCAAGCGGCGATGATATATCATCACTTTATTTAAATGATGGTTATTTAACCTATAACTCTGATCCGGTGCAGACCGGTATCCATGGCGATACTGTTGATTTGGACATAAGGATATACGAAGGCCCGCAATACACTATAAACCGTGTAACCGTTAAGGGTAACGATGTAACTAACGATAGAGTAGTTATACGCGAGTTGCAAACCTTGCCCGGACAAAAATTTAACAAAGCCGCTTTAATTGAAAGTACCCGTATTATTGGTCAGTTAGGTAACTTTGATGATACTAAAACAGAACCGAAACCGGTAAACATCAACCCATCTGATGGTACTGTTGATTTGATCTATCAGGTAGTTGAAAAACCTTCAGACCAGGTTGAACTTTCTGGTGGTTTTGGTGGTGGCCAGTTTGTGGGTACATTGGGTTTAACATTTAACAACTTTGCTATCCGCAATATATTTAGTTTAAAAGATTACAAGCCGCTGCCTAAAGGCGATGGCGAGAAATTAAGTATCAGGGGGCAGTCAAGCGGCCGTAGTTATCAAAACTATTCGTTCACTTTCTCTGAGCCTTGGTTAGGTGGTAAAAAGCCTATTTACTTTTCGGTATCTGCTTATACCCAGCTAAGCTCATCTGGCCAGTACTTTGCTAAAACAGACCCTAATTATAACTTTTTGCGCATTAACGGTGTTGGCGTTACGCTGGGCCGACGTTTGGGTTGGCCGGATAATCGTTTTCAGCTAAATTATTCGTTAAACCTAGACCATTATAACCTTGATAATTATCCGGGTTTCTTGTTCTCAAACGGTACGGCGTATAATATCAAATTAACCCAAGAACTTTCGCGTAACTCGTTAGACGGATCGCCGATATTTCCTACAGGCGGTTCAAATATTAAATTTACTTTACAAGGCACGCCTCCGTATTCGTTATTCAACAATTTGAATTACAAATTACCACCAACGCAACAAGAGCTATATCATTTTGTTGAGTATTTTAAAGTTAAATTTGACGCGCAATGGTTTATACATCTTGCAGGCAAGTTTACTGTAATGTCTCAGGTTAGATTTGGTTTTGTGGGCAGATACAACTCAGAAGCACCGGCCTCGCCGTTTGAGCGCTTTAAACTTGGTGGCGACGGTATGCAGAGTTACCAGTTTTTACAGGGTAGCGATATCATAGGTTTACGTGGTTATGAAAACTTCTCGATAGTACCGGTAGGTTCAAGCTACAATGCTAATAACAACCCGGGTAGCGCTATCTATAACAAATTCACTTTAGAGTTACGTCACCCTGTAATAGCAAGTGGTACAGCCACTATATTCTTACTTGCATTTGCAGAGGGCGGTAACGTATGGGATAAGTTCTCGCAATTTAACCCTTATAACGTGCGCCGGTCAACCGGTATTGGTGCAAGGATATTTTTACCTATTTTTGGTATGCTTGGTTTAGATTACGGATATGGTTACGACCCTATCCCTGGTATGCCATCAGCTAACAAAGGACAGTTTCACTTCTCTATAGCACAAAGCTTAAGCGGTGGCTTCCAATAAATATAAAAATTGATGAAAAAGGTAATTTTAGTATTCGCTTTTACGTTCTTAGCAATCACAGCTTCATTTGCGCAACGTTTTGCTTATGTCGACTCTGATTACATTTTGAAACACATGCCAGATTATGTGTCGGCGCAAAAGCAGCTGGGCGCTTTGTCTGACCAATGGCAGAAAGAAGTTGACGGCCGCTTTCAGGAAATAGACCGTATGTACAAAGCCTACCAGGCAGACCAGGTTTTAATGTCGGCAGATGTTAAAAAACGTCGCGAGGAAGAGGTAATCACGAAAGAGAAGACCGCTAAAGATTTTCAGCGCCAGAAATTTGGTCCGGGTGGCGAGTTAGAGACCAAAAGCAGCGCGGTAATGAAGCCAATACAGGATAGAGTTGCCAAAGCTGTACAAGCGGTTGCCGAGGCCGAGAACATGGATATGATATTTGATAAAAATAGCGAGGTGATAATGTTATATGCAAATCCACGTTATGATAAAAGCGCGGATGTTATAACCCGCCTGGGATTGAAGCCCGGAGTATTTGCTAAATAAAATTTTTATACATATTATCGCACAAAATTAAAAACAGAACAAAAAAACAATGAAAAAATTGATGAAAGTTGCTTTAGTTGCATTATGCATGGTATTTATAGGCAACTTTGCCAACGCGCAAACTAAAATTGGATATATTAACACTAACGAACTTATACCTCAGTTACCAGATTATAAAACTGTAAACACTGCAATTGAGTCTTTCAAAAAGCAATTTGTAGATGTATTGCAAGGCATGGACAAAGAGTTGCAGGAAAAAGCTGCAGGTTACCAAAGTAAACAAGCTACAATGACCGACGCTGCAAAACTTGCTGCACAAGGCGAATTGGCCGATATACAGAAACGTGCTCAAACTTACCAGACAGAAGCTTCTCAAAAAGTTGAAGCCAAAGGTGCTGAGTTGATGAAACCTTTAATTGATAAAGTTAATGCTGCTATAACTGCAGTTGCTAAAGAAAAAGGTTACACTTACGTAATTGACTCGTCAACTACAGCTTTATTAGTAGCCCCACCAACCGATGATTTGTTGGCTGCTGTAAAATTGAAATTAGGCGTAAAATAATTTAAGCCGAAAGAATATTCAAGAAGCGCCCTGTTTAACGGGGCGCTTTTTTGTTTATAATATGATTTCGCTGATTTATCTTTGATGATAAGGATCTTTGAAGATCATAGCTACTAATCACCAGTTATCCAATCACTAAATGGCACCTATAGGCATATTTGATTCAGGCATAGGCGGGTTAACCGTATTTAGGTCAATTGCAGAGGCTTTGCCGCAGTATGATTACGTTTATCTGGGCGATAACAGCCGTGCGCCTTATGGCAACCGTTCATTCAATACTATCCATCAATATACCTGGGAGTGTGTGCAATGGTTGTTTAAGCAGGGTTGTCCACTCATTGTCCTGGCTTGTAATACTGCATCTGCAAAAGCGTTGCGTACTATACAGCAAAAGGATATGCAAGGAATGGACCCATCAAAAAGAGTGCTGGGCGTTATCAGGCCGACAGCTGAGGTTATAGGCAAGTATTCCAAAACCAAAGAAATTGGCGTGTTAGGTACTACAGGTACCGTACAATCACAATCATATTTACTGGAGATCCAGAAGTTTTTTCCTGATTTAAAAGTTTACCAACAAGCCTGCCCGCTTTGGGTGCCGTTGGTTGAAAGTGGCGAATATGAAAAGCCCGGCTCTGATTACTTTATTCAAGAGTATCTTGATCAAATCATGGCACAGTCGGCCAATATCGACACCTTACTGCTGGCTTGCACACATTACCCTTTGCTGCAAGACAAAATTAAAGCGCATCTGCCCGCAAATATTAACGTAGTGGCGCAAGGCGAAATTGTTGCCAAAAGCCTGGTAAATTACCTGCACCGTCATCCAGAACTGGAGCAAAATCTTAGCAAACAAGGTACGCGCAGCTTTTATACTACTACCGACGATACCAGGGATTTTGATCATCATGCATCACGCTTCTTTTCCGCTCCGGTGACATCGTCGTATGTGTCGGTTACTGAGTTTAGCTGCAAGTGATAGCTTTGTTACCTGTCGGCGCCAACTCAGCCCGACAAGCGTAGCGTCGACCGGGTGAGTACTCGACGCCAAGTATCTGCGCTTTTCTAATTTTACCTAATTCCTACTATTTTAGTCAACTTTGTTGCCGTAATCTCACCCATTCATCTCAAAATTTATTAAGTTTGCAGCTAAAGCAAACCGGTTGAACTTTTATATTACATATATACTTATTGCCGCAGGCCTTTTTGGGTTTGTAGCCGTATTCGCCTTGTTTGCTGTTTATGCCGAGCGTAAAGTTTCTGCCTTTATACAAGACAGGCTTGGCCCAATGGAAGTTGGTAAATATGGTTTGCTGCAAACCGCGGCAGATATACTTAAACTGGTTCAAAAAGAAATTATAACACCCCTGGCTGCCGACAAAGTGTTGTTTGCCATGGCGCCGGTGATAATTTTTGTAGCCGTTTATTTAGGCTTTGCGGCATTGCCATGGGCCCCGGGGCTTATCCCTGCAAAAATAAATATCGGTTTATATTACTTTTTGGCTATTATATCTATCGAGACCCTGGGTATCCTGATGGCCGGTTGGGGGTCTAACAACAAGTACTCGATATTAGGTGCCATGCGGTCGGCAGCGCAAATCATCTCTTATGAGATACCTGCAGGCTTTGCATTGATATCTGTGGTGATGATTGCCCAATCGTTAGATCTGCAAACCATAGCAATGCAGCAAGGTGTTTTGTCTACAGAAAAAGTGAAGTTTTTAGGCTTTTGGGATGTATCTGCAGTAGGTGGTATTTTATCATGGAACATATTTCGTGCGCCACATTTGATTATTGCCTTTGTGATATATTTTATCGCTTCATTGGCCGAAAGTAACCGAGCCCCATTTGATATCCCCGAGGCAGAGTCTGAGCTGGTAGCAGGTTTCCATACAGAATATACAAG
>JAZKET010000029.1:0-10988 GCA_040386815.1 Bacteroidota bacterium | reverse complement strand
CCTGGTGTTTTTGGCAGAGTATGCCATGATGTTTTTGGTATCAATGGTTGGCGCTATATTATTTTTAGGCGCATGGAACACACCGCTGCCAAATATTGGCGCAGCCCGCCTGGCCGACTGGACAACCGGAACTGCATGGGGTGTAGTTTGGATAATGGCAAAAACACTGAGCCTTGTAGGCGTACAAATGTGGATACGATGGACGTTGCCCCGCTTGCGTGTAGACCAATTAATGAACCTTTGCTGGAAAGTGTTAACCCCGCTGGCATTTTTATGTATGCTGATATCGGGCGTGTGGCGGTTATGGTTGATGTAGTTTCGATTTCGAATATTTGATTTCGGATTTAAATATTGAAGAATAAATATTAAGTGATAGATAGAGCGTTAAACGGATTTATAACGGCATGGAAAGGTCTAACCCTTACCATGAAACACCTCTTTACGGATAACGCGAAGCGGGAAGTTGTGTCTGTACGCGACGATAATTATTTTAAAAATTTAGAAGGCACAAATACCATACAATACCCGCACCAGGAGCTGCCAATACCCGAAGTAGGCCGTTATCAGCTTGATGTAGAGATTGATGATTGTATAGTGTGCGATCTTTGCGCTAAGATTTGCCCGGTAAATTGTATTACTATCGAGTCGATAAAATCTACCACAGGGTCAATAGGCGAAACATCAGACGGTTCAAAGAAACTTTTGTATGCTGCACAGTTTGATATTGACATGGCCAAGTGCATGTACTGCGGCCTGTGTACCATTGTTTGCCCTACAGAATGTATTGTAATGACAAACCAATACGACAAGACCGTATTTGAGCTAAAAAACCTCAATTACGAGTTTGCAGAAATGACAGCCGAAGACGCTGCCGGCAAACGCCAGCTTTTAGAGAACCAATTAGCTGAAAGGCAGGCAGCCAAGTTAGCCGCCATGAACAAAAAGGAGGGCGACGCATGAGTTTAGTGCAGGTGCTTTTTTATATGATGGCTGCTATTGTTGTTGGCTCTGCGTTGTTTGTAGCATCATCAAAAAATTTGGTGCGCTCTATATTTATGTTTTTTATTACGCTGTTTGGGTTGGCCGGGCTTTACGTTTTGGCTTTGGCCGATTTTGTGGCTGTAACGCAAATAGTAATATACGTAGGTGGCGTATTGGTGCTGATATTGTTTGCCTTTATGCTATCGGGCAAAGAAACGCTGGATACGCTGCAACAGCAAAAAGGCAAATTTATTAACTTGGGCAATCTGCCCGCAATCGCGTTGGCACTTATGTTTTTTGTAGTGATGGTAAACGTCATCCTTAAAACAAATGCTGATAGCCTTACCTGGATAAAACAAGCTACCAACAATACCATAAAACCAACCGACCTAATGACGGACAACATTGGCATTAATTTAATGACCCGTTACCTGTTGCCGTTTGAAGCCATATCTATTTTGTTAATGATGGTCTTGGTTGGTGCGGCACATTTAGCCAGAAAGGAGCGCGGTACAGTATGATATCATTAACCGACTTTTTACTGGTAAGCGCGGCCCTGTTTTGCATTGGCTTGTACATGATAGTGGTTAAGCAAAATGCTATACAAATTTTAATAGGTATTGAGCTGATGCTTAACGCCGCCATATTAAATCTGGTGGCCTTTGGTAAGTACGATAAGATAAATAATGGCGGACAGATCTTCGCGCTGTTTGCTATAGTACTTGCGGCAGCTACAACAGCTGTGGCTTTGGCCATCATACTAAATGTCTATAAAAAATACAGAACCATTGATCCGGGTAAGATCAATCAGTTGAAAGATTAATATTTGGAAGCAACATTACCATATCAGGGCCTTACAACCGTTTACTACGCCATTGCAGCAGTATTACTACCGCTGTTGGCTTGCGTGGTAAATAGTTTGCTGCCGGGTAAGCGTAATATGGTTTCGGGCTGGATAGCTACCGGGGCCATAATGTTAAGCGCGGTGTTTGCCGCCATTGTATTCGCTAATACCTGGAATGCCCCGCAAATACATGTTCAGAAACTGTGGTTCACCATCGGCGCAACCGAGTTGTATGCAGGGGTGTTGTTAAACAACCTGTCGTCTATTTTATTGCTGCTGGTAACGGTGATAGCGTTGCCGGTACATATCTACTCCACCGCCTATATGAAGCACGACGATAATTATGATCGTTATTTCATCTACCTAAGCTTATTTTGCTTCAGTATGCTGGCGCTGGTAGTGGTGGATAGCATGGTGCTATTGTACGCGTTTTGGGAGCTGGTGGGCTTTTCATCATACCTGCTAATCGGTTTTTGGTTTACGCGCGAAAAAGCTGTGTTTGCCAACAAGAAAGCATTTTTAATGAATCGTATTGGCGACGTTGGCTTGCTGAGCGCTATGATTATCCTTTTTGCTCAATTCCGTACGTTTGATCTGGTGCAATTATTTGGCGATAGTGGCCTTGTTAGCCAATCTATCATACAAAACGGACAATGGATAGCGCCTGGCGGTAGCATCCCGGTTTTATGGCAGTATGTTGCCTGCGCGGGGATATTTTTAGGTGTGGCAGCAAAGTCAGCACAGTTTCCGCTACATACCTGGTTGCCCCATGCGATGGAGGGGCCAACGTCTGTATCAGCATTAATTCACGCTGCTACCATGGTAGCGGCAGGTGTGTTTTTATTAGGCAGGGTTTACCCATTATTTACCACCGCCGAGCTTGACGTATTGGCTATAGTAGGTTGCTTTACCGCATTTATGGGCGCAAGCATAGCGCTTACGCAAAATGATCTGAAACGTATCCTTGCCTATTCAACCATATCTCAATTAGGTTTTATGGTAATGGCTATGGGGGTAGGGGCCTACGCGTCTTCGTTGTTCCATTTGGTTACACATGCGTTCTTTAAGTGCGCCTTATTTTTGGTTGCTGGTGTTGTTATCCACGAGATGCAGCACATCAAACATGATAACCACCTTGATATCGACCCACAAAACATATTATACATGGGCGGCCTGCGCAAAAGGTTGCCGGTTACTTTCGCTGTTGCGGTTATTGCCAGCCTTGCGCTGATAGGTTTGATATTTACATCGGGCTACCTGTCAAAAGATGGTATCCTGATACAGGCGGTTGATTGGTCTGAGACCAAAGCTCCGGCATTTAAACTGGTGCCGATAGTTGCGTTGATAACCACCTTACTTACCGCTTTTTATGTAAGCCGGTTAATAGCCAAGGTGTTTTTTGGTAAATTCAGGCTGATGGATTTTCATCCAAACGCGGTATGCCACATCAGCGATGGTGGCCTGCAATATAAGGCGCCTTTGGTATTTTTAGCGATATGCTCGTTGTTCCCTATCTTCTCATTAAATCCGGCTATTTATGAGCACGCCTGGGTTTTCGAAGGTTTTGAAACTATACATTTAACCAGGGTAAATATATACCATACCATCATCCCGGTAGGGGTAAACATATTGAGCTTGTTTTTAATGTATTGGGCGTGGGCAACATACACTGGCCGCAGATTGTTGGTTTTTTCGCAAACGGGTTTTTTATTCCGGTTGTCGTACCATGAGTGGTATATAGACAAGTTTTACAACAAAGTAATTGTAGAAGGCGTAATGCAATTAAGCAAAGCGCTGTCATGGTTTGACCGAAAGGTTATTGACGGTTTTGTAAATGGCTTATCAAACATAATGGTAGCCATATCAAAAATAGCTGCCTGGTTTGATTATTACATTATCGACGGAATATCGCGCCTGCTTACCTTTATCGTTAAAATAACCGGTAATTTTGTGCGCCGTTTTCAAGGCGGTAAAATACAATACTATTTGTTTAGCATGCTGGCCGTAGTGCTGGTTTTAATAATTTATTTAACTTTTTAATGTATGAGGTTGGTAATGAATCTAATTACTGATAACTAATAACCAACCACTAATAGCAAACATGAACAGTTTAACCATACTCATATTTATCCCGCTGCTGTTTGGGCTCATCATTGCACTGATGCCTGCCAGCGCGCGCGGTAGTTTTAAATACATTACGCTGGCGGCAACGTTGGTGCAACTATGCCTGAGTGTTTGGTTATACCTTAACTTTAAAACCGGCGCCGATTACGCGGGCGTGGTTACCGAGAGCCAGTTTCAGTTTGTGCAAAAGCTGCCCTGGATAAGCCTTGACCTGGGCAGTATGGGCCGCATGCAGATGGATTATTTTGTGGGGATAGACGGCATATCGATAACATTATTAGTAATGTCATCATTAGTTATGGTGATAGCCACGCTGGCATCGTGGGAAATAAAAACCAATCTTAAAGGTTACTTTATTTTGTTTTTGGTGTTGGATATGGCCATTATGGGCGTGTTCTGCGCATTAGATTTCTTCCTGTTCTACATTTTCTACGAGTTAATGCTGTTGCCGCTATACTTCCTGATAGGGATGTGGGGCGGTGTGCGCAGGGAGTATGCGGCTATCAAATTTTTCCTGTATACCCTGTTTGGTTCGGTGTTTATGTTGCTGGTGATGATAGGTTTGTACCTGTCTGTGATAGACCCTGTAACCGGCAGCCATACCTTTAACATGGTACACATGATGAACCCGGCAAACTACAGTGCCGGATCAATATTTGCCGCTGCAAGTAACGTTACTTTATTTGGGATACCTGCCAGAATAATTGGTTTTGTGATCCTGTTTGTCGCATTCGCCATTAAGGTTCCGGTATTTCCACTTCACACCTGGTTACCCGATGCACACGTTGAGGCACCAACGCCGGTGTCTATTATTCTTGCGGCTATATTATTAAAAATAGGTGGTTATGGTATTATCCGTATCTGCTTAAGCATATTCCCTGATGCTGCTACCAGTAGTGCATTTTGGTTAGGTTTGCTGGGTGTCATATCCATTATGTATGGAGCATTGAACGCTCTTGCACAGCGCGATCTGAAAAAGATCATCGCATACTCATCGGTATCGCAAATGGGTTTTATGCTGTTGGGCATCGCATCGCACACCGCCGAGGGTTTAAGCGGCGGTATTTTCCAGATGGTAAGCCACGGCTTCTTGTCCGCTATGCTGTTCTACCTGGTAGGCGTGGTTTATAACCGTGTGCATGACCGTGATCTTTATAACTTCCGCGGCTTGGGTTCAATAATGCCAAAATATACGGTGTTTGTTATGATAGCTTTCTTTGCGTCATTAGGTTTGCCGGGTTTCTCAGCATTTATCGCAGAGGCGTTCTCATTGGCCGGTGCCTTTAAATCACCAACCGTAAACGGCCTGCTGCCTTATTGGATGGCTGTTTGCGGCGCTGTGGGTATATTAATGAGTGCCTGCTATTTCCTTTGGACATTGCAGCGCGTTTTCTTCGGCAACCTTTCGTTAAAAGGTGGCGAAACCTGGAAAACTGCCATGACAGATCTAAATACCCGGGAAATAATTACCCTTGTGCCACTAGCTTTGTTGGTGCTTTTGTTAGGCGTAATGCCATCATTGGTATTTAGCAAGATTAATGATTCTGTGTTGGCCCTAGTGCAATTTCTGACTATCATCAAATAATTTATGCACCAGTTAATACCAAACATCAGTCAGCAATTAACCGGTATACTGGGCGATATCAAGTATTTTATCCCCGAGCTATACCTGGCCGCGCTGTTTATTTGGGTTTTGGTAACCGATCTGTTATTTGGCCGTAACTCTGAAAAACTTTGCCGCATTGTAGCCTGTGTAGGTATGGTGCTTATTATAGGTGCCGATTTGCAGCAGCTAACACTAATAGGCAGACAAATTACTTTCTTGTTTAGTGGTATGCTGATGCATAATCATAGTTCTATTGTTTTTCGACTAATTATTGATTGCCCTGCTGTTTTATTGCTGCTTTACTTTGCATGGGATGGCTCGCTCAAATTGCACAAAAAGAAACTATCAGACCTGTATTCAATAACCGTTGCCGCGGTATTTGGTATGCATTTAATGGCAATGGCTGCTAATATGCTGTCGGTTTATTTAGCTATAGAGATGGTTTCGCTGGCATCATACTTGTTGGTAGCCTATAAATCTGAAAATGCTTTAAGTACAGAGGCTGGTTTAAAATATGTACTATTTGGTGCCGCGGCATCGGCCATCATGTTATATGGCATATCGTTGCTTTATGGTTTAACGGGTACCTTAAGTTTGTTTGATACTCAATTTATTGAAGGTATAGGCCTGGTAAACCCGTTAGCAGCAGCGTTTGCGTTGATATTGGTATTTGTCGGCATTGGCTTTAAACTATCATTTGTACCCATGCACTTTTGGGTGCCCGATGTTTACGAAGGCGCGCCAACACCCATTACCGCCTTTCTGTCAACTATACCTAAGGTTGCAGCTTTTGCCTTGCTGGTTAATTTCCTGACACCGTTTATCATTAGCCCTGACTGGAAGGCTTTGAATTTGGGGACCTATTTATCAGCTGTCGGCATCATCACCATGATAGTAGGTAACTTTGCGGCAGTAATGCAAAATAATGCCAAGCGTATGCTGGCTTACTCAAGCATAGGCCATACGGGTTTTGCTTTAATGGCGATAGTTACTTTCAGCGCTGAAGGTATCAAAGCGCTCGAATACTATCTTGCTGTTTATGTGTTAGCCAATATAGGCGCGCTAATGCTGGTAAGCTATTTTGAAAAAATAACCGGCTCTGCCGATGTTAATACTTACAAAGGCCTGGGTTCTAAATATCCGGTTGCATCTATCAGCTTTGTTATTATCCTGATATCGCTAACAGGCTTGCCGGTTAGCGCTGGTTTTACGGGTAAGGTATTTGTGTTTTCTGCGGTTTACGGTATTTATCAAACCAACCATGATATATGGTTATTACTATTAACCATTACCGGCGCGTTAACCACGGTAGTGGCCTTGTTCTATTATATCAAGATCCCTTTAAACCTTTTCTTAAAGCGTACAGATGAGGTTGTCGAAAAAACAGCAACATCTAATTTGCTTTTAGTTACTTCGGTTATCATAGCAGTATTAGTTATCTTCCTGGGTATTTTCCCACAGTTTTTAATACACTAAAGCTATTTCCGCTTAATAGTTTTTACCGTCCAGGTTGTCCCTTTAGTGTTAGATACGGTTACTTCGTTCAATATGCTGTATTCTTCTGCAATTGCATTCCAAAGTAATTTATTTTTCCCGGTTGCATCTTCATACATGGATATTATAGCAACGCCGTTTGCCGATATGTTTTCAGAAAATGCCTTTTTAAGGGTTTTCATCGGTTTAATGAAATAGTAAAACACTTCATTAAATACTACAGCGTCAAATCTGTCGTCAATCGTTTCAGAATCGTAGTTGATTGTCTTAAAATCCACGCCTGGAAACTGATCTGTAGCTTTTTTTATAGCGTTTTCAGAAATATCTATACCTGTATAGCTAAAATCACCACTTAATGATTTTTGAAAATAATGATAAAGCGCGCCACGCCCGCAGCCTATGTCTAAAATTTTAGAATTGGTTGTATAATTTTGCAATTGTGTAATAATTGCCAGGTAATGTTCCTTTTCGTCTTCTGAGAACAGAAAATCCCAGGCTGTGCCCTTGTATTGTTTTTCCCATACGCCTTTTTGTACACTGGCTCCATAGCCAAAACGGTAAAGAATTTTTGAATGCAGAAAGTTGTATACCTTGGTCTTTAACAGTGGAATTAAGAAATTGATAGCCATTTGAGGGAGATGTTTGGCTAAATTATTAAAAACTGATTAGAAAGTGGCGTTAAATGATTTAAATTTTAAATTGTTATTGTTTTGTTAAAGATATCTTAATGTGTTTGGATGGCTAATGTTGACCAATGCGATATGAAGTAATTTTAAGAATGGGGTTTTTATTGAATAGTTGACGTTTTAATGATTGAGTGGTTTGTTGGATGGGTGATATTTAACTTTTACAGATAAATTGACGTTTATTTAGCAAAAAATTAAAATTTATTTCACTTATTTATGATTTTAATCATAAATTCGGTCGTTTTTTAAAATTATCGTCTTAAAAATTATATGAAACGTTATTTTCCGTTTTTGCTGATTGTTTTTATTCTGGCATTAACCTTTATTTTTCCATCAATTGAATATACAAACACAGGTAAATCTCAGTTTGTGACCGGCGATATTGCCTGGATGCTAATGTCAACCGCTTTGGTATTGATCATGACGCCTGGTTTAGCATTTTTCTACGGTGGCATGGTTAATAAAAAGAATGTAATATCAACCATGCTGCAAAGCGTAGTTTGTATGGTAATTATTACTGTATTGTGGGGTATTTTTGGTTTCAGTTTGGCCTTTGGGGATAGTATTGGCGGGGTAATTGGTAATCCGTCAACCTTTTTTATGATGAAAGGCATGTTGGGCGATTCGACTTGGGTTAACGCGCCAACTATTCCTTTGTTGTTGTTTGCCATGTACCAGTTAAAATTTGCTATCATTACGCCGGCACTAATTACGGGCGCGTTTGCAGAGCGTATCCGCTTTAACTCATACATCATATTTTTGGTGCTGTTTAGCATCTTTATATTCTCGCCACTGGCACACGCAACCTGGCATCCTGATGGATTGCTGGCCAAGCTAGGCGTATTAGATTTTGCCGGCGGTACCGTTGTACACATGTCTGCAGGTTGGGCAGCTTTGGCATCAGCCTTGTATTTAAAGAAACGTAATGAACCTAGCCATTCGCCGGCACGTATTACTTATGTATTAATAGGTACCGGTTTATTGTGGTTTGGTTGGTTTGGTTTTAATGCTGGTTCGGCCATGGGTGCAAATCACCTAGCGGTTATTGCTTTAGCCACCAGTACAACAGCATCGGCAGCCGGCGGTATAACGTGGATATTTTTTGATATGCTGCGTGGTCGCAAACCGTCAGCCATGGGTACTTGTATAGGTGCGGTTGTAGGTTTGGTTGCTATTACACCAGCAGCAGGCTACGTTTCCGTCCCGCACTCGTTAGCTATCGGTATCATATCATCAGTAATAAGTAACCTGGTTGTTGAATGGAGAACCGGTACGTCGATAGACGATACTTTAGACGTATTTCCCTGCCATGGTGTAGGTGGTATGGTTGGTATGCTGTTAACCGGTGTTTTTGCACATACTAACGTTAACCCTGCTATAACCAATGGTAACGGTTTGTTTTTTGGCGAAACGAAATTGTTCCTTATCCAGCTATTCGCTTTAGTTGTTACCTCGCTGTTTGCTTTTGGCGGTTCGTGGATATTGTTAAGAATAACAGACATGATCTCTCCGTTACGCGTATCGACAGAAGACGAGGTTATTGGCCTCGATATCAGCCAACACGGCGAGCGTTTATAATTGTATTGTAAATAATATGCATATAATAAAGCCCGGTTACCCGGGCTTTATTGTTTTTAAGCGGCTGGTTATCAATAGTCATAAATATGTTTAAACATTGTTAATATTTAATGACAAATCATTTAACATTCTTCTCATTAAAATGATAACTTTGCGGCTCATTCCAAATCATGAGCGATCAGATTAAACATGAATGCGGTGTGGCATTTATCCGCCTTTTAAAGCCACTGTCTTATTATCAAAAAAAGTACGGCACTGCGCTGTATGGCTTGAACAAGCTTTATCTTTTAATGGAAAAACAACACAACCGTGGCCAGGATGGCGCAGGTGTTGCTACTATTAAACTTGATGTTGCGCCGGGTAAGCGGTACATAAGCAGACACCGGTCAATGGCATCAAATGCTGTTGCAGACATTTTTGAGTATATCCAAAAGAAATTTGCTGATATCCAGAAGGAATCGCCAGAAAAAATGGCTGATACTGAATGGCTCAAAGAGCACGTAAGCTTTACCGGCGAAGTGTTATTGGGCCATTTGCGTTATGGCACACACGGTAAAAACAGTATTGAAAGCTGCCACCCGTTTTTGCGCCAAAACAACTGGATGACGCGTAACCTGGTTATTGCCGGTAACTTTAACATGACTAATGTTGATGAATTGCTGGAACAACTTTACGCTTTGGGGCAGCACCCTAAAGAGCAAGCTGATACAGTAACCGTGTTAGAAAAAATGGGCCACTTTATTGATACTGAAGTGCAGGGCCTGTTTGATCAATACAAACGCGAAGGCTTGGACGACAACGCACAGATAAGTAAGCTAATAGCTAACGATATGGACGTTGCTAAAATACTGCGCAAATCTGCCCGTAACTGGGATGGTGGTTACACTATTGCCGGTATGCTTGGCCACGGCGATGCGTTTATAATGCGCGACCCTGCCGGTATACGCCCTGCGTTTTATTACCAAAATGACGAGATAGTTGTTGCAGCGTCTGAGCGCCCTGCTATACAAACCGCCTTTAATATCCCTATTGAAGATATTAAGGAGATAAAGCCCGGCCACGCCCTTATTATCAAGAAAAACGGGAAGGTAACCGAAGATATGTTTAGCGAACCGGTTGAAAAGAAAGCATGCTCATTTGAGCGTATTTACTTTTCAAGAGGTAGTGATGCTTCTATCTATCGCGAGCGTAAACAGTTAGGCCGTTTATTGTGTCCGCAGATATTAGACGCTGTAAATAACGACGTTAAAAATACAGTGTTCTCATACATACCGAACACTGCCGAAGTTGCTTTTTATGGTATGGTTGAAGGTGTACACAAACACATAAAAAAATACCAGCGCGACAGGTTGCTTAACCGCGAGGATAAGATAAGCGAAGAAGAGTTGACCGAAGTGCTAAGCATGGCACCACGTGTAGAAAAAATAGCCATTAAAGACGTTAAGCTGCGCACCTTTATTACGCAGGATGCCGACCGTAGCGAAATGGTTGCCCACGTTTATGACACCACTTACGGTTTAATAAAAAGAGATACCGATACTTTAGTTGTATTGGATGACTCTATTGTACGTGGTACTACGCTGAAACAAAGTATCCTGAAGATATTAGACCGCCTTGGCCCTAAAAAGGTTGTGGTGGTATCATCTGCCCCGCAAATACGTTACCCGGATTGCTA
>JAZKET010000028.1:4636-5375 GCA_040386815.1 Bacteroidota bacterium | reverse complement strand
CCGCTAAACGTACGGTAGCAATGTTTTGCTTCAAAAAACGACGCTCTACATAAGCGCTCAAAATGCTTGGGTTAGTTACCGGTATAGCATAACCCGAGTTCATTTGCTTGGTGTAATCGTAGCTCAGAGTCCAGTCGCCAAAGTAGTTTTTACCCGCCAGGCCTAAGTTTAATGAGCGTACGTTAACGTTTTGGCCTAGCGTACTAAAGCCTGGAATTGATAATGAGTTTTCTGTTTTGCTGATATTATAGTTAGCACTTGCCTGCACGTCAATAATATCTTTTAAATCTAACCTAAAGCGCATACCCGGCGATAAGGTTAGTGTTTTAGCAATGTTTTCATAGATTGGCGAACTCACGTTGGAAGAGTCAACCTGGTCAACATAGCCCGGAAATTTAGTGTAGTTAACATTAGCGTTAAATGATAAAGTATACTTACGCTCATCCCAAGGTTTTGAAAAGAAAGCCTGTAAACCACCCGATAAATAACCGCTGGCATTTTGATAACGGGTAACGGTAGTATTGGTGAAATCGCGCAGGCTAGGGTCGGCAGCAAGCACTGCCGGCAGTAAGTCGCCATAAGTTGTAGTACGTGTAGCAACATAGTTGTCTATTTTATTTATAGACCCATTGATGAATAAGGTATTGCCCGACTCGATACCGAAAGAGTTGTATCTAACAGAAACATTGTTACTAAAGGCTTGCTCCAAATTCTCGTTACCAACAACCGGATACGACGC
>JAZKET010000028.1:0-4624 GCA_040386815.1 Bacteroidota bacterium | reverse complement strand
ATGATGGTTGCTGGCTGCTGCCGTTGTAGTTAATACTTAATGACTGGTTTCTTGAAAAATTATACAAGTAACGTGCTGCCGGTATAATGTTAAACTGCTCGCGTTTGGTTGGTTTGCCGGCTAACGATGACATACCTTCTAATACCGAAGGCTGTACAGCCAGGCCTAAAGTATAGTTATAATTGGTTTCAATAACACGGTAGTTTAAACCAACTTTATTTGTAACAAAGGTAAAGTTATAATCGTTACTTAAATTTGGCATAAACGTAGTAAATCTGTCGTCACCCTCAACCCGTACGCTGTTAGTTTCTTTATTATTACGGGTTTTTGAGTAGTTGTATGAGTAGTTTAGCTCCAGGTAAGATATTTTGCCAATTGGCTCTAACCATGAAGCTGTACCGCCAAATGTTTGATTGTTGTTATTGTCATTGATAATTTGGTTAAGCGGTACGTTTGGCGCACCAACAGTTGCATCAATTACCGGGTTGCTAGCTGATTTTGACTCAGATACTCCACCTTGCACAAACAAACTAAAATTACGGCCCTGCTTAGCAAAACGGTGGTTAAATAACGCGTTGATGCTAAGGTTTGGCGCGCTTGAATTACTTCTGTTGAAAGTAGTGTAAGCGCGTTCAAGTTTTGAGCGTACGCTATATAAAACATCATCAACCGAAGTACCATTGTTGCCAGAGTAGCTAAATGTTGGTGTTATCTTTAAGTAGTTAACCGTATCGGGCTTGTACTCTAAGTTAAAGTTAAACCTGTGGTTCTCGGGGTTGTCTGTAGCTGTCGTACGCGAGGTATTGGTAGAACCCAAACCGCCATTGGTACGCAAGGTACTGCTCTCGGTAAAAGTTGAGTTATTTGAATAGCTGTAGCTACCATAAACCGATATAAACTGCCCCCATTGGTCGCGGTAGTTAGTACCTATGGCACGTGCAATGGTAATACCATCGCGGTTACTAACGCCGGCACCACCGCCGCCGCCACCACCGCCACCGCCACGTGGACCACCGCCACCGCCGCCGCCACGATTACCGCCGCCGCCACCAAAGTTAAAGGTGTTGGTATTGGTGTTGTTGATATTGCCTAAAACGGTTATTTGCCTGTTGCCTTTAAAATTGAAAAAGTTTACAGAGCCGGTATAACGGTTCTCATTTTCCAGGCCAGGGCTCTCGGGCAATAGATCTCGGCCCGCGCCCGCTGTTGATTGTAGTGAATAACCGTAGTTTTTATCGTTACGGATAACAAAGTTCAATATTTTGTTAGGTTCGCCGGTGCGTACACCGGTTAGGTTAGCCTGGTCGCCGTAGTCGTCAATAACCTGTACACTCTCTAATATATCAGCAGGCAGGTTTTTGGTGGCTGATTGTACATCGCCGCCCATAAAATCTTTACCATTGATACGGATCTTGGTAACCGATTTACCTTGCGTGGTAACGTTACCTGCCGCGTCAACCTCAACACCCGGCATTTTTTTCAATACATCCTCAACAGGCGCGTTTTCACGTACCGGGTAGGCTGATATTTTATAGTCTATGGTATCTTCTTTAAATTTAATTGGGTTAATGCCCACAATGGTAACTTCTTTAAGCTGTCTTGCTTCGCCTTTTAACTCAATAGGCGGAATAACAAATGCTTTGTTATCGTCGGGCGAAAAGGTGTAGTTTTTAATTACCGCCTGGTAGCCAAATGATGAAATGTAAAGTTTTATTTTAGTGCCTTTAATATTGGTGAAATTGAATTTTCCGTCAACATCGGTAGCTATGGTAGTGCTATCGCCAAGGTCGGTTTTTAGTTTTACGGTACTGCCCGGTAACGACTGCTTTGTAGAGTCGATAAGCTGACCGCTTACGCCACGGCCGGTTTGAGCAAAGCTGTTGCCCGCAAATAATAAGGTTAGGATTAGGGATGTAAATAAATATCTCATAAAGTTTAAAGTTCTGGTGTTGATCTTGATAATAACCTTTGCAAGAAAAAACCGTATGCAAAGGTTCAATTTATATTACGTTTAATAATTATCCATAATATCATTGTTACACTATTGGTGCCATTTGGTTTATTCATACTATCATTGTTACAAAAGGCGACTGGTGTAACCGCAAATGTTACAAGTAGTTACTGTGTTACTGCTTGTCCGGCAACCATCAACCCAAGGCCGCTTATTTTGTTTTATACTATTATTGGTTTAATAGTGATATTTGTAAACAAAATAATATACACCTGATATGACCAGATTATCTGTCAACATCAATAAAATAGCAACCCTGCGTAACTCGCGCGGTGGTAATAATCCTAATTTAGTGCAGGTAGCAAAAGACTGCGAGCGTTTTGGCGCGCAAGGCATAACCGTACACCCACGGCCAGACGAGCGCCATATCCGTTATCAGGATGTTTTTGATCTGAAGCAGATAGTAACTACCGAGTTTAACATTGAAGGTAACTGCCAGGAAGAAAAATTTGTAGAACTGGTACTGGCCAACAAGCCCGAGCAGGTAACTTTAGTGCCCGATGCTTTGGGCCAGCTCACCTCAAACCATGGCTGGGACACCATTAAACACCAGGGTTACCTGAAACAGATCATCCCCGTGTTTCAAAAAGCAGGCATAAGGGTATCTATATTTGTTGACCCTATTGTTGAGATGGTTGAAGCCGCCGCTACAACGGGTACCGACCGCATTGAACTATACACCGAAGCTTACGCGCATCAATATTTGCTGGATAAAGAAGCCGCCATTGCCCCATATGCCGCCGCCGCTCAAGCCGCGCACAAGTTGGGTTTAGGCATTAACGCCGGCCATGATCTTGACTTGAATAATCTGCGATACTTTGCCCAAAATATCCCGGCTTTAGATGAAGTAAGTATAGGCCACGCTTTGGTAAGCGATGCGCTATACTATGGTTTAGAAAACACCGTGCAAATGTATTTGAGGCAATTGGCTTAAGCTACTGCAACAACTTATCGATTGTCGCACCCAGATCTTTTGCCGATGGCATTGGCGCGGCCATGCTGGCCATTTTAAAGTCTTTATCAATCAATAAACTGCGTGGTATGGTGGTTACATTGTACGCACTTAACTTAATGCGGTTTATTTGCCATTGGTAACCATTAGCATTACGCTTTGATACATTGTTTTTCCAGGCCGGTATTTGGGTATCGTCATCAATAGATAATGATAAAAATACCACGTTGGGGTTGTCTTTGTATCTGGCTTTTATCTCTTCAAGCTTAGGCATCTCGTCAAGGCAGGGGCCGCACCAGGTGGCCCAAATATCTACATATACCACCTTGCCTTTAAGGCTGCTCAGGCTTACTTTTTTACCATCCAGATCAACCGCCGTAAAATCTTTGGCCAGGTCGCCTTTGCCAAATTGCAACATGCCCGCTAAAAACTCTTTAAGGGCAGCGTTATAGCCGGGCGTGATAACAGCGTCAATACTGCTATTAAATGCCGCCAGTTTTGTTTTATCGCTTTCGGCACGCATTTTATAAACAAGGTCTGATGCTTTTAGGTAATCTCTTATTTGGTGTATATCGGTATTGTCGCTAAAATCATCTAACAAACCTGCAACAACATCACGATAAACAACAATTTTTAACAGCGAGGCGTCTATGAAATTTTGTGCATACTTAGCCTTAATATCTTTACTAATAGCAGTAAATGACTTTACATATTCATCAGCCAGGGGCATCTTCTTTATTTGCGAATAGATTTTTACCTTATCAAAGCTATTCAAAACATCTGCTTTAGTGCGGGCCTCTTCCAGTCGCCTAAATTCGGGCGAAACATTCTTAACCGAAGCCAATAATTTTTCGCGCTTTTTTGCCCCGCTCATTATCAGGTTATAAGTTTCATCAGGCAATGAGGCAAGGTTTTGACCGGCCTCTAAAAACGACCCGCCTTTTGGAAAAGGAATGTCAACCAAATACATATTAGCCTCGGCCCCTGTGCCTTTAAAGGTGCTCTGCGTGTATTTGCTATAGTCAATTACCATATCCAAATTATCGCCGGGGGTTAGGTATAGGGTATTACGGCCTATCCTGAAATAATTGGGTGCATCCAGTTTAAAGGTAATGCTAAACTTGTTGTCAGTATCCGGAATGATAAGCATATCCGGCGATGGCTGTTTGAGGTATTGATACTCAGATACGTCATCTACAGTAACCTGGTTACTAAAGCCAACAAGCTTACCAGAAAGGGTAACTGTTTTTTGTTGTGCAAATAAACTGCCCGTGCTTAAGCACACCGCAATAAATGTGATAAGTTTTGTTTTCATAGGTTTTAAGGTTAGATATTGTAAGAATACGTTTTTTTTATCTCTTTTAAAACAAACGCGCTGTTTAACAGGCCTATATTGTTTATTTTTGATAGCTTATAGCGTATAAAATCATGGTACTCATCTATGCTGCCTACGTTTATCTTCAGTAAAAAATCTATCTGGCCGGCAATGTGGTAGCACTCCTGCACCTCGTCCAATTTTAGTATCTCTTCTTCAAACTTATCTATGTATTCCTCGTGATAACGCATAGATACCTGGCAGTAGCTGGTGAAGGGTTTATTGATGAGCGCCTTGTCCAGTATGGCTACATAGTCTTTAATAAAGCCGGCATTTTCAAGGCGCT
>JAZKET010000027.1:0-6686 GCA_040386815.1 Bacteroidota bacterium | reverse complement strand
AAAGAATATTCTTTCACTTTTTCTTGATTATGCCATAGAAATCCCTAACGCGGCCAAGACGCACGAGGGCCATATTGTCTGAACTAGGATTTGTAGGATTAAAGGATGATAGGATTTTATTATAGTAGGATTTTCTTTTTCTCTGGGATGTCAGAAAATAAGCTTCGGGTGAGGGAAGGCGAAACAATGGTGGCCTTGTGCGGCTGTAGGGGCATTAGTAATTTTACCCGAAGCGTGGGCCTTTGCGCGACAAACGGCGGTAAAATTACCCGGCCCCAGGTTTCGCCTGTACTGCAGGGCAAAGGCCCCGAGCGCCAAGAAGCCTCTTTTCTGACTTGATTTTTGGTTCTTTGTATCAAGACAAAGAACAAAGCCAACCGGCGGCGATTGAGCCGGGGCAAGCCCAGTGCGTGAAGGGCCTACCGAAGCGACAGGCCATCATCCGCACATCTGCATATAAGCACATCTGCACATCTGCACATCCAACTCACATCACTTTCTAATCTCACTATTTAGAACTTATCCAAATAACACTTGTGCACAGCTCAACTTCGCTTTAAAGGTTATATTTTGTAAATTCGCCGACCTCGCTTATTTTATGCCGTTTACGCGTAAAAGCAAGCAGGCCCTACAATTACTCAATACTTAAAATACACGCACAATGGCTTTTGATTTAGACATGATCAAAAAGGTTTACGATAGGTACAGCACCCGCATTGCGGCTGCACGTATCGCTACAGGTAAACCGCTTACTTTAACCGAAAAGGTATTATATGCTCACCTTAGCGAAGGCGATGCCAAAGTGGCCTACAGCCGCGGTATCGACTACGTAGACTTTGCACCCGACCGTGTGGCCATGCAGGATGCTACCGCCCAGATGGCGCTGTTGCAGTTTATGCAAGCCGGTCGCCCACAGGTTGCTGTGCCAAGTACCGTACATTGCGATCACCTGATCCAAGCTAAAATTGGTGCTGTCGAAGATTTAAGTACAGCTATTGATGTCAACAAAGAAGTTTATGATTTCCTGGCATCGGTAAGCGATAAGTACGGCATTGGTTTCTGGAAACCGGGTGCAGGTATTATTCACCAGGTTGTTCTGGAAAACTATGCTTTCCCGGGCGGTATGATGATAGGTACCGATAGCCACACGCCTAACGCGGGTGGTTTGGGTATGGTGGCCATTGGTGTTGGCGGTGCCGATGCCTGCGACGTAATGGCGGGCTTGCCATGGGAGCTAAAATTCCCTAAACTGATTGGTGTTAAGCTTACCGGTAAACTGTCGGGCTGGGCATCAGCAAAAGACGTTATCTTAAAAGTGGCCGGCATACTTACCGTAAAAGGTGGTACCGGTGCTATAGTTGAATATTTTGGCGAAGGCGCGCAATCGCTGTCTGCCACAGGTAAAGGTACCATCTGTAACATGGGTGCCGAAATTGGCGCTACTACCTCTATCTTCGGGTACGATGTTAAACAGGCCGAGTACCTGCGCGGTACCCAACGTGCCGAGATTGCCGACGCTGCCGACGCTATTGCAGAGCACCTAACCGGCGACGCTGAAGTTTACGCCAACCCGGCTAACTATTTCGACCAGGTGATCGAAATTAACCTGAGCGAACTGGAACCACACATTAACGGTCCGTTTACGCCTGATTTGGCATGGCCGATCTCTAAATTCGCTACTGCGGTTAAAGAAAATGGCTGGCCCGAAGTGTTAGAAGTTGGTTTGATAGGCTCATGTACCAACTCATCTTACGAAGATATTACCCGTTCGGCTTCTATAGCTAAACAGGCTATTGATAAAGGCTTGAAAGTTAAAGCCGAGTTTACCATTACCCCGGGATCAGAACTGGTACGCTACACGGTCGACCGTGATGGCTACCTGGATACTTTCGGTAAAATGGGTGGTGTGGTATTGGCTAACGCTTGCGGCCCATGTATTGGCCAGTGGGCACGTCATACTGATGATCCTACGCGTCGTAACTCTATCATTACCTCGTTTAACCGTAACTTCGCCAAGCGTCAGGACGGTAACCCAAATACACACGCTTTCGTAGCATCGCCAGAGGTGGTAACCGCTTTAGTTATTGCCGGCGATTTAACCTTTAACCCGCTTACCGACTACCTGACCAACGAAGCAGGCGAGCAGGTAAAACTGGACGAGCCACTAGGCCTTGAAATGCCTATTAGAGGTTATGCGGTAGAAGATGCAGGCTACCAGGCACCAGCCGAAGACGGCAGCCAGGTATCTGTTTTGGTTAGCCCTTCGTCATCACGCCTGCAGTTGTTAGATCCGTTTAAGCCTTGGGAGGGTACAGACCTTACCGGCCTTAAACTGTTAATTAAAGCCAAAGGCAAATGTACTACCGACCATATCAGTATGGCCGGCCCGTGGTTAAAGTTCCGCGGCCATTTGGATAACATTAGTAATAACATGCTGATAGGCGCCATTAACTACTTTAACAATACGGCCGACAGCGTTAAAAACGAACTAACCGGCGAATACGGCCCGGTACCTGCCACCCAGCGCGATTACAAAGCGCACGGCATAGGCACCGTTGTAGTAGGCGACGAAAACTATGGCGAAGGTTCATCGCGCGAACATGCCGCTATGGAGCCACGTCACCTGGGTGTGCGTGCCATATTGGTAAAATCATTTGCACGTATCCACGAAACTAACCTGAAGAAACAAGGCATGCTGGGCATCACCTTTGCCGACACTGCCGATTACGACAAGATCCTTGAGGACGATAAAATTGACATAACCGGCTTAACCGAATTTGCACCGGGCAAACAGCTAACCGTTGTATTGCACCACAAAGACGGCACCAAAGACAGCTTCGCGGTTAACCATACCTACAACGCGCAGCAAATCGAGTGGTTCAAAGCAGGTGGCGCGTTAAACATCATCCGCCGTAACCAGGCTCAAGCTTAAGGCCGAAAGGTTAAAGGCGAAAGCTAAAAGGTTTAAATATTTTTAAAGAGACGCTTCGACTTTTTGGTCGGGGCGTTTTTTTTGTTATTTTCCCACGTTAATATATCATCATGTACCGCTATTATTTCAAAAAGTATTTTCTACCCGTGCTGCTTTTCGCTGCAATTGTTACCGGCCTGTCTTCGTGCGATGGTGAGTTTGCAACGGTTAAAGACCCCAAAAAGTGGCACTACAGCACAATCAAAGACGACATGACGCTGGACACAACCTACCTGGCCGAGGTTGAGTCTGATTATATTTATTTCAATATCGGCAGCCGCAATCCCGGCTTCCCTACATTGACATTAGCTAAAGACTCTGACGGCGTTAGGGCCTATTTAACTGCCTACTCGCCCTTAGACCAAGCCTCCAACGGCGAATTTGAAGCCGACGACGATAACAAAGCCATTATCGAAGCAAAGTTTGATAACGAAAAGGCCCTGAATTTTACGGCATACGTTAACGGCAGCTATGCCCAAATTGATAGCACCAACTACTTTATATATAAATTAAAAACTGCCAAAAAGCTCACCGTGCGGGCAAGGTTCCACATCATTTATCCTGATAGGGTTACGCAATCAAGCACCCCGACCACCGGCAGTACCCCCGAAACGCACACCATAAAAAAGGGAGGTACTCACATCGATTTTAAGTATCTGGAGTTTGATACCGACAGCCTGGTATGGAACCATTAACCTAACCGCCCCATTTACGGCCCAACCGGTATACCAATCATGGCGTTCCCTGCGGGCCGGGCTTTCCACTCATACGCCTGCAGGCATTAAGCGCGGCCGACGCGCCAGCCCCACGCACGGCAGGTATCCGTTGCAATCCCTAACGCGGCCAGCGCAATGGCCTTTGTCTGAACCATGATTTTTAACTGTGTGATTGTTTTTTAACGGTGTTAAAGAGGGCCACGCCGTTTGCAGGATTTGAGGATTACAGGATTTGCGCGCCTGCCTTTGTTGTGTGTTATCACCAACAAAATGTGCGGTGGGGGTGTCCGTCCGCAAGATTACGGACGCTTGTAGAACGGGCAGACGCTTCACCTCTATACTGGTCGAAGTTTAATGAAATGTAACTTAGACCTAAAATGCAGGCAAGTTTTCAACTTGCATGCAGGATCTACACGCAAGCAGAATGCTTGCAAGAATGTAGGTCGAAGTTACGCTGCGCTAAACTTCGTCCAGTTAGGGGATATTTTTTTGACGCGCGTTTTACCGCTCTAATTTAAGACGCTATTTTTTAATCTAATTAAATCAAAATATCGATAAAAAGTTCGTTTTTACCTATAAATACTTAAGAAATAGGGCATTTTTAGCTAGCAAAAAAAAGCACTTTTTTCACTTGTTTTTATGGATAACTTTGTTTAGATTTTAATTAGAGAAGAAAAATGGCCGTTAAACAACTTGATATTCAGGAGAAGACACAAAATATTTTGGAACGACAAAGGTATTCTCGATTTGCCACTAGGCTGACTGCTTTTTGGTTTCCTTCAGTTATCGTTTTCATTCTTGTTACCAGTTTATTTAAAATAACCGTGGCCCCATATCTACATTGGCTTTTGGGGATGCTTTCCTTAATAGTTTGTCGTCCACTTATTATCGCAATGAGGTATTTTTTTGCAAAATAACCATATATACGACATACGCAGCACGAATGCGCCAGCAATGATCAATTTACTTTTGTTATCATAAAAGGATCCTCACTACTTGGTCTAATTGAATCTAATTCATAGTCAAAGTCTTGAACAGTAATCGCAGATTCAAGGACAAAGTCAATTAAAAATTGGCAGTTCATATAATCCCAAATTCTATCGCCGTAAATTGACAAATGATACTCTCCATCATTAGTCTGAATGGCATGAGGGGTTAATTTTTTGAATTTTGTGTACTTGCGATAGTTTATTCCTAAGGCTATGATAGTTAAACCCTCGCTTAGACTATCTAAACTTTCATTTACTTTATCTATAACTTGGTCAAAAGTCGGTTTTAAGCTTTTAACTTCGCTTTCAAAGTCACTCCCAAAGAGTCTTATCTTTTTATAGAATTGAAATGTATTCTCGCTATAATACTCTGATTTACTTTTTTGATAGTCACCTAAAAGCTCATAGAATGCAATAGTTGATGCTTCAACGCTATCAGAGAACTTGCCCTCCTTTAAGCTGGATTGTGAATTAATCAAAGATTTCTTAGTCTTCTCATATTTGATAAGATCAAATAAGGAAATTTCGGCAAACTCTTTTTCAAATATTATTTTCGTGTTTTGAGTAAAAAAATCAGTAGAATTTACGCGGGCAAACTCTAGGTCAGTTTTCGAGGGGATTTGCCCATAGTGTTTCAAGTTAACTCTAACTTTATTTAAACTTTCCATTGAACCTTTCAAAGTCAACTCTGGAATGTTGTTCCAATACTCAATGAATGAAAATTTATCTGATTTAACATTTTTGTAGGTCGCCGCCAATTTCAAAAACATTTCAATACTGTCATGAAAAAGCAGCACCGAATGAAATGCAATATTTTCAGGATGTTTCGAGACTTCAACACCTTGCATATATAAATACTTTATTAACGCAAGGCGCTTCAAAACTAACTCTTCATTCATAACTATAAATATAGTGACTTACTAAGCAACATAGCAGCAAGTGAATCTATTTAATATTATTTCTATAACACAGGCCATTGTGCCTATTTTAAATGACACATATATTTCTAGAAAGCCCATTCTTTGAGAATTTTTCTATTCCACGAATTAGCTTTTAAAAACGTGTTTAATCAGCTCAATCGCGACAGCAATAAACAATGGGTGGCTAATAACCTTTTTTATTTGAAACTTCTTCATCTTATTAGCAAGAGAATTTTAGCGGCTCTTGATGTTATATATTGTTCGATGGCGAATGTTTCATTTAAAAATTAAATTAATTTTCAATCCGTCCGTCCGCTACTTTACAGACACATAGCGGAACGAACGGACGATTGGAATTATTCAGTCAACTCCTTTTGCTTTGCGGTGCATACCATCCAGTCGGCAAGGTCAAGGCCTTGTTGGCGGTAATCGGGGCTGGCATCTTTTAGATAGTTGGATATGGCGAAACGGGTGCCGGGCATTTTGATCTGTAGCTTGCGCATCTTTTCTTCCCATTTTGGGTAAGCATCCGCATCGGGGAACAGCATTACATCACGGCCATGTAGTACACGGCATTTGTCGGCGTTAAGGCCCTCTAAGCTACCTGCGGCTATCCAAACGTATTCGGGCATGTAGCCTGCGGCTATGATTGCCGTCTTTTCGCTTTCTACAATGGCTACGGGCGTTTTATCGCCGGGGTATAGCAGGTGTTCGCCAAAAAAGCATTGTTTCAGGTTAAAGTCGGGTTCTTTAATGAGTTTATGTACCCAGGTGATGTGGGCATAGGGTTGCTTAACACGCTTGCCGGTGTAGGGGTCGTACAGCATAATTTTGCCCGTGCGGATATCATTTTTGCGGTCTACCTGCCAAAATATCGTGGCATGCGGCCAGTGTTTGGCGGTGCCTATGTGGTAATCTTCGAGCAGGCGGTTAACCGTTTCATGATTAAATATACTTGAAAGGTATTCTACAAAATCGTTACGCTCATATTGGCTCAACGTTTTTTCAAACAGCTTTTTTGATATGGTGCCGGGCTTTAGTATTATGGGTGCCTGCAAATTTAGCTTGCGGATGTTTGATGGCGCAAGTG
>JAZKET010000026.1:72142-79085 GCA_040386815.1 Bacteroidota bacterium | reverse complement strand
TAGAGCATCTCACTACGGATGAGAAGGTTTGGGGTTCGAATCCCTACAAGTGCACGCTAATTTAAGCCTTTCAGTATATATACCGGAAGGCTTTTAATTTTTAAACGCCCATGCTCAACTTAGTATTATTTGGCCCGCCAGGCGCCGGGAAAGGTACTCAATCACAAAAACTTATTACCAAATTTGGTCTGATACACCTATCGACAGGCGACTTGTTACGCGGCGAAATTTCGCAGGGAACTGCACTTGGCCTTGAAGCTAAAAAGCTAATGGACGAAGGTTTATTAGTGCCTGACGCTGTTGTTATTGGTATGATAAGCAATAAGTTAGATGCCAACAAAGACGCTAAAGGTTTTATTTTTGACGGCTTTCCGCGTACTGTGGCACAAGCCGAGGCTTTAGATAACCTGTTAACTAGTAAACAATCGGCTATTTCTGGCATGATTGCCCTTGAGGTTAATGATGATGAGTTAGAAACCCGCCTTTTATTAAGAGGTAAAGATTCTGGCCGACCGGATGATGCTAATCCTGAGGTTATACGCAAGCGTATTAAAGAATATAATGACAAAACCGCGCCTGTTGCCGGTTTTTATAAAGATCAAAACAAATTTACAAGCATTAACGGCATTGGTTCAATAGACGAGATCTTCGGCGCTATTGACGGTGTAATTGCTTCTTATTAGTCCGTAAGTCGGCAAGTCCGAAAGTCGGGAAGAATTTAGTCCGGAAGTCCGCAGGTCGGTATTCCGGAAAAGTATAAATAGTCCTTACGAGTTTAAGTTAGAAAGTCCGAAACTGGTTGCATATAACCATCTTTCGGACTTTCGGACTTTCAGACTTTCGGACAAAAAATAAAAGAGATATGTCCGGAACCAACTTCGTCGATTACGTAAAAATTTGCTGCCGCTCTGGTAAAGGTGGGGCAGGTTCAGCGCACTTACACCGCGACAAACATACTGCAACCGGCGGACCTGATGGCGGCGACGGCGGCCGTGGCGGTCACGTTATTGTAAAAGGTAATGCCCAGTTGTGGACCTTACTGCACCTTAAATTCAGGAAACATGTTATTGCCGGGGCAGGGGATGATGGGGGCAGCTCATTAAGCAGCGGTAAAACCGGTAGAGACGAGATATTGGAAGTACCATTGGGCACCATTGCCCGCGATGCTGAGACAGGCGAGATCTTGTTCGAGATAAACACAGACGGAGAAACCAAGATTTTAACCAAAGGCGGCCGTGGCGGCTTGGGTAATGCCAACTTTAAAAGTGCTACGCGCCAAACCCCGCGCTTTGCCCAACCCGGCGAAGAAGGGCAGGAGGTTTGGAACATACTTGAGCTTAAAATTTTGGCCGATGTTGGTTTGGTGGGTTTCCCTAACGCGGGTAAATCAACCTTGCTGTCGGTAGTATCGGCTGCTAAGCCGGAGATTGCTGATTATGCCTTTACCACATTGGTGCCTAACCTGGGTATTGTGGCTTACCGTAACAACAAATCGTTTGTTATGGCCGATATTCCGGGCATCATTGAGGGTGCTTCAAAAGGTAAGGGCCTGGGTATCCGTTTCCTGAAACACATTGAGCGTAACGCGGTGCTGTTATTTATGGTTCCGGCGGATACAACACGCACCATACAGGAAGAGTACGATATTTTACTGCACGAGCTAAACGAATACAACCCCGAACTAATGCACAAACCACGTGTGTTAGCCATAACAAAATCTGACATGCTGGACGATGAGCTTGTTGCCGAAATGAAACAACAGGTGCCAACAGATATCCCTTCGATATTTATATCGTCGGTAGCGCAGAAAAACATTGATGGGTTGAAGGATTTACTTTGGAAAGAGATTGTTAGCCAGTAGGTTGTTCAAACCTACAAAGCTTGTCATGCTGAGGAACGAAGTATCTGCCGCTTGGTAGATTCTTCGCTATGCTCAGAAAGCCAGTTATAAAAAAAGACCTCTTTGCAAAAGCAAAGAGGTCTTTTTTTATAACTAACTTTTATCCGCTTTACTGGGTATAGATGTCTGATGGCGATAACTCACCCGAGCATTGCTTCGCTCGCTCTGCCCTCTCTTCGCCTTCGGCGGAAAGAGGGCTTTTAAATTTCCAATATCTTTTATCCCCGAAAAATAACCCTCTTTCCGCGCAGCGAAGAGAGGGTCGGCCAGCGTAGCGTCGCCGGGGTGAGTCAAACGTCGTACAGGTAAGCGGTTAACCGGCTTCTATCACCCTATCCCTAACCCTTACCGCCGGATTCCCCTGGTAAATGCCATAAGCGTCCAGATCTTTTGTAGCTACCGAACCTGTAGTAAGTACCGCGTGGCTGCCTATGGTAATCCCTTGATTAACCACTGCTTTAGCGCCAATCCATGCACCATCTTCTAAAAGAATGCTGCCGGTTATTAAATCGAACGATGTTTTCTTGTAGTTATGGCTACCTGTAAGCAATAAAGCTCCTTGCGACAGGCAAACATTTGAGCCAATGGTTACCATCACCAGGTTATCAATCCAAACTTCTTCGCCAATCCATACATTGTTGGCTATAGTTAAGTTCCATGGGTATTTAATGTTTACGTTAGGTTTTATCTCAACATTGAGGCCAATATTAGCGCCAAATAAACGTAGCAGAGCCACTTTAATACCGTAAACGGGTAACAAGCCCGATTTAAAAACAAAGGCGTTTATATAGTGCCATAACAAGCGCTTTACTATACCTGCTCCCGGGTAATAAGGGTGGTTATTATAACTTTTAAGATCAGTTTGCGGCATGTTGTTTTTTTGGTGCGATATCAGCCTTTACCCAAAAGTACAGACTTATGCCGATGATGACATACATCAGCATATTAAAAATGGTGTGATGGTCAACCACCTCGTTATCGGCCCTGGTCCAAAACAGCGCCAACAGCACAAAGCGGATAATATTTAGTAACTCTATAGCTAAAATGCCTGCCGCGATGAATATAACCTTTGCTTTAGTTGGTTTTGGATAGGCCAGCACAAAGGCTGTAAAAAAGCTGATAACCCCTAAACCCAAACATGAGTATACCAGCCTGATAACGCCATGACCGGCAACCAAAAGGTCGTAATTATTAGTTACGGTAGTGTAACCAAGGCTATTTAAAATAAAGGCGCTGCATTTTAACAATACCCAGCGCAGGCCTTGTATGTAGTTTAAGTGGTTGGCTAAAAAAGGGCTGTAATATTTACCCGGGCTGGTTAGGCCAAAAAAGAAAATATTGCCGTAGTAAAACACAACAAACAGGGCTACAAACCATGCCGCAAATTTCATGGGGTTATTTTGTTTGTCTGTCATTTGCCTGCTGTTTTAATAATTCGTCTATCTTAATATCAACTACCAGCCTAAACCAAAATCCTTGTAAAAAGTGGAAGATCACCCCGGTTCGGCCATCTAATATACCCAGCTGAAATATAATACGCTGTGTAAAATACAAAGCTGGCCTTACGTATCGCGGCAGCTTATACCACCTGTTTTTATACCAGGCCTTACGTTCATTCGGCGATCCCCAAAATCGTGGCTGCTCGGTTTGTGTAGCAAGCACTTGCATGCGTTCAACTTCCTGCTGGGCAACCAGATCGCTGTATCGATTATGCTTGGCTATCCAAAAACTAATGTTGTTTTCTTTTAGGTTTTCTTCTAACAAATGGCCCTGTTTCCAAATCTCGGTTTTACCCGGTACTACAAAACGATGGTCCATTTTCTCGCTCAAATCAGAGTAACCAGTACCAAACCTGAACATCTTTAGCAAGTAAAACGGAAAATAGCCGCCATGCTTTATCCAGCGGCCTTTAAAAAAGTTTTTGCGGTTAAAGTAAATACCGTTAATGTCGGTATGGTCGGCGTCTTTAAAGTTTGCAAGTTGATCTCTTAGCTCTGGTGTCACTACCTGGTCGGCGTCAAGGCATATCACCCATGGGGTTTTTATAGCGCAGTTTTTTAGCGCGAAATCCCACTGTTTGGGATGGTTTTCAAACGCGTTGTACAATGACATCGCCCCAAAATCTTCTGCAATTTTGAGTGTGCCGTCTGTGCTCCCAGAATCGACCACAAAAACAGGAGCATTTAAGCCAGCTACCGACTGCAAAAAGCGAGGCAAATGCTGTTCCTCATTAAAGGTTAATACAATAAATGAGTATGGTGCGCTCAATCCAGTTTTGCTTTTATGATCATTGATTTCCAAAAGTACGGAATCCGTCCGCAACCGGTAAAGCCGGTTACCGTAAAACCAGCTTCGGTAAGCGCCTTGCTCAATGTATTGCGCGACCATACCTTAATATGCCCCCCGTGCCACATTGGGTTTAGGTGCGTATCCCATTTGTTAAACAAACTTAACAGCAGGTTTTTCAGATAGCCATGATAGGGCGTTGATATAATGATTTCGCCACCCGGTGCAAGGCATCTTTTACAGAAATTAATAAACCCTGCCGGGTCATACAAATGCTCAATAACTTCGGTAGATATTACCGTATCAAATTGCTTATCCTGTAGCTCTGTTGGTAATTTACCGGTTGATAGGTCTTGCAAATAAAACCTGTTTGCATTGGTTTGTTTGGCAATGGCTACGCCTTCGGCGGATGCGTCTGTTCCGAAAGCATCGTATCCCTTACTCAGTAAATAATTAACCAGGTAACCATTACCGCAACCTAAGTCAAGTATGCGTCTATCACTATTATCTGCCAGCATATCCAATATCGGTTGTTGCAGGTATTGAAAGGTATGGGCAGGCCCGCTTTCGTGAAAACCATAATCTTTATAATCGGCCATTGGTGGTTATTTGCTGATACATATCTATATATTTTTGCACAAGCTTGTCGTCATCAAAATCGCGATGAATAAGGGCCGGCGCATTTGCTTTAATTGCAGCCAGTTGGTCCCTTTCATTTAACGCGATATGATTGATGATATCGCTTACCGAAGCTGCGTTTGTTTGGCAAAACCATCCCAGATTGTTTGCTACTACATAATCTGTAAGGCCTACCTGCTGGCTTATTAATACAGGCGTGCCGGCGCTTAGGCTCTCAATAACTACATTGCCAAAGTTCTCATTATGCGATGGTAAAACCAACAGGTCATTATCGGCATAAACATCAAACTTATTATCGTTCTGAAAGCCTATCCAGCTAATATGCTGAGCCGTTTTATTATAGTGGGCTATGTTTTTTAGTACTTCAATGTAGCTTTCGTCGCCACTGCCGGCAATGGTTAGGTGGTAAGGTACGGCAATATGCGGCAAGGCGTGCAATAATATATCAAGTCCTTTTTTTTCTTCTATGCGCGAAAGAAACAGCAGTTTTAAAACCGGGCCGCCAGTTTTTTTTTGTGCGGATGTTTGTGCTATTTTAACAAAGTTGGGAATGTTAAATATCCCGACAGGCTGAACAATGTTTAAAAGATCTTTCTGTTCTGCGGGTGATGTGGCATGTAGATAAGATTGCTTAAGTAAGCGTTTACCTAATAAACTATGCAACAAACTTTTTGCCCCCTGATTTTTATTATTGAACGAATAGCCACTTAAAGTGCCACGTGGCGACACTACTACGGGCACTTTCTTTAACACACCAATTAATGCCGCAAATACCGATACTAAATTCCACCAGGCATGAATATGTATTACATCAAAATAGCGTGCTGTGCGCCACAGCTTAATAAGTAGAGAAGGCGACAGGTGTGTATGATCTTTCGTGATACGCCTAAAATAAGTTACCGCGACACCGTCAACCCATGTAGGTTCATTACAATTAACGGGCAGCTCGGTATCGCCGTTGGCGGTTGTGGTGTATGCGCTTACTTCTAGTCCGGCCTTTACCAGTTCTTCGCTTAATTTAGCTACAGACATGGTAGGGCCGCCATAAATATAAGCCGGTTTGTATGACGCGTTTACCTGTAGTATTTTCAAACCTCTTCTAAAATATTACGTCTTTTTAAAACGCGGTGCAGCACTATCATAGTTACGTAACTCCAAAAAACCGAGTTCAATAAAAATTCAAAGCTTAGCCCGCGCCAAAATATCTGGAACAGCCCTGTAAATATCAACGCGGTGCCCAGTATATAGCCACCAAATAATTGTTCTGCTTTTTGAGATATAAGCTGCGCCGCAGCACCATAAATAAATAACGCCAGTATAATGCCTATGGTACCCCCGGATAGATATCCATCAACAATATACGCAGGTTTGGCCGATACGTTTGACCCCCGATATGCCACACCGGCATTGTAAACCCTTTCCATCACCATTGATTCTGTAATAGGTTTTGAGGGCCAAAAAACACGCGGAATTACAGACGTTACAGACTGCTCTATTAGCTGAAATCCGTAAAAGTCAATATACTCTGGTGTAGATTGTACAAAAGTGGTAAACATATTTATCTCACTTAGCCGGTAAACTAAAAAGCCCCATGTGGTTTCGTCTTTAAGGTCTTCGTCGCCATTTAAGGCGGCGTCAAGCGCAAGTTTGTAAGCATCCTCAGACGCAACATTATCAGACCAGGCGTTTGATCTGAAAACGCTGTTATAAGTAGGCAGCAGCGCAAAAAGTACTAATAGCGCAGGTATAAACGTAAGCGTAACTGCCTTTTTATAGCTTGGATACAAAAATACCCCCAACACCAAAACACTGATAATAATAGGTTCTTTAAAGCCTGATGTTAGCGCCTGATAGAAGTTTACAAAGTATAAAAACAGGCAAAATAGGGTATTAAATACCTTGTTAAGCGGTATTGCAAAAGCCAGAGCCAATGTACCCGCTATAAAGCTTAAAGAGCCAAATTGCCCAGAAAACTGCGATAAACCGTTGATATACAAAGCAACCGACGATAATGGTAGAAATATAATGGCAATGACCATTAATATGTTGGCCAGCTTCAAATTATCTACCTTAAACTTTTTTTCGATAGGATACTTCATCATAGCCAATATGCCGGTG
>JAZKET010000026.1:27519-72066 GCA_040386815.1 Bacteroidota bacterium | reverse complement strand
CCAATAGGTCAAGAAAATAAAATATAGAGCTGCAGGCCATGTAGCCAACAAAAATTATCTGTACCAAAAATATGGGGCGCATTAATTGCTCTGCAATAGGGCGGTCTTTAGGAAGTGGTTTTATCCAACCGCTGTAGGAAATGTAAAATATGAAAAACGAACCAAGCCATGCTGTAAAGTAAGACAGCACGGTTTCGTCTCTAAACAGCGCTGCCAGCGCCCAGGGTAGGTATAGTAACAAGTACCGCTCAAAGGGTTTACTGGTTTCGCTCATTTTTTATAATTAACAATACTATTTACCTGTGTGGTAAAATCCCAACGGGCTATTTTTTGTGCTGATGCTTTCCCCATTAATGTCAGCTCTTGCCTGGTTTTACTTAGCAAAGCGCCCAATTTTTCTGTTATATCATTATCGGCGTTAAAGATATATCCGTTTACAGCGGGCTCAACAAGGTCAATTGCACAGCCTACTTTGTTTGACACCAGTATGGCCTTTCCACAGGCCATAGCTTCGTTAACGGCAAGCCCCCAGGTTTCGCCTGGGCCTTTTGATGGCAGGCAAAATATATCGCAAGCCTGGTAAATTACCGGCATATAACGCTGGTTTTGAAAGCCCATGAAATGCACGTTAGGCTGCGCTGATGCCTGCTGTTTTAAATCAGAAAGCAAAGCACCATCGCCAACAAAAAGCAAATGTACACTGGGTTGGGCTAAGTTAATAAACGCCTGTAACAATAAATCGGGGGCTTTTTTTTCTTCAAGTTTGCCGGCAAAAAGTATTACTACAGCGTTGGGGTCAATATTAAGTTGTTGCTTTAATTGCAATGCTTCTTTGGCTCTGTCTAAAGCAAAGCGTTCATTATCAACAGCATGTGGGGTAAACAATAGCTGTTTATCTGTTAGCCCGTACTTTTTAAAGTAGGCTTTGTTATTGGTGCCGGTGTAAAGGGCATAGTCAATATGTTTATATACCCAGCGCAGGTAAATCTTCCTCAGTAAATTTTTTATCCCCGGTTGTTCATCCAATAGTGTCGAGTCGCCTCTGAAAAGTACCGGAATTTTGTTTTTGAAATGTCTTAGAACCTTTAAGTGGCTTTTGTAGGCCCAACCGTAAACCAGCAGGGTATCTGGTTTCCAGTTGTTTATTTGGTTGATAAGATCGGGTGTATCAATCCCCTTAAAATGATGTGTCCCGGCATGGGCCGCGGTGTTGTTTACCCATTGGTATGGATATCCTTCTAACAGATCAATATCCCACTGTATGGTTTTACCAAAGCCGGGGTCATGCTTTGTAACCGATGCCTGGCCCCAGGTGTAAAACACCATTAATTCAACTTTAGCGGCCAATAGCTTAAACACCGGCGCGTAATATTGAATAGGATGGGTGGTTACTATTGCCAGTCGCATTATTTTTGGCATTGAAAGGCTGCTGCCTTATAAAATCTATCTTCTTCTTCAACCAATGCAAAGGCTGCATCATCAGCATCGCCAAACGTTATTGGGCAAATGTTTTTAAAGCCAACCTTCTCCAGCTCATGCGCCAGCGATTTATAATCCCACATCCACAAGTGTTTTGAGTTGCCATACAAGCCTTTTACTGCCGCTGCCAGCCCCGTGCCGCGTGTTTCTATACCCAGCATGGTGCCCCGCATAAGGTTATTGGCCGGGGCGGGTTCTGTATTAAAAGTGTCCAGGTAATCAGTAACAGCCGCTTTCAAATCAGGCACCACGCCCCTGAAAACGCCGCCGGGTTTTAATATGGTGTAGGTGTTTTTTAGGGCCTGTACAAAATCGGCATAAGCCAAATGCTCTAACACGTGCGAGCAGTAAACGCCGTCGCAGCTGTTAGCCTGCTCAGGTAAACCTTTTACAATGTTGCCGTACTTTACACTTGCCGGAAAACGCTGGCTATTGCGGGTATAAAATTTGCCCAGCAGCGGCATTTTTTCAAAGCGAAGGGTTGGCGATGCATCGTAGTTTATCCACCCGTTTGGTGCTGTAAAACCGCAGCCGTACTGTACGTATCTTTTCATTTGTGGTTACTTGTTTTATTACGCGCCATAAAGTTATGCTCTAGCAAGTAATAACTTGCTGCCGATAGCGGAATCAATATTATTAAACTTATAAAAAAGCTGATAACAGGCAAACTTATGCCGCTTGTATTGGGAAACAAAATTATAACCCAATTGCAAACCGGCCTATGTACCAGGCCATGCCACAGGTAAAGGCTGAAAGATATTTTTCCGATAAAACTAAATACCTTATTGCCCAGGAAATTTTTGAGCCTTTGTTTCGATGTTAATGCAAGATATATAATACCACTGAAACCGAAGCCCATTACTGTAAAACCCAATAGCTTAAACAAGTTGTAGTAATTGGTACTTAACATTAATACTGGTTTTGATATAAGCACCCGGCCCGCATAGGTAATAAGTATAAAACCAATAAGCCATAGTGCCTTATATGGTAACTTTAAGTTTGGCTGCAATAAAAGAAGCCTGCCTGCCAGTATGCCCCACATAAATTCAAAGTATCTAAAAAATATCTGGCTGCTTAATATGTCAGACCCCGACTTTAGAAACATTACGCCGGCTATCGCGATAGCAAAAAGGCAAATGGTTATTACAGTAAAGCTTTTTATAAAACCGTACCGGTTTTGATAAATTAATAAAAAGGGGACGATGATGTAAAATTGCCACTCGGGTGTTAAAGACCATAGTATACCTTCGGGGTTGTAAGCCGAAAATAAGGCATTTTGATAAGTAAGGCAGGTTAACGCGCTTTTTAAAAACGGATATGAACCATCATGGGTGAGTTTAGCAATGATATAAACCAGGCAAGCTGTATAAAAGGCCGGTGATAGCCTGATCCATCTTTTTTTTAAGAAGGCGCCAAAATCAGCATAGCAAAATTGCCTGTTACCGGCATAAAAGTAATACATACAAAACCCGCTTATCACAAAAAACAAGTCGACACCGTTTCCGCCCAAAGCCAGTACAGAGGCAAGGTCAAGCTTACCAACTACATACCTGGGGTTGCCATGAACCGTCCATATATGTATCCACAGCACACCTAAAACAGCAAATGCCCGCAGGCCATCTAAGGCGGCAAATCTGCTTTTTGACAAAGGTTTATCTAAAGCGGCTATAATCATTGGGCTAAAACCTTATCAAATAGCAGGCACTGTAATTTGGTCATGTTTAGTGCCGAGTGTTTATCCATGCAGGCATCATTATAAACAGGCGTGGCAAGTTGGTTGTTGACGAGCGCCGTTATAAATTTTTTTATGTTGATGTTAAGGTTGGCAGTTGCGTCATAACTATAGTTATGCGTGCCACCACAATCGCTCAATACTTGTATTGCCGGGCTTTTTGAGTTGAATACCGTGAGTAATGGCCGGCCGCTTAATAAGTATGGGTAAATTTTAGACGCAGTATACCGCGGATCGTCAGAGCCGGGGATAAATAACGCGTCGGCCTGTTGCAGTACAGAGAGTGTATTAAAATAGCTTATCCGTTCAGTAATCTCCACCACATTATCTGCCACACCCCAAATGTGTGCCAGTGGCATAATAGTTTCTGTTCCCTGGCCGGCAGGGGCATAGCTGGTGCCAATAAAATTTAACCTTATTTGGTTACCCACTTCGGGCTGCTCACTAATTAAACGACTTAAAGCAGCAAAAAGCGGCGCAATTGCGCTATGCATATCTGTACCACCACGGCCTACATAAACCATGTTTTTAAAGGACGGGTTAAGCAGGGTTTTAAATTGATCTTTATTACGCGCGGCCACATCAAAATCTGGCTTAAAACCGGCAAAGGTGATGGTAGCAGCAGGGATGTTTTTTATCTGCGGATAACGGCTTTTAAGATCATTAATATAATCGGCAGACACACTAATTAACCCATCGGCCTGTAGCATAGCCTTTGGCTCAAGATATTTATTAAGACGATAGGATAACCAATATTTTGGCGGCTGCTGGTCTTTCGGCTTGTCGCGGTAATATTCTGAATGCCAGGGGTCTTGCATATCTATCACATAAGGTATGCCGAAGCGTTTTTTCCAGTAGGCCCCCAAAGTGCAAATGGCAAATTGAGTGGTGCTGAAATAGATCAGGTCAAATTTCTCACGGCTTAGTAATTCATTTACCTTTTGTTTGTAAGCGCCGTACGACCGGAAAGCGATGTTGCCAAAGCCCAGTTTCGCCGTCCACTTTTTGTTTAAGGCTGTTACGGTATGGATATTAATATTGGTGGGGATGGTTTGTACCAACAACTCGTCTTTTTGCAAGTCGGTGTAGGGGGTATCAACCATAACTACCTCGGCCTGCCAGCCAAACTGATGGAAATAAGGCAGGCTCATGCGCACACGCTGCATATCTGGCGTGTTGCTGGGTGGAAAGTATGGCGATATAATGAGTACCTTTTTCAATTATGCCGGTGAAAAATATTTACGGTTAATGCCACGCGCCAATTGGTGAGCTGGCCGCTCAACCACCAAATAAAATAGATAAGCCGCTGTTACGGTTAGCACTATAAATAAAGCGTATGTTAAATTATCGACAGCCATCCATTGCTTTAACAACACAAATATCAATGGGTGGCACAGGTAAAGCGAGTACGAAAACTTACCCATTTTTTCAAGCGTTACATTTGCCCGCTTGTTGCGGTAATACACTATTTCGGCCCGCAACCATTTGTACAATAGCAGCGCAAAAATATTCATGCTGATGATGTAGCTTAAATGCAGGTGAAACTTAGCCATGCTGCAAAAGCAGCTGATACCAAACACAATAATTCTGTAAATAACCACTTTGCTAAACGTAACCGGTTTTTGCTGATCTATTTTATCGGCAATTAAAACGCCCAGTAGCCAGCAGGGCAAGCCTATTATCCAGGTTAGCCCATTGCCAAATTGCCAGTAGTAGCCGTGGTATTGGTTGTTGTCTTGTGTAATTAACGCGTACACATCGTGATATGCCCCAACGCCGATAAATACCGCGGCCAATATCCATGCGGCTATAAACTTTGTTTGCCAACTGTAATTTATCTTTAACAATAGCGGGTAAATGGCGTAATAAATCAGTTCGCAATATAAACTCCAGGTAACTGTTTTTTCGGGATGATCAAAAAATGAACCGGCGGCGATGATAATTACCAGCGGGACGAGTATCCGTAAAAAACGCCTCATCCAAAACTGCCACACATTACCTATTCCGTTTTTGCTGGGATAATGTATTACAAAACCCGATATAATAAAGAATGCGATAACTGCCGATGTACCATCAAAAGCATTAGCTAAAAAGGCAGCAAACACCTTTACAGGCAACAAGGCCGATGTTTTTAAGCTAAGCGCATACACATTATCAAAGTGCGAAAGCATTACCACAAAAGCCAGTATAAACCTTATACTATCAACCCCGTAAAACCATTTGGCCTGCTGCTTATGCTCCATGCTTTTTGTTTGGTGCAGATAGGGTTTGCTCAACAACTGCCAGAAATTTTTTGCTTTCAGTCTCCCAATTATATTGGTCGCGCGCAAGCCGTAATGCCTGGGTTTGGTTGTGGGCCAGTTGCTGGCGATTGTTATCGTAATCAGATAAAATAGCCGCCAGCGCGGTAGCGTTCCCCTTTGGATAAACATAGCCGATAGTTGGGTTTTTACTCAACATATCTTGCTGTGCGGCGGTGTCGCTGGCTATTATGGCCAGGCCTGCCTGCATATAGGTAAATATCTTATTGCTAAGCGCCAGGTTATTATTTACGGCAAAACCAGGCTCAAGGGCCAGGCCTATATCAAATTGAGTTGCAAATGTTATCAACTGCTGGGGCGGTACAGGTTCATGAAATTTAAGGTTGATGCCGCTATTACTTAAGTAATTAATAAAGGCCGCATTACTATGCAGCTTACTACCTAAAATGTGTAACTCAAAGTTTAACTTGTTTAACAACTGCAAGGCTTCAACCGCATCCTGCAAACCACGGTTGGCCCCAATGGTTTGCGAGAACCAAAGCAGTTTCAACGGCCCGGTAGATACCCGCTTGTCGGCAACGCTATTATCTGACGGAAAAACATTTAACAATACTACCGGGTTTAATGCCGGATACAATTGTTTATAAGCCGCAGCAATTTGCTGGCTGCTGGTGCTAAAGTAGCTTAGGCGTGGCAAATACTTATCTTCGATATGCGATTTTAGCATTACATCGGCATTGTTAGCATCGTCGCTTGTTTCGTTGCGGTGAAAATCTTCGGCATCAAAGCCGCATGGTTTGTTATGGGTTTCGGCAGCGGCAACCACCGCGGGTAGGGCCCCTAAATTGTGGCCGATGTATAAATCGGCTTTATGTTTTTTTGCTTCGCGGATAAGGAAATAGGCCGGGCGGGCAATTGCTATACCGGCCCAGGCACTTCGCTTACCCTTTGTGGCTATCTTATTTATTAATCTGCTAAAAAAGTAAGGAATCTTATTTTCATTAGGGTCGCCACCTACGCAAATAGCTTTCCACTTTTTACCGGGTAACAATTGTTTATCAAAATCGGCTCCCCAGGCATTCCAGTAGGTGTGTATAACGGTAACTGCGTAGCCGGCGTCAGCCAAAGCATCAGCTTCTTTCACCAGCCTTGGGTTTAAAGATGGCTGCCCCGACGAAACCAGTACAATTTTTTTAGCCATTAAACAGGTTTAAGTATTGTTGCGCTATTATCTTCACATCAAATCTCGTTTCGGCTGCTTGCCTGCATTTTTTTCTGTCGATAGTAGCTAACTGTTCAACCCGTGCGGTCATTTCAGCTTCATGGTCAACTATAAATCCGGTAACACCTTCTGTAACAACTTCGGGTACAGATCCACGTTTAAAAGCTATTACCGGTGTACCGCAGGCCATTGCTTCTATCATCACCATACCAAAAGGCTCGTCCCATTCAATGGGGAATAGCAAGGCCTTTGCTTTTTGCAGATACAGGTTTTTTTGCGCATCGTTTAAAGCCCCTACGTACTTAATTTGCTTACCGTCAATAAACGGTTCAAGGTGGTCTTTGTAGTATTGGTAGTTATCGGGCGTGGTGGGTATGTTGCCCGCAATAATCAATCTGTTACCTGTAGCTTTGGCCACATTAACGGCCGTATGCGCGCCCTTAATTTTATCTAATCGCCCCAAAAACATAAGCGGGGCATCATCATCAACGGATGCTGACAGTTTGTAATCGTCAAAATCAATGGTATTATAAACCGTTTGCCATGTGCCGGCTACATTGCCGGTGCTTACACAATAGTTGCTACAGGCGGTAAAAATCAAATTTTTGTTCGGTCGTTTATTTATGGCGATGATGCCTTTGGTTGATACCGGCCGCCCGTAGGTCATGATTTTTTTTACCGACCTGTTTAGTATCGGGATTAAGTATATCAACCTGCCGAAATTATGTACCAGATCAAACTTGCGGCCATTTTTTAACAGGTAAAACCAAACATATAATACTTCCAGATATCGCCTAAAGGCTGACCGGTGCAGGTTATTTACACCAAAGGTTACCGTTTTACCGCTACAGCGCGATCCCGGCCCGGCAAGCAAAGTAACTTCATGACCAAGGCGATGGTATTCTTCGGCAAAAAGGTACACCAGCCGCTCGTGGCCCCCGTATAGTTGAGGCGGCACGGGTATGCCAGGGTCCATTATTAATAATATCTTCATTAAGTATTTAATTCGGCTTGCACCTGCATGTAAATGTCCAGGTATTTTTGAGCGCAGATCTCCAGCGTCAGGTTTTCAGTGATGTATTGACGCGGTTCAAATTCGTTACGTTGTTTTACAAAACTTAATAGTTGTGCTTCAAAAGTGCCGGCGCTGGTAAATTTAAGTCCGCACCGCGCATCCCAATAAGGCACCGAACTTACCGGTTGGTATTTAACCTTATGTGGATAGTATGCCGGATCTTGCCAGTAGCCCCCCCTGTCCCAGGCCAGAATGGGGATGTTGGTTGCCAATATTTGCTGATAGGCCAGCCCCTGCGTTTCATGCTCGCACAAAAATATCACCGCCTTACTTTGGCTTAGTTTTTCTCTCAGATGGGCATGGGTATACTGCCCGTAGCTGATGGTTTGGTGCGACAGGTTATGCTGATCTAAGATGTTCACAATAGGATTGATCAGTTCATCCTCAAACCACTCATGGTCCCATCGCACCTTATCATAAATCAAAAAATCGACAGTTTTAGTGCCCGCTATGGGTTGCCATTTATTGGTATCAATACCTGTTGGCCAGGCCTTTACTTTATCGCCATAAAATGGTTCAAACATATCAACCATCCAATTGCCGGGTACCAGCACACGCTTCACATTGGGATGTTGCTCTAACAAACCGGGATGATCTGATGGGTGCGAAAAAATGCCCGCGCCTAAAATTACCGGGTTGGCCCATTTTTTTTCAAACAATAAATGCGGTTTGCCTATAATACACGCTATTTCTTCGGGATGTTTACGGATATAACTATAATCATTAAAACGATAGGGAATGCCCAGCTTATCTAAACCTTCCATTAGGTTTAAAGCTACCATCATTACCCCGCCGGGGCGTTGCCTGCCACGCACCAAACGCCTGATAAGCCTGCGCGGATAGCGGTCAAATTTTATCCAGCGGTCGGGGTCTGGCTCCTGGTAAAACAGGTTAACTGGTTTCAAAATAGCTTGTCTTTTGATAGCACCCAGTTACCTAGTTGTAAGTTAACCTGGGTAAAGCCGTAAGGCGCGGTTATGCTCTTTATAAACTCTATGGTTACGCCTTCATGTATTTCCATGATAATTACGGCCACCCGCTCAAGCCAGTTGTTGTTGGTGCTTAATAGTATGCCTTCGTAACCTTCAATATCTATCTTTAACAGATCAACTTGTTGCCAGTTAAGTTTGCTTAGCATAGTATCTATACTCATACCCTCCACGGTGAGTGTGTTTTTGCTAAAGGTTTTACCATATGGGATATTATGCACCTTGTTGGCGTAGTCTTTGTCGGCCACCTCCATTACAACCGGTTGGTTGTTAACGGTAGCTGCTGCTTCAAAAATTAAGGCTTTAACCTTGTTTAAGGCAAGGTTTTCTCTTAGCAATTCAATATTACCCGGCATAGGCTCAACGCAGGCAATAGTGGCGTCAGGAAATAATTTTGACAGATAAACAGCGGTAAAACCGGCATTGGCGCCAAGATCAATAATATGGGCGGTTTGCCGTGCTAATGGCAAATGATAACATTGCTGTTCAAACACCTCGCCAACTATAAAAGCATCGGCACCGCCGTTGTCGCGCACTACCAAATCAATTTTTCCGACAGGGGCAGTAAACTTAAACCTGATTTGGGTTTTAGCATTGCCCGATCTGTTATACAGCCACCTCAGTTTTTTAACAGCGTTGCCCAGGTTTGAGGTTGTTTCTATACTGCCGGTGATGTTATTTATCAATGCCCTTATATTCATTGTATTATATTCTGTTTGATACTTTTACCTTTCTATACCCAAACAGTAAGTTATAAACCGGCCTTAACAAACCCTTAGCCGCACTTTTTAGCTTTCCGGGCAACACAGCTAAGCCTGCCGCGTAAAGGTTTGCCACAGTTTTACTGCTATTGTCCAAAAATATTTTTTTTAGCCTTATCACTTCAGACTTATATTCAAATATCTCTGCGTATGCAGCGTTAAAGTGTACAATAAGCGGCAATGCCAGTTTCAATGTCGAATACGCTGGTATAGGTACTTCTCCGTTGCTCCAAAGGCGGGCTTTGCCTTCAATTACATTAGTGTCTATAAAATTATAAAACATCCTGTCGGCTTTTATCAGGCCGGTATCGTTTACCGGTTGCTGGTTGTGTTTGGCCATTGATATGGCTATCAGCGGCTCCTCGTTTTCTTTGCCACGCAGGCTAACCAAGCCAATGTCATGATAGTTAGGTAATAAGGACGCAGCGGTGTCAAACACCTTTTGGGCGATATCGCCTTTCTCAAAATAATAGACCGAACCACACAGCAGGGGGAAATATGTGGTGCCGGTGTTTTTAATTACAGTTGCAATGTCTTTGCAAAAGCCTACGTTTTGCCCTTCGGTACGGTTATAGCCTATTACAGATACGTCGTGCCCTTTAAAGGTTTCAAAGGCAGGTTTAAGGTTGCCGTATACCAGGCAATCGGCGTCAATAAACATGGTTTGGGCCGCGGTGCTAAGCTTATACATATGTAGTTTTGACGAAAACCCTTCACCCAACTGGCCCGGTTCTACTTCAATAATTGTTATGCGGTCTTTTATTTTTTTGGGAATGAATTGCGGGCAATCTGTCACCAATAAAAACTGTATGGCAGCAGTATCGTTCCAAAGCAAAAAAGACATAGCCAAATTGCAGGCCATATCAACATACAGTTGTTTTGAAGTAGCTATGGTAATAACGGCTCTGTTGCTCATTTTTTATTCCAGTACATATCAGACAGCAGGCGTGCAGCTTTCCATCCAAAAAGCTTTGCAATGCGTTGGCCCGCCGGTCCGCCGGTATATTTTGGGCCCTTATAGCCTAACTGCTTTGCTTTATTTACACATTGCGCCGACTGTTTTTTAAATTCAGGATAGGCAATAATCCCTGTCCACCAGTAAAAACGGGCAAATATACGATCAACAATTTCGGCGGGAAACTTAGTTTTAAGATGCTGATATTTCAAGTCAATAGCCTTTATGCTGCTTTGCAGGGCCTTTAATGTTTTTTGGCTTGACAGTGAACGTCCATCGGTAAATTTGCGGTAATAACAAAGCGCCTCATCGCTATAGCGTATACCATCCGACGCGAGTATCACCCTTGCAAAAAATTCGCCGTCGTCATCAACGCTCAGTTCTTCGTTCCAGGGGCCTGCCTGTTTTATCAGTTGCGTAGGGGTTAACCATGAGTGTACGGTTGCCATACCGCCGTAGCCCGGTAACACTTCTTCGCCGACATATAGCTTTACCAAAAAATCAACCGGGTCATCCATGTCTTTGTCAAACCAACTATGAAGCGGCTCGGCCAGCGTATGGTTATCACCATTATTAAAATGTACCGTTTTGCATAGGGAAAGTTGCGTGGTTGATAGGTTAAGCACCTTCAATTGGCTCTCTATCTTATTGGCGCTTAAAAGGTCATCAGCATCTAAAAACTGAATGTATAGTCCTTTAGCCATAGCCAGGCCAGTATTGCGCGCCGCGGCAGCGCCTTTGTTTTGGGTTGTTTTTATGATGATGATCTGGTCCTTAAATTGTTCCAATACCTGTATGGTGTCATCGGTCGATCCGTTATCTATTACAATAACTTCCTTATTGGCCCAGGTTTGCGCCAGCGCAGATACCAGCGTTTCGGCTATAAATTGCCCTGAATTGTAAGCAGGGATAATGATAGAAACTAAGGGATTATCTGCCATTAAATATTTCTGTCCACCTTGTTCTTGCCGACGCGTTTGTGGGTGTTTTATTTTGTTTAAACCAGGGCTGCTTTAAATATTGCAAGTATAATTCAGGATTGGTATCCAGTTCAATAATACGTTCAATAACCGGGCTAAAATCCATGTTTTTAAACTGTAGCCTTTGGTTAACATTACGGGTTATGGCTTTTACTTTTCGCTTAACGCGATATTTCAGTCCGGTTAAATGTGCCGGGCGAATATCCTCAAAATCCATCTGTCCCAATTTTCCTAACAGGTTGTTTTTTTGTGGCGATAGATATTCTGTAGCATTTATAAAGCTATCTGTGTTAAAAATATCGCCTACAAATGGGTCGCCACAGTAAATTGGAATGCTGTTGGCCTGCATGGCATCATACAGTTTTTCTGTTTGGTAGCCGGGGTAAATATCATTCTCGAAAGCAATAGTAAACTTATAATCGCTCAGAAACTGACGTTTGCGCTGCCACATGTTGCCGGTATAAAGCGTATCAATACCCGCCATGTTGTTCATTGACTTGCCCGGCGCGTCAACCTTTTTGTATTTTGATAACTGCCTGAAAAACTCTTCGCGGTAAGGCACTTTGTGCGAGTATAAGAAATTGCAGAAATATTTTTTTTCGGTAGCAATTTGTTCGGCGCCATAATCATCAGGCTTAATTAGTGTTGATGGATCTGTACCGTGCCATTGTATACGCTTGTAGCGCGGGTGTTTAACCTCATCCTCGCGCGGTACGCCAAAGGCCCAGTCGCAAATAGATAGGTCGGGTTTAATATTTTCGCAGTAATAGCCAATGCGGGTATAATTGCCTTTTGGGGGGATGTCATTACCATAAGGGCCAAAAATGATAAAGTCCGGATCAGAAGATTCTATAAAATCAAAATCATCAGACAAACCCTCTATATCAAATACCTCTTTTTTAAAGGTACTTAGTTCAAGGCCGTTCTGCAGATGTAGTTTTACTAACGGTTTAGCCAATGATTTACTTTAAAACGTACCTGCGCATTCTTAAAAAAGGTTGCTCGCATAAATAATATGATGCCAGGCTTATAGCATATATCACCAAAATATTAAGCGGCCACACCCGATACCAAACAAGCTCTTTACCTACAAAAAAATACTGCTGCCACACATAAATACTGTATGATAATACACCAATATGTATCAGTATTTTGCTGTTAAGCAGTTTGTATAACAGGTTAGGCGTAGGGTTTACATAAGCAAATATCAAAAACATAATAGATACTGATATAAACAGCCCGCCAAAGGGTAGGGCTATGTAGGCCATTTTTCCGTAACCGGATAGGTAAACAAACAGCGTTATTATACCGAGTGCCAATAATTGTAAGGGATAGTATTGAAATATTTTATGCCGGCTAAAGTCGCGATTTTCAGCGTTGATAACACCGCCCAGCGCGCCCAATAAAATAGCATCAGCATACATAAAAAAAGGCGACAGGCTAATAACCTTATACGCCGGAAACTTAAAATCAATTACCCGGGCTATGCAGCCATACGCTATCAGAATAATTAGGATTGGTTTTATGTATTTACGACAAAAAATTAACAGAACCGGCCATAATAAATAAAACTGCTCTTCTACAGATAGTGTCCATAAATGGCCCAGGAACCAACTATTATCCGGATCGAAATTGGCCGTAAAAGTTAACACATGCAGCAAATCATTATTGGTGATGGTGTAGCCCTGGCTATCTTTCATCAGCAATACAAATGCAGTGTATAAAACAAATACCGGTAAAATTCTGAACGCCCGTTTAATGTAAAACGCGCTTAGTTTTATTTTACCATTCTTTTGCTCTTCGGTTAATAACAGGCTGGTTATTAAAAAGCCACTGATAACAAAAAATATGGTTACGCCAATTTTTCCATGGCGTGCAAGGTCTGCATAAGCTGTTGGAAAGCCCGCCGATAAACGGCTGTGGCATATCAATACCAATAAGATGGATATTGCCCTAAACCCGTCTAATGATGGTATCCGTGTCAATTAATAAATATAAAATTACCTGCATTGTTAATGTGTTGCAGGTGCTGGTAGTAATGCTGGTAAATTAAGGTTATATCTTCTGTAACAGCTTTGCCTAGTTTACCGGCAAGCCTTTTTTTGAAAACGATGTTACCAATAAACACCTTGATTTTTGACCAATGACTTATGGCGCTATTATCGCCATGGTATTGATAAAGCATCGCCCCAAGTTTCCCTTCTTCGGCCAGGCGCTGTTGGTTAACCTGCGATGTTACCGATTGCGGGTGCGCTACCGTTAAAGCGTTGTAGCCAGTATAATAGGCAATATTGGTTTTGAGATAGCTCATGCGTAACGAAAACTCCCAATCCATCATAGTAAAAGTGGTGCTGTATAAGCCGGTATAGGTTAGGGCCGATTGTCTGATAAGCATGTGCACATCGCCAAAAGTGAAGGATGGTACCTGCCCGCTTCTCCATTTTTGAAACTCATTCAATCGGGTGTGTTGATGTATGGTTTGATGGTTGTTCAACAAGCTTGACATATCATTAGCTATTACCACATCAACCTGCGGGTTTTGCAGCATGTAGGCCTTACATTGTTGTATGGCGCTGTAGCAAAACACATCATCGTCAATTATCTTTTTTATTAATATGCCTTTAGCCATTAACATGGCTTTGTTCCAACCGTGTGCCTGGTTGCGGTCTGGTTCTGATAGGTATTGGTGTATTTTTCCGGCTTCAAAAAGTTGAGCCAGGTATGCCTGCGTACCGTCTGTACTTTGCGCATCAACTACCACAACTTCTTCGTCGGGCTGTAAATTATCCAGCAGTTTTTGCAGCGCGATCTTTAAAAACGGCAGTCTGTTTTTAGTTGTTAAAATGTATGATAAGTTGATAATCTTATCCATTAATGCTCAAAGTTATTAATACAATCGGCCACATAGTTTATTTCGTCTACCGTGTGGCAATAAGCTATTGGCAAACTCAATGTAGTTTGATGAATTTCTTCAGATATCGGATAATTTTTGCCCGAAAACATACCGCTGTAAGCTTCTTGCCTGTGCGGCGCAATAGGGTAGTGTATTTCTGTGCCGATGCCTTTTTCAAGCAAATATCCTTTTAGCAGATCGCGTTTTGGATGCCTTATATTAAAAATGTGAAATACATCCTGATTTTCTGCCTGGACAGAAGGCTTGATAAAACGATCATCCAATTTATCAAAATACACTTGAGCAAGTTTGCGTTTATGGCTATTTATATCGTCAAGTTTCTCTAGCTTTTTACGTAAAAAGGCGGCCTGTATTTCGTCAAGCCTTGAGTTAAAGCCGGTGAATTTGTTTTGATATTTTATTTTAGAGCCATAGTTGCGCAGGTATAATAAACGATCTGCAAGGTTGGCATCATTGGTGGTAATAGCGCCCGCGTCGCCAAGGGCACCCAGGTTTTTTGTGGGGTAAAAGCTAAATGCGCCGGCATTACTCAAGCTGCCGGCTTTTTGCCCCTTATGCATGGCCCCATGTGCCTGCGCGCAGTCTTCTACTATCTTTAATTCGTGTTTTTGGGCTATTTGGTTAATAGCGGTCATGTCGCACATTTTGCCATATAAATGTACCGGCAGTATTGCTTTGGTTTTTGGGGTGATAGCTGCTGCTATTTTATTGGGGTCGATATTATAGGTAAGCAAATCAGGCTCAACCAAAACCGGTTTGTAGCCTGCATTAACTATGGCAAGTATAGAAGCTATATAAGTATTTGAAGGTACAATAATCTCGGCGTTCTCAGGCAAATCGAAAGCCCTTAAAATCAAAACCATAGCATCCAATCCAGACGCTACACCAATGCAATAGGTGGTGCCGCAATAGTTTGCAAATTCTTGCTCAAAATTGCTAACCTGCTGCCCCAGCACATACCAGCCGGATGATAATACTTGCTGAAAAACGTGATTATAGCCCTCAATAAAGCTGGCATTACTGCGCTCTAACGATTCGTATGGAATGCTGATCTTACTCATATTCGGGGTAGATATAATCTGCAGCGTCAAATGGGGTAGATGCCAGCACCATCAATATAGCGTCGGGCGAAAAATTGTACATTTTATGCCAGTCTGCTGGATTTAATATCAGGCATTTAGAAGGCGAATCGAGCTCAAAAATCTCTATAGCCGTACTGTCATTGTTGTAAATGGTGCATTTACCTTGTATACAAACCGCAGCCTGTATGGTAGTATGGTGCCTGTGGCCACCACGTACAGATTCATCAACCCCGTAAATGTAAAATATGCGCTTAATATCAAAGGGGATAGACTTTTCAATAACGGTAAGCTTGCCGCGGCTATCAGTAAACGTAGTAAGATCAATAAGGTGCGCCATTATTTTAGCCTGATGTAGTTTTTGTAATGTCTTTTCCGGTTAATGAAAAAGGCATCGGTTATAAATTTTCCAAAAGATTTTTTGACTTCCATGATATAACTGCCAACCCTGAATTTTAAATCAAAATCGCGCACGGTGTTAATATCAATGGTATATAAAGTGTCAATACCCTGGTACCGTGTTTGCAATTGCTCATTTATGGCCAGCAATGTTTTTATATACGGTTGATAAATAAATTGGCTTGCAAAATCAGGCACATCATAACCACCTAAATACCAGCTGTTGTTTGACAGGTACTTCAAATCATGAAAGTGAAAAAATATCAAAGGCGTATTATCTACAGATATTTTATAACCTGACGATTGAGGTATTGTGTTGTACTGATAGTTTAACAAGTTCCATGGTGCAAGGCCTGCGCCTGTATTACGGCATATGTGAACGCCATCAAACATATATGGCCATGAGTCAAGGTATTTTTGGTCGCCCATTTTACCATCTTCATAGCGGGCGTAACACCATTTTATGCAGGCCTGGGCCCACCAGTTAAGCACTTTTAGACCCTCTGATGTGTTTTTTATGGTTAAAAACTGAACACAATAAATGCCGGCAACGGCGCTAACATCATATTTAGGGTTATAGTTATGCGGGGTTATAAGTACCGAATCATCGCCCATTTCATCAACCAATACTTTGGGGTCGCTGTAAAAATACAGGTCGGCATCTAAGTAGGTGCAATGGTCAAGCGCGTAATTGTCCAGGCAATATTTTATGGTGAATGGGGTGCTGGTCCAGCAATATTCGGCAACAGAACGGTTGGCTTTTACAGCTAACAGATCCTGGTTCTCAAAATCAGCTAAAGCGATGACGGTGGCGTGGGCAAGTTGTTTTTCTGTTAACACCTTGTAGGCAGTATCGTCAAAAGCAAATATGTACAAATGGAAACTACTGCACTGCGCCAGCAATGAATTATACATGGCCAAACCTTTAGCCATGTAGTTAACATTGAAAAGCGTGCAAAAATTAAGCATCTATATCAGCTTTTATAAATATATAATCGTGGTAATGTCCGGTAGCCTTGTCATCAAGCGTTATAATGTACCCAGGGTAAGTTTCAAACTCAGTTAACAATTTGTAGCCATTGGCAAATGTAGCTAAAAGCTTATTCTCAGTTAAAAACCAGGCCGGATACGCGGCATCATAAATATCTTTTGGCACTTGTTGAACCGTGAGTCGTTCGGGGCCGTTATCAATAAATAAAGTTCGGCTTATTATAATGTAGTCAAAATTATTGGCGTCCAGCAGTTTATTTATTTGCCGATATGGTTCTTCAAGATATTGCAATACGCTCGACAGTAGTAAAACTGTAGGTTTGCGATCTTTCAGGCAAGCATCAATGTCCGTATAAAATTTTAGCGTGCCATCGGCAACAGTTTCATTACCTGCATTTATATAAGTGGGTTGTTCAATTACGCTCCACTCCAGCTCTGCCACATTTTGCAGCATGAACCGGTTTTGAAAGTACGCGCTGCCTAATGATCCGCCAAAATCAACAACACTTAATTTTCCGTTATTCTGATTAGCTGCTTTTAGCAATATGGTTAACAGCGGCCAATTGTATTCTGGTTTATCAAATAATACGGTATCGCGCTCAAAAGCCGCTTCGCCATTTTTTACTTTCAGTATGGCTTTTTGGGTTTTCTCAAGTATTGCCGGTGCGTAGTAACCGGTGCATTGTTGTTTAGCTTCGTTCCAGGTTGTAAAGTTGCCCCGCCACATAATATCCTGGCTGTTGTGCGGTCTTAGCTTTCGGTAAAGCTTGCTAACTATTGGTGGCAAGCAATCTTTTATAAATTGGCGTACGGCTAGTTTTAATTTTACTTGGCCGCTAGGTTCTGTAACCTGTTTGTAGCCTGCCATCATTTTATTGGTTATAGCAGGGTCTTCGGCAACAGGTGTTTTATTGACAATTACAGGGGCTTCAGCAAAAAGCAGCTTGTCAGAATATTTATCATCGCCACCATGGGTGCCGCCGGCCCCAAAGCCAATGTTTTTGGTGACAGAGTAGCGCGGATATAGGGCCAGTTTATCTTCAAGATAAGCTACCGCCTGCCAGCGGATGGCCCATGAGTTTACATTGCCTTTTAGTTGGTCAATAAGCATGCTTTCGAAGTTGTAAGCCCCGTAAAGGTTAAACTTATCAATCAATTTAGCGGCCCTTAGTTTATCTAAAAGCTTTTGTGGATTTGGCTCAAACAGCGCCCAGCGGTCTTTCCATGTGGCCCAGCCCCAGCAATCCGGTATGGGGATAAAAAAGGTATCTGGCACGCTTTTGTCTGTAGCGAAGAAGTTTAGTGCGCCAATACTTAAAGCCTTTGAATCAGATTGATACAGTTGCAGCGCATCATTCATAAACTGTAAAAAGTACTTAGAGGTAATAATGTCGTCCTCTAAAACTATCACACTACCATGCCTGTTTACAACCTCGGTAACGCCGTCTATTACAGATGCGGCTAAGCCTTTATTACTTTCAGCCTCAATAATAATAACTTCTTTGCACCACTGCTTTTGGCGAATTATAGCCCGCGTTTGCTCAATATTTTGCGTTACCTGCGCGTCGGCATCTGGTTTAGGGCCATCAGCATAAATATATAAAGTTGACTCATTTGCAAGCACATTAGCTGCCAGCGCGGCAAGCGTTTGCGCTGTATGATTTGGCCTGTTGTATACAAATAATATAATAGGGGCCAGATTCATTTTTTAAATATCAAGACAGTTGTTAGGCCTGTAAAAAATGCTTGTACATTTCAGATAATTTACCGTCGGTGCCAGCCCCCAAAAGTCAAGTTTCTTAAATCCGCGGTTGGTTAAAAAGCCTACAGCTTCAGTATATTCCTGGCGTTCCGAGTCGTCCAACACCAGCACACCGCCAGGGCTTAAAGCATTAAAACTTTGCAGGCAGCAATTAACACGGTCGCGGCCATCAACAATCACTATGTCATAAGCTTTATTTGTTTGCTGTATATAGCGGCAATATTCGCCATCTTCTTCCAGTTCGCTGTAAAACAGGTTTACATTGCCGGGCATAGTGTCTTTAATTTTTTGATACCAAAAACTGTCATTTTCAACACTGTCTACATGGCCTGCGTGTTTACTATAATATAAGGTTGAGTTGCCGCTGCCGTACTCAAATATTTGTAATTGATTGTTAAGCCTGGTCTCAATAAAACTAATAAACGGGTAGGTAACCCAAGGCAGGGGCTGGCTGTTTTTGTCAATTATTTGGTCTGTACTGATGGTGTTTACCCAACCAATATCATGCAGATAACCATTGTGTTTAAATCCTAACAGCGCACGTTCTTTTTTATTAGCCAACAAAAACAACAGTTTTTCACGATTGAAAAACAGCGTTAGTAAATTATAAGTTATCTTTCTTAAAAAAGCGCTCATGCTTCTATCCAATTATAATTAAGGCCGTCGGCAATGCCTGTGGGGTACTCTTTGTTATCAATAAAACCCAACCAATTTTTTGGCGCAATTATTTGTTTATGCTCATTGGCATTTAGCCAGGCGCCCCACCAGCTAAATGAGCTGCTTGACAATATACATACGTCGGCATTAATTAAAAACTGCAGATCAATGATCTCTGACTGTGTTGAAATGTATTTGTTGGTGATATGGCTAAACTCATGCTCAATAAACTCCGGATCGTCAGAAATAAATATACACAACGCGTCTTCGTATCGGGCAATATCCAATGCTTTTTTATAGTATAATAGGGGTAAGGCCCAATTAAGCCCAACATAATCGCCACGACGTATATGTACAGCTATTTTTTTTGGGTGCGATGGTAGTTGTTTAGCTAAATCCTTAAAGGCATTTGTGTAGTTTTCTTTTATGTTGAGTACCTGCTTAAGTTCTGTCTTTATATCTCTAAAGTAGGTTTCAGACTGAAAGTATCCCACATACAAATGGTGGTTTTGTAGTTGCGATAAAGCCACAGTAACCGGTTGGTGGTTGTCTATGTTGATTGTTTTACTACCAAAAAACAGTTTTCGCAATTGTTTATAAAAGGTTTGCTTAAGCTTAATGCTAAACAGGTTTTTGTATCCTTTAACAGAAAATATTGATGCGTCCAGCGATTGTAAAAAATCTGGCTTTAGGTTAAAGTATTTGGCGGGCATAAACTCGGCAATACTTTTATCTAAATAGAAACTGGTGCCTAATTTTTTTGCAGCAGCATATGCAAACGCATACTGAAATAGTTGATTACCTAAGCGCCCTTCCAGTTTTACAGCTATCATACTTTAGTGAACCAGAAGCATCCGCAGCCCCAATGTTGCTTGTTAATAATTTCTGCCGATGGATTGGTTATATAACCCGTTTCTTCAAAATCATCAGGTATCAGCGTGAATTCTTTTAAAGTTAAGGTATTAAAGTTTTCTATAATGGTTTCGTAAGCATACACCCTATGCGCGTTAAATTCAATGCGCGGGTTGCCTATGGGTACAACAAACAAAAGGGTGCCGTTTACGGCCAGTACCCTTGCCAGTTCGTTCATCGCTTTTTTGTCGCCGTCAACGTCTAGTGGGTCGCCGTAACGGCCCAGGCCGATATGTTCAACCGTGTGCATGCATGAGAGGCTTTCAACACTGTTTGATTCAAAATGCAGGTCTGTCAAATCAGCGCGGCCCGATTTATAGTTGGGCAACACAATTTTGGCCGGCCGGTAATCATAAAATTCCATGGGCACAAATGCCGACGCAATATTACTGAAATAGGTTATTGACGATATGTCAATGTGTTTAGCAGGTTTAGTTTGTGCCAACACCCTTGCGGCCCAGGCCGGGTGGTAGGTGTAATGTGGCTCTACCCCGGTAATGCCGGTATTATCTGTTAAACAAGGGTTTTGAGTAACCGTTATCGGGGTTTTAAGTTGGGCAACAAATTCGGCCATTTGTAGCTCAAACGCTTGCTGTCGTTTATGTTGGGCCCGTTGCCTTAGTATAAATGATTTTACTCTGCGTAATGTATTTAATGGGTTCATTTATGCCCTGTTTTTGCTGGTTAATATTTGTATTAAGCGGTTTTTATAATGCCTTGATCTGTGTAGCATTTTTTTGCCGAAACTGTTCTTTAGCTCGTGTTCTGTCCATACCTTTTGGGCTTCAGTTTTGTTAACCAGCCTGATAGGTCTTTTTTCCAGATTATCGAGCCATGAGTACCGGCCTTTTTTTGAAAAAATATAGTCCACATCATCAGGGTGTATTTGGTCTATATAACTAATGATGAGCTTTATCAGCCGTAGCGATACAGACTTACGTTTGTTCCACGCGTCGCGCAGGTAATAAGAGTCGTGCCCGCGGCGGTGATAGTAGAAACTGTTGGCCATTACTACCATCTTACATTGCTCCATTAGCTGCTTAAACCCAAAAGACCAGGTATCCAAAGCACCCAAATCTTCTGTATATCCTTTGGCTTTTAGCCAGCTCTGTCTGGTAAACAAATAGTTGCCGCTGGCACCGGGCGCGGCACCGCCGTGCAGCAGATCTGTTATGGTGAATACTCCAGGTTTAAATGACCATATTTCGTCAACAACATCTTTGGTGCTTACAAAGTAATGCAGTTGCTCAAAGCAGGCTATGTCTGCTTGTTGCTGGGCCAAAAAATTAATGAGTGGCCTAACGCTGTTGTCAGCCAATACGTTATCAGCATCAAGGCAAAATAGCAACGGCAGCGTGGTGTTCTCTACTGCAGTATTACGTGCAGCTGCGCCACCTTTGTTACGGCTATGGGTAACTATTTTTATAACAGGATACTTAGCTTGCAAGGCCAGTAATACCTCGGCCGTATTGTCGCTTGAGCAATCATTGGTAACTGCCAGCTCGTCGCCCTCTGCAAAGTTGGTAGCCATAATAGATTCAACAGATTCGGCAACTGTTGCGGCGCAGTTGTAGGCAGGTATAAAGAAGCTGATGTTAGGCATACTTGTGTTTAAAACGTTGTTGAATTTTTTGCTCAAAGTATTTGTAACTCAAATGCGCCAAAAAGACGACAATCACTAAATAGATAACAAAAATAGCTGTGTGTATAATAGGGTTGGCTGTAATGGTATACCAATTGCCAAAAAAAGACACACCCACCATAAAAAAAGCTATTATAGGGTTATGAAACAGGTAAATGCCGTAAGATATTTTACCAAGATAAACAATGGGCTTTGCATTGAACACACGCGGAAACAATGGTTTACCTACAACCGCAGGTGCTATTAAAAACACTGCTAATATATTTACCAGCGAATATTGGTAAACCGCTCTTATCTTCATCAAAAAATTAGGAGTTACCTCATCAAACCAAAAGCCTGGAAAGTCAAATCCAAGACTTTTTCCTTCTACCAAAAAAAATCCGGCCTTGCGTAAAAAGTAAAAACAAGTTAGCCCAACCCCAAGCCATATCAAAGCAACTATAATAAAATTGCGATAGGGCTGCTCAATCTTAAAAGGAAATATAGCCATTGCCGCACCCATAGCCAGTGCATCGGCCTGGCATAAAGTGTTTGTATAGATAAATTCACCCAGCCAGTATCTGTCAGTAATTATGTGAGCGCCTTGTAAGGCAGCCCATAGGCGTATAAGCGGACAAAGAATAATTATGCCAATGATGATTTTTTTTAAAGTCTGCAGATCTGAAAAATAAACTATAAAAGGGAAGATAAGATAAAATTGTTCTTCGAGTGATAAAGACCAAAGGTGCCCTAAAAATTGGTTAGACAGGTCTGGGCTATCAAAAAAATAACGCAAATTAAGTTTTATATTATAAGTATAAGTCAGAAAATAAGGCCATCCATATTTTACAGCATTTGCGCCCGATATCATAATTTTGTTTGCTTCCAAACGCGGTATTGCAGCCATTAAGGCTATAATTATTATAGCGGTAACCGCGAAGAACAAATAGTAAATTGGGAATATGCGTAATGCTCTTTTGTAAAAGAAATTGCCCAGGTAACTTTTCAATTGTTGGTGTTTGTTGTTTACAAGTATGCGGGTTATTAAAAAACCAGATAGCACAAAAAAGATGTTTACACCAATCCATCCAAATTTTAATGATATAGAACTATTGGGCCAATGTGTAGATATCACCAAAAAAGCAGCTAATGCCCTTATACCATCTAAACCTTCAATGTAAGGTAATTTATTTGTTAAGTTGCTCAAGTTCTTTAATTACGTATTTACACCACTTTTGATAGTACAGTTCATTTTTCCAGTATTGGAAAGCGTTTTTGCCTTTAATCATCGCGTCGGCCTTGTTAAGTTTTTTTAGTATGCTATCTAATTCATCAACTGTGGCCGCATAGTAGCTCATGTCGTCCCATGGAATAAACTTTTTAAACGGACGCACATCGACATCACCTATCAGGCATGGTGCTGTACCCATTTGCATGGCTTCAAAAAACCTGAACGAATTGCAGCTTGTACCTCTGGGGCATAATGCTACGTATGATTTTATGGTGTTTATATTAAAACTCTTGCCCCAAAACCAGCGCCTGTAAAAACGTGTAGGCAGGCCATCACCAATAATAATGTCATCGCTATTACCAAAATGTTCTTTCATTTCCTGGCGAATAGGATGCGTATTAAAAGCACCGTTAAATGTAGCCAGATAAGTTTTCTTTAATGGCACCGGAGGCTTGCGATGCGGGCTGCATAATATAGGTATGTCAATGCCCTTGTTAGTGGTTTTAGCGGCTGTGAATTCAATTGTTTGGCCAAGATTTAATAGCGATCCGCCATCGAATTGGCTTATGGTAAAAGTTTTTCTGTCGTCAATCATTACTCCGTCAATGGCATCCTGTAGCTCTGCAAGGCCTTCGCTATCTTTAGCAAAATGATGGTTGATGTGCCAGCGGGTGTAATAAACCGGTAAATAATGCCAGTTGGCCTCTTGCGGGTTATTGGTTAACAGATGGTTTTGTTGTTTTAGCCATATTAAAAAGTCCTGCTCAATGCCATAGTCTTTATTATGCGCGGGGTAAGCAAATGCTTGTTTGGCCGGTTGTAGCTTTGAGGGAACTTTTATAATGTATATTTTCATTTTACCAGGTCAGCAAACACATTACTGTCCTTTGCTGGACGGTCTTTTTCATCAGGCCTGTACTCTGTTGGCAATTGCGCTGCCGCAATGCTTTTATCTTTACTATTGAAATGGATATCGCTATACCCTACAATCATAGCCATCTCTTCCAAAATAGCCGGCGATACAACGCTGTAATGATCCCAATTTTCCCACTCGCCTACGTACACGCCAGCTTTGCCCTTTTCAAATTGCGAATTATCGCGCATGGAAGCTTTTAAATTAGGTGTGTTTATGCGATGTGTGCTACCCGGCTTCATTACTCTCCAAGTTTCGGCCAGGAAAACCATTTGCTGTTTTTGAGTTAGATGCTCAAAAAAGTCTTCGTGAAAAATCAGGTCAACACTATTGTCAGGTAGGGGCAGGCCATCGCTAAAAATATCTATAATATATAAATCGCTACGCTCGCCGCGGATAGCCTCGGGATAATGCTTGTCTGTGTAGTATTGCAGGTATGGGCCGTAATGCGCGTAAGACAGGTCAATATTGATCCAATTTTTAAGTATGCGGGGGCCACTGCCAAAATGCAGCTTTATGGTATCAGGCTTTTGCGCGTTGTTTTTTAAACGCTCATAGTCGGCTTTATTAGTGCCGCTTTTGTGCAATTTGTTAAGTTGGTAGCCGGCTTTATTTAAAAGCCTTTTGAAATAATAGCCTATGGTCATTTTATGCGTTGCCCCTTAAATGATGCGTTGATAAGGCCGGTGTTGGCAAAATCGTTATGCAAATTATACTCGCTTTGTATTTTTATGGTGATCAGATTTGGCCCGAATATCCATTTATCGCCAGTGCGGATATGGTCGCCATCATGCCCGCCTACTGATATCTGATAAGTGCCGGGGCGTAATAGATAAGCCGGGATAGTAAATACCGACTCAAACGCGCCCGGGTTAAGCGGCATGGGTTTATCACTATCATGTACAGTAAATATCCTTACTTCATCCTCGGTTGTTATTGATAGCGACATTCTGAATTTATCAACAGCTTCTAAGCAATGTCCAGATACCTTTATATCAATATCGCTCGAAGGAAAAATCTCAAGGTAAGGCTGCTGGGTTTTATTAACCAGTATTTGGTCAAATTTTATATGGTTTGTCAGGTTTCCGATAAAGGCTAGCTTTTGTGAGCTGTTAGTGTAGCCGCCCTTTATATAGCTGTTTATAACCGGTAGGGTATCGCCAATTTGGGCAACTGTGCCGTTGTTTAGCAAAATTGCTTTATTGCAGATGCTTTTTATAGCAGCCATGTTGTGCGATACAAAAAGTACCGTCCGGCCTTCGCCTTTACTTACATCGCCAATTTTGCCCAGGCACTTTTTCTGAAACTCGGCATCGCCCACGGCAAGTACCTCGTCAACTATCAATATTTCCGATTCCAGGTGGGCCGCCACGGCAAAAGCCAAACGCACGTACATGCCAGACGAATAGCGTTTTACCGGCGTATCTATATAGCGTTCAACCCCCGCAAAATCTACAATGGCGTCAAATTTTCGTTTGATTTCTGCCTTGCGCATGCCCAATATGGCGCCATTAAGAAAAATGTTTTCGCGCCCGGTAAGCTCCGGATGAAAACCTGTGCCTACCTCAAGCAAGCTGGCTATGCGCCCTTTAACTTTTATTGACCCGGTTGTTGGCGAGGTTACCCTGCTCAAAATTTTCAGCAACGTACTTTTACCAGCGCCGTTGCGGCCTATTATACCAACCGAGTCGCCTGCGGTAACGTCAAAGTTAATGTCTTTCAGGCTCCATACTACATTGCTTTCGCTTTTTGAAGTGCGGTCATTAACTTCACCAATTTTTAAAAACGGATCTTCTTTGCCTCTAACCCTGGCCCAAAAACGTTCCAGATCGCGCGATATGGTGCCGGTGCCAAAATCGCCAAGTTGATATGCTTTTGAAAGCCCTTCTACCTTAATTACTTTAGTCATTATTTATCACACTTTCTTCGTCTTCAACATTTACCTGTATCCAGTCTGCCGGATATATGCTTCTGGGGTACTCTTCTTTAATGGCATAACCCAAAAAGTATTTTGGGCAATAAACTCTTTTGTCGTTGTTTTTATTCAGGTATGCAGCCCACCAACTGAAGGTACTGTTTGCAATAATTACCTCATTAGCAAAGTATAGGTGCAAAAAATCATTGATAGCCGAATCGTTTGAAAAAAAAGCGTTTTTAAGGTGTTTAAAATGTGGTTCAACCTGCGCAATGTCATCAGATACAAATACATACTGATGACGCTCGTCGTAAATATCATCTACGATCTTTTTAAAATAACTAATAGGCAGCGATAGGTCCTTTTTACCAAGGTTAAGGTGAGCAAGATCGCCATAATCTGTTTTACGGATATGGATAGCCACTGTAGTTTTACCCTGCAGCCACTTGTACTTTTTCTTATAATCGGCAATGAAATTTTCCTTGATCTCAAAAAGCCGGCGGATGTCTGCAGCATGTTGCTCAAAGTAAACCGGCGATTGAAAGTACCCTGCGTATAATGTCTTATCGTTTGAAAACAATGCTTCATCAGGCACCATTTCGTTACCTATGTGGATAGTTTCCCGGGTAGTTAGGGCTTTTATGACGCTGTAAAAACTTTTGCGCAGATAATGGCTAAAAATTAATTTAAATGATGACGTATTAAAGAAGACTTTGTCAATACAGTAAAAAACGTTACGTTCAAGCCTGAAATATTTATAAAGCTCAATGGGGGTGCCATCCTTCATCAAAAAAAACGTTGTTTGGTTACGTTTGGCATTACTGTAAGCAAATGCATATTCAAACATCTGATTACCAAGACCGCCGGCTAATGCTACACCTATCATAATATTTTAAGAGCCAATAAAACGCCTGATGAAGTGATACGTCTTAAACGGAATATCCATACAAACAAAAGTTATAAAGCTTGATAAAAATACAGGCAGGCCACATTTGTTTAGCTTAAGCAACATACTTTGCGAAATGTAAGGATAAGAGCCAATGTTGTTGCCGCCAAAGTGCAAAACCACAGGCGAAAATGTTGTTGGATATCTATCACGGGCCTCTGTTAAATAATGATTATTGTTTTTGAGCAACCGGGCGCCGGTTAACACGTTTAATATGCCCGGGCGCCTGTCGGTATACAAATCGGTCATCAGCTTTCCGTCGTCTGTTATAGGGGTTTGGTTATTAAGCACCAGGGCAATTGCAAATACCTGTTCTTCATTTTCCCAACCATTTTGTATGCGGCCAAAAGCATATTTATCATAATCGGCAAACAGCTCTCGTGCTTTGCTAAATACAAGGCTGGTAGTTTCAGATTTTTTGATGTAATAAAAGCCGCCGTTGTATATAATAAACTTATCTGTACCAAAATTATCTATGCCGTGCGCCGCGCTTTTAGGTCCCCATTCGTCCATGCGCGAAATAAGCCTGCCAACAACGGTAACATCATGCCCCCGGCAGGCATCAAAAACGGTATCTAAGTTATCATAACACAGGCAATCAGAATCAATAAACAATGTCTCGTCAGTTTGTATAAACTGGTCAAGATAAACTTTTGTACCGATGTTTAGTTTCGCCTGATCATCGCTAACACCAATAAACTGTACACCCGGATAACCTTGCGGTGGCGTAAGGTTGGTGGCTATATATACCGGTATATGCGGATTATGAAGCTTTACCGAGTAGGCGCAGTTAAGCGCAAAGTTTAGATACTTTTGTTTATTGGTAGCTAATAATAATACAGACCTGCTATGCATTAAACTGTGTCGACAAAGTTTTTTTCAACCCGGTTAAATATCACTGTGCCTATAATAAAAAGTATTGCTGTAACTACGGTACTATAGGTTAACAGTTGCCAGCTAAACGTTCCCTTGCCTAAAAAGCCATATCTAAAAGTTTCTAAAACGGCTGTAATTGGGTTGTAGCGTATTATTGCCGCATACGCGGGATAGGTAGTTTCGGCAGTTGACAGTGGGTAAACTATGGGCACCACATACATCAATAACGGCACCCCGAATGATACCACAAAGGCCAGATCGCGGTATTTTGTAGTTACTGCAGATATGATCATACCCAACCCCAGGCCCTGTGCTGCAACCAACATAATTAAAACAGGGAACAACAGTACAGTAGCATTTGGCGCAATAGGGTAGCCCTTTATCATTAAAAATGCCAGTACAAACAGAAACAAAATAAACTGCACCGCAAACCTTATCAGGTTTGAAAATATAATACTAAGCGGCATTATTAACCGCGGAAAATACACTTTGCCCAACATGGCAGCATTGTCTTTAAACACGGTTGATGTTTTGGTTAGGCAGTCTGCAAAGTAACTCCAGATAGTAATACCGGCCAGGTAAAATAGCGGTGCAGGCACCCCGTCTGTAGGTATACCGGCCAGTTTGCCAAAAATTATGGTATAGGTTATAGTGGTAATAATAGGTTGTATAAAAAACCACAAAGGCCCCAGTATGGTTTGTTTATAAAACGATACAAAATCTCGCCTAACCAGCAGTACCAGCAAATCGCGGTAATGCCAAACGTTTTTTAAGCCTAAACTAAATACGTTATTTCTGGGGGTTATTTCAATGTCCCATTTTTCGTCGTCGGCATTAATCATTTAATAGCAGTTGTTGTAATTTGTTAATGTAAGTATCTTCATTAAAGTAGCGCAGGCATTGCTGCTGTAGCTCGGTACGTTTATCAATGGTTAGCGGGCGCTCTAAATGCCGTAATAGTGTTGTCTCTATTTCTTCCAGATCATCAGGGTTTATGGCCTTACCCAGGTCGCCGTTTTTAATGGCATCCATGCTGCCGTCCACGTTACCGCAAATAACAGGTAAGCCGCATGCCAGGGCTTCAATAAATACAATACCGAAACCTTCTTTTTTGCTTGGCAGTATAAACAGGTCGGCCATGATGAAATGATCTGGTAATTCCTTTTCGTTTATAAACCCGGTTAAAATAACCTGATCTTGTACCTGGTGCTCTGCTATTAATTGATTTATGCGGGCTTCTTCAATAGCATCATACTGGCCGGCCAGCACATATTTTATATTGGGTATTTTAATTTTTAGCTTATCAATTACTTTAATAACCTGCTCATAGCCCTTGTATTGCTCTGTAGCAGCCAGGCGGGTAAGGGTAAAAAGTATTACATCGTCTTTGTTAAGCTTATACTTGTTTAACAAATAATCGGGCTTTGTAAAGCTGGTGGGCAGTACCATAAAAGCGTCAACCGCGTTATTTAATACAATGCACTTATTGCCGTTTGTATGGTGCCAGCGTATCATTTCTTGTTTAGTGAAATTGCTTACGCAGATAATCTTATCGCATTTTTCAATAAAAAACTTTTTTACCTTCGATAGCGGTCGCCAAACCTCAATACCATGAGCTATAAGCCAAACGCTACAGCGCGGGTTAATCAATTTTATAGCCAAACCAACCACCGCCATATTAATGTGGCTTAGTATAACCACATCAGAAGTATGGGCCAGCGCCAGCGATTTAAAGGCAAACCGTGGCCGCTTAAAACCAAAGCCCTTAAAGTTGGCCGGGGAAATGTACTGGGGCATTACGTCGCTGTTACGATCATATACAGACCATAGTTTAAACGTCCAGTTATTGCGCTTTGCCACTTCAGTTAGCGCATGGGCCAGCGTGCGGCTCATTTTCTGAATACCACCTGTGGTGCTAAACGTTTGCAGCGTAAGAAGCGTGATTTTTTTAGACATGCTTTTGAATTTGATATAGTGCGAAGGCTTTAGACCAATGCACTTTATTATTCTTAAACGCCTTAATTACATGCTTTGCTTTTTTACTCTTGTAAATACCTTCGGCTACTATGTCGGTATGTTGAGCCATCCATTGCTGTAACGGAAAACTGAATCCCATTTTCGGGCGGTTCCATACAGATGGTGGTAATATGTTGGTAAAAGTATCTATCAATATTTTTTTAGGCTGACGTTTGTCAAACCTTATGGTATTTGCAATGCCGCTAACCGCTTGCTGAAAATCTTCGTCCAAAAATGGGACACGTACCTCAAGCCCATGGTTCATGCTCATTACATCCGTATCGCGCAGCAACTGGTTTTGCATATAAAGATTACTCTCAAACCAGGCCGCTTTTTCTTTGTCAGATGTACCAATAAACGACATATTGGGCTGTGAAAACAAAGCATCGCGTATTTCGCTTTCGCTGCAACCCAATATTTCTGATATCTCTAATGGTACAAATAATCCTCTAAGGAAAAGATAATCAGCATAATAGTGATTTGTTGCCAGGTAGCTTAATCGCTTAAGCGGATCTATACGCAACTTATCTGTCAACTTTAAGGCAGTATTGGGCAACATCCTTAAAAGCCTGGTTAAGCCCATTCTGTTAAACGATGGATATCCTCCAAATAGCTCGTCGGCGCCAATGCCTGATAGCACTGCTTTTACACCATCCTGGCGTGCATACTTGCTAATAAACCATGAGTTTACACCATCGGTAGTGGGCGTGTCCATGGCACTTAAAATGGCTGGCAAAGCATCCTCAAAGTCGCGCTGCTTTATCAGGTGGCTAAATTTCTCGCCTTGTATTTTATGCAATATCTCTTGCTGATAAGCGCTTTCGTCGTACGCCTTTTCATCAAAAAATATCGATATGGTTTTTAGCTGCTGTTGCTTGTATTTGGCGGCCAGCAAAGTAATAATGCTTGAGTCTATGCCCCCGCTTAAAAATACACCTATAGGTGCATCTGCAATTAGCTGGCGGTTTATAGCTACACCAAGCCCATCGGCTATAACTTGTTTAGCGGTTTCAATATCATTAACAATGTTGGGGATAGCTGATTGCTGGTAACGCTCAACACTGTAAGTGCTGTTGTTATTATTCCAACGCAAAAAGTGTCCTTTTGGTAAGTTAAACACACCCTTTAGTGTAGTTTCCGGCTCGGGCACATGCCCAAAGGCCAGAAACTTTATCATCCAGTTTTTATTGGTTGCCGTAGCAATGCCCGCCGCGCTTAGCGCCCTAACTTCAGACGCGAAACTTAATTGCGCGTTGTTGATATGGTAGTACAGCGGTTTTATACCCATACTGTCGCGCACCAAATAGGTTAGGTTTTTAGTTGCATCATACAGTGTAAATGCAAACATACCGCGCAGCCTTGCAAATGCTGCCGTGCCCCAATATAGGTAAGCCTGTATAATAACCTCGGTATCGCTGTTTGAATTAAAGGTGGCTCCCTGTTTTAATAACTCGGCTTTTAAGTCAAGGTAATTATATATTTCGCCATTAAAGGTTATCCAGGCCTGCTTACCCATGTCAGGCATGGGCTGGTGTCCGTTATTGCTCAGGTCTATAATTGACAACCGGCGGTGTCCTAATACAAGGCCCGCGTTTTCGTCGGTATAAATGCCCTCATCATCGGGGCCGCCATGCTGCAAAGCTTTACACATGGTGGCAACCTTTGCCTGTAGCGTATGGGTGTTTTGTTGTTTAGCTATTATTCCAGCTATTCTGCACATGTTAAGGTAAGTTCATAGCTTCGCCCGGTAAGTCACATTTTAATTTGTAACTAATTGATATTTAGCACTTAGTTTATTTTATTTAAGTGCCCGGGCAAGAAGATAGGGCATGTAAAACAGCCCAGTTTTTATTACGTTTAAGATATTAAAATCTGTCAATTAATGATGCCGCTACGTTTACAACTATTGAGCATCCTAAACTGTCAATACGCAGCATCAGTTGTTTTTGCGACCGGTATGAAATCATATCGCCGGTCATGCCTTTTAGTGGCCCGGCTTTGATTATGATCTTTTCGCCCGGTTGCAGGTCTTCTTCTGTAACTTCAAGATCATATGGGCTTGCCATTAACAGCCGCAGGTCTTCCATCTGCCTGTCGGGCATGGTTGCTACCTGGCCAGAGAAATACAAAAAACGGGCAATGCCTTTTGTCATTAACACCCCCGGCTTATCTTGCTCTGCAATGCGCACAAACAAGTACGATTTTAAAAATGGCTCTTCAACCCATTTCTTCCTGTCGCTCCATTGTTTAAGTTTACGTTGCAGGGGCAAATAAGTTTCTATACCCTTATCGCACAGTGCCTGGTGCGCTTTTTTTTCGGCCCGGGGCTGGGTATAAACAGGATACCACTTATAATGAGCAGTATTAGGTAGTAATGCCATTTACGTTATGTTGCCTTACTTTTTAAACCATTTCCACACCTGCCACCATTTATCTTCTTCGTTATCTACATAATAACCAGAGCTTTCATAGCCGGTATAGTCTGAGTAGTAATAGTAGGTGGTGCCGTAATTTTCGCCGGTATATTTGGTTGTATAGTATCTTGAGTGCAGTAAATCTTGTGCAAAGGCGTTAAGCACAATAACGGTATTGTCAAGCTTATACTCTTGTGCAATACGCTGCGGTATGGTAGCCGCGTAAAACTTAGATTTGCCAGAGCGTATAACAAATACGTTAACATCACTGATTTTGATGATAGGAATAGCGTCTGACACCAGACCAATTGGCGCCGTATCAACCATAATTACATCATACTTTTCGCGCAGCTGGGCAATAAGCTCTTTAAGTTTAGCCGTGTGCAACAACTCTGATGGGTTTGGCGGCACTGGTCCTGACACTATAAAATCAAGCCCGCTTTGAGTAGAGTGATTGATGACATCGTCAAGCGTACATTGGTTTGACAGATAATTACTCAAGCCCATATCATTAGGCACGTGGAAGGTTTTGTGCAGTTTAGATCGTCTTAAATCGGCAGCTATAATAATGACTTTTTTATCAATAAGCGATAGGGTACTGGCCAGGTTAACCGCCACAAACGATTTACCCTCGCCAGCTACTTCTGATGTGATACAGATAACCTTGCTTTTTTGCTCTGACGCCAGGAAGTTTAAGTTAGTACGCACCGCCCTCACTGATTCGGCAAAGATGGATTTGGGCTTGCTGATAGCAAGTATCTGCGTGCTAAATTCATCTATCTCTTCAGGGAATTTTCTAATAACACCAATAATTGGTACCGTTGTAAGGCTTTCAATAGTTTCTTTATCAAAAATAAACGGATTAAGTATCCTTATTAAAATAATAAAGCCAAGGCCTATAGCCAAACCAAACATTAGGGCATTGCGGTGTATATTGCTTTCGTTAGGAGCTACGGGACTAAAATTAACTTGTGCCAAATCAATAATAGTTGCGCCAGGTAATATGCCCGCGCTTAATATCTCCTGGTCAAGTTTTTTCTCTGATAAAAAGGAGTAAACCTTATCGTTAACATCAAAGTCGCGTTTACGGCTAACCAATTCGCGCTCATCGACAGGCAGCTCGGTTATTTTACGGTTGATAGGGGCAAGGCGATCTTGCAAAAACTTTTGTTTTGTTTCAACCTGTTTGCGGGCAATACCAATACTGTTTATCAGGTTGGCTTTAACCTGCAAAATTTGCTGGTCTAAATCATGTACCTGGGTTGAGTTAGCATTATATAACTTCAGTAAAGCGCTTTTAGAAGTTATCAGCATGTTTAAATTTGAGATAAACTGCTCAAGCTCTGCATTTGATATGCTGCCGCCACTTGTAAAGTTAAGGTTTACATTGTCTTTACCTTTTACAATATCTTTTTGAAGCTGATCAATTGCAATAAGGTCTAGTTTTAACAATGATATTTGCGACTCAAGTTCTTTCGACTCGCCCAGCACCCTGTCAGATGCCGCCGAAACGTCCATCATTTGTTTGCTTTGTTTGTACTGTTGTATAGCGCTTTCTGATACGCTTAATTTCGTAGACAAAAAATCAAGCTGACTATCAATAAACTCAATCATTTGCGATGCCGACTGCCTGCGCTGCACCCTATCATAGTTTACATATTCTTTTACAACCGCATTTAAAGCGTCGGCCGCAAAATTGGGGTTAACATCTGTTTGTGTAAGGGTTAGCAGGCTTGAATTTTTTGCAGGTTCGCCGGTACGCAAGCCACCGCGTATACGGCCTACAAAGTCATCGGGCGAATTAAGTTTGAATATAATGGACGACGTGCTTGGCAAATTGCCTGGATATTTAAGGCTGAAGGAGGTTGGCCCAACCGTAAACGGAACGTTGTAAGTGCATTTTTGATTAACCTCTTTGCCTCCTTCTGTATAACTTATGCTGAAAGTTGTATTGTTGCCGGGTTTGTAGGTTATTAAATTGCGCGTAAAGTTTAAGCTGTCAAACTTTATTAGCTGTATATCAATAGGCTTTGAGGGGTAAAGCTCATTGGTGCGGTTTAATACACGGCCTACTACATAAAAACTAAATTGATAATCAAGGTGTTTAACCGCGTTTAACAACATAGGCGTACTTTGTAACACCACAATTTCGCTTTGTATACGCGATGCCATGGCCCTGTCATTTCCGCCCGCGCTACCAACTATGTCTGATATTTCTGATTTTTTTTCTTCGAATTTTATAATGGCCGACGTGGCATAAATTTTTGGCGTATACCACAAATAAACGTTTGATGCCAGGTAGCAAATTAAAACAGAACCGGCTATCCAATACCAGCGGCTTAATAAAATTTTGGCTATTTTGTAATAGTCAAAATCCTGGCTGGGTAGTTTAGGTGCGTTTTTTTGTAGTTCTTCCATTTACCGGCGTATCAGCGTTAAAACAATTAATGCGGTGTTTATAACCAGCAACAGTGGCGATGCTATGGACGAAAAATCCTGCAGTTTTTCGTTGCGTATAGTGCGATGATTTGGTGCAACTATTACGATATCCTCATTTTGTACTATAATTCTGGGGTCGGTAAGTATCTTGGCATCGCTAAGGTCAATAATATCAGTTTTGGGCGATGAGCCGGCCCTGATAATTTTAATGTTACTGTTATCAGCCTTTTCTGAAAGGCCGCCTGCCTGTGAAATTATCTCAATCAAGGTAGTATTATCGTGGGTTAACAAAATTTGTCCGGGTTGGCTAACCTCGCCCAGCAAATTCACCTTAAGGTTAACTATCTTAACATCAAGCAAAGGGTTAGTAAGTATATCTTTTTTATAAAGCTCTTCTATATAATTTCTGGCAGCAATACGGGTTAAGCCAGCTATTTTAATGCGCCCAAGGCCTGTAAGGGCTACTGTACCGTCCTCTTCAACAACATAATTGGCAGGCTGGGTTTGCGGGGCTGTAATGGCACTATTATTTTGAGCAACACCGGCAGTAATATCTATTAGGCTTTTGTTGGCCTGCACATTTGTAATTTGCAGAATATCATGGGGTCTGATAAGGTAATTGCTTATATTTGCGTAGCTTTTATTAGCAGGTGTATCTGTAGCAATGCTTTTTTGTTGAAGCAATACCTGGTTTGGTTTGTAAGAGCATGACATTAATGCAAAACCCAAAAACAGGTATATAATAAAGATATAACGCATATATGTATAATCAAATAGGCTTAATACTGAGCACAAACCCAAAACTACATATTTTGTGCCTATAACTTATCGTTTTTTTTAGAAGTGCAGTATTTAAAAGTTTCTATAGTTACCGTAACTTACAACGCCCAAAAAACACTAGGCCGCTGTATTCAATCTGTCATAGCTCAAAATTATCCTAATATAGAGTATATTGTAATTGACGGCGCTTCAACAGATAATACCTCTCAAATAATCAGCCAGTACCAATCAAACATTGATGTATTTGTATCTAAACCCGATATGGGTATCTACGATGCCATGAATAAAGGTATAAAAATGGCAACCGGCGATATTGTAGGCATATTAAATGCTGATGATTATTTTGCTGATGACAATATAATAACAGCTGTAAATGAGGGTTTTATAAATAGCGAAGCAGATGTTATTTACGGAAATTTAAAATATTTAAATCCGAATGGTGCTGTGGTACGTAAATGGAAAACAGGTGCATATAAGCACGGTATGTTTAATTGGGGCTGGATGCCGCCTCACCCAACATTTTATTGCAAACGCAGGCTTTTTGAACAACACGGCTTATATAATTTGCAATATGGTACCGCGGCCGATTATGAACTGATGTTAAGGTTTATACACGCAAAAAAAGCGTCTGTTTACTACCTAAACAAAGTAATGGTTAACATGATAGTGGGCGGTGTAAGTAATATAACTTACCATAACAGAATCAAAGCCTGGGGAAATGATTTCAGGGCAATGAGGAAAAATGGGGTGTTATTTCCACAATTTTGCATATTACTTAAACCATTGAGAAAAATATTTCAGTTTATTTAAAAAAGGCTGGATATTTGTAGTAAAGTTTTAATTAATAGAGATTGATGGTAACTCCATGTTAATTAATTTGCTTTTAGATATTTATGCTAACGCGTTAATGTTAAATTATATGCCGGACCTTTTTTTACATTATCAAGTTATCTATTACATCTGCATACTTGTATTTGCGGGGCTGCTGTCTGCGGCTGTTATCCCTTCTATATTGCATGTTGCCCGTGCCCGTCATTTGTATGATGATATTGGCCATTTCAGAAAACAGCATGACCACGGTATACCACGCTTGGGTGGTGTAGCCATTTTTATGAGTTTTACCATCACAGCGCTTATTTTTAGCATTATTGATAAAAATTTCCCTATAGGTTACCTTTTAACAGCCAGTATAATATTGTTTATAATGGGCTTAAAAGATGATCTTTCGGGCGTAAACTCAAGTACCAAAATTATTGTACAGTTTGTTGTGGCGCTTATATTGGTTGTTTTAGGTGATATCCGCCTAACAAGTATGTATGGCGTATTTGGTGTTTACGATTTGCCTTTTATAATTAGCGCCACGCTTTCGGTAGTAGTTATTATCATGATCATTAATGCCTTTAACCTGGTTGATGGTATTGACGGCCTTGCCGGTGTAACCGGTATTTTGGCTAATAGTGTTTTTGCAGTTTTGTTTATCTATACTAAACAGTATGAACTGGCAGTAATATCGCTGATATTGGTAGGCGGTATTATAGGCTTTTTGAAGTTTAACATCACCCCGGCAAAAATATTTATGGGCGATACAGGCTCATTATTTATTGGTTTAATAACAGTTGTAATGGCTATTAAATTGATTGAGCTAAATAAATTTGTAACCCCGGGTATCCCTCAAATAGCATCGGCACCGGCCTTAACGGTAGCTATTTTGATAGGCCCTATATTTGACACTACCCGCGTATTCTTTCTACGTATTATAAACGGTGTATCGCCTTTTACAGCCGATAGAAATCATATACACCACCGTATGCTGCGTTTGGGTTATACCCACGTACAAACCACGGTTATACTGGCTGGCTTAAATGTAACTACCATTACTTTAGCTTACATGTTTACGGGTTTAGGCAACTTTGCGTTAATAGTATTAATTTTTGTAATGTCTTTATTATTCAATTGGACAATCACTTTCATGATCCGCTCACGCGAACGCGAAACAGTTGCTTTGCGCAATTTGTTTGTTTAATTAACACTCCTTTTTGCTTTTCTCATTTTAGTGTCTGTTTGTCTTAAAAATTAGGGCAGGGCTATCTATTTGCGTAAGTTTGCATCCTACTTATGTTGTAAATAATGAGGATAGCGATAAACGGATTCGGTAGAATTGGCCGTATTTTTTTACGTAGCATATTGGCCAAACCAGGCATTGAGGTGGTAGCCATTAATGATTTAACAGACACGCAAACCCTTGCGCACCTCTATAAGTATGATTCTGTGCATGGTGGTTTCAACGGTACCGTTACCTACAACGCAAACCACATAATTATCAACAACCAACCCATAAAAATATTTGCGCAGTGCAACCCTGAGCTACTGCCATGGAAAGAATTGGCTATTGATCTGGTTATCGAGTCGACAGGTAAATTTGCCTCAAAACACGGCGCTCAAAAGCATTTAACAGCGGGGGCAAAGCAGGTAATTATATCCGCCCCAGCTACTGATAAAGAAGTGCCTACCGTTGTTTTGGGTGTTAACGATGGGGAGGTTGATCTGCGCCAGCCCATACTCTCAAACGCGTCATGCACCACTAACAATGTGGCTGCAATGGTAAAGATACTTGACGATAACTGGGGCATTATAGACGGTTATATCACTACCGTACACTCCATGACCGGCGATCAAAACCTGCATGATGCTCCGCATAAAGATTTGCGCCGTGCACGGGCCGCATCGGCGTCCATCATACCAACAACTACCGGGGCGGCAAAGGCTGTTACATCTATCTTTCAGCACCTGGATGGTAAATTGGGTGGGGCAGGCATACGGGTGCCGGTACTAAACGGATCATTAACTGATTTTACCTGTATCTTAAATAAGCAAACATCCGTACAAGACATTAACCACGCTTTTAGGCAAGCAGCCTTAGGCGACATGAAAAACATACTAGAATACACCGAAGATCCCATTGTATCTGCCGACGTGATTGGCAATACCCACAGCTGCGTTTTTGACGCGCAACTAACCTCCATTGTTGGCGGTCTGGTTAAAGTTGTGGGTTGGTATGATAATGAAATGGGCTATTCAAGTCGCCTGGCCGACTTGGTGGTGAAAATTAAAGCTGATACATGATAAAATTTGTTTCCGTAGAAGATGTGCTACCCTTACGCAGCAGCGAGTTGCGTGGCGGGAAGATAGCGCCTAAAGACATGCGTTACCCAACAGATAATGCCGATGGTGCCTTGCACCTGGGTTACTTTATTAAGGGTAAGCTGGTAAGTATATTGTCAATACATCCCCAGCACTATGGTCAATATAAAGGCGAAGGTTACCAAATGCGCGGCGTTGCTACTATTGAGCAATACCGGGGGCAGGGCGTAGGCACCAAAATGTTAAACTTTGCCCTGGTGTATTTGCAGGGACAAAAAGCAAGCTACCTGTGGTGCAATGGCCGCAAACGCGCGCTCAAGTTTTACCAAAGCGCCGGTTTTGAGATAGTATCTACCGAGTTTGACCTGCCGCCTGCGGGTCCTCACCATGTGCTGTATTTGAAGCTGGCATAACACCATTGGTATAAATAGAGGATTAAGCTGATATTAAGCTTTTGATATTGTTGCTGTGTTTTTAACCTAAAAAGCACATATTTTTTACTTTTTGATTCATTTTTCAGAATAAAATGCTGATTTTGGCTGACTTTTAACACAGACCACATCAAAAAGAATGAAAACGATAGACCAAATAAAATTTACAGGCAAGAAAGCCCTTATACGTGTTGATTTTAACGTTCCGTTAGACGAAAACGGCAATGTTACTGACGATAACCGCTTAACGGCTGCTATACCAACCATCAAGAAAATTTTAACTGATGGTGGCGCTGTGATACTGATGTCGCACCTGGGCAGACCAAAAAATGGCCCTAACGAGAAAGATTCTTTGAAACATGTTATTCCGGCATTGTCTGACCTATTGGGCCAGCAGGTTGAGTTTGCCGATGATTGTATTGGCCAACAAGCAACTGATAAAGCTAAAGCACTTGCAGCAGGCGAAGTACTGTTGTTAGAGAATCTGCGTTTTTACAAAGAAGAAGAAAAAGGCGATAAAGACTTTGCTCAGAAACTGGCAGCCCTTGGCGATGTATATGTAAACGACGCTTTTGGTACCGCGCACCGTGCGCATGCCTCGACAGCTATTGTTGCCGAGTTTTTCCCCGAAGCTAAATATTTTGGCTATGTTATGGCAAGCGAATTAGCTAACGCCGAGAAAATATTAAACAACGCCGAAAAACCTTTCACCGCTATTATGGGTGGCTCAAAGGTGTCTGACAAGATCCAACTGATTGAGAAATTGTTGGATAAGGTAGATAACCTGATCATTGGTGGTGGTATGGCTTATACGTTTGCTAAAGCAAATGGTGGTAGCATTGGTACATCATTAGTTGAGTTGGATAAACTGGACCTTGCGCTTAGCCTGGTGCAAAAAGCAAAAGACAAAGGCGTTAACCTGCTATTGCCTTTAGACAATATTACTGCTGATGATTTTTCGGCTAACGCTAACACGGGTGTAGCTAAAACAGGTAACATCCCTGATAACTGGATGGGCTTAGACATTGGCCCTGAAACTGCCAAAGCTTTTGCTGAAATTGTTGCCGAATCAAAAACCATACTTTGGAACGGCCCTATGGGTGTTTTCGAAATGGATAAGTTTGCAGTGGGTACCAAAGCTATTGCTGACGCGGTAGTTACAGCAACCCAAAACGGCGCTTTCTCGCTAATAGGTGGTGGCGATTCTGCAGCAGCGGTATCTAAATTTGGTTTAACCAAACAAGTAAGCTACGTATCAACAGGTGGTGGCGCTTTGTTAGAGTATATGGAAGGAAAAGTATTACCTGGCGTAAAAGCGATAAACGAGTAAAACAGCGTCTGTTATTGCGAGGAACGAAGCAATCGCGAACTGTGCAAGTTCTTCGCTTTTCCGCGCGATTGCTTCGTTCTCGCAATGACATATTTAATTTCAAAGGCTCCGGTAAATCGGGGCCTTTTTGTTAGGCGTTACCTTCGGCCCACGCTTTACGCTCATACGCCTGCAGGCCTTAAGCGCGGGGCCTGTATCCGCTTCAATCGTTAACGCGGCCATACGCACATGGCTGTTATAAAATTAATTCGCTTATTGTAAATACAGGTTTAAATATTTTCTTATTATGAAAACATTGTAATATCCCTATTGGTTGTATTAGTATGAAAAACAACGGAGAATTTTATCCGGATAAACAATTATCTACTTAAAAACACAAACCAAATGGCAACTACCAAAAAAGCAACAGGCAAAACAGGAAAAATGGAAAATTCAGAATTTCATGAATTTTTTGTTGACGAACTGAAAGACATTTACTGGGCAGAAAAACACCTGGCAACCGCCCTGCCAAAAATGAAAAAAGCAGCTACCAGCCCTGAACTGGCCGCCGCGTTTGACAAGCACACCGCCGAAACCAAAACACACATTGAAACACTTGAAAAAGTGTTTAGCCTATTGGATGAAAAACCAGTAGCAAAAAAATGTGATGCTATGGCAGGCTTATTAGAAGAAGCAACTGGTATTATTGAAGATACCGAAAAAGGTACCATGATCCGCGATGCAGGCCTGATTTTAGCCGCACAAAAAGTAGAGCACTACGAGATTGCTACCTACGGAACACTACGCGTGTTTGCAGCTAACATGGGCCATACCGATGTTGAAGAACTTTTATCAGAAACATTAGAAAACGAGAAAGCTACCGATGTGGCCCTAACCGTTTTAGCAGAAAACAGCATTAACGAACCGGCAGCAGCCGAATAGGTTATTGAAACTTTTAAGTAAAAGGCCGCCTTTGGGTGGCCTTTGCTGTTTGTGGGTGGCGTGATTTTCCCCAGCAGTCGTAAAAGGAATTAAGATATTATAGATGGTTGATATGCAGTGTGTTATTTATATATTAGCATAATTAAACTTTATCTCACAATGCTTAAACTTAACCATCTCAAATTTTTAATTGCAGTATTATTGACCGCTGGTTTTATAGCCTGCTCAAAATCGGGTACACCAGAGAAGCCGTCTCCGCCGGATACAAATCAAACCATAGTGGCCACGGTTAGTACCGAAGCGGCGACTGCTATAACGGCCAATAGTGCTAATGTTCCCGGTTCGGTTACAAATCAGGGGAGTGCATCAGTAACCGAACGCGGCATTTGTTTTGGACTAACGTCGGCGCCGGTAACCACTGGCAGCAAGATTTCATCGGGAGCGGGTGCAGGGAGCTTTTCGGCTTCGCTAACCGGTTTAACAGCTAACACCCGTTACTATGTCCGTGCTTATGCCATTAGTTCGGCAGGTATCGCCTATGGTAATGAAATCACTTTTAATACCAGTGCTACTACTGTAGGTACAATACCCACGGTAGCCACAACCGCAGCTACCACCATAACCCTAACCGGGGCAAGTATAGGTGGCTCTGTCACCAATGAAGGAAGTGCAACCGTAACAGAACGCGGTATTTGTTTTGCCACTACAACGGCTCCTGTTGTTACAGGTAGTAAGGTAACTGCTGGTACTGGTGCGGGTTTGTTTACAGCATCGCTTGCCGGTCTAACCTCGGGCACGGTTTATTATGCACGCGCATACGCAATTAATGCCGCCGGTACTGCCTATGGCAACGAAGTAACCTTTACCACCACGGCTGCGGCGGTTGCTATCGCATCTATAGACAATGCTATTACGGCTAAGCTGGCCCAATACAGTATTCCAGGCGTATCTATCGCGATTATGAAAGATGAAAAACTGGTTTACGTCAAATCTTATGGATTGGCTGATAAAGAAGCAAACACTACCCTAACCAACGATCATTTATTCAGAATAGCCAGCATATCAAAACCCATAACATTTATAGCGATTTTAAATTTGGTAAAAGCCGGTACCCTATCTTTAAATCAAAAAGTATTTGGCACGGGCGGTATTTTAGGCAACGATTATGGCACCCCGCCCGTCGGGTCAAACAAAGATCAGATCACCGTTCAGCATCTTTTAGATCATAAATCAGGCTGGATAAATTCGCCTAATGATCCTATGTTCACAACCAACAGCGTTACTCAAACGCAGTTAATAACCAATATGTTGGCTAATAGTCCATTAGCGACATTGCCGGGCGCTACCTATTACTACTCAAATTTTGGATATTGCGTTTTAGGTCGTGTTATTGAAAAAGTAACCGGAACGACTTATGAAAACTATGTTAAGACTAACATACTCACGCCTTGCGGCATAAGCCAAATGCAAATTGGTGGCAGTACGCTTGCCGAGCGATTGCCTAAAGAAGTTAAGTATTATCAGACGGAATATAGCCCTTATATCATGAACATAAGCCGCATGGATTCGCATGGGGGTTGGGTTGCCTCGGCTACTGATTTGGCAAGGCTGATGGTTAAGATAGACAGGAACGGCTCAAAGGCTGATATTATACCCGCAGCTTTGTTAAACCCAACCTATTTTGGCTACTTTAACTGGTATCATACAGGCTCATTACCTGGTACTTCGGCCATTTTAAGCAGGCTAAACAATAACTATAGCTTTGTGATATTAGCTAATACCCGTACAGAAAGCAACGCCAATACGATATTAGATGACCTGTATAACACCATGTCCACACAAATTATGGCGGTTGGTACATGGCCTGCTATCGATCTGTTTTAATGGACGATATTTGAATGTAGATTTACAAAGGCTCCGGGAGATCGGAGATCGGGGCCTTTATTGTTGAATATGGTCTGTCCCGCTTGTCCCACATTTTAAGAGTGGGACAGAGCGGGACAACGCCGGTTTAATCAAAGATCACTTTAACTCATCCAACATCAGGTTAGTCCGGATTTACAATCCCGGACTACATTTTCTTGGGATTTGCTATCCCATTCCTAAATCTGGTTAGTAAGAGTTTGCCGTTAAACGGTTAAACTACGGAAATATTCATTAGCAGAATGTAAATCCGCGCATCTTCGATTTCAGGATTGTAAATCCGGACTAACGCATAATCTCCTAATAACTATTCCCACTATTTTGGTGGCACCATTTTGTCAGTAAAGTGATCCAAATCGTCAAAAAAATAGCCCGAAATACCCCGAAAACTGACCGGAAAAATCAATAAAAATCAGGTTATTTACCTAAAAAACACAGATTTATATCAACAAACTGATCCAAACTGATCCAACTGATCCAAAATTGACACACCCTCAAATTGGATCACTTTAACTCATCCAACACCTTAAACATCTTCTCGCGGATGGTACGGCCGGTGCCGTTGTAGTTATTCACCATAATGCTAAAAACCAGCTCGCGGCCCTGGTGGGTTTGGTAGCCGGTGTAGGCCTGCACGTTGTGTATGCTGCCGCTTTTCATGTGCATATCGTTGTAAATGGGCAGGCTCTCGTAATGGTCGGCATACCAGGGCTCTTTACGGGCCGATTGCATAATGGAAGCTACCGTAAGCGTAGTAATGTGATTTTGAGGCGATAGTCCGCAACCATCGGCCATATCCATGGATAGCGGATCGATACCACGGGCTTTCCAAAATGCCTGAACTGTTTCTACACCATTTTGAGTTGATACTGTTTTACCTGCTTTAAAGGCAATAGCTTTAAGCAATTCCTCGGCGTACAGGTTAAGGCTTTTGCGGTTGGTCCAGTAAACAATCTGGCTCAGGCCTGGCGATGTCAGTGTGCCTAATGTGGCTGCCAAAGCAGGTGCGGTAAGCCCTTTAGCGGCTAACGTAAGGCTTGATTCTGAGGTGCCTGACACTGTAATGCCTAATCGTCTTAACGTATCTAATAGCCTAAAAGCGGCATCATAAGCAGGATCAGGGTAAGCAGCAGATATCAGCTTCTTGGATTGATCTATGGCGTAGGTTCCACGCAGGTACATCAGGTTGCTTACACCTGCAGGCAGGTAGGGGTAGGCGTTGTCGCCGCTGCCGGCTGCGCCTGTGGTTAATTCGCTTTTAAATTGTAGGTAGGGGACATTGGGCGTAGTGCCGGCCACTTTGATAGCCGAGCCTACCGGGCCAGTCTTTAGGTTAATGTCAAACTGGTTTTCGTGCCAGGCAAGCGCATTAGCACCTGCACCGTAATAAGTACCAAGATCCTGCCAAATCCAACCGTCCGGAATAGCTTGCGTGCCGTACAGGCTGTCATCGCCAATAATACGGCCGTTTATTTTTTTGATA
>JAZKET010000026.1:15354-27466 GCA_040386815.1 Bacteroidota bacterium | reverse complement strand
TTAAGTGCTGATACTATTTGGTTAAGGATGTAGCGCTCGGTGGTATTCTCCCAGCGCCAGCTGCCCAGGGTTGGGTCGCCGCTGCCTTTTATGATGATATCGCCGTTGAGCGTGCCGGCAGTGATGGTGCCGGTGTAGCCAAAGGGCGTTTGGTATTTAAAATCTTTGCCTAACAGGTTAAAAGCGGTAATGGTAGTCACCGTTTTTAAGGTAGAGCCGGGGGCCATGCCTACGTTGGGATTAAGCGTGTAAACCGTTTCGCCTGTTTTGGCATCCAGTACGGTTAATGATACCGTGCCGTATTTGCATTGGCTATCGGCTTGCAAACGTACCGCAGCGGTGGCTATCTTTTGTTGTAATGCTGGTTGTGCCCAAGTTTGGGCAGTTGTTAAAAGTAATACTAAACTAAACAGGGCTCTCAATCTGCTCCTCATCCTTGCTAAAATATTTTGTTATATAATAAATTGGTATCCCTAGTAAAACAATTACCAAACCACCTATTGAATACTCTGGTTTGTACAACAACAGCAACACACAAAAAGTAATACCCATTATTATATAAATGGCAGGTAGCACCGGGTATCCAAATGCTTTATAAGGCCTGTCTGCATTAGGGCGTTTAACCCTTAGTATATAAATACCTATTATGGTAAGCACATAAAATATTACTACAACTAAAGATATCATATCCAGTAAATTACCATACGTACCGCTCAGGCACAATAACGATGCTACAATGCATTGCAACCATAAACCATAGGCGGGTACTGCGTTTTTGTTTAAAGTACCGGTTTGTTTAAAAAACAGTCCGTCTTTAGCCATGGTGTAATAAACACGTGCACCTGCCAATATTAAGCCGTTGTTACAGCCAAAGGTTGATATCATGATCATCACCGCTATAACGTAAGTGCCAATATTGCCAAATATTACCTGCGATGCAGATACGGCCACCCGGTCTTTCTCGGCATTGGCAATGTCATGCAGTGGCAAAACGCCGGTATAAACCAGGTTAACACTTACATAAATAATGGTCACTATCAGCGTACCCAAAAACAAGCTCAGGCCAATGTTGCGCTGCGGATTCTTCATCTCGCCGGCTATAAAAGTTACGTTGTTCCAGGCATCGCTGCTAAAAATAGAGCCTACCATTGCCCCGGCTATAGCGCCTAAGGCCGCAACCATGGTGTAGTTTACGGTAGTGTCGTCTTTATTTAATTGATGGATATCCCAGGCGTTGGTCCAGTTGGCGGCCCATACATCGCCTTTTATCATAATCAAACCAAAAATGATCAACCCAAATAAACTGGCTAATTTGGTTAGTGTAAAGGTGTTTTGTATCAACTTACCCGTTTTTACGCCACGGGTGTTAATGGCAGTAAGCAGGATAATCAACACAATAGAGACCAACTGTGCTGCATTCAGCTTAAAGTTCCACGAACCTATTATGGTGCTAAACAGGATATTATCTTCACTCACCGCAGGGATTAAATAAGCTGTAAACTTAGAAAACGCCACACCCACGGCAGCAATGGTCCCCGTCTGTATAACCGCGAAAAAACTCCATCCGTATAAAAAAGCGATGAGTTTATTGTAAGCCTCTTTTAAATAGACATATTGTCCGCCTGCTTTGGGGAACATGGCGCTCAGCTCGCCATAACTAACGGCGGCGGTAAGGGTCATAAAACCGGTGATTAACCAAACAGCTATCAGCCAGCCTGCCGAGCCAACATTACGGATGATATCGGCGCTTACAATGAAAATGCCTGAGCCTATCATTGATCCGGCTACTATCATGGTGCCGTCTAACAGGCCTAATGATGCTTTTAATTTAGTGGGTTCGGTTGGGTTACTCATTAAGGTTTTTGATTAAAGCCTAAACTTATCAAAAAACTTTATTATTGACACGCTATTGTAAAGAAAATTAATTTACTATTTTGCAAAACCAATTAACATCATTACCACCAGGTAATAAACCAAACTAATATAAACTTAATACCTCTATGGATTTTTTGAACACTTACTTAATTTATTTGATCCCGGTTATGGGATTGGTGGGCATCTTGTTTATGATCACCAAATCGGCCTGGGTTACTGCCCAGCCAACCGGCGATGAATCGATGAACCAACTGGCAGGTTATATTGCCGATGGCGCAATGGCCTTTTTACGTGCCGAGTGGAAAGTATTGACCTACTTTGTTATTGTAGCAGGCATACTGCTGGCATGGTCTGGCATGACGGTAGAGACCTCAAGCCCTATCATCGCCATATCGTTTTTGATAGGCGCTTTTCTTTCCGCATTCGCGGGATATTTGGGTATGCGTATAGCAACCAAATCAAACGTACGTACTACGCAGGCTGCTAAAACCAGTTTGGCACAGGCGCTTAAAGTATCATTTACCGGTGGTACGGTAATGGGCCTTGGCGTTGCAGGTTTGGCTATCATTGGTTTAGGCTCATTATTCATTGTATTTTATACCATGTATGTGGTTAACACCGGTGGCAGCGTAAACGGTGTTGCTATGGAGAAAGCGCTTGAAGTATTGGCCGGTTTCTCTCTGGGCGCCGAGTCGATTGCCCTGTTTGCCCGTGTTGGCGGTGGTATTTACACCAAAGCTGCCGACGTAGGTGCCGACCTTGTAGGCAAGGTTGAAGCCGGTATCCCCGAGGATGACGTGCGTAACCCTGCTACCATTGCCGATAACGTTGGCGATAACGTAGGTGACGTTGCAGGTATGGGCGCCGATTTATTTGGAAGCTACGTGGCTACTATGCTGGCCACCATGGTTTTAGGTCGCGAGATCGTATCTGTCGATAAATTTGGTGGTATAGCCCCGGTATTGTTGCCAATGGTAATTGCCGGTTTAGGTTTGATATTCTCTATAGTCGCCGCAAGCTTTGTTAAAATTAAAAATGAGGATGACAGCGTACAAAACGCTTTAAACATAGGTAACTGGTTGTCTATCGTATTAACTGCCATTGCTACTTATTTTGTAGTGCAATGGATGTTACCAGAAGGCCAGATGTTTTTGGTACGTGATGAATTAGACCACAGCACACACGCCCTAAAAGAAGGTTCATTAGTGTTTACCAAAAACGGTGTGTTTGGCTCTATCGTGGTAGGGTTAGTGGTGGGTACGTTAATGTCTATCATTACTGAGTATTACACCGCTATGGGTAAACGCCCGGTGTTAAGCATCATTAAACAATCGTCTACCGGCCATGCTACCAACATTATTGGTGGTTTAGCTGTGGGTATGGAGTCAACCGTGTTGCCTATTTTGGTATTGGCAGGCGGTATTTATGGCTCATATTACTTTGCAGGTTTATATGGCGTGGCTATTGCTGCTGCCGGTATGATGGCTACTACCGCAATGCAGTTAGCTATCGACGCTTTCGGACCGATTGCTGATAACGCCGGTGGTATTGCCGAAATGAGCCAGTTGCCACCAGAAGTACGTCACCGTACAGATAATTTAGATGCTGTAGGTAACACTACCGCTGCTACCGGTAAGGGTTTCGCTATCGCTTCGGCAGCGCTGACCTCACTGGCTTTATTTGCCGCCTTTGTGGGTGTTGCAGGTATCGAGCATATTGATATTTACAAAGCCAATGTTTTGGCAGGTTTATTTGTGGGCGGGATGATCCCTTTCATCTTCTCGGCATTGTGTATCTCGGCTGTGGGTCGTGCTGCCATGGCGATGGTTGAAGAGGTTCGCCGCCAGTTTCGCGAGATACCGGGCATTATGGAATACAAAGCCCGTCCTGAGTACGAAAAATGCGTAGAGATCTCTACCAAAGCTTCTATCCGCGAGATGGTTGCCCCGGGTCTGATCGCTTTGATCACCCCAATTGTGGTAGGCTTTATCTTCGGCCCTGAAGTTTTGGGTGGATTATTGGCCGGTGTTACCGTATCGGGCGTGTTGATGGGTATCTTCCAGAGCAACGCCGGTGGTGCATGGGATAACGCCAAAAAATCATTTGAGAAAGGTGTAGAGATCAATGGCGAGATGTACTATAAAAAATCAGAACCACACAAGGCATCTGTAACAGGCGATACCGTAGGCGATCCGTTTAAAGACACCTCAGGCCCGTCAATGAATATTTTGATCAAGCTGATGTCGATAGTGTCGCTGGTTATAGCACCGCATTTAAACGCTAACGTTGCACCTGCACCAGCTGCCGCGCAGATCAAAAAAGAGATCAAAGTGCAGGCAACTAACGTACACACTATCCAAATCGAGAAAAAAGGATAATCAAAGACTTATAGTTTTTTTAAGAGAGGGACGCCGGTTGGTGTCCCTTTTTTGTTATGGGGTGGTAGCAGTAAGTGATTTTTAACAAGCCATTTTAAGCGCCGATAACGCGATGAGTGATCCAACCCGCGTGCGTGTCAATTTTGGATCAGTTGGATTACTTGTCTTATTTAACTGGTTTATTTATAGGTTTTTCTATGTTTTTTCAGCAATAATTTAGATCATTTTGGGCCAATTTTAGGCAAAATATTCGTTGATTTGGATCAGTTTACTGACAATATGGTGCCACCAAAATAGTTTTGAAAATTGTTTATGCAGCTTCAAAACGCTGATGTAATTCATCGCGTTGGTCCGGGATTACAAATACTGATCAACATGGGGTATTTACTTTTGGGGTGATGTCGAATAACTCACCACCACGTCATTGCTATAAAGGTCAGATAATTCGATGACAAGAATAGCTAATCAAAGTACACTGCTTTTGTATTGGGAGTAGTCCCCGCTAACGCCGTAGATGGTGCTTAGTGAATGTCCTACGTAGAGATTGCTTCGTTCCTCGCAATGACGTGTGGGGAGTGGGTTGACTTGCCCCGCTTTGTCCCATCTGTCCCGCTGTTTATAATGTGGGACAAGTGGGACAGTAACTTTTCCGTCTGTTGTCATCTCGATACGAGGAACGAGTGAGAGATCTTGTACGCGCGGCTACCTGTAGGTTGTATAAGATTTCTCACTACGTTTCGAAATGACAGGGTGGTGAATTGGTGGTTTTTATAAAATTCGCCACCACGTCATTGCGCGGCTGAGTGGTTGCGAAAAGATGATCTACATCATCTCCATTTTCCATACCATACGCAGTCCGCAAAGTTTATAAAATACACGTCATGTTTTGGTGCGATGTAAGGAATACGCCAAGGCCGTTGTCGTCATTTTTAAACTTAATTACAGATTGCCCAAATCAGGCCCATAATGAGTCTGGTGGGGCCTTTTTATCACCCCTCACAAATCATCAACACGCTTTGTTTTAGCGGCTTAATCATTAAAACGTCACATTATTTTTTTCAGAAAAATTAAGTATGTTTGGTGATAAGATTAACTGAATTTAAATCAAACAATGAAGCTATTTATCAAAAAACCTTTAGCACAATTAATGGCTGCCTCTAAGGAGGGCGAAAAGACATTAAAACGCACGCTGGGTGTTGGGTCGCTTATCGCATTGGGTATTGGCGCTATTATTGGCGCGGGTATTTTTGTGCGTACCGCAGCAGCGGCAGGCCAGCACGCCGGACCGGCAGTAACCATTTCATTTTTAATTGCAGCAGCAGGTTGCGCCCTGGCAGGCCTTTGCTATGCAGAGTTTGCCAGTATGATCCCTATCGCGGGTTCGGCTTACACCTACTCTTATGCCACCATGGGCGAGTTCATCGCCTGGATCATTGGTTGGGATTTGGTGCTGGAGTACGCTTTAGGTGCCGCTACGGTAGCCATCGGCTGGTCGCAATACTTTAATACCTTCCTCGAGACGTTCTTTAATGTCCATATACCCTTCGCGCTCTCGCACTCGCCTTTTGAGGTGTCAACCACCACAACAGGCATGTACGCAGGCGAAGTTGGTGCACACGGTATCGTTAACTTACCGGCTATCTTTATTTTATTGATGCTTACGTTGTTGCTGATAAAAGGTACAGCAGAGTCGGCAGCGGTAAATAACGTTATCGTAATTGTTAAGGTTGCTATTGTGTTAATGATCATCGCTTTTGGCTGGAGCTTTATTAACCCTGCTTACCACACCCCATACATGATCCCTGCTGATGCGGGTACTGTTACCACCAACACCGGTACAGTAAACTACGCCGATACGTTTAATAACGGTTGGCTGGGTGTATTACGTGGTGCCAGTGTGGTATTCTTCGCCTTTATTGGTTTTGATGCTGTATCAACCGCGGCGCAAGAGGCTAAAAATCCGCAGAAAGATATGCCTAAAGGTATCTTGATCTCTTTAGCGTTTTGTACCTTATTATACATCCTGTTCTCGCACGTGTTAACCGGTTTAGTGCCTTATAAAGACTTTTTACTGCAAGGTAAAGAAGCATCAGTAACCTACGCTATCACCGCAGCAATGGGTGGCGGCTACGGCTGGTTAGGTAAACTGGTAACGGTAGCTATCTTAGCAGGTTTCTCGTCAGTTATTTTGGTAATGTTACTGGGCCAAACCCGTGTGTTTTATACCATGAGTATTGACGGTTTAATTCCGCCGATATTCTCTAAACTACACCCTAAATTCCGTACCCCGTACAAATCTCAATGGTTATTTTTTGTAATGGTATCTATCTTTGGTGGTTTCATCCCTGATAGCATTGTGGGCGATATGGTGAGTATCGGTACCCTGTTCGCATTCGTACTGGTATGTATCGGTATTTTCATCCTGCGCAGAACAGATCCGGGTATCACCCGTCCGTTCAAAACACCTTTATACTACATTGTTTGCCCGCTTGGTGCTATAATTTGTTTGTGTATGATGGGTAGCGAAGGCCTGCATAACTGGATGCGTTTATTTGCCTGGATGGGTATTGGGGTTGTTATTTACTTTGCCTATAGCATCAAACATTCGCACGTACGCCATGGTAAAACGGAGAGCGCTAACGATCCGCCGAACCCTAAATTTGTTGAATAACGATTTTATATCATCATAAAAAAAGGTTCTGAATTAATTTTCAGAACCTTTTTTGCTTTTAACGCTTTTTAGTGGGTAAGCCATAAAAAGTGAAAAAGGACAAAAACCTCTGGATATTAGTTTTCATCTGCATTGTTAACTCCATTGGCTTTGGTATCATAATACCGCTACTATATAGTATTGGCAAAAAGTTTGGGGCAACACCGCAAACCATTGGCCTGTTAACAGCCGCTTTTTCGGTAGCGCAGTTTGTGGCCACACCGGTAATGGGCGCACTGTCAGACAAGTTTGGCCGCAAGCCCTTACTGGTTATCAGCATGATAGGTACTTGCATATCTTTCCTGATGTTTACCTGGGCAGGCAGCCTGTTTATTCTTTTCGCTGCGCGGATACTGGATGGTATAACCGGCGGTAATATATCGGTTGCCCAGGCTATGATATCAGACACATCTACACCTGCTGATCGCGCCAAAAAATTTGGCATATTAGGTTCGGCATTTGGGTTTGGCTTTGTAATTGGTCCGGCTGCCGGTGGTTTATTGAATGAACTTGGGCCCAAGGTGCCATTTTACTTCGCGGCTTCTATATCTATAATAGGTATACTGTGCTCGATATTTGTACTGAAAGAAACCAACCCGGCTGCTAAACGTAAGAAAGAGAAAACCACTACTAACAAATTCAGCTTCAAATCACTATGGACGGTGGTAAAGATGCCCGTTATCGGTCTATCCATTTTTATAGGCTTTTTGCTAACCACGGCTCAGTTTGCTATGCTCATAGGCTTTCAAACTTTTAGTTTAGATACCTTAAAGCTTAGCCCTACGCAAATCGGCTTGTTTTATGCAGGCTTCGGCGTATCGGGGATTTTAATGCAATTGGCTGTACCTTATATCACTAAGTGGATTAACTCCAAATCTGCGATACTTCTCATTTCCACTGCCCTTTGTCTTGTTGCAATGGTGGTATCAGGCTTTGCCATAGCGTTTATCATGTTTGCTATCTGCGTATTTGTATACGGCCTGTTTAATGGCCTGCGCAACCCCATGCTCAACGCTATTATAGCCGACCATAACGACCCCAAACGGCAGGGAGAGGTAATGGGTGTCAATCAATCTTACATCTCGTTAGGGCAAATATTAGGGCCGGTTACAGCAGGTTTAGTTGCCGCAATTTCTGTGCATGCCGCATTTTGGCTGTCGGCTTGTTATATTTTAATTGCACTTTTGTTTAGCTTTAAGCTAAAATCTAAAGAATAGCCTTATGCAGCCGTTTGTATTTAAAGAAATCCTTTCAGTAACCATGATCCTCTTCGCGATTATCGACATACTGGGAGCCATACCTGTAGTTATCCAGCTGCGCCAGCGTGCCGGGCATATCGAGTCGGAGAAGGCCAGTGTGGTGGTACTGATCTTAATGATCGTGTTTTTATTTGTGGGCGATAAGCTGCTGGATATTATAGGATTGGATGTCGCTTCCTTCGCTATTGCAGGTTCATTGGTGATATTCTTTATCGCTATGGAAATGATCTTAGGCATTAATCTGTTTAAAAACAGCGAAGAGCTAACCAGCACGGTATCTATCGTTCCGCTGGCTTTCCCGCTGATAGCCGGTGCAGGTACCATGACCACATTGCTATCGCTTAAATCAGAATATCAAACCCAAAATATACTGGTAGGCATTATCATCAACACACTGTTTGTGTACCTGGTACTTAAAAATGTACAATGGCTTGAAAAGCTTTTCGGCAAAACTGGTATTGAAATATTGCGTAAAACCTTCGGCGTAATTTTATTAGCTATCGCGATAAAGCTGTTTAGGAGTAATACGCATTTGTAATCAGCAGTAAAATAGGCGTTATTTTAATATTCGTTAAATAATTTTACCAAAAGTAAAATATACCAATTATATTACCTACCTTGCCAACTTATTAAATAAAATATAATGCAACAAGGAACAGTAAAATTTTTTAATGAAACAAAAGGTTTCGGATTTATCACACCTAACGATGGTGGAAGCGAAATATTTGTTCACTCAACAGGTCTGATTGACAACATTAGCGAGAATAGCGTTGTTAGTTTCGACATTGAGCAAGGCCGTAAAGGTCCTAACGCAGTAAATGTACAAATAGCTTAATACACTATATAAGATTATTGTCGAGCATCTTTCTTAACCGGAAGATGCTTTTTTTATGCTAATAATCTTGCTACAAACATCGTATCTGCCTTATTTTCATATCCCGTAAGTACCTTAACCTCTTCCAGCTTTAAGCCGCATTCGGTAACCAGGTAATCCACCACATCCTCGTTCTCTGCTTTAAACGCCGAGCAGGTGATATAAATAAGCGGTTTGCCGGGCTTTAGGTATTTTATAACGTTAGCGGCAATAGTTTTTTGCAACCGCTGAAAAAAAGCTGTTTTCTGTACTTCAAACTGCGATATCATTTCGGGCGTACGGCCCCAGGTGCCGGCACCACTGCAGGGGGCATCAAGGATAATTCCGTCAAACTCGTAATTATGCAGTTCCTGGTCTACATTATGGGTTAGGTCAAGCTGTTTCTTTTGATATTTTAAAAGCCCGACGTTGCGGAAACGTTCGTCAAGATTAGCCAAAATAGACTCGCGGATATCAGATACTACTAATTTCAGGTTTGGTTCCAACTCATGCAAAAGTAACGATTTGCCACCACTGGCCGCGCAGGTATCCCACCAGGCATCCCATTTCTCGGGTTTGAAGTAGTTAGCTGTTTGCTGCGACGAGTAATCCTGCACCTCAAACCAATGCTGCGTAGGGAAGATGGCTTCTAAACGCGTTCCATTAGGTAGCGAATAGCAGCCGTTACCTTCGTCTTTAAATACAACGTTAGCTTTGCTTAGTTCGGCTTTAACCAAATGATCGTAACCGTTATGTACACGTATAAACAGATCAGGCTGTACAAAAAACGATTTCAGGAAAGCCTGTTTATCTATTGTGGGCGAGATCTGATCCGTCCACGGGAAAACATCCGTCAACTTAAAGTCGGGGTAGGTTTTGGTTACCAGTTCTATCTTTTCGTCAATACTAAAACCAATACACGCTGCCCAATCTGGCTTAAAATGTTGTATGAAAGAGTTGGTTTGGGTGTTGCACAGAAACTCGGCAACCATTAAACGGTCCTCGGTAGGAGTGTTCCATAAAGCTTTGCCCAGCCTAAAGTAGTTATATACCAAACGGTTGGCAACCCGGCGGTCGCTTGAGCCCATTTGTTTATTTTGGCGATAAAAGCCCGGTAAAAATTTGCCTAAAGGTGTTTCGGCAGGATATTCGCCCAGTATGCGTTGAAATGTTTTAAGCTGATTGATGGCTTTCATTCTACCTTTCTTAATTGATAATTGCGGTAATCCATTACGCTTACATGGGTGTTGATATAACCTAAGCCCGGTTTATTTATAAAGCGAAAATCGTTATGTAAACCTTCAAATCCTGTTGTGGTTAGGTTTTTGATTTCGCCCTTGTTCTGTCCAAGTATTTTGCCAAAATACATGCCCTCGTCAAAACCTTTTACGGCATATTCGCCGGCTTCATTGTGGTAAACGTTGCGGTACGTACGCATAAAATTAGCAGTGGCGGTCTGTTTGTAGTCTATCTTATCAGCAAGGGTAATATGGGTTTTTAAACGCTGTAACAGATCGGCCTTTAAAAAGCTGAATTTTTCCCAGTTTGGATGACCTATCAATACGATAGGATATTTTTTAGCCAGCGAATCAAGCGTGCGCATGGTAACCGTTAAAAACGCCTGATTAGTTGACGGCATCACAATAACGTTAGGGCCACCAGGCGAAAATTGCGGTATTATAGCCTGCAAATTACCCCTAACCACTGTAGTTTGTACAACAGGCACACGGCCTTTGCTCAAGCTGTCTATAGTGTTTTTAAACGGGATGATGTAATCGTTTTCTTCGCTGTAGCCTGACCGCAATATAAACACCTTTTTAGGTGCAATGCGGTTTTGTACATATTTGGCAGCTGTCCAGGCATGATACTCCAATGGGGGAGTAGCTGTAATCAAATTTGGATTGTTAATAGTAGCCGGAGCAGCCGGGGACAATGGCGACAAGATAGGTTTACGCTGGCCCACAAACACTTCGGTAAAAGCTTTCAAATCGTCAGGAAATATAGGCCCGACGATTAAATCAGACGACCGTACCTGTGGATTAAAACCCAAAGCGTGCGACTGCACTGTAGATCCCTTGGTATCAAAAACCTGCAGCTTGTAATTGTAACCTAACGCGGTAAGCGAATCTAATGCCAGTTTAAAGCCCTGGTAATAATCTAACGCTATGTTGGCCTGTGTTAAAGCCGCGTTGGTGAAATGACCGCCCGGATTTAGATTATCAAGCCCAAAAGGCAGCAGCATGGCTATGCTGGTTTGCCTTGCAGGTGCTGGTTTTGCAGGCTCGGGCTTGGTAACCGGAGTTTCAGTTGGTTTTACGGGTTGCCTTACAGGCTGCACCTTCGGCGAACATGCAGCAACAAGCAAGGCAATCCCTAAAACTAAAAACCTTTTATTCCCACTCAATTGTAGCAGGCGGTTTTGAACTGATATCATATACTACCCGGTTAATTCCTTTAACGTTATTGATGATCTCGTTCGAGATCTTGGCCAGCAGTTCGTACGGCAAGTGGCACCAGTCGGCGGTCATACCGTCAACAGATTCAACCGCACGTAACGCAACCGCGTTTTCATACGTGCGCTCATCGCCCATAACACCTACAGACTGTACCGGTAAAAATATGGTACCTGCCTGCCAAACTTTATCATAAACACCCGCGCTGCGTAAATTGTTGATGAAAATAGCATCGGCTTGTTGTAATATGTCAACTTTCTCCGGCGTAACCTCGCCCAATATCCTGATAGCCAGACCAGGACCCGGAAACGGGTGACGACCTAAAATAATTTGATCAATACCCAATGATTTACCTACACGGCGAACTTCGTCTTTAAACAGGGTATTTAGTGGCTCAACCACCTTCAATTTCATAAAGTCAGGCAAACCGCCTACGTTATGGTGCGATTTAATAGTAGCCGATGGCCCCTTAACAGAAAGCGACTCGATAACGTCAGGGTAGATAGTGCCCTGGCCCAGCCACTTAATACCCTCAACCTCATGAGAGGCATCATCAAATACCTCAATAAAAACGCGGCCAATGG
>JAZKET010000026.1:527-15344 GCA_040386815.1 Bacteroidota bacterium | reverse complement strand
TTTACGCTTCAACTCGGGGTCGGTTAAACCGGCAAGCGCATCATAAAAACGTTGTTTGGCATCAATGCCACGTACGTTTAGGCCCATGTGCTGGTATGAGTCTAACACCTGCTGATACTCGTCTTTACGTAACAAGCCGTTATCAACAAAAATGCAATATAGGTTTTGGCCAATAGCGTGATGTAGCAATACTGCTGCTACCGATGAATCAACCCCGCCTGATAAGCCTAAAACTACTTTATCGTCGCCTATTTTCGCTTTCAATTCGGCAACTGTGGTTTCTACAAAAGAGTCAGCAGTCCAATCCTGCGCGCAGCCGCAAATGTCAACCAAAAAGTTTTGCAGTAATTGCTTGCCGTCTAAACTATGCGTAACCTCAGGGTGAAACTGTATGCCGTAGGTTTGTGTGCCTGTAATTTGATAAGCGGCAACCTTTACGCTATCTGTACTGGCAATAACTTCAAAGTTATCGGCTAGTGTAGCAATAGTATCGCCATGCGACATCCAGGTTTGTGAGCCTACCGGGATAGCCTTAAACAGGGCGTTATCTTTATCAATATAAGTCAAATTAGCACGGCCATACTCGCGGGTGCTTGACGGTAAAACCTCGCCACCATTAAAGTGTGCCAGGTATTGTGCGCCGTAGCAAACGCCTAACAGCGGCAACTTGCCATGAAACTGCTTGGAATCAATATGCAGGGCATCGTCCTGGCGCACCGAATACGGGCTGCCCGAAAGGATTACACCTTTAACACTGTCGTCAATTTCCGGAATTTTATTGAATGGGTGGATCTCGCAGTAAATGTTGAGTTCCCTAACCCGGCGCGCTATTAATTGTGTGAACTGCGAGCCGAAGTCAAGAATGAGGATTTTTTCTTGCATGGGCAAAGATAGTTTTTAGACGTGAGATATGGGATATCAGATTTGAGAAATTTTGGATTTATGCTTTTTCTGAATTTTAAACGTTCTGGATAGTAAACCGTCTATCTTAGTGTCATGGTAAAAAAAATAACTTGTATAATTCTGCTTTCATTTGTCGCATTAACCATTAAAGCCCAAACGCCCGACGAAGTATACGATCAATATCTCGACTTTAACCTGAAACGCCTGGAAGGTAAAGCTGATGAAGCCATGAAAATGGGCGAGAAGATATTGAAGCTTGCCGACAAGTTACCAGCTAAAAGCCGCGTTAGTTTTTATAACGGTTTGGCTAAGTTATATGAAGATGATAATCAGTCTGTAGAAGCTATACCATTATATGAGAAGGTAGCCGCTGCCGAGCCTGACTATTATGTGGTACACCGCGCGTTAGGCTATCTTTATGAAAAATCGGCACAAGGTTTATATGTAAAGGTTGCAGGGGGTGGGCAGGCAGCTTTCAATGTTTATAAAGCTGCTGTACAAAAAGCGTTGCCACATCTGGAAAAGGCACAGGCCTGTGATGCAAGCGACGAGACCCTTGAGCTTATTAAAAAATTGTATGTAAATATAAAGGATGATGCCGGACTGAAATCGCTACCGGTCAGGCTTAGCACCATGAGTAAAAACTGTATAGATATTTTGAAGGAATAAAAAAGCCTGTCTTCGCTATTGCAAAGACAGGCTTTTTTTTAAATAAGTTTAGCTTAGAAATTTATGCCTACGCTAAATGCAGTACGTTGAGTTTGAGCGCCATCTTTATCTGCCGTCCACACATTGGTTAATCCAAACTGACGATCGGCCTCTAAAAATAATTTTAAGCCTTTGCTAAGCGGGAATTTCAATCCTAAGCCTAAGCTTATACCAGCATCTGTACTTGAAAAGTCGTTTTTCAGATCAGTGTTGGCAAAGTTTTCTTTGGCACTTAATAAAAAGCCTACATAACCACCACCGCTAGCGTACCAGTTTTTTTCGCGGCCCCAGCTAAGTTGCGCGGTAATTGGTACGGTGATATACTTTAAGGGGAAATAAACACCGTTGGCATTTTGTCCGCCGGTTACGCTGGCTTTTTTTATACCATCGCCAGATCCTTTAGAGTCATAGTAAACTTTGGCTTTCAGCGCCCATTTCGGATTGAAGTTATAAGCTGCAGATACAAATATGTTAGGTTCCCAAATTAAGCCGGTACCTAAGTTGTATGGCTTGTTAACATCAACAAAGTCGCTGCCCAGGCTTAGGTATGAGCTGTTGATGCCGGCGCCAAAGCCGAATTCTAATTTTTTGTCTTGCGCATTACTTGCAGTGTAAATGCCCAAGGCCATTAAGAGGGTAGTAAAAAGTCTTTTCATTATTGGTTTATTGTTTAAGGTAGGTGCTAAGATAAATCTAAATTTTTGATTAGAGAAAGCTGTTAATGTAATTTAGTAATTACGTTTATTTAAAAGTTGAAACCTATGTTAAAACTTGATCTTGAGTGACGTACGTTGGCCGAGTTTGGTGCAACATAGCCATCTTTAATAATATTGGCAACGCCGCCTTGCCCATCAAACTCAATGTAAAACCTGGTTTTATCATTTAAATTAAATTTATAGCCAATGCCAAGCGCAAGGCCGCCATCTGTCGATTTTGTGCCTTCTTTTACGTCTAATTTAGCTTCGGTAGCAGTGGCATTTAATAAAAAGCCAACATATGGGCCAAAGTTTAAATACCAGCCGCGGGTTTTGCCAAAATGCCAGTTGGCTACTAAAGGCACAGTTATATAATTGGTATTATAAACAACGCCGTTAAGTTGGCCGGCCGATGTGGTTATAAAACCGTTAGACCAGCCTTTTTGATCGTAAATGGCCCTGATCTTGATACTCCACGCGTCGCTAAAGTAATGATCGGCAGATACGCCAATGTTAAAGCCGTTGTGTGTGCCAGAACTTTCGGTTGAGTTTGAGGCAACAACATAAGCAGAGTTGTAACCGGCGCCTATACCAAATTCTGTTTGGCCTTTGCCTACTTGTGCCTGTGTTAATGAGCATGCGCCCACCATTAATAATAAAGTGGTAATGATTTTTTTCATAATTGTGATTCTATTTAAGGTGCGGCTAAGATAATTTAAAAATGTAAATTCAAAAGTGCAGGCACGCATTAACAAAATAATACATACCGCTTAGTCATTATTGAGGATAAAATTGATGCGGATTTTGTTAATTTCGCGGTTTGTAATAAACTGTTAGCGTAAAATAATGGACTATCAATTTAAAGATATAGAGCAAAAGTGGCAGCAATTTTGGGCCGATAACCAAACGTTTAAAGCCGAAGATAAAAGCGCCAAGCCTAAGTATTATGTGCTGGATATGTTTCCGTACCCATCAGGCGCGGGGCTGCATGTTGGCCACCCGCTGGGTTATATTGCTTCTGATATTTTTGCCCGTTACAAACGCCTTAAGGGTTTTAACGTATTGCACCCAATGGGTTACGATAGCTTTGGCTTACCTGCGGAGCAATACGCCATACAAACCGGACAGCACCCGGCGGTTACTACCGAAGCTAATATTGCCACCTACCGCCGCCAGTTAGATCAGATAGGTTTCTCATTTGATTGGAGTCGCGAGGTGCGCACATCATCGCCTGATTATTATAAATGGACACAGTGGATTTTTATGCAGCTGTTTAACAGCTGGTATAATAAAGATGCTGATAAAGCGGTGTCAATAACTAAGCTGATTGAGCATTTTGAACAAAACGGATCAGCAGGCATTAATGCCGTTTGCGATGACGACACTTCAACTTTTACTGCTGATGAATGGAAGGCGCTAAGCAACCCTGCCCAGCAAAACGAGTTACTAAAATACCGCTTAACCTACCTGCGCGAAAGCACCGTAAACTGGTGTGCTGCCCTAGGTACCGTATTAGCTAACGACGAGGTAAAAGACGGCTTTAGCGAGCGCGGCGGTTACCCTGTTGAGCAAAAGAAAATGATGCAATGGAGCATGCGTATTACCGCATACGCTGAGCGTTTATTACAAGGCCTGGATACTATAGACTGGCCCGAGCCGCTTAAAGAAATGCAGCGCAACTGGATAGGTAAAAGTACCGGTGCGTCGGTTAAATTTCCGTTGGAGAATCAAGTCCCGATAGCTATCGGGACAAGAATCACGAGTCAAGATTATATTGAGGTGTTTACCACGCGCGTTGACACTATTTTTGGTGTGACGTTTTTGGTGATAGCGCCCGAGCATGAATTGGTTGCGGAGTTGACTACACCTGAGCAGAAGGCAGAGATTGAAGCCTATATCGCCCAAACAAAAAAGAAATCAGAGCTTGACCGTATGGCCGATGCTAAAACGGTATCAGGCGCGTTTACGGGTAGTTATGTTATTAATCCGTTAAATAACGAGCGTGTGCCTATCTGGATTGCTGATTATGTTTTGGCAGGATACGGCACAGGTGCAGTTATGGCGGTACCAAGCGGCGATCAGCGCGATTACCTGTTTGCTAAGCACTTTAACTTGCCTATTATTCAAATTTTGGACGCGCAGCAGATGGAAACAGAAGCTGATCCGACAAAAGAAGGTAAATACGTAAACTCTGATTTTGCTAATGGTTTAGCTTATAAAGAAGCTACAGCGGCCATCATCGCTAAACTGGAAAGCTTGAATTTAGGTAAAGCCAAGATCAATTTCCGCATGCGCGATGCTATTTTCGGTCGCCAGCGTTATTGGGGCGAGCCGGTGCCTGTTTATTTTAAAGACGGATTGCCGCATTTAATTACCGAGCAAGAGCTGCCATTGTTATTGCCCGAGATTGATAAATACCTGCCAACCGAAACCGGCGAACCACCATTGGGCCGTGCCGAAGACTGGAATTACAAACCGAGCGCAGCCCCCTCTAAATCTCCCCCGGTAGGGGAGACTTCCCCAGCGCACGAGGCCGGCAATTATCGTGAGACAGCAGATCCGGTTTATTATGAGCAATTAAAAGATTATAGTCGTTCAAACAGGAGCCAGCCAACTGAAGCAGAAAATATCTTATGGCAATTTTTAAGAAAAGAGCAAACAGGCTATAAATTCAGACGCCAACACGCAATTGATCAATACATCGCTGATTTCGTATCGCTTGAAAAAGGGTTGGTTGTCGAATTGGATGGACACCATCATAAGTTAATTAAAGAAGCTGACGATGCCAGAACGGAAACATTAAATCATTTTGGATTTAAAGTAATCAGATTCACTAATGATGAAGTAATGCGAAGCCCTCAGCATGTATTCGAGCAAATAAAAGAAAAACTTGAGTTATTGCCAGAACGAGACAAATCTCATTTTACGGGCGATCAAAAAGTCTCCCCTACCGGGGGAGATTTAGAGGGGGCTGATGAGTATGAATACGAACTAAGTACCATGCCTGGTTGGGCAGGTAGCAGCTGGTACTGGTACCGCTACATGGATGCGCAAAACGATAAGGAATTTGCATCAAAAGAAGCGATTGCTTACTGGAAAGATGTTGATCTATACATCGGCGGCAGCGAGCATGCGACCGGCCATTTGCTGTACAGCCGTTTTTGGAACAAGTTTTTAAAGGATCTTGACCTTGTGGTTGAAGAAGAGCCGTTTAAAAAGCTGATCAATCAGGGAATGATACAGGGTAGGTCGAACTTTGTATACCGTTTGATTGATGAAGAGGGCAGAGGTACCAATACTTTTGTATCTCATGGCTTGATAAAAGACCACAATGTTTCTCCAATACACGTAGACGTTAATATTGTTGAAAATGAAATACTAAACTTAAATAAGTTTAAAGAATGGCGACCTGAATTTTCCGAAGCTGAATTTGTATTAGAAAACGGCAAATACGTTTGTGGTGTAGAAGTTGAAAAGATGTCTAAACGTTACTACAACGTAGTTAATCCGGACGATCTTTGCCAACGTTATGGTGCCGATACACTGCGGATGTACGAGATGTTTCTTGGTCCGCTTGAGCAGAGCAAGCCCTGGAATACTAATGGCATTGAAGGTGTATTTAAGTTTCTGCGTAAGTTTTGGCGCTTGTTTCATAACGATGCCTGGGAGTTTAAGGTTACCGATGCCGAGCCAACTAAAGCCGAGCTGAAAGCATTACATAAAATTATCCGTAAGGTAGAAGAAGATATTGAGCGTTTCTCGTTCAATACTTCGGTATCCAGCTTCATGATAGCTATAAATGAACTGACAGACCTTAAATGCAATAATAAGCAGGTATTGCAAGATCTGGTTGTCGTGTTGTCATCATACGCGCCACACATCTGCGAAGAGTTGTGGACCTTGTTGGGTAACCCTGCCGGTACATTATCATACGCGCCATACCCTAAGTTTAACCCAAGCTATTTGGTTGAAGATGAGTTTGCTTACCCGATATCTATCAACGGTAAAACTAAAATGAACCTCAGCATTTCTTTAAGCCTTGAGCCTAAAGCTATTGAAGAGCTTGTTTTAGCCAACGCCGATGTGCAGCGCTACCTTGACGGCAAGCAACCTAAAAAGGTTATTGTGGTTAAAGGCAGGATTGTGAATATGGTGGTGTAATAATTAGTGGTTTGCTTCGTTTCTCACCACCACGTCATTGCGAGGAACGAAGCAATCCCCGATCTGCTAATCAATGTGCAGTATCTTTGTGGCGGGCGTATTGCCTGCTATCGCTAATGAATTGTGCTTATGAATCTCCAGGTGGGGATTGCTTCGTTCCTCGCAATGACGACTTTGATAGGCCCGCGCCCTCCAATTGTAACATACGCTTGCGCTCGTTGCAAACGAGCGCAAGCGTTTTTACACGCTTTTTCGGCTCTTTGTAACATCTCCATCATAATCGTTCTAAATTGTAATAAAACCACGCTTAGGTTGTAACAATTACACTAATTTTGCGACTTATTAGAAAAATCTAAAATGAAACGTATAATTCTACTTATAACAATAATTTGTTCTGTAGTTACGGCCAAAGCCCAGTTTACTATGGGTGGCGGTTCAACCATTGTTGGTAAAGTAACCGGAACGGTTGTTGATTCTGTCACCAAAAAGCCTTTAGACTACGCTACTGTAGCAATATATCGCGCCGCAGGCAGCTCGCCAATTAACGGTGTAGTTACCGACGAGAAAGGCAATTTCCAGATAAATGGCGTTAAGCCCGGCGAATACAAATTAGGGGTGTCTTTTATAGGCTATCCGCTAAAAATGGTTACCGGCGTTGTTACTACCGATGCTAAACCTGATAAAGGCATGGGCATTATAATTCTTGCTCCAAGCGCTAAAGTGTTGAAAGAGGTTACTGTTACAGGTGCAGCTGCAATGGTTGAAAACAAGATTGATAAACTGGTTTACAATGCTGAAAAAGACGTGACGTCTGCCGGTGGTAACGCTACAGACGTTTTGCAGAAAGTACCATTGGTATCTGTTGATATGAATGGTAACGTTGCCCTGCGTGGCGACCAGAACGTACGTGTATTGATAAACGGAAAACCATCGGGCGCAGCAGCAGCCAGCGTGTCTGACCTGTTGAAAACCATCCCTGCCGATCAGATCAAAAATATTGAGGTTATTACTTCGCCATCGGCTAAATATGATGCAGAAGGCTCTGGTGGTATCATCAACATTATTACCAAATCAAAAAATGCTTCGGGTGTTAGTGGTGGTATTAGCGGTGGTGTAGGCACCCGTCAAAACAATGGCAATGCCAACTTTAACTATAATAAAAACAGGTTTAGTTTATCTGCAAACCTGGGTGGCAACTCTACCTGGCCGCAAACTACGCGTACAGAGGTTGAACAAACGCTTAAATCAACCGGTATTGATGCGCGTAACTATACCACTAACAGCAGCGAAATGCGCAGGCATGGTCTCACCGGATCACTTACGGCAGGCTATGAGGTTAACGCTTTTAACAGCATTAACAGCACCATACGGGTAAACGATGGCAAGTTTAATTTTGAAGGGAACGGCTCAACTACCCGTACCGATAACTTAAACCCGGCCAATTCAAGCGCGTTTAGTAACAGCAGTTCAAACAAAAATCATTTTCAGGGTTTTGACTGGAACATTGACTATACGCATAAGTTTAAAAAAGAAGGTCACGAGATCATCTTATCAGGACAGTGGAGCCATAGTATTATCAAAGCTGATTATATCAACTTATTTAGCTCAACCAACCCAAGCCAAAAAGGTAACAACGATGGTAAGAACGACGAGTATACCGCGCAGCTTGATTATGCCTTACCATTAAGCAAACTTTTAAAATTAGAGGCCGGTGGTAAAACCATTCAAAGACGTATAAACAGTATATATAATATTTATAATACCGATGCAACAGGCAGTAGTCAGGTTTTTGATACCGATAATTCAAACCTGTATTATTACAATCAAAACGTGTATGCGGGTTACTCGGTATTGACATTTACCCTGCCTAAAAACTATGCCCTATTATTGGGCGGACGTTATGAAAACACGGCTATTAAAGGCGATCCAAGAAACCCATATCAAAGCTCTGGCTCTGCTACTTTTCAGGATCTGAAGCCGTTTACCGCTAATTACGATACTTATATACCAAGCTTAACCGTGCAAAAGGTTTTTGGTACCAACACCTTAAAAGCTACCTATAGCAAGCGTATACAACGCCCAAGCTTGCAGGTTTTAAATCCGTTTATCAACCGTAGCCAGGCGCAATCGCAAACAGTTGGTAATCCTAACCTGTCGCCAGAAACATCGCAGACGTTTGAGTTAAATTATAATGCCTTTATCAAATCATCAGTAGTAAACTTCTCTGTTTATTATAAAAAGACTGATAACATGATAGAGAGCATCAACAAAACCATACGCGAAACTATTAATGGTAACGAAATCCAAGGCACCCGTGCAACCAGCCAAAACGTAGCGGTAAACAACTCGTTTGGTGCAAGTTTCTTCGGCTCTATTAATCCTGTTAAAATATTAACTATACGTGGTACCGTAAACGTGTTTACATATAACCCAACGGTATATGCTTTGTATGTTAATGATATTAACCCCGACGCGTTGAAAACCCGAGTAGTATCAACCGCTATGGGTAGCATGCAGTTAAACCTGCCTAAAAACCTGGTAATGGAAGGCTTCGGTTTTATAAACTCACAACGCCGTACTATACAAGGTGCAAGCCCGGCATTTGGCATATACGGTTTTGGTTTAAAGAAACAGTTTGCTGATAAAAAGGCATCAATTGGTTTAAACACCGTACAACCGTTTGCGGTTTACAAATCGTTTGATCAGGATGTATCAAGCAGCACGTTCAGAACCAGGTCTAAAACCTTGGTTCCGTTCCAGTCATTTGGTTTAACATTTAGCTACAGCTTTGGTAAAATGAGCTTTGGCCCAACCAACCCAATGCAAAAGAAAAAAGGTGTAAACAACGACGACGTTATACAAGGCGGCGACCAGCAAGGTGGCGGCATGGGCGGCGGCGGTGGCGCACCGGGCAGACAATAAACTGCTCTTTGATACTATAAGAAAGGCGATACATGATGAATGTATCGCCTTTCTTACTTAATAACTAAATTGGTGTCACCCTGAGGCACTCGAAGGGTGAGCGCAGAGGCCTTTGCCCACATGCTTCGAGTGCCTCAGCATGACAACCCGCGCTCATTCGGACTTCAAGAAAGTTATTACTTCCCTAAAAACTCCCCCATCAAAATAGCCGTAGCCTGCGGTGCTTTATTCCCATCACCAGCAGATCCTAACTCACCGAAAAATTGCCCGTGTGTGCCCGGCAATACAACCAGGCCGGCACCATCAATCAAGCGTGACATGGCAAGCGTATGTTCAACGCTGATGACATCCTTGTCAGACACCATAAACAGGGCAGGGGCCTTTATGGCGCGTATGGCATCGTCGCTGATGTCTTTGAAATCTATCATACGTTGTTTGTCTTTATTAAACATGTTAAGCAAACCTTCCTGGCTTGGGGTGACTTTAAGGTAGGCATCTTTTAACCCTTGTGGCATGGTTTCAAAAGCCGCGGTTTTCATGAAATCAAAAAAGCCGGTCATAAAGCCATCGCGCTTGTATGCGCCAGCCATCACCACTATTTTATTGATAACCTGAGGGTGCCTTATGGCTATTTGCAGTGTAGTGGTGCCGCCGTTACTGAAGCCAATGATATTGGCTTTGTCTACCTTCAGGTATTTTAGTAAGCCCGCCACATCATCCGCATCTTGTTCAAATGATTCGGGCGCGTTACGGTCGCTGGTGCGGCCGTGAGCCTGCAGTTCAACAGCGATGATCTTGTGGTTAGGCGCTAATAACGGTATCAGCACGCCGAAAGAAGTTTCTATGGTTGAGCCACCGCCGTGTATCAACACCAGCGGCGTGCCCGTGCTTTGGCCATGTAGCTCATAATACATATTAATGCCGTTTACCGGCGCATGGCCCTGTTGTGTCAGTGTTTTCATTTTTTTTGGTGATTGTTGCTGTGCGTTTGCCTGTATTGCCGCTGTCATGAATAAACCGGCTAACAGTATATAAAAAAGTGTTTTCATTTAAAGGTTATTTAGCAGGCATGGCGGCTAAGTAAGCGCTTAATTTCTCTACATTTTGTTTCAATCCTTCAACTACTTTGTGTGCCGTGGCCACCGCGTTCAGTATCTCGGCATTATCAAACAGCATGTGCCAGTTAAGATGAGTTTGTTCGCCGTCGGCTTCAAAATCTATGGTAGCTGTAAAATGCGGGTTAAAATGCTCATAGCTTATGCGCTTAAACTTAATTACCTCTTTAAAAAGGCTCTTGTTAACATAATCGGTACCATCCGGGCCGTGCATCACCAGGTTCCATTGGCCGCCGGGTACAACGTCCATCAGGCTTATGGTGTTGGTAAAGCCATTAGGACCCCACCATTGGGCTATATGCTCGGGTTGGGTCCACACCTCCCAAACTAGTTCAATTGGCGCGTTAAGGGTGCGGGTAATGCGTAATTCGCGGTCTTTAGTGTTGCTTTCCATGTTGGCGTTCTTTTTTAAGTTTATCTAAATAAGTTTCAAGGTTGTCTAGTTTGCTTTCAAATTGTTTGCGATAGTTGCTTAACCAAACCTCCACCTCATCTAAGGGGTCAAGCTGTGCCTCGCAAATGCGCTCGCGGCCCTGCTTTTTTATCTTCAGCAACTCGCACTCAACCAGTATCTGTATATGTAATGATATAGCCTGGCGGCTCATGTCGAAACCCTCGGCAATGGTGTTTACGTTAAGCGGATTTGCAGCCACCATGTTGATGATCTGGCGACGGGTAGGGTCGGCAATGGCCTGAAATACATCTCTTTTCTGATTCATATGCAAGTATATGCTTGCAAATATAAATGCAAGTATTTGCTTGCGCAAGTGTTTTGTGAAAAAAGTTCGGTATACAATGCAATGCCCCGGCAGGGGCTAAACCTTTGTAGAAAATAAGATAGAAATATTAATTGTGCCGGAGGTACAATACACCGCTGACGGGTGGACCGTTTTAGGGTAGCCCCTCACGGGGCTATACTTTATTTTATTTATGGCTACAAAGCGGTACGGGGTAGAAGTAAGAATGGTTATTTAGCCGGTATCTTTATCCCAATCCGCTCTAACAACATCGTAGCGTTAAACGTCTTGCACTCACCATGCTTCATCTTGTAATCAAACAGCATTTCGCCGTCAATTACCTGTATGTCGAAATAGAAATTGCGGACATACGCCGGGTAGTCGTTTTCCAGTTTAGCAATCTCAAGATCGTGCGTGGCAACCATGCCTACACCTTTTTTAGCAATCAGCTGTTCAATAACCGCTTTTGATCCCAGGTATTTATCAACCGAGTTGGTACCCCGCAGCATCTCATCAATCAAAAAGAAAACCTTGTATTCTTGCTCAACAGCGGCCAGCAACATTTGCAGGCGGTCAAGCTCGGCTTTAAAGGTTGAGGTGCTTTCGTTAAGCGAATCTTTTATCCGCATATAGCTCACCATTGTCATAACAGAAACCGTCATACTATCGGCACAAACTTGTGCGCCCGCTAAGGCCAGTACCGTATTGATACCAATGGTGCGCAAAAAGGTACTCTTGCCCGCCATGTTCGATCCGGTGATGATGTCGATATTGAAAGTAGCCTTCAATTCATAATCATTGGTTACCCGGTTTTTTGTGTTGATGAGCGGGTGAGCCAGATCTTTAGCCACAAGGGTATAAGCTTCGCTGTCCTCAATTTGCGGGGTGGCCCAGTCGGGATAGTTAGTTTTGATACTGGCAATACTGGCCAAGGCTTCAAAGCCTGCAATCACCTCAAAAGCATCTTCCAGGCTTTCGTGGTTATTACGTTTCCACTGTTCAATAGCAATGGTTTGTTTTAGTGCCCAAAGCAGAAAAACGTTCAGCACAAAGCCTACAACCATAATCAGGTTATAACTTAATTTGTCAATTAGCTTAGCCAACTGCGCTATGTTTTTTGAGGTGCCTTTTTCTTTTATGGTTTTTGCTAACGCGATGTTTTGCCTGGCCTGCCAGCTTTGATTTTCTATCTTGTCAAACACTACCGAGTAGCTGGCCAGTGTTTGGCTTATCTTATCAGCAATGGCAGACGATTTGGCAATATAACCGCCTTTACTTACCACAATAACCAAATTAGCCGCAGCAAGTAACAACACTGCCAGCTGGGCTATTGGCCAAAACAAACTGGCTATAATACTTGCCGATAGCAGGTACGGAGCAATATTGATATATTTCGATAACGCCTTTTCGCCCGGGATATCAAGCGGCGTTTTAAGATAAATAAACAGGCCCTTTAGCTGGTTGGTATCTGTTTTATTTGCAAACAGCAGCAGCGTTTGAAATTCCAGTTTCCATTGATTCTTAGCGGTTATTTCGGCTACGGCTTCCTGGCGCTCTAATATCAGATTCTTTTTTGCCGGGGCGCTTAGCCAATTTGCCAGCAGGCCGCTGCCCAAGCTTGTCGCCGCGCGATTGATGAGTTGAAACAACGACATGTTACCAAACACATCCAAATCAGAAGAATAAAAATGCTTATCGTTGCCAAACCTGGCGCCGTTGTCATAAATGTTGCCGCGGGTTTGTATGCTGTTTATCTCGTTTTGGTTAACATGGGCCAAATCTTCAAAATAGCGACGTTGCTGCTCGTACTTACTTTGGCGCGATACAAGCCACGCAAAGGCAAACACCAGTACAACAACAGAAATAGCAATAAAAGTAAAATTATCGTTAGTAGCACCTATCCAGACAGAAATAAACAAGGCGGCAAAGATCCCCAATCGCATAAATGAATATTCGTTGGCCATTTGTTTAAATTTCCGCGCTTCGGCAGTGGCTTGTTCGGCGTTTTGGGTATATTGTTCTATTACGTTTTGTTCCATCAGGCAAATAAATTCGGTCAAAATAAGCACTAATATTTTAATTAACCGTTTATTTGACGCCGTAATTGCACAATTGTTTCGTTATGAAGATAACCTTTTTAACTATCGGCAAAACCGAAGACGCTTATTTGAGAGATGGTATTGATAAATATGTAAAACGCCTTAAGCACTACACCAGGCTTGAACTGGTTGACCTGCCCGAACTTAAAAACACCAAAGCCCTTACCGAACCACAGCAAAAAGCCAAAGAGGCCGAACTGCTGCTTAAAAAGATATCGCCATTAGATCATGTTATCCTGCTGGACGACAAGGGTATGGAGTTTACTTCGAAACAGTTTTCGGCCTATATTGACAAAAAGTCTATCGGCTCAACCTCAAGCCTGGTGTTTATAGTTGGCGGCCCGTATGGCTTTGATCAATCTGTTTACGACAGGGCCAATGATAAGCTTTCGCTATCGCGGATGACGTTCTCGCACCAAATGATACGACTGTTCTTTGTTGAACAGTTGTACCGGGCGTATACGATATTGAAGGGCGAGCCGTATCATCACGAATAGCCCCGCGGGGATACTCACCCCGATCCCGATAGCTATCGGGACTACGCTTGTCACCCCTCTCTCTGCTGCGCGAAAGAGGGGAAGTGCAAGCGTATGACATAAGCCATTTTCTTGCTATTGCGCCAGAATGAATATAAGAATATAAAACTATGCCGCCCTCTTTGCGCTTGCGCAGAGAGGGCGGGTCCAGCGAAGCGTCGACCGGGTGAGTTATCTGCGCTACGCTTATTTCGCTTTCCCCTTTCTAAACCCTAACTTTGCGCCATGGGTCATCACCACGCACACGATCATGATCATTCGCACGGTTTCGGTCATCACCACCACGAACCGCCAAAGCTAGACCATCTAAATGCCGCCTTTATTTGGGGTATCATCCTTAACTCAGTTTTTGTTGTTGTTGAGGCGGTGTACGGTTTAATAACCGGCTCATTATCGCTGCTGACAGATGCCGGCCATAACCTGAGCGATGTGGTGAGCCTTGCGCTGGCCCTGTTGGCCTTTAAGCTAAGTAAGGTTGGCTCAAACAGCAAGTATACTTACGGCTATAAACGATCAACCATCATCGTATCTTTTTTTAACGCGGTGATATTGGTAGCAACCATTGGCGTTATTGTTTACGAGGCCATTATGCGCTTTATTCACCCCGAACCAATATCGGGCAGTACTGTAGCCTGGGTAGCTTTGGTTGGGATAGCTGTTAACGGCTTTACCGCTTACCTTTTTGCAAACGATAAAGAAAAAGACCTTAACATAAAGGGCGCCTATATGCACATGGCTGTCGACGCGCTGGTATCGTTAGGCGTAGTAATAGCAGGCGTTGTTATGTACGTTACCAATTTATATTGGATTGATAGCATAGTGAGTTTGATCATCGCCTTTGTAATATTAAAAGGTACCTGGAGCTTGTTGGTTGACAGCCTGCGGCTTGAAATGGACGGTGTACCCAAAGCCATGGACCTTGATAAGATAAAAGCCGAACT
>JAZKET010000026.1:0-517 GCA_040386815.1 Bacteroidota bacterium | reverse complement strand
TAAAGGAGTGGTGGATATTCACCACATGCACGTTTGGGCGCTAAGCACCACAGAAAACGCAATAACAGCTCACCTGGTGATACAATCGACAGACCTGCACCTGTTCGACAGCATCAAACACGACTTGAAACATCGCTTACAACACTTAGATATCAATCACAGCACTTTTGAACCCGAGTTTGCGGATGAGAAGTGTGAACAACCGGAATGTTTATAGATGTGCAGATATGCAAATGTGCGGATGTGCAGATGCCTTTGTTGGCGAATTTTAGATGAAATGATTTTAAGATAGTTAAAAATATTAGGACACAAAAAAGGCTTACGATAACCGTAAGCCTTTTTAATTTATATCATCTGCACATCTGCATATTCGCACATCTGCACATTCACAAGCATCTGCACATCTGCATATCCAAGCATCTGCACATCAAAAAACCTATCCTTTTTTCGACGGATTTTTTGGAGCGGCACCTTTAGTGGCCTGTGCTTTAGGGGCAGCAGCGGTTTTTTTAGCAAC
>JAZKET010000025.1:0-16215 GCA_040386815.1 Bacteroidota bacterium | reverse complement strand
TAAATATCACTGCCTCGTTACTGAAAACCTTTTCGGGATGCAGTCTCTCCAATCGACGACCCCAATAAAATAAGAATGCCGCTGCTATGGCCGAGCCAATGCTGATGATGATATCCGGCGTATAATACAGGTTTTTAAGCCAGTTGATAACAACATCGTTAACGATGAGAAATGTAAACGAAACCGCGCCGCAGATGAGCGCCACCCAAAACGAATACTTGGCCAATCGCATCCAGTCAAAGCCTTTAACCTCATAGCTATTACGCAAAGTTTCGGCCTTGTCATCGCTCAATAAACCTTCTTTCTCCCAATGGGCGATGGTTTGGTTGAGAAATTCGCTTTCGGCTTTATCGAGGTTGAGTTTGGGCATTTAATATTTTTTTGATAAAACTACAAATACTAAACCAAGATTAAGAGCGGTGGTGTCATGCTGAGGCACTCGAAGCATGTGGGTAAAGGCCAGCGCACATCCTTCGAGTGCCTCAGGATGACACCCACTACTGTAGCAGTTTTAAAACGTCTTCTTTATCTTTCGCTATCTGCGCTTTTAAAGCATCAAGTCCATCAAACTTAGCATCGCCGCGTATGTAATGCAAAAACTCCATGCGGATGGTTTCGCCATAAATTTCTTTATCAAAATCAAAAAGATTAACCTCAATATTACGCGTCATGCCGTTAATGGTTGGGCGACTGCCTATGTAAGCCATGCCTTTATATGCGGTACCGCTTTGCTGTACTTTAACAGCAAAGATGCCATCGGCAGGGATGAGCTTATACCTTTCTTCAACATGGATGTTGGCGGTAGGGTAACCAATCTGGCGGCCAATCTGATCGCCACGAATAACCTTACCGCTAATAAAATAAGGATACCCTAAACACTGGTTAGCCAGCTCGATATTGCCTGCCAGTAAAGCCTGGCGTATGCGGGTTGAGCTTACCGCCACATCATTAATATCCTGCTCAGGTATCTCTACCACTTCGAAACCGTAAATAGCAGAAAGGCTTAACAGGTCGTTCAAACCACCACGGCGGTCTTTACCAAAGCGGTGGTCATAACCTATCACAATTTTCTTTGTGCCTATCTTGTTCACCAGCACATCACGGATATAATCCTCGGCGCTCTGGTTCGAAAAATCGCGAGAGAAAGGGGTGATGATCAAATGATCTACACCTAATTGCTCAAGCAGTGCTGCCTTTTCATTTATGGTGTTGATGAGTTTTATGCTGTCATCTTCAGGGTGCAATATCATCCGCGGATGCGGAAAAAAAGTAAGAATAACTGTTTCGCCATCGCAGGCATCTGCCAGCTCTTTTATACGTGATATAATTTTGCGGTGGCCATGGTGCACGCCATCAAAAGTGCCAATGGTAACAACAGCATTTTTAACAGGTGTAAAGTCATCTATATGATGATATGTTTTCATTTCGGATGTCAGGTGTCGGATTTGGTAATGTTATTTACATTCACTCTCCCGATAGCTATCGGGACAAAAATCACTCATTCACTCATTGTTTTCTTCTCTCTGATAACTTCCACCAGTTCCATCACCTCCCAGGCATCCTGCAACTTAAAATTACCGCTGCGGGTACGGGTTAGTTTTGACAGATAGGCGCCATTATCAAGTGCTTTACCAAAGTCGTTTACTAAGCTGCGTATGTAGGTGCCTTTGCTGCATACTACCCTGAAATCAACTTCGGGCAGCTCAATGCGGGTTATCTCAAACTCGGTTATAGTTACGTTGCGCAGGCGCAGTTCAACTTCTTCGCCACGGCGGGCTTTTTCGTACAAACGCTCGCCATCCACCTTAATTGCCGAGTGAGCGGGTGGATATTGTTGGATATCGCCGGTAAATTGTTTGCAGGCATTGCGTATTTGCTGCTCTGTAAGGTTGCTTGTATCAAAAGATTGATCAACCTCTGTCTCCATGTCATACGACGGAGTGGTAGCGCCCAATACCATAGTGCCGGTATACTCTTTTTCTTCGGCCTGGAAAGTGTCTATCTGCTTGGTCATTTTACCGGTGCAAACAATGAGCAGGCCGGTAGCCAGGGGGTCAAGCGTGCCGGCGTGGCCCACTTTTAACTTAAGCGGTTTAAAAGAGTTACGCAGTTTGCCTACCACATCAAAGCTTGTCCATTTGTAGGGCTTATTTACCAGCAGTAATTCGCCCGCGGCAAAATCAAAATCTTTGTTTTTTTGTAATGTGATATCCAAAGTGTGCGTTTTAATAAGCTGCAAAGGTAATATTTAATTTTTTGTGCTTTATTTCTGTTGTGTAATAGCATAGGTGTTTAGCAGATTTATAAATATTGCATAAATTGCAATCCTAATTATGACAAACAGAATTATAGAGTGCGTACCCAATTTTAGCGAGGGCGTTGACCGCGACATTATCAACAGTATTACTGATGAAATTGCCTTGGTTGATGGCGTTAAACTTTTAAATGTCGACCCCGGCAAAGATGCCAACCGCACCGTAGTAACCTTTGCAGGCGAACCCGAAGCCGTTGTTGAAGCTGCCTTTAGAGCCATTAAAATGGCCGGCGAGCTGATAGATATGCAAATTCAAAAGGGTACGCATCCGCGTATGGGCGCAACAGATGTTTGTCCGCTGATACCTGTAAGCAATATTACTTTAGATGAAACCGCCGAATATGCCCTGCAACTGGCGCGCCGGGTGGGAGAGGAGCTACAGATTCCGGTTTATTTATATGAGCACTCGCAACCCAACCCCAGACGTAATAATTTGGCGGCGATAAGGGCAGGCGAGTACGAGGGTTTCTTCAAGAAAATAAAATTACCAGCTTGGCAGCCGGATTTTGGCCCCGCCGAAATGGATGCCAAACGCGGCGCTACCGTTATAGGTGCGCGCGACTTTTTGATTGCCTATAATATCAATTTAAATACCTCGTCGGTAGCTGTCGCAAATGACATTGCCCAGCAGGTTAGAGAGACCGGAAAAATTATTATCGGAGAAAATGGAAAAGAACGTATCCCTGGCGCATTAAAATACGTAAAAGCCATTGGGTGGTATATTGAGGAGTATAAGAAGGCCCAGGTATCTATGAATTTAACGAATATTGCCGAAACACCTATCCACCTGGTGTTTGACGAAGTGCAGGCTAAAGCCGATGCGCTTGGCGTTAATGTAACCGGCAGCGAGTTAATAGGTATGATACCTTTAAAAGCCATGACAGATGCGGGGCAACACTTTTTGCGCAAGCAGGGGATAGCTTACGTTACCAGCGAGCAAAAATTAATAGCTGCAGCTGTTGAAACCATGGGTTTAGATGAGCTAGCGCCTTTTGACCCTCAAAAACGTATAATTGAGTATTTAATTTAGTTGTAATGTTTCTAAATTAAATGACATTGTTTGCCAATGGTTTGATTTAGAAATTAAAGTTTTATATTTATTAATAATTTGACTTAGTAACACAATTAATGCTGCAAACCGGCGTTTTTTTGAGCACTATTACAAATGAACACTGTCGCAAAACGTATATCCCTAATTACTGCACTGATGTTGCTGCTGTTTGCGGTGACACCGGTATTGGCGCAGGGTGTAGCTGCCCCGCCTGAAAGTGAAAGACCTAAAAAAACTTTTAGCGAACTTTTAACAGAGAATAACATTTCATTTAATTTTCCTGAAGGATTTAAAGAGGTTAAGGTGCCTAATACAGATGCCCTTCCGTTTAGCTATGGTATGGAGCTGCCTAACCAGGATTTTGAAATATGGATGCGCATATCAACCCAGCGCGAAGGCGAAAAGCTTTTGGCTGATAAAAACGTTCACCTTTCATCGCCCGATTCATTGTATGCTGCTCTGGCACAAGATCAGATACCGGCATTCACATCAGATAAAGGCTATTTAAGACGAAGGTTGCCAGGCTATATTTTACGCAGATACAATGCTGATGCCGGCAGTACCTACCTTTTAAATATAGACGACAGTAAACTTACCAAGCACTATAAATACGCGTTTTTAACTGTATTGCAAAAAAATCAGGCCGGCGTAGTTATGGCTATCTGTTATACTAACGAGAAAGGCCCTGAGTTTTTCAGAACCATGAATATGGCCGCAAGCTGTTTGAAATTTAAGGAGTAGTTTATAGTGATTAGAGGTTGAAGATTAGTGATTGGTTTGAATCTCTCATGCTTGAATGCGCAAAATAAAAACTAATCTCCAACCGCTAACCTCCAATCATTAACACCCAGTGTTAATAAGTTAACAGTTTTACACTTCAGTTTAATGTGCTAAACTTTATTTTTGCAATTAGGGCGTTTTCTGCGCCCTGGCTATTAAACACGCGTACAAATTATGGCAGAACCAGTAAATTATAGTGAAGACAGTATCCGGTCGTTAGATTGGAAAGAGCACATCCGTTTACGCCCCGGTATGTATATCGGTAAGTTGGGCGATGGTTCTGCTTACGACGATGGGATATACGTATTACTGAAAGAGATCGTCGACAACTCGATAGATGAGTTTGTAATGGGATCTGGCCGTAGCATAGATATCAATATAAGCGACCACAAAGTAGCCGTGCGAGATTATGGCCGTGGTATCCCACTGGGTAAGGTTATTGATTGCGTGTCAAAAATCAACACTGGTGGTAAATACGATAGTAAAGCCTTTCAAAAATCGGTGGGTTTAAATGGCGTGGGTACCAAGGCGGTTAATGCTTTGTCAACATCGTTCACCGTACAATCATACCGCGACGGCCGCACCAAGATTGCCGAGTTTGCCAAGGGCGAATTAGTGCGCGACGAGCCTGAAAAAGAAACATCGCAACGCAACGGTACCGCCATTAACTTTTTCCCGGACGATACCATATTTCGTCATTACCGGTTTATTCCGGAGTTTGTAGATAATATGGTCTGGAATTATGTGTACCTAAATTCCGGCCTTACCATAAACTTCAATAACCAAAAGTTCTTTTCTGAGCGCGGTCTGTATGATCTGCTAACCAAACGTACCGATGTTGAAACCCTGCGCTATCCAATCATTCACCTAAAAGGCGAGGATATTGAGATAGCGATGACCCACGGCCAGCAATATGGCGAAGAATATTACTCGTTTGTTAACGGTCAAAACACTACACAGGGTGGTACGCACCAGGCCGCTTTCCGCGAGGCGGTGGTTAAAACCATTCGCGAGTTTTATAAAAAAGAGTTTGATGCGTCTGATGTTCGCGCATCTATCGTATCGGCAATAGCCATTAAGGTGCAAGAGCCGGTGTTCGAGTCGCAAACCAAAACCAAGTTAGGCTCACAAAATATTGGTCCCGAAGGGCCATCCGTGCGTACGTTCATTGGCGATTTTGTAAAGAAAGAACTAGACAACTACCTGCATAAAAATCCGGCAACAGCCGATGCTTTGTTGAAGCGCATTATGCAGAGTGAGCGCGAGCGTAAAGACATTGCCGGCATTAAAAAACTGGCTAATGAGCGTGCTAAAAAAGCATCATTACATAATCGTAAACTGCGCGATTGTAAGCTGCATTTTGAAGACACCCACGAACGTAAACAAGATACAACGTTATTCATCACCGAGGGCGACTCGGCAAGTGGGTCTATCACCAAATCGCGCGATGTAATGACGCAGGCGGTATTTAGCTTAAAAGGTAAACCATTAAACTGCTTTGGCCTAACCAAAAAAGTGGTTTATGAGAACGAAGAGTTTAACCTGCTGCAGCACGCGCTTAATATTGAGGATGGTATTGATGGCCTGCGTTACAATAACATTGTAATAGCTACCGATGCCGATGTGGACGGTATGCACATACGTTTACTGCTGATGACTTTCTTTTTGCAGTTTTTTCCTGATGTGGTAAAAGCCGGACACGTTTTTATATTACAAACACCGCTGTTTAGGGTACGTAATAAAAAGGAAACTATTTATTGCTATAGTGATGAAGAGCGTCGTAACGCTATTGCCAAACTGGGCTCAAAACCAGAAATAACCCGCTTTAAAGGTTTGGGCGAGATCTCGCCCGATGAGTTTGGCTTGTTTATAGGTAAAGATATTCGCCTTGATCCGGTTATATTGAAAGATGCCAACATTAAAGGCCTGCTTGAATACTTTATGGGTAAAAATACCCCGGCAAGGCAACAACATATTATTGGCAATCTGCGCGTAGAGAAGGATGACGAGACTGTTAATCCGACGATTGCAGAAGATGAGGTGTTGGCAGAAGCGGTGTAAAATTCCCCGCGTCATTGCGAGGAACGAAGCAATCTCTACTAAGGACATTCAATATCCAATGATTATTTGGGTGCACAATATCAGGTTGGAAGGCGTATAATTTACGACTTCGTTTTTATTAAATGTAAATTATTATATTGTATCCCCCCTGTTTGCAAAAGCAGGGGGGATTTGTTTTTTATAAACTTTAAACCGCGCCTTGTGTTGTGAAAGGACAAATTGATACAATGACTAACCACGAAATTAAAATATCATTCCAGGAATATGCTTCTGTAGCCGAACTTGACAGCGCCGACCAGCAGCTTTGTAAAGAGGCAGTAAAAGCTATGGCTAATTCACATTCGCCTTATTCAAAATTCAGGGTAGGGGCGGCTTTGCTTTTACAAAGTGGTAAAGTTATTTATGGTAGCAACCAGGAAAATGTGGCTTACCCGTCAGGCCTTTGTGCAGAGCGTGTCGCGCTATTTTATTGGGGCGCTAATCACCCGGATGATCCTATTATCAGCATGGCGGTTACCGCACATACCGATGAGTTTGAACTGAAAAAACCTGTAACCTCATGCGGCTCATGCCTGCAGGTATTGGCCGAGTGCGAAAAGATGCAACAACAGCCGGTAAAAGTTATATTATTTGTGGGCCATGGGCCGGTATGGGTAACAAACGGTATTGAAAGCTTTTTGCCATTTTTATTTTTTGAAGACAGGCTATCCTGAAATTAAAAAGGCTCCCACAAGTCGGGAGCCTTTTAACTATAAACAAAACTAAACTAAAATTATGCTTGCGTTTCTATCTTGGTGATCTTAAAGTCGCCCTTCTCTGAAGAAATAATAATAGTGTTAACGCGAGTGTAGGTTTCATACTTCATGGTTAGTTTTACAACCATGCTATTGTCTGTTTCTTCTGAAATTTGCGTATTGAAAGTACAGCCCTGCTCAATGTTTTCTGTAGCTTTTAACGATTCCATTATTTGTTTTTTGTCTAATTTAAATTGCTTTTCGCCACGGTAAACTGTGTGTTTTACGTTTTTGTCAAGCACCGCGTCAACGTTGCCTATTTTGCCATGTACTAATGCATCTACATAAATGCTTAATACATCATTTTTTGACAAAGGATTTTGATTAGAAGCAAATGCGCTGTTGCCAGCTATTAATAAGGCTAAGCCTAAGAATATTGATTTTAAAGTTTTCATGATGTTGGATATTTGAGGTTTTTAATTATTTTTTTATACATCTATAAGACGTGGCCACTTGTTGAGTGTTACAGGTATCTTATAAATTATTTTACATTTAACTAAAATTTAACATTTGGCCGGTTTTGGCACTTGTCTTATTTAACAGATATTTATAGCATGATCAGCTTTGAAACTATCATATTACAGTTTGGCGAAATGGGCGAGAAAACCGGCTGGCGATATGTTGAAATCCCTGCTGATTTGGCCCAGCAGATGAAACCCGGCAACAAAAAAGCCTTTAGGGTTAAAGGCAAAGTAGATAGCTATGAAATAAGCGGTTTTGCCCTAATGCCCATGGGCGATGGCAGGTTTATTATGCCCTTAAAGTTAGAGATCAGGAAAGCTATCCGTAAAGAGTCGGGTGCAATGGTGACTATCCAGTTAGAAGAGCATAAAGATTTTACCGTACCTATTCCTGCTGATCTGCAAGACTGTTTTGACTTCGACCCCGAAGCTGAAGTTCAATTTAATAGCCTGGCCATGTCGCATCGTAACTATTTTATTAAGTGGATAGAGAGCGCTAAAACCAATGAGACGCGGGCGAAGCGTATTGTTAATACCGTTAACGCCATGTTGCGTAAATGGGATTATGGGATGATGATACGCCAGATGAAAAAGGATAAGGGGTAAATTAAATTTTGTGTGTAAATCTGTCAATATGTGTATAAAATCTCCAGTCAGATTTATCAGCATCTGTTGCTATTGCTTTATCTTTACCTGTTGATTTAACCACAGAGTACACTAAGAAATCACAGAGAACACTAAGACATGCAAATTGAAAATGATCTGGCGACGGAAGTTATCGGAGCTGCCATTAATGTGCACAGAGCTTTGGGGCCGGGTTTATTGGAGTTTGCTTACAAGGAATGCTTATATTATGAACTTTTGAAAAAGGGTTTATATGTAGAGAAAGAAAAACCGCTCCCACTTATTTACGAAGAAATAAGGTTAGACTGTGGATATAGATTAGACTTATTGGTTGAAAACAAATTAATTATTGAAATAAAAGCTGTTGATGGTTTAAACGATATTCACTTAGCGCAGGTGTTAACTTATTTAAAAGTATCAGGCTGTCGCTTAGGGTTATTGATGAATTTTAACGTATTAAAAGTTAAAGACGGTATCCGTCGAATTATTAAAACTTAGCGCACTCTGTGCCTCCTTTGCATCTCTGTGGTAAAATGTCAGATATAGATAATAACGAAGATAAAATGCACAATGTAACCTCGTTAGATGGGTTATATGAAAACTGGTTTCTGGATTACGCGTCGTACGTAATACTTGACCGTGCCGTGCCGCATATTAACGATGGTTTAAAACCTGTGCAGCGCCGTATACTGCACTCTTTAAAAGAGATGGACGACGGGCGCTTTAACAAGGCCGCCAACGTTATTGGTAACACCATGAAGTATCACCCCCATGGCGATGCTTCTATTGGTGACGCCATGGTGCAGATAGGCCAAAAAAACCTGCTGATAGATTGCCAGGGTAACTGGGGCGACCCGGTAACAGGCGACTCGGCAGCGGCGCCGCGTTATATCGAAGCGCGCTTGTCAAAGTTTGCGTTAGATGTTGTTTTTAACCCTGATACTACCGTTTGGCAGGCCAGCTATGACGGCCGAAACAAAGAGCCAATTACGTTACCGGTAAAGTTTCCGTTATTGTTGGCGCAGGGGGCAGAGGGTATCGCGGTAGGTTTGGCTACCAAGATATTACCACACAACTTTATTGAATTATTAGATGCATCTGTTGGGGTACTAAACGGAAAAACCCCTAACCTGCTGCCCGATTTTCCGACCGGCGGTATGGCTGATGCTTCGGCTTATAATGATGGTCAGCGTGGCGGCCGTGTGCGTGTACGAGCCAAAATATTGGAGCGCGATAAAAAGACACTGATTATTACCGAAATACCTTTTACCACCACTACGGGTGGCTTAATTGACAGCGTAATATCTGCCAATGATAAGGGCAAGATCAAGATCAAAAAGATAGAGGATAACACGGCGCAGAATGTCGAGATCGTTATCCACCTGGCGCCGGGTATATCGCCCGATGTTACTATCGACGCGTTGTATGCCTTTACCGATTGCGAAGTTTCCATATCGCCAAATACCTGTGTAATACAAGACGATAAGCCGCGCTTTATCAGTGTAAATGATATGCTTACAGAAAGCACCAATTACACCAAAGAGTTACTTAAGCTTGAGCTGCAGATTAGGTTGAAGGAGTTGATGGAGAAAATATTCTTTAGCTCGTTGCTGAAAATATTTATCCAGGAGGGGATGTATAAAAATGCTGCTTATGAAAGCTCTGCTAATTTCGAAGAGGTGTTAGGCGTATTAAACCGCCTGTTTGAGCCTTTCTTTCCGCAGTTTTACCGCACTATTGAGGAGGATGATTATAAGAAACTGATTGATAAGCCGATGAGCAGCATCACCCGTTTTGATGTTAAAAAGACGGATGAGCAGATCAAAAACTTAGAGAATGAAATAAAAACGGTAAAGAACCACCTTAAGCATTTGAATGATTATGCTATTGACTGGTTTGAAAAACTGAAAGATAAATATGGCAAGGGCCGCGAGCGTAAAACCGAACTGCGTACTTTTGATAAGGTTGAAGCATCGCAAGTTGCGCTAGCCAACGTTAAGCTGTATGTTAACCGCGAGGATGGCTTTATTGGCACCGGCTTAAAGAAAGACGAATTTGTGGGCGATTGCTCTGATATTGATGAGATCATTGTTTTCCGCGAGGATGGCAAATGTATCATCACCAAGGTGCAAGAGAAAGTGTTTGTAGGCAAAGGTATACTGCACGTTGCCGTATTTAAGAAAAACGACGAGCGCACCATCTATAACATGATATATAAAGATGGCGAAAGCGGCACCAGCTACGTTAAGCGTTTTGCCGTAACCGGCGTAACCCGCGATAAGGAGTACGACCTGACCAAAGGCAGTAAAGGCTCAAAGGTGCTTTACTTTAGCGCCAACCCTAATGGCGAGGCCGAGGTAGTTAACGTGCAGCTTAAACCGCATCAAAAACTGAAGAAGCTACAGTTTGACGAAGACTTTGCTCCGCTGGCTATTAAGGGCCGTGGCTCAATGGGTAATATTATTACCAAGTACCCGGTTAAAAAAATTGTACTAAAATCAAAAGGCGTTTCAACGCTGGCCGGCCGTAAAATCTGGTACGATGATATATTGAAGCGCTTAAATGTTGACGCGCGCGGCAAATTCCTGGGCGAGTTTGATGGCGACGACCGCATACTAACCGTATTTTCCAACGGTGTTTATGAGTTAACCAGCTTTGACCTGAATAACCATTTTGACGATAAGATGGTGATCATTGAAAAGTACAACCCTGAGAAGGTATTCTCTGTGGTTCAATACGAAGGCAAAGCGAAAAACTACCTGGTAAAACGTTTTGTGTTTGAAAACACGGCCATCGGTAAAGAAACCAGCATCATCAGCGAAGAGAATGGTTCAAAGATGATTGTTATCTCGGGCGCATCGCAGGTAATTGTGAAGGTAGACCAACTAAAGGGCGCTGCCAAAGCGCCGGAAACCGTCGAGCTTAACCTGGCCGATTTGATTGATGTAAAAGGCATGAAAGCCATGGGTAACCGCCTGTCTGTACACACCGTACAAAGTGTGGTGTTAGAGACCGAACACGACGATGCCGAGGATGTGCCTGACCCAACACCGGAAGCTGTTGCCGATACCGAAATTTTAATAACCCCTGAAGATAAAACAGCGACGGACGAAGCGCCAAACCCCGAGCAGGAAGTAAACGATACCGAGGTGGCCGAAGAGGATGAGGCTGCAATAGGCAACAACCCGGAGAAACCCGGAAAAACACAGAAAAACCCCGAAAATACCCCAACGGATTTTGCTGAAAAATCAGAGAAGACAACGGACGAACTGGCGGAGGCTCAGCCCAAAAAAATAGACTTTGAAATAACCAACCCCGATGATATCGACATAGACGATAAGGGGCAGTTGGGCTTGTTTTGATGAATGAGGTTTGACAACTTTTTAAAAGTTGTCAAACCTTTATATCTATCTGATGCTAAGCACTTATAAAATAAGCCGCTTCAAACACATGACCCATTTTCAGGCTCTGTATAGCTTCTTTTTTGCTGATATCCACGTGCTGGCCCGCATTATCGGCACAGCCTAACCAAGGCTCAATGCAGGCAAAATCTGCACCCGGTTTGGCCCAAAGCCCCAGGTAGTTAAAGTGCGGAAATTCTACCGTAAGCTCCTGATCATGCTGCGTACTTTTAATACTCACCACGCGCGATTTTAAGTTTTTAAATACCAGCGCGTCTTTAGCAAACATATCGCGGGTTAAAGGTAGCTTGCCTTTGTTGGTTGCTACCGGTTGGGTTGTACCATCAAATACGCCATCCGCGGTTAGCTGGTGGGTATCCAGTTTCTCATCAACCTCAAATTCAAAATAGTAATCTTCGTACTTTTCGCCTTTGTTAAAAGGTACGTTGAAGGCCGGGTGACCGCCTACAGAGAAATAAATCGTCTTTTTATCCAGATTGATCACTTTATAAGTAATGCGTAAGGCATCGTCTATCAGGTCGTAATGGATTTGAAAATCAAATTTATAAGGATATTTAGCCAATGTTTTTTCACAATAAGGCAGCGAGAACCAAGCTGATACATCATCTGATTTTAGCAGCAATAGTTCTGTTGTACGGTTAAAACCATGTCGCGGCAGCTCATATTTTTCACCATCAACCAATAGCATATTTTCTATCAACCCACCAACAATGGGGAACAGGTTTGGTGCATGCCATGGCCATACAGATGGGGCGGCTTGCCATAAATGTTCAACACCGGTTTTTTTGTTGTAAAAAGAGGTAAGTTCGCCTCCCTGATTACGGATAGCTACTTTGTAAAGGTGGTTCTCAATAATTGTCATTGCGGTATTAATATTGGTTGATTTTAATAACACTGCAAGTATAACGATGTTTTATTGCTTATCCAGTTTTATAAGCGAGTGTATCACCGAATCTTTCTGCGCAGGCGTTAGCTTGTTGCTGTATTTAAATAGCGAATTCTCAAAATCGCCATAAGCAACATTGGGTATCACAATGTATTTACTGCCAAATTGCTTGCGCAGTTTTTCGGTAGTGGCCATTCGGCTTTCTTCGCTTGGTTTATTGTCATACAACAGGTTAAAATCAGGCAGATTATCGCACATAATAAAACTATGTTGTATTTAGCCAAAACTTGCTGTCGGCGGGCCTCTTTACTTGATACGCCTTGTCTTAGAATGATATGTTGCTCATCGGCATAGGGTAAATTGTAAAATTTAAGGTTTTTTGTTGTACCGGCTCGCTCGTCCTCATCACGATTAGTAATGTAGAATACTGTAACGCCTTTTGATGCTGCGTATTTAAAGAATGAAGGAGCCCCCGGCACGGTATCGGCAATGCCTTTGGCGGTCCAGTCTTTCCATCCCTTTAAGTCAAATTCTTGATTGTTTGTAGCGCGTACGGCATCGTATGGACTATTGTCTAATACAGTTTCGTCAATATCGGTAACCACAGCCAACCTTTTTTTGCCTTTATGTTTCAGGGCTTCATCCAACCGTAATTTGGCTAAGTTATAGGCCTGAAAGCATAACGCTTTATATTCGGCGGCACGCTGTTGGTATAATGATGCCCAGGTTTTACCGCCGTTTGCAATAGATAGCGGTGTGTTTTGAGCTTTGGCAGAAATAATAAAAAACAAAGCAGCAATAAATAACAGATACTTTTTCATAGCATACGTATTAATATAACAAAGGTATGACGGTTTGATTTAAAAGTGTATGTTTAAACTTATATTATTGTAAAACTAAAACACTTTAAAATAGTTAACTAATTAAAAACTCACACATTATGAAAATTGCAGTTTTAATTGCCCGCATATTGCTGGGCCTCATTTATGTAGTATTTGGTTTGAATTTTTTCTTGCATTTTATACCATCGCCACCCCCAACTAATGATGCTGCCGGAGCTTTTTCAGGTGGATTGTACGGTTCGGGCTATTTCTTTCAGTACATGAAAGTGTTAGAAATAGTTGGCGGATTATTTATCCTGATAAACCGATTTACCGCATTCTTTTTATTGGTATTGCTACCTATAAGTTTAAACATTTTCTTATTTCACGCTATATTGGCTCCTGCCGGAGCACCAATGGGAGCGGGTATTATTATACTGAACGTATTTTTATGCGTTGCTTACTTTAAGTATTACAAAAGCGTGTTTACGCTGGCGCCTACGGTGTAATTTTAAGTGAAGCAAAAGAAATTGTCATTTCGATACGAGGAGCGAGTGAGAAATCTTATACAAACGCCGGGTTGCCGCCGTGGTGTATAAAATTTCTCGATATGCTTCGAAATCACATAGTAAAATTAACAAAAATGCCTTGAGAAAACTCAAGGCATTTTTGTTACAAGTACGCTAAAATCCCTCACCATCGGGGAGGCATAGTAATGTTACTGATACTGTATATACATTGGATAAGGCTTCTTTTTCAAAACCTCTTCTGGTGTTAGCATATGGTGCGGTGCTTTTTTGATGTCGTTTTTATAGAACAATTTAAAGCCCGCAAACTGTACCGGTTCGTTGTAAATAAAGTATCTCCAGGTACCTTCTTTCAGGTCTGGTTCGCCCCAGCCGTCCATATCCATAATAACCTGTGTTTCAGGACGTAGTTTAATGCTTTGGTAGTTGGTAACCATTTTTTTGGTAAAACGGTGTACTACCAGCATTTTTGGCGGCAAACCATTCTTTTTCACAAGGCCTGCTAAGTAGCCAGTAACATAGTTAATATCGCTGGCATCATAAGTGCCTATTTTTTTGCCTGGTTTTGATCCATCTTTCATAGAAAACTCAGGGTCCATACCAAAGTGTACGTGTGGCATAGATAAGTATTTTTCAAGCAATGGTAACTCTTGTTGTATAGTGCTTAATGATACCTGTACATCTAAAAACACCAAAGCATTAATTTTTTTGGCGATAGATAGCACGCTGTCAATTTGTTTAAACGGCATGCGGTAACGGTATTTTCCATCTTTACCTGCATCGCCTTGCGCAACAACGCAAATGTAATGTAAGGCAGGTTGTACCGGCGTTTTCGGGTCGGCGCGCTCCCAGGCTTTTACTTCGCCTTTTAGCTTGGCCAGCATTTCTTTTGGTGGCAATTCGCCCAAAATGCCCATTTTTTTAGAGTATAAGTTACCGTAATAAGCTATTACACGTTTGTACGGTAGCACCGCGCCAGGCAATGGGTAAGGCGCGTTTTTAACAGGCCATTTGCCGGTAGTATCGCCATGGGCCATGTTTTTCATTAAAGCATCATATTGTGCTTTGTCAATTGGCGGATAGTTGCCTTTTTTTACGGTAATGGTATCCGCAGGGTCAACCTCTTCGCCATTTGCTGCGGCTACTTTTTTGCCGGTATCGTTAGTTGTTTTTGTGCTGCTTGACTGGCAGTTTGAAAACAACATCACAAATGAAAGGCCCAGTACAGACTTTAGTAATACGTTTCTCATTTAAATTTATTTGATTGTTTTTTAAAGGGATATCTTAAGTTTCGGCTTTGATGTACTAATACAAGCCACAAAGTAAAGTGTTTTACCTTGGGCGCTATTTATTAATTATCAACAAAGGGCCTATTTGTGTTTATAAAACTTACCAAACACACCCAGCGGCAATTTAATGCCCGATGTGGCCTGTAGGTAAAGCTCGCCGATCTCTAAATTCTGCACTTTCGGGAAAGCGCTGTTGATCAAATTCTCGACAATAACTGCTGAGAAACCAAGCGAATAAGTGTTCAATATCAGGAAGTGCTCTTCCGGATCAAGCAGTTGCACCACATCTTTCATCATCTCGTTGATATGGTCCTCTAGCTTCCACTTCTCTCCATTGGGGCCGTGGCCGTATGCAGGTGGATCTAATATGATACCGTTATATTTTTTGCCGCGCTTCAATTCGCGCTTTACAAATTTCAAAGCGTCCTCAACTACCCAGCGGATATCTTTTAGTCCGGATATTTCCATATTCTCGTTACCCCAGGTTACTACCTGGCGAATAGAATCAACGTGAGTAGTATCTGCACCGGCACCACGGGCAATTAACGATGCACCGCCGGTATACGCAAACAGGTTAAGTACTTTTGGCGACGGGGTTTTAAACTTCTTGACGTTGCTTGATATGTAATCCCAATTAACAGCTTGCTCCGGGAAAATACCTACGTGTTTAAACGAGGTCATGGCTAGTCTGAATTTAATAGCAGCTTCGGGGTTTTTGTATTCAATATGCCACCTATCCGGCGTGGCTGGATTTTTTTTGATCCACTCGCCTGATGTTGCAGAGCGGCCCTTAAAGCGAATATGGTGCAGTCGCTGCCATTCGGTTTGTGGTAAAACTTTGTTCCAAACTGCCTGTGGCTCGGGGCGAATTAAAATAACATTGCCAAAGCGTTCCAGCTTTTCAAAATCACCGCAATCAATAAGCTCGTAATCTTTCCAATGCGTGGGGGTAAGGAGTTGGATCATGTTGTAAAATTATACGTGTGCCATTTGCGTAACACGTTGTGAGCTGCAAAATTAACATAAAAATTATAACCCATGAGGCCAAATACTTACTTTTAGTGCAATTATGAACCTAATTAACATCCTAAGCAATACAGCAAGTAAGGTGCTTGCTATGATATTATTTGCAACAGTTACGGCCAGCGCGCAACGTTTGCCCGATCTGCAAAAAGAATCTTTACG
>JAZKET010000024.1:15821-17120 GCA_040386815.1 Bacteroidota bacterium | reverse complement strand
TGTTGCCTGACTTAAACCCCGAGGATATTGAACTACTTGAACACGAAATTGACCGTATTGATAAGCAGCTACCGGCACTTAAACATTTTATACTACCAGGTGGCAGCGCCACAATATCGTACTGTCATATAGCACGTTGCGTTTGCCGCCGGGCCGAACGGTTAGTTGTACATTTAGATCAGGAAAGTACAGTTGACGAAAAAGTTGTAGTGTATTTAAACCGCCTGAGCGACTACCTGTTTACCCTGGCACGCAAAATAGCGAACGATCTGAAAATACATGAAAATGAGTGGATTCCACGAATGAAAAAAATTTAAAAAAAATTATTGATAATCACTATAAAAATATTATACTTTTGCCGAAATTGAAAACTTTAAAATTAACTAAACTTACAAGATAAAAATATGTACTGGACACTTGAATTAGCCTCGCACCTTGAAGATGCACCATGGCCAGCAACTAAAGACGAATTAATTGATTACGCCATACGCTCTGGCGCACCTGTAGAGGTGATTGAAAACCTGCAAGCATTAGAAGACGACGGCGAGCCATACGAGAACATTGAAGAAATATGGCCTGATTACCCTACAAAAGATGACTTCTTTTTTAACGAGGACGAATACTAACCTTGTTTAAATTATACTTAAAAACCCTGTTCAGATAAAAATTTGCACAGGGTTTTTGATTTTAAGCCCGTTTGGAATAGTTTTAGTTGTACAGCCTACAATTACTCACAACTAAATTTTTTTATCATGAGAAGCTTATTATACATCATCGCGGTTATACTGGTAATAGCCTGGGCATTCGGATTTTTCTATTCATCAGCAGGTGGCATTATCCACATATTGTTGGTTATAGCTATTGTAGCGTTGCTGTTAGGAGTTATCCGCAGAGCGTAGCGAGAGTCAAGAGACTATTTAGAGTCAAGAATCAAGAGCCAAGAGTCAAGATAGTTGGCTCTTGTGTCGGAATTCCTTAAAATCAAAAGAGCCTGAAGAAGTTACAATGACTTTTTCAGGCTCTTTTTTTATACATTCTGATGTCTTGACTCTTGATTCTTGCCTCTTGACTCTTGATTCTTGGCTCTTGATTCTTGACTCTTGTCTCTAAAATCTAACTCACTCTATACATCTTACCCGGCAGGCTGCGTATAAAGCCCTGCATTTCCATATTTAATAAGTGCATAGCCAGCTGGCTCATGGGCATGTTAGTTTGTATGGTCAGATCGTCAATTGCCATGGGCGAAGACTGTTGTTGCAGGATATAATATATAGAACGTTCATCATCAGCAAGATCCAA
>JAZKET010000024.1:12454-15811 GCA_040386815.1 Bacteroidota bacterium | reverse complement strand
TCCAATGGTAACAAAAATTGTTCTACCGGTTTGGCATCTGTGGGTTTCTCCCAACCCAGGTGATAAGCCAGATCAGCCACACAGGTAAGCAAGCCAGCTTTATTATTACGGATCAAAAAGTTACAACCTTCAGAATACGTATCGCCTAACCTGCCCGGGAAAGCATATACATCTCTGTTGTACGAATTGGCAATTTCGGCAGTTATTAGCGCGCCGCCTTTTATGCTGGCTTCAACCACAATGGTAGCATCGGCCATGCCGGCCACAATGCGGTTACGCTGCGGAAAGTTTTCCCGGTTAGCTATGGTACCCGAGGGATATTCTGTCAGCCAGCCACCATTTTCCAGCATTTTATGTGCAGTGGTACGGTTTGCAGCCGGATAGATCATATCCAACCCATGCCCAAATACACCTACTGTAGCAACGTTATGCTTCAAACATTCTTTGTGGGCTATGACATCAATACCATGAGCCAGGCCGCTTGCCACCAAAACATCATACTGCTTAATTTCAGCAATCAACTCCTCGCAAAGCTGACGGCCATAATCTGTAGCGTTGCGGGTACCTACTATACTGATAACCTTTTGATTATTATAGTTAGCATTACCCTTACTATATAATAACAGCGGCGAATCGACACAATTTTTCAGGCGCTTAGGATAGCGTGGGTCTATATAAAATAATACGTCTATATTGTTTTTCTCTACAAACTTGAGTTCAATGGCGGCTTTTTCAAGCGCTTCCTGCAGGTTAAGGTCTTTTGATCTCTTATCACCAATACCCGGCACAGTTAGCAGTTTAGCCGGGCTTGCTTCAAAAACCGCCTCGGCACTACCCAGGTAGCTCACCATCACCTTGGCAACGCCTGCTCCTATCTTATTTAAATATGTTAAGGCAATTTGGTGAAGTAGCGACATGGGATAAGTTTATGTGCGTCTAAAATATAAATTTTACTATAATTTTTAGCAAATATTTTATTTATGCTATTGCAGAGGCGGCGACAACTTACCCGAGGTTCGCTGCGCTGCCTCTGCCCTCTCTTCGACTTCGTCGGAAAGAGGGCCGCTGGGTTGGTTGAGAAAATTTAATTCTAAAAATTTCCAAACCCTCTTTTGCGCAGCAAGAGAGGGTAGCGCAGCGTAGCGTCCGCCGGATGAGTCCACACGGCGGAAAGGTAGCCGAAATACAGGTCGCCCCCGCATCCCCCTATAAATCAATTAAAAATAAAAAAACTATAAAAATAGTTTGCAAACTAGAAATATAGTTTTTACCTTTATTAAACTCAACTATAAAAATAGTTTGCAATGGAAATCAAAGAACTCACAAAAGCAGAAGAACAGGTAATGCAAATATTATGGCAGCTTGACGAAGCCATAGTTAAAGACATTATCGAAAAGATGAACGAGCCGAAGCCGGCCTACAACACCGTATCAACCGTGGTGCGCGTGTTAGAGGGTAAGGGCTTTATAGATCATAAGGCTTATGGCAATTCGCACGTATACTTTCCGCTGATAACAGAGGCAGCTTACCGCAAGTTTACGTTTGATAAAATGATGACCGGCTACTTTAGCAACTCTTACAAAAGCCTGGTATCGTTCATCGCTAACGAGAAAAAACTGGGCGTGAAAGAACTTGACGAGTTAAGCAAAATGATTGACGAACTTAAATCAAAACAATAATGAACTGGCTATATTATATAGCAGAAGCCAATTTATACCTGGTGGTATTTTACCTGGCCTACTGCCTCTTTCTGTCGAAAGAAACACATTACCAGTTAAACCGTGGTTACCTGCTTACAATTTGCATGGCGGCCTTTACCATACCTGTAATACAGCTGGGCTTTTTAATGCCGGTGCAGTATCTGGTTTTAGACGATGCGCCGCTTGCCGCTGTGGCCGCCCCTGCTTTTACCTGGGCAGACGCGCTTTTTTACCTATATATAGCAGGTGTCGTATTTTTTGCTGCGCGATTTGTGTTAAAGCTTTATCAGCTTAAAAAACTTATAGGCAGCAACACGGTAACCAAAGCCGGCAACTATACGCTGGTGAGTTTGCCGGGTGCCGATACCGCCTTCTCTTTCTTTAACTATTTGTTTGTAGGTTCTAAAACAGATGGGCAGGCATTGATAACCCGGCACGAGCTGGTGCACATACGCCAAAAACACTCGGTTGATATTGTATTTGTTGAGTTGATACAAATTATCAGCTGGTTTAACCCGGCGGTGTACCTGCTGCAAAATAGCTTAAAAACTGTACATGAGTACGTAGCCGACGAGCAAACAGCGGCTACAGAGACAGATACAATAGCCTACGCCACTTATCTGTTAAATAACGCCTACGGCATTAGCGGCCCAGCCATGACACACTCATTTTTCAATTATAACCTACTTAAAAAACGTATTACTATGTTACACCAAAAACGTTCAGGAAATTTAGCCAGGCTAAAATACCTGATAGCGGCCCCACTTTGCATGGGCTTGCTATACCAGTCAACCTTTGGGTTCGACAAAACTTATGGGCTCATTAACATTGCGCCAAAAGCACCTGTTATTGTGCAGGCCAACACAGATACTGTCCCGGCAAAGCCACGTACAAATCAAAATGTTAATGTTGAACCCATACTAAAAGAAAAAGTTGAGGGTCTAAATATCCAAAACGCACCTAAAGGCACTGTTGAGCAAGTTGTAGTTACTGACAAGAATGGCGACTTAGTAGATATCCGCACAAAAAAGGGTAAAGCTATCCAAGCTGAAAATATAGCTAATGAAGGGGCGGCCAAGGGTTATATTAAACGTACTAAAGGCGCACAACCAACTGAAAGCAGCACAGACGTACCGGCTGCTAATGTAGATCAATTACTGGACGGCAAAGTTAAGGGTTACATAATACGTACAAGAGAACCCAAGACAGGCTCAAGCACTACAATTGACGAAAACGGCAAACCTGCAACCGATGCTCCAAATAAGGAACCTAAAGTAAAGGGGATAAATATACAGAACAACATAACAGCTGCTGTTAGGGTAATTGAACCTCAGCAGAAAAATGAAATACCTTTTAATGGAGTAAGACCAAGAAAAGAGGTAAGCATTGACGAACCGCTATCTGAAGTTCGTATCAATGTACCTCAACAGAAAAACGAAGCAAAAACTAACGAATCGCAGTCTGAAATACGCATAGACGAACCAACACCCGTTACAGGCAAAGTTGAAAAAGTAACCCGCATACCTGCAAAAAATGGTAGGCCTGCAGTTACCGTTACCGATATCAAGCTTGATAAAAGTAAACCACAACAAAAAAGATTACCGCCGCCACCACCAGAACCGCCTAAGGCAGCTAAAGGCAAACAATTACCGCCGCC
>JAZKET010000024.1:3769-12444 GCA_040386815.1 Bacteroidota bacterium | reverse complement strand
GATAAGCCTGCGCAAACCAATAAAGTGGTAAAATTTCCGCCGCCAATAGTTAGACCAGATAAACCTGCAAGAACCGCGAACGATGTAAAGTTTCCGCCACCGATAGTTAGACCAGATAAACCTGCAAAAACAGCAAAAGTGGTAAAGTTTCCGCCACCGGTGGTAAAACCCGATGCGGAGAAGAACAAATAACCAAACCTAAACCTTATCCAAACCAAAACCGATACTAAACCAATAAACCATACATAAATGAACTGGCTGTATTACCTGGCAGAGGCTAACATATACCTAAGTGTATTTTACCTGGCTTACTGCGCGTTTTTAAATACCCAAACCTATTATCAGCTTAACAGGGTTTACCTGATAGGCAGCTGTATAGTGGCTTTTATTTTACCGGTATTGCAAATAGGCGCACTTAAACCAGCACAGGTAGTTACTGCGGCCCCGGTAGTTGAATACCAATTACCTGTGGCCCAATACACAGAACAACTGCCGGTTACCAACAATATAGTACAGGTAGCCGCTGCCCCAACGCTAAGTACAGATGATTATTTATGGTTTGGATATTTAATTGGTGCGGCTATTCTGTTGGTATTACTGCTGGTAAAATTGTATAGCCTGTATAAACTTGTAAACAAGGTTAGCAATACAAAACAAGCTAATTACAAATTGATACAACTGCCACAAACAGACATTGCCTTTTCATTTTTTAATTACCTGTTTATTGGCAACAATGCGCATGGCGCTAAAACCATTATCAGGCATGAGCTGGTGCATATCAGGCAAAAACATTCGGTTGATATTGTTTTTCTGGAGATATTGAAGATCATCAACTGGTTCAATCCTTTTATATACCTTTTACAAAACAGCTTAAAAACCGTGCATGAGTATATTGCTGACGAGCAAACTGTGGCGCACGAAAACGACCCTATATCCTACTCTACCTTTTTATTAAACAACGCGTATGGCACCGGCGGGCCCTCGGTAACCCATTCGTTTTTCAACTACAACCTACTTAAAAAACGAATCATTATGTTAAATCAAAAACGATCAGGCAACCTGGCAAGGCTGCGTTACCTGGTAGCTGTGCCTGTTGTGGTGGCGTCATTATGCGCGTCGACACTGGCATTTAGTAAAGATTACGGCTGGATAGACATCGCGCCGGCTAAATCAACAGAAAATAGATTGACTGCGGATACCAAAGCCGCCTTTACACCATTAATAACACATTTGGCTAAAACCATTCCGTATCACCCGTCAAAAGGTGATAAACACGGCCTGGTTGAAATAAGCTTTACTGTGGGCGATAATCACAAGATCACAGATGCAAAAGCCATAAACCAAGCTGATAGTAAATTAATATCTCTTGCAGAAAACGGTTTTAAAGCCTTTGAAAAAACGATTGAAGCCACCCCGGGCAAATACAGCTTTGATGTTTATTTTGACGATAAGGAATATTGGTTTATCCACCACAAAACAGAAAAAGCGGCAGATCTGGCCGGCGAGGTATCGCTTTGGGAAAAACAGTATACCAACAAAAACGGTGGTATTGTAAGTAATACGTCTGTGCGTAATGTTTATATTCAGTTAGCAGACAGAACTAATTTGAGTTTACCCGTAATTGTTATCAATACAAAAAGACATGCGTTTACGGCTACCGAAATTGCTAAGTTAAAAGCCGGTGCCGATATTGTAGTTACCGGTACGCCTACCAGTTATGGCAAAGACAATACTTACGCCATTAACACCTGGGGGCATGACGCCAAAAACGGCGCAATGGTTTTAGAAGGCGAAGAAGCAGGTGTTAAGATAGTACCTGCTGGCGCAACCGAAAAATCTGACACCAAAACCGGCAGCATTCGCAAAATGACACCGCCAAGCTTAGCCGAACCGGGCTATAAAAACCTTGGGGCACACCTGCTGCTAAGCCTGCGCAAAAACACCTATAGCCGCTTTAGAACAAGCCAGTTAGCCATTATAGGTTTTAGCATAAAGCCCGATCATAGCATAGCCGATGTTAAAATACTTAAAAGCGCGGGCCAGCAGTTAGACAACCTGGCATTAGCTGCGGCCAAAGCCTACAAAGGCACCGTGACCGACAATGCTGCCGAAGGTAAATTTGTGATAAACTTTTACCGTAACGATAATACGGCCGAACATACCGCCATTATTAACGATGCTGCTTACAAGGGCCGCCTGGTACTGGATATGGAGAATGGGTTTCGATCATCGTTTTTAGATAAAAGTATCCCGAAACCTGTTGTGAAACCTGATAAAAAAGTAGGTGCTGCTACGAAGGTTGATGATGACAAGCTTACCTACATTTTCTACGTTAACGGCAAGCGTCATGTTTTTACCGAGGCAGAACAGGCCCTGTTAAACAAAGGTGTTGGTGTTAGCTACAAGGCAGAAACCACCATAACATATAAAAAAGGAATAGCCAAAAATATTGCTAAATGGGGAGCAGAAGCCAAAGAAAACGATATTGTAGAGCTAAGCGGCAAATCGGCAAGGGTTTGGGTGATTGAGCCGGCATTGGGGCAAGCGTTGCCTATCGATCCTCCCCCAATTGATCAATCGAAATTAGTAACCCGCGAATTTGTAAATTATTTGCAGGAAAATATCAAATTTCCAAAGTATCCGCTTGATGACAATTTTGTGGTAACATTTAATGTTAATTTTACTGTAGCCAACAATAAGATAACCGACTATGAACTTACCAGAGCCGAAGACAGGTTAGCTTACGTGAACAAACCAAATATTAAGTTAAATACCGAAGCTTCAGATACGTTTCGTGCAGAGATATTAAAGGTAATCCGCACCGCTCCAATTGATAACATAGGGCCTGGCAGGTACCAGATACCTGTCGCGTTTCTCTACAAAAAGAGCAAAGAATTATTTGATGTAATTGGCATCATGATGACCAAAACGGCAAAAGGTACACTTGCCGGAGTGTACACCCCTGTAATAAAACCTGTATAAAAATCTAATGATATAAAAATGCCGGGCGTTGGCCCGGCATTTTTATACGTCACCTACCTAACTTATCATGAAAAACTTGTTGTTACTATTGCTGGCGCTCTGTACCACCGGTATAGCCATTGCCCAAAAACAAAAGGTTAATTATACGGCACCACAAAACATTAAAGTTGATGGTTTGGCCAAAGAATGGGGCGGCAAATACCAAAACAACAACCGTAAAAACGAACTGCGCTACACAGTAACCAACAACGATAAAAACCTGTACCTGGTAATTTACACGGCAGATTTTTTGGCTATTGATAAAATAGGCAGGGGCGGCATTACTTTTACCATTAGCAAGCTAACCGACAAAAAACAAAGACGAAACGCTACAGACAACGCTGTTATACAATATCCGGTGAGAGATCTGACTAAAGATATGTTAAACCTTGGCGATTTTGCCCGCCAATACAAGGATTTTAAAGAAGAGCCTAAGACCAACAAACGAGAGATGGATTCGCTGATAAACCTTGCCAATACCCGCTTTAGCGAAACTTATAAACTTTTAAAAGTAACCGGCATTACCGCGGTTGCCGATACGTTTATATCCATTTATAACACACATGGTATAAAAGCAGCGGCACGGTTTGATCATAATTTAGGATATGTGTATGAGCTGGCTGTACCCCTTGCACACCTTGATCTTGACGCGGCATCGGTAACTAAACTTAGCTATAACATAAAGCTAAATGGCCCTCCAGGCAACGACGAGTTTATCCGCGCGGGGCGTTTCCCGGCGCCTGTTGTTATTTCTATTTCAGAACCTAATAGCCAGGCCTTTGAGGTGCATCAATTTTTAAACAATCCAACCGATTTTTGGGGAGAATATACGCTGGCAAAATAATAGTTATTTCAAAGTTCAATGCTTATCTTTAATTAACCAATTAGCCTAATCATGAAACTACCCGTAAACCTTTTTAAGCTGACATTACCTGTGTTGCTTTTTTCTGCACATATCGCGACAGCACAAAAACTACCTAATAAGCAAGAAGGTAGTGTACTCGCCCCTGCCAATATTAAAATTGATGGTAAGACAAAAGAATGGGGCGACACCTTTAAAGCCTACAATAACGCTACCGATATTTACTATACCCTTGCCAACGACGATAAGAACCTGTACTTGGTAGTAAGGGCAAAATACAGAAACATTATAGACAAAATATTGCGGGGTGGTGTTACGCTAACCGTATCGCCCACTACAAATAAAAAAGACCCGAAAAGTGTGTCTGTTACCTACCCCGCACTGCGCGGATCCGTTGGCGCGCTGACAAATGCCTACTTACGGAGCCATAATGAGCAGAAAGAGAACAAAGGAGCGCCTGTAAATACCAGCAGCTTAAACGATCTTTACGCAGCCAGACAAAAAGTAATAGATGTTAAAGGTATTGAGGGTGTCACCGACGAAGAGATGCCTATTTATAACTCGGAAGGCATAAAAACAGGCGCTTTTTTTGATGACAACTTGAATTACACCTTTGAGCTTGAAATACCGTTAAAGCACTTGCACCTACCTGATAACAGCGCGTTTAGCTACCACATTAAAGTAAACGATAACGAGATAATAAAACGTTCGCCGGGATCTGGGTCTGCAAGCGATCTGCCGCCGCCACCCTTGATGGCAGAAGACACGGTAGCTACTGATTTTTGGGCCGAATATACGCTGGCGAAGAAATAAGAGACATCTATTTATTTTGTATTATATGATACCAACTAAATGCAAATTGCGTTGTTATATAAGATAACACCAACCCTCAATCGAACATGAAATCAGCTAAACATAGATCCATCAAAAAAACTACCGCTAAACTATTGTTTGCCGGTGTGTTAAGTTTTGGTATAATGGGTTTTACATCTGCCACGTTTGCGCAGGGGCCGCCGACGCCTCCGGGAGGCCCACCCCCTCCGGGCGAATTGCTGAAAAAGATAAATCCGTTTAAAAAAAATAAAAGCAAATCGACAAACAGCGCGTTGAATTTGCCTGCACCAGGTACGCCACCTGCCGGAGCACCGGGTAATCCACCAAAATTGGGAAATCCACCGGCACCAGGCAATGGCCCGGGTGCGCCGCCAACGCCACCTAACCCAATAGAGCTTATAAAAAAGATAAAGCTACCAAAGCCACCGGCTCACCCGGGGACTTAATGCTTGAGTATATAGTCGATAGACCATAGTCCATGGTATTGATAGGGACAGTTTGTACCGTGGATTTTGGTTTGTTGATTTTTGGTCGATAGTCTATAGTCCATGCTTTTACGGAGTATTTTAGCTATCTACTATCGTCCATGGACCATGGACTACACCTACCCTACCACGTAGATCACCTGCTTGGTCTCGAAAAACTCTTCTTTGTAATAGTCTTTAAGATAATATTGGTGCACTTTAAGGCCAGATTCTTTGATCTCGTCGGCAAGGTCGCCGCCTTTTAGGTATAGTATGCCGTTAGGCAGTTTATTTTTTTGTTGTTTTTTAAACTTGCCTCTTATCCATGGGTAAAACTCGCCCAAACGGGTAACCGCGCGCGATACAATGAAGTCAAATTTCTCGTCAACATGTTCGGCACGCAGATGTTCGGCACGCAGGTTTTTAAGGCCTAAAGTTTTGGCAACTTCCTGCACCACTTTAATCTTTTTGCCAATAGAATCAACCAGGTAAAACTGCGTTTCGGGGAACATAATTGCCAGCGGTATCCCCGGGAAGCCACCGCCGGTGCCTACGTCAAGCACGCTTTCGCCTGGTAAAAACTCCATTACTTTGGCTATACCTAATGAGTGTTGCACATGGCGCTCAAACAATTGGTCAATATCCTTACGCGATATAACGTTGATCTGGTTGTTCCAAAACTCATACAGGGCAGGCAATTGTTCAAACTGCTGCTTCTGTGTATCGGTAAGATTGGGGAAATAAGAAAAAAGCTGATCAGATGTCATCCCTGTCTAAACGGTTTATGATGTTGCCAAGCAGGTACCTGGCTCTAAATAGTTGCGCCTTAACTGTGCCCAAAGGCAAGTCGAGCTGTTGGGCTATCTCTTCGTATGATAGCTCGTCAAAATAACGCAGGGTAATTAAGTTACGGTAACGCGGCGGTAAGCTTTGTATCAGCAACTTAAGTTCTTCGGTTTGTTGTTTTTTTATGGACGATTCTTCCGGATTAAGCACGTCGGCTTTGATCTGTAGCGTTTGCTCCTCTCCATCCTCGTCAGTCATGCCGTGAATGGATGTGGTATTCAGCTTTTTCTTACGGATAAAATCAATACTATTATTGGTGGCCACGCGAAACAGCCAGGTACTAAAAGCGTACTCAGGCTGGTATTTGTCCAGTTTCTCAAATGCTTTGGCAAAGGTTTCAACAGTAAGGTCCATAGCATCCTCCTTGTTGTTCACCATTTTAAGCACCATAAAATAAATAGAGTCCTTGTACCGGTGCATTAAATCGGCATAAGCTTTTTGGTTACCTTCGCGGGCCTTTAATACCAGCTGATAATCATTCTTAGCATTCTCGGTAAAGTTGGAGTTTACTTCCATTGGGTTGTTTTTACAAAGGTGCCTATGGTACCAAAAACATTAATATAAATGTAATAAACAAAATCTAATAATGGCAAATACCACAGCTGCGATGCCGCGTTTAATTTAGCAAAGCTTTTGCGGTAGATAATAACCTGTAATATCCACCTAAAAATAAACAAACCTAATGCCAATAAGGGTTCAATGTTAGCTGCTGCACTAATAATGAACAAAATGTATAAAAAGAACCCGCTCAAAGCATCGAAACTTAACAGGCGACGGTGGCTATTTTTATATAGCTTACCCACACCCATGTGTCTTTTCTTTTGACGATACAGCGCGCCAAAGCTGCTTTTACCTTCGGTATACACAAAACTTTCAGGGTGTATCTCTATGGCTGTATTGGCAGCCGTACCATTTTGATTTACAAACAAATCATCATCGCCCGACAAAACATGCATGTGCGAGGCGAAACCTTTGTTTGAGAAAAACAGCGTTTTAGTATATGCCATGTTGCGACCAATACCCATATAGGGGTCGCCATTCAACGCTGCCGACAGGTAATTTATAGCAGTCTTAACAGTTTCAAACCGGATAAGCGAGTTTAAAAATCCACCGGTTTTAAAGTAGGGCGAAAAGCCTAAAACCAGCTGTACATCGCCGGTAAAATGAGCCGCCATGCGGGTAATCCAATTGGTCGACTCAGGCTTGCAATCTGCATCAGTAAATAATAAATGCTCATTCTTGGCGGCTTTTATGCCCAGGGTAAGCGCAAATTTCTTACCGGTTTTAAAGCGGGCATGTTCTGTTATGGTAACTACTTTAAGATGTGGGTGCGACAGTTTCATCCGCTCCAAAACCTCGTCCGAATCATCGCCAGAGCAATCGTTAACCACAACAACCTCAAAGTCGGGGTAGTTTTGTTCTAATATATAAGGTAAGTACTCGGTAAGGTTTTTAGACTCGTTACGTGCGCTGATGATCACCGAAATCGGGGTGTTAACCTCGGGCAATTCATCTTCAACCCGGTATTTTGACAACGACACATGATTACTGATCAAGTAATACAATTGCACGATGAATACCAGCAGGATAAGAACAAAAAACGCTAAACGTAAATAAGTTTCCAAAACAGCCCTTAAAATAAGCCGCAAAGTTGGTGAAAAAAAGTGATTTGTAAGTAAAGAATGGAGATTAAAGATTGAAGATTAGTAGCTAACTTGTTTATACAACGCGGGCCAACTAATCTTCAATCTCTAATCACTAATCTTTAACAAAGCTATTCCGTTCTCAAACTCTTTATCGGGTTTGCCAGCGCCGCTTTTACAGATTGGTAACTCACTGTCAATAAAGCAATAGCTACTGACAATGCACCCGCCAACGCGAAAACCCACCAGCTAATGGTTACTCTGTAACTGTAACTCATCAACCATTTGCTCATGGCCCAATAGGCTATTGGCGCGGCTACTGCGAAGGAGATAATCACCAGTGTAACCAGATCTTTAGATAATAAAGTAGTAATACGCACTACCGAAGCGCCCAATATCTTGCGCACCCCAATCTCTTTTATCCTGTTTTGTGCTGTATAGCTTGCCAGGCCAAACAAGCCCAAGCACGATATGAATATAGTAAGGCCTGCAAACAGCGCTGCTAATGTTCCCTGAAGGTTTTCGCTCTCAAATTTTTCGGCATAACTTTCGTCAACAAACTTAAAGTCAACCGGGTATTGCGGGTTATATTTTTGGAATATCTCCCCTGCCTTTTTCAGGTTGACAGCCATTGGCGCGCCGGCGTTAAACTTCATCTGTATTACATTAAATGACAGAAACCCAGCCTTAGCGCCATTTATTAATAAGGGGCGGGTTGGCTCAAAGGGGTTGGTCAATATAAAATCCTTTACTACGCCTACTATGTGCCAATCGTTACCCAGGTCATTCACCACCTCGCCTATCGGGTTCTTAAACTTCATCAATTTTAACGACGATTCGTTGATGATCAAACCAGTAGAATCTGTCGGAAATTTTTCCAGGTCAAAGTCTCGACCCTCTATAAACTGTAAACCTGCGGTAGCGGCCAGGCCCTCATCAGCCATAAAACGATCGAATATATATTTTACGTTAGGGTCCTTTCCTCTCCAGTTTTGTCCCGGGCCA
>JAZKET010000024.1:0-3759 GCA_040386815.1 Bacteroidota bacterium | reverse complement strand
TGTAAACGGCGAGTTGGTACGGGTTATTGATGTAGCAATACCGGCTTGCAACAATTCATTTTTTATCACCGAAAAGTTTTTGTGGATATCGCCCGTCATAAAATGATACACCAGGTTATCCTTATTATAACCCGCCTGGCGGCTTTGGGCATGATCTATTTGCTGCTTTACTATTATAGTACATATTATTAGTACTATAGCAAAGCTAAACTGAACCACCACCAGCACTTTGCGCGGCGTTATTATAGCATCAACCTTTTTAAAGGTGCCTTTTAATACTTTAACAGGCTGAAATCCCGACAGGAAAAACGCCGGATAGCTACCCGCCAGCAAACCGGTAAAAAGTACAAAACCGCAAAACGCCAGCCAGGTGTAAACACTGGTAAAATCAATAAAAAGACTTTTACCAACCAGTTGATTATACGCAGGAAGGCTCAGCTGAACAATTAGCACGGCTACTATCCCCGCCAAGAAAACCAAAAACACCGACTCGCCTATAAACTGTACAATAAGCGACCCTTTTTGCGCACCCACTACCTTACGTATGCCCACCTCTTTAGCACGTTTTTCGCTGCGGGCAGTACTCAGGTTCATAAAATTTATACAGGCTATTAATAATATAAAGGCTGCAATAATGCTAAACAAGCGCACAAACCCGCTGCGGCCGTTACCATCCTCAACCCCATCTGTAAAGCTTGAGTATAAATGCCAACGCTCCATTGGGTACAAAAAAAGCTCCCATTTCTCGTTTTTCGCGTCGTTGCTATAGTGCTGTTTTAAATCTTTGATCTTAAGGTTTGCTGCGGCCAGGCTGGCGTTTGGCTTTAGCATTATATAATTAGGGGTACTGTTATCGTTCCAGCCGTAGTCAATTTTAGTGGGGTCTTTACTGGCAGCCCAGGGTATCACATAGTCAAAACTTAACGTAGTTTGCGCGGGCAGATCTTTTAAAACACCGCTTACTTTAAAATCAAAACGCTGCTCAACATTCACCACCTTACCCATCGGGTCGGTATCTCCAAACAGCGCTTTAGCGGTACTCTCTGTTAATACTATTGATGTTTTATCATTAAGCGCCGTAAGCGGATCGCCTTTCAACATCCGGAAAGTAAACATCTGGAAAAAGCCGGTATCGGCCAGCATACCTACCTTTTGTATTTTCTTTTCACCCGTTGTCAGCAATAAGTTACCACAATTTCGGGCTTTAACCGCAAGTTCAACTTCGGGGATGTCTTTTTTAGCTGCAGCACCTGTTTGTTCAGACGTAGAGTTCCAACTGCGTAACTGTCCTTCCTGTTTTACGCGGTTCCAAACCCGGTAAATACGTCCCTTATTGGTATGGAAACTATCAAAATCAACCTCGCTCTGTATCCACAATATAATTAATATAGCCGCGGCCATACCAATGGCCAACCCGGTTATGTTTATTACAGAAAAACCCTTGCTGCGCAACAGGTTACGATAAGCTATTTTGAAAAAGTTTTTTATCATGGCAATGATATCGGTTACTGAAATTACAAATAGTATTTAAAGCACATCGTACCAATTAAATGCCTGATATTTATTTAACTGATTAATAGATAGTTAAATACAAGTAAGATTTGCATTCTTGTTCGGTTTTGATACAAAAAGATGTTCGATATTGATGCGGGGGATAACTGGCTACCTGTCTTACGCGGCAACTCACCCGCCCATTGCTTCGCTCGGGCTGCCCTCTCTTCGCTGCGCGTAAAGAGGGCTTAAAAATTCAAGAAAAATCATTCTAAACTCTCTTCATCCCTCTTTTACGCGCAGCAAAGAGAGGGTGGCGCAGCGAAGCGTCCGCCGGGTGAGTCCACGCGGAGGATAGGTCGTCGACATGCTAACTATGGCATTGCCTGCGGCCCGGGCTTTCTGCTCATACGTATTCAGGCCTTAAGTGAGCCTGCCATGAGGCCCTCGAAGGGGCAGCTCAATCCCTAATGCAGGAAAATTGGTTATATGTCCTACGCGGCGACTCACCCGCCCATTGCTTCGCTCGCTCAGCCCTCTCTTCTCTGCGCGGAAAGAGGGCTTAAAAATTCCAAAAAACAAAACTCTCAAACTACCCCAACCCTCTTTACGCGCAGCGAAGAGAGGGTCGTCCAGCGTAGCGTCGACGGGGTGAGTCCACGCGGCGGACAGGTAGCCAACATACTAACTACCTACCCCAACGTTAATTAATGTTAAATACCACCCTCCTTTGCCGTGTCTATATTATTATTGTATAACCAAGGCCTGCAACTATGTTAAAAAGCATCCTTACTGCAATATTAATTCTGCTTGGCGGCAGCATCGCGTTAGCACAAAAAACTTTTAACGTTACTATTAAGCTGGATAGTAGCATTGTACTTAGAGACATTCAGTATCAATACTATAACGGAAAAAAAATCACGTTTCAAGATAGCACCAACAACAAAAGCACAATTGTATTAAAAGGCGTTTATTACTCGCCCCAGGCATCTATCAACGTTGGCTATAGTACTGGCGGAAATTATTACAGTAATGATTTTTTTATTGATGAAAAACCGGCCACCATCACGCTTCACTATTTGCCTAATAAAGACAATAATTTAAATTACACCTTTATTGAAAACGCTACCTCCATATTTGATACCACTATTAATAAAATATGGGCAAAACGTACCGCTTTTTTGAACCAGCCGGATATAAAGCAACAAAATGAGGCCTTTGATAAATTTATGCAAAACAACAAGGGCTTTGCAAAGAGCGATTCGTTATCTAAAATTTTTAACAAGTTGTATGCTATTTACTTAAACCAAACCATGGATTTTATAAAACCATACCCCAACGATTACTTTTCGTTTTGGTTTTTTATTAATCAAATATGCCAGCTTAACCGAAATTTAGGGAAAGACATACCTTATCTGGAGCATCAATTAGCCTTCGTAAAAGCGGTATTTCCGGAAAAGTTTACGCAAAGCGAAGAAGGAAAAAACCTGATCAATAATTATAAAATAGCATTAAAACCCGTTTACATAAAGCGTACGGCGCCACCATTAAACATCACCACCATTGATGGCAAAAAGCTTAGCCTGGCAAGCCTTAAAGGCAAGTATGTATTGCTTGATTTTTGGGCCACCTGGTGCCCGCCCTGCATGGCCGAAATGCCTTTTATTAAAGAGATAAGAAAGAAATATCCGCCCGAAAAATTAGCTATTATAGGTATAAGCCTTGACAGGAATTTAAAAACTATGAAAGAAACCATAGCAAAAACCGGGATGAACTGGATACATTATTTTGATGAGGATAGCGCTATAAACGACCTTTACCACGTAAACGCCATACCTACCCTTGCCTTGATTGATAAAACCGGGAAATTAATTTACAAAACCGATTTTAAAATGGATGACAAGGTAGAGGTAACAGCGCTGTTAAACGCGATGGAGTAAAAAGCGACCGATATCTGTTGATACAATAACTATCAAAATTATGGCATTGCCTTCGGCCCGGGCTTTCCGCTCATACGCCTTCAGGCCTTAAGCGCAAGGCCGGTATCCGCTTCAATCCCTAATGCAGGAAGTTGGCTACCTGTCCTACGTGGAGACTCACCCGAGCATTGCTTCGCTCGCTCTGCCCTCTCTTCGCTGCGCGGAAAGAGGGCTTAAAATTGTAGAATAATCCATCTAAAACGCTCCCCCACCCTCTTTACGCGCAGCGAAGAGAGGGTGGCGCAGCGTAGCGTCCGCCGGGTGAGTCCACGCGTAGGACAGGCGGCCC
>JAZKET010000023.1:0-27692 GCA_040386815.1 Bacteroidota bacterium | reverse complement strand
CCTTCCACTTTTTGCTAAGCTATATTATCTTTGATAACAAACATAGGAGGGCAGGGCGAGCGAAGCAATGCCTGGGTGAGTTATCGCCGCCATACTTAACGGTTACCTGTCCCGCGGTGGACTCACCCGGCGGACGCTTCGCTGCGCCACCCTCTCTTCGCTGCGCGTAAAGAGGGTTTGAAAAGTTTTAAGTTGATTTTCTCAAACTAACAAAAAGCCCTCTTTCCGACAAAGTCGAAGAGAGGGCAGGGCAAGCGAAGCAATGCCCGGGTGAGTTATCGCCGCCATGCTTAACGGTTACCTGTCCCCCGGCGGACTCACCCGGCGGACGCTTTGCTGCGCCACCCTCTCTGCGCAAGCGCAAAGAGGGTAGGTTGGCCATTGGTAACTTAGTTTAGAAACAAAAACCCTCTGCGCTTTTTACAGCAAAGAGGGGTTTACATAGATAAGGTGATAAGGTTTGTTATTTTTTAAGCAGATGCAGGGCCTCGCCGGTTACAGTTACTTTGGCGGTATTGGCAAACTTATAGGTTGGATATTTAATAGCGGCGTTGTCTATATTAAACTCACAAAAGCTTTTGATATCAATGTTTGCCGAGTCGATAGTGTTTATACGTGTAAGTGTCAGGTTGCCCCAACTAGCAGCGCCGTTGAAGTTACCTAACTTGTTTTCTATTAAAGTTAAGTAGGTGGCATTATTAACCTCAACGGACATGGCTGCCTGTTTGAAGCCTTTAATTTCATTGTATGATCCGTTTATCTTGTTGTTCCATGGCTCATTGTTGATAGCCAGTTCGCGTTGAGGATCTAACTTGTCGCCAAGTTTTAATGATTTTAATTCGGGGCAGATTACAATGATTTGGTAGCCATAGCCATTACTTGGCTTTGCAAATGGTTTCATTTCAATTTTCAGCGTTTTACCTTTTTTAGTGATATCAATATCCTCAAGGTCTTTATTGCCCCATATTGCATATTCTGGGCCGTACTCGATAGATATGTTGGTGCTTGGTACATCAGCATAAACAGCGTCAAAGTCTGCTAATTTTACTTGTTTCATGTTGTAGAAACGTTTTTTGTAATCGCCTTTTAGATATTCTTTTTTTAGTGCGAAGGCAGATGCTACACAGTAGGCTGATATCATTAGCGCCGCTGCAAGCAGCAGTTTGTTACTTGTTTTCATTATCGGCTGATTTAGATTTTTTAAAGTCTTCGTAATGTTTTAAAATGTCGGCAGGCTCAATGTCCAGCAAAAAAAGGCTGTTGAAAAAGCCAGGCAGCTCTTGTTGTAAAAAGCGTTCTTTTCGGGCAGCCTTAATACGGGTTATGGCATCGGGCGCTACAAAAAGGCCCAGGCCGCGTTTGTTAAAAACAATCTCTTGTTGCTGTAAATGTTCGTAAGTACGCATAACGGTATTTGGGTTTACTTGTAAGGCCGAGGCAAGGTCGCGCACCGAAGGTATCTTTTCTTCTGGCTGCCATTTGCCCAGTGTTATATGTTCGCTCACATAGTCTGCTATCTGCAGATATATGGCTTCTTTGTCTTTAAAGTTCATAGGTTAAACTTGTTTTTCCTTAAGTCTGAAATAGGCGCTTACCCACAGTATCAGTATAGCAGCAATGAATATAGCTATGCCAATTTGGTTTATAGGGTTTGTTGGCGAAATGTAGTGGCGATTACCGTTGTCTGTTACGCTGGCATGCTGGAAAAATACCTCTGCGGTTACATTCCCCGATGTGATGGCCGAAATCAATACCCTGGTTAAAAGGTTGAAACCTATAAGGCACACAAAAAACACAAAGGCGGTTTTAATAAAGTGCATCTTCTCAAAGAAAATAGCGCCCCAAAAACCAAGCGCATGAAAAAGAGTAAATGCGGTAAGCACTATAATGCCCGGTGTTTCTTTGCTGGTAAGGTCAAGCAACCTTGCAGGGATATGCCCGTAGCTTGGTTTACTAATTTTTACGGCTAAAATATCAACCATATAAAATGTCCCTAAAGCAACCAGCAGAAAAATTACGTAAGTATAGATCCAGTTTACCAGGTATTTTTCAAGTGCGGATACAGGAAGGGTAAGCACCGGGATGGCTTTCTTTTTATCCCCCAGGTCTGCAAAGGTTAAGCTGGTGAAAATGCCGCCGCCCAGTAACACGCAGGTCAATAGCACGGTCATTTGCCAGTCTATATTAAGGAAGCCGGTACCCAAGGCCACCACGAAAAATAACGCTATAACGTAAATACCCGTTAATACCGCTGTTGATAGCAGGTAGGTTTTACCATTATCAATACTATGCTTTTTAAAGTAGCGCAAAAAGCGTGTCAGGTTAAATGTATTACTCATGTTATTATCAGTTTTTATTGTTGTTTAGGTATGTGTTTAGTTTTGATATTAGTTTATCCTTATCGCTTGGGCGTGGGGCATCAATATCAGCCACTGTGCCTGTTTTATCCAGGATAACATAGCGGGGCATAGCTATAACTGTGTTTTCATTGCCGTTTACAGCCTTGTGGTACATGCGGGCATAATCAAGCTGATTAAGAAATATGTGCGATCCTTCTACATTTAGCTTTTGCACTTGCTGTTTCCAGATCCATTTGCGCCCGCCCGATATGTACAAAAACTCAATATCCTTACGACTACTGTAAGTCGATTTTAGCGGCTTGGTAAAGTTTCTAAATTCTTCAAGACAAGGCCCGCAGGTGGTGCCCCAAAAATCAACATAAACTACTTTGCCCTTAAAGTGGGCCTGATGTATGGCGGTTAATGTAGTATCGCTGGTAGACAGATCAAGCAGGCGCACATTAGCATTGCCTGCAAATGCCGTCCACGAGTAAACTTTTACGCTTACAGATACCAACAATAAAACTACTATGATGCCTGATGTTTTTAGCAGCGATAGGTTTTGTGTACGGCTATATCGCACAAAAAAGTAAATACTTAGTGCCAATAGTATCGCCCCGGCAAAACCCTTTAAATACATGCTGGCCATCAGTGTGTTGTTGGCATCAAGGATGTTGTCAAGTATATCGGCCTTTTCTGTTTTCGACAGGTTGTAATGGTTGTGTACGGTGACAATCATCTCGTCATGCACCTCGCGTGTCCAGTCAATATAATGCTTGGGTATATCCATCACCAAAAGGGGGATAACAGCCAGCAGAGCGGCACCTAACCAAAATGAAATTGACCTTATCATTTGCCCGCGTTTAAAATGTCTGTCAGCCCTGTGGTATTACCCACAATAGCATTGAACAACAGCTCCATATCCACCTTGGTATAATTGCCATCTGTATTTTGGGTGATGGCATGCAGGCCGGTCAGGTTTTCTTCGGCATAGATGTAGCCTGTGGCGTTTGATGGCAGTACGCTAAAGTTTAGCTTGTCGGCAATATCGTCAAGGCTTTGTGCTACCGCTATTTGTTGGTTGTGCAGTATTAAAACGCTGTCAATCAGGTTGTCCAGATCGCGCACCTGGTGTGTGGATATGATCATACAACGATCATCTGTTAAAGCCGAAGCAGTAACTTTTCTGAACTGCGATTTTGACGGGATATCCAATCCATTGGTAGGCTCGTCCATGATGATCAATGACGTATTGGTTGCCAGCCCGAAAGCTATCAGCGCCTTTTTTTGCTGGCCGTATGATAGCTTGGTTAGCGCTCTGTCTGTAGGTACATCAAAGTCGTTCAACAGCTCATCAAACTGTCCGCTATTAAATTTAGGGTAAAAGTGCGCCGTGCTTTTGGCAAACTGTGCGGCGGTAATAGCCGGCAGGTAAACCTCTTCTGGCACAAAAAACAGCTCCTGTAAAAAAGAGGGCAGGCGCTGCGCCGCGCTGATGCCGTTTACAGTGCACGTGCCCGACCAAGGGAAAGCCAACCCGGCTATGTTTTTCAATAAGGTTGATTTACCTGCGCCATTAATGCCTAACAGCCCATAAATGTGTCCGGGTTTTAAAGACAAGTTCAGGTTGTTAAACAATTTATGCTTGCCGTAACCAAAGGTAAGTTGAGCTATTTCTATCATTGTTTAGTGTATTAGTTAAATAGTACACTACAAATGTAGGTAAGTAATTTACATTTCCAAATTATTTTGAAATAATTTATAAAATAAAAAGGGCAGTGTGCTTAGCACGCTGCCCTTCCCGTTTATCTTAGGTAGTAAGATGCAGGGACGTTGTTGTAATTGTCATTGCGCGGCCACTACGCAATCGCACACTGCTAAGTGGGCTACTTTTCTCCTTGCGATTGCTTTGTTATAGTTGTAAAGATTTTAAAAACGCCTGAGCATAATTGCCCCAGTTTTTCATGGCTGATGTCAGCTTATCCTGAAACTGTTTTTTGGTAAGCGGCTTACCTTTTTTAGGTGCAACTATGGTATTGGCAGGCAGGGTAGTATCGGTAACTTTTGTAGCCAGCCATGATACGTTTTCGTGCGGCAGGGCTACCTGTAGTATCATGCCCGGTAAACCTGTAAATGATTCTGGCCCGCTGCTTACCGGTATTTGGTCGGTATAAAAAGCCACTACGTAAATTGAGTCTAATATCAAACCATTGGCACGGCGGCAGGTATAACCCAATATGTCGCGGGTTTCGCCGGTTATTTTCCATTTTATCCGGGCAACACTGTCAGATACCAGGAACTGTTCTTCAAAAACCTTTTTCTGGCTTAACCGGGTGCTGGCGCCTAAATCGGTATAGGTAGTATTTAGCTGATCGGCCATTGGTGTTTCAAAGTAATAATCGCGGCGCTCTTCAACAACAATTGGGGTAAACAGCGTTTTGTTATCACTAAAGTTTAGGGTGCTCTTTGCAATTTTTATTTGCGGGTTTGTTTTTTTGTAGGCTTCAAGCGCTGCCTTGGCCCAACTGTTTTCATCGTTGGCTTTTACTTCGCGCTGTAACAGGGCGTACATGTTGGTGCTTTTATCATACTCGATAGTACCGCTGCTTACAAACCTGGTTTGCGCTATGCCGGTAGCCGCAAATAGTAATAGTGTAAGGGTTATATATATAATGTTTTTCATCATCGTTATAAATTATTTTGCTGGTGCCGCTGCTGTCGCGCTGCCGCCCATGTGGTTAAAATCCCAGGTAACGGTAAACATAAAATAGCGTTGTATAGTAGTGTTGGTATTTTGGGTGATCATGTTGCCATAGGCATTACGGCTGAAGCCCACATTTTGGTTAAGCAGGTCATTGCCCGATAGCATGAGCTTAAGCGCGTTGGCTTTAAAGAACGATTTGCTAATGTTGGCGTTTAATAAAGTACGGCGCAAATCGCTGTTAAATACGGCTGTAGGGGCCGTGTAGGTGTATTCCATATCGGCAGAAATTTTAAATTTGAAGGGCAAATAATACGACGCGTTGCTTCTTGTACTAAAGCCACGGCCATTGCTGTTACCAAACATTTGAAGCGTTGATTTGCTGATATTGTAAGATGGGCCGGCGCTAACAGATAAATCGTATTTGTCTTTAACGTATTTACTCAGGCTAACCTCGGCAGAGTAATTGGCGTTGAAGCCTTTATTTAAAACGCCATTGTTGTACGAATAGCTGTTGTTGGCATTACCGTTAAGGTTAATACCTGCGTAAATATCCCACAAACCTGTTTTGCGGCCAAATGATCCCCAGAAATTATAACTGTTTGGCGTTTTTTCTGTCAGGTTAACCGATTTGCTGGTGCTTTTACCTGCAGCATCGGTGGTTGTATTATTGATGATCTGGTTGCTGGTAAAGTCGTAGTTGATGCTGAAATTAATAAACTGGTCTGACAATACCTTGTAGTCATAAAAGCTCAGGCTAAATCCGTTGCTGAAAGATGGGGTAAGATCCTGGTTACCTAAATAAATATTTAAAGGGTCGGTATTTACCCTTATTGGCTGTATCTGATTGATAGATGGCTGTTGTGTATTGCCGTAGTAACGCAGGTATAATGTGCGCTGTTGTGTAAAGTTATAAGAGTATGATGCACTTGGATTCCAGTTTAAAAAATGGCGTTTAAAAATGTTGCCGGTATACTCATTAATCTGTTTAAAAGATACATCAGACACACGGGTGCCGATATTGAATGACTGCTTGGTGCCTTTGAAATTTAGGGATGCCCCAACCAGGTTTGACAGTTGGTTAAGCGTAAAGTTGTTACTAAATACGGTATCAAGCGCGGTGTAGCTGTCGCCTGCTTTGTTGAATGATCGCTTGTTGGCGCTGCCATTGTTGGTATTTATGCTATAGTTAAGCATCAACGACAGCTTTTTAGAAAGCGGCTCTGTGTAAGCAATGTTTGAACTTAGTACCTGATTTTTTATCGCGTTAGATTTTAGCTGATCAATCTCTATCAAACTATCAATAGCGCCTGTACCTGTGTTGTAATAAGTAGCGGTAGATTTAAGGAAACCCTTGCTGTTCTCGTCGTTGATGGAAGTATTAAAGGTAGCTGATATTGTACGGCCCTTTTTTTGAAACTTATGCGTATAAACCGCGCTGGCATTAAACATCTGGGTTTGCTCGTCGTTGTTAATACTGCGTATGTTAGTGTTTAGCAAAGTGTCGATACCCATCTGTCCGCGGCGGCCAATGGTTGAGTAGTCGTTGCGGGTTTTAGCATTCTTGTAAGTACCGTCGGCAAATATTTTTAACGTTGATGAGGTGTCAAGTTTGATGGTATAATTAAAATCAAGCTTGTGCCTAAACATCGAGTTTTTGAAAGTTTGGTTTGCATCGGTATTAATTTGCCGGGTGCCAATATTGACGTTGCGGGCATCCAGCACCGGCTGGTTGTTTTGCGTTAAAGTGTTGCTGCTGCCGGTTACCTCTAACTGCCCAATTTTGTAATTAGTGTTCAGGCTTTGTTTATCGGCGTTCCATTTTGTATCATAATGTAAGCCGCCGGTGTAGGCACGTGGTATGCCGCGGCCATCATAACTACCGTTAAATGAATCTAGCCCACTGTCATCGCCGCTAAAAAACATATTGATACCGCCGTTATCGTCTACCTGTACATTACTCTCGCCATACTTTTGCCTGTCTTGCCAGCCCAAACCAAGTTTGCCTGTGTTGGCGGCTATGCCATAGGCCGAAAACTTTTGCTTAGCCGTAAAGCTGTTAAACATGCCCTGCCCCTGGTAAAAATCGCGGGTGCCTATGCCGGCATCTACCTTACCAAAGTAGCCCGACTTTTTGTCTTCTTTAAGCTTGATATTAAGCGTCTTGGTTTTTTGCCCGTCGTCTATACCGGTAAAGGTGGCCTGGTCGCTTTTCTTGTCGTAAAGTTGCACTTTGTCCACCATATCGGCGCGCAAATTTTTGGTTACCAGGGTAGGGTCATCGCCAAAAAACTCTTCGCCGTCAACCAAAACCTTTTCTACCGTTTTGCCCTGGGCAGTTATCTTGCCATCCTTATCCACCTCAATACCTGGAAACTGTTTTATCAGGTCCTCTACACGGTCGTTAGGTTGTATTACATAGGCTTTGGCGTTAAACTCAGTTGTATCACCTTTTATTTTGATGGGTACGGCGCGTGCCTTAACAATAACATCCTGCAGCAGGCGGGCCTTTAGCACCATGCCTACTTTGCCCAGATCATGCACAGTTTTTTTATCGTCGAGGGTAAAATCTTCAGAAAAATCGGCATAGCCCGGGTAGCTTATCACTACAATAAATTTGCCGGGGCTTAGGTTTTTAATAGCGAAAGAACCATCTGCAGCCGCGCGGGCAAAACTGCGCAGTACCGAGTCTTTTGCATTAATAACCATGATAGATGTATTTAAAAGGTTCTTTTTTTCGGCGGTATCAACCGCAAGGCCTTTAAGAGAATAGTTTTCTTGCGCATAGCCGGATACTGCAAACAGCAACAGCAGCGCGAGGGTAAGAAAATTGGGTTTCATTATGAGGTTTTAGATAGGGCCAAAGGTATAACTAAAAAATTAGTAGCTTTTAAATTTAACATCTGTTAACGTTTTTTAACATTTGGTTTGCCGCTATTAGATGATGGTTAGGCGTATAAGGTTACACCGGCTTATGAATGTAATTTACATTTAACACCGGCTTAATACCTGCCGGATGTTTTATGTACATTTATATCATGTTTGAAGACTTAGCACTAAATAATAACACCGCCATACACAACTTTGAGCTGCTTGTTGACGGTCACCGGGCTTTTATTGATTATAAGGTAAAAGACAATAAGTATTACCTGATACATACAGAGGTACCACCCGAATTGGAGGGCCGTGGTGTTGCCGCCGCGCTGGTTGAAAAGACTTTTAAATACCTGGAAGCAAACGGATTTAAGATGCTGCCCTACTGCGCATACATATTAGCTTATCTGAAACGCCACCCCGAGTGGGAACGGTTGCGGGCATAGCTTAAAACTTACCGCCGCTGCCGCTACCGCCAAAATCGCCGCCGCCAAATTTATTTTCTGGGCCGGTATGCGTGTGTGGTTGCTTAAAAGTTGCCACAGTGATCAAGCCTTCTATGTTGATGTTATTGGCTTTGTCGCCATTATCAATATCAGCATAAGTAAAACCGTGTTTTGGTGTTTTCAGGTATCGTACAATCAAATAAACCAGCGCCAATAAAGCTACGCCTGCAATAATTAGCGCCAGCTCAATACTCATGATATGATAATAGGTGCGAAACGTGTATATACCGGCAGCCATTAAAACCAGCCCAACCCGAAGGCTGATGACGTTTTTGTTGCGGATACCAAGCCCTATATAGACTAATGGCACCAGCATGGTCCAGGCCCAGAAGAATGGCGCCCACATAACAGCAAGCTTTGTAGTTTGCGGTATGTTGTTTAGCACATGATTAGCCCGGTCGGTTATAAAATAATTGCCCGCGGCGTAAAGTATAACCAAGCTTACAACCTGTGCCATAATAATACAGTTGTTGTAATACGTAACTTTTATTTTTTGTTTAATGGATGACAGCAGCGTGTAGCCCAGCCCGGTAACTATCATCAAAATAAACGGAATGGTGGCTATACCCATAAAGCCAAAACGTGTCCACAAAAAGAAAATAAACGCAAAAAAGGCCAGGGTGCTTATAGCTGCCATCAACATATCCGCGTAGCGCAAAACAGCAACTAAACTGACGGCCAGTATAACAAAGCTTACCAATATTTTGTCTGCATGGCCATTACCATAGCCTTGCGGCTCAAGCATCCACCATAATGCACCGGCTATAAATATAGCCGCCATCCACATCAGCGCATCATTTATGCCCGCTTGGTAGTAGTTTTTCTCTTTAGTGATTATTTCAAGAATTGCGGCAGTTACTACACCTAAAAATAAAGCCCATCCAAAATGTTCAACAATGTGCGTGGTCGACATCATGAGTGATAATAATCCGAACGAAAACAGCGTAGTTATGCAGGTTAAAATAAACATCCCTACACGGATGATGATACCCGGCGTGTAAAAACCTATAGGATGTTGCTCTTTAATGGTTTTCAGCTCGTCGTTGGTGATACAGCCCGCATTGTGCTGTGTTTCATACTGGTGATGTACTGCCAAATTATTAAGCCAGGTTTTGTTGTAAATGATCATGCCGCTTTTAGTTTTTTATTTAGGTAGATCAATAAACTAACCAGGCCTATTGATGATGTGATGAAATACATCATTATTAGTTCAATAGCACCGCTTGACATTAGTCCGCGCATTACTAAACAGCTTAAGGCAATGTAACTATACAAAACTGTCAGCAATAAAAAGTAGAAAGAATGATGTTCCATCGCGTCGCGATAGATAACATAACCCAGAGCAAATACCCCCATTAACCAAAGCCAGGCAAAGCCGTTATCATAGTGTACAGTATAGCCCGATAACATGGCTATAAAACTGACATGTACGCCGTAATGCTGATAGCTGAATTTGAAGTGCTTTTTTATGTCGAAATGCTTTGTTGCCCAACCAAATGCCAGTAACAAAAGGCCAAAACCCAGGTAGGTATAAGTAAGTGTTTGGCTGTCGAAATCAAATAGCTTTAATAGTTTTTTTGGTGTTACCGATATACCCAGCCAAAGGCCCAGGTTGGCAATGGCCATATTTAATATCCCGATGTGATCAAAATCATAAGCTATGTAAAACAGCACCAGCATAGGTATAAAAGTGGCCATGCCATACCTATCGCCAAATACTTTGTACTCAAATTGCAGGTAGCCAATAAATATCAAAAAGCAAAGTGTGCCTAACAGCAGCAGATAATCAAAAAAGGTATCAGGGCTTTGTACTTTGGTTTTGCTGAAGGGCAACTTGCGTTTAAAACAGTAAATAAAGCATGCAATAACTATAAGCGCTATAAACACCAGTATGGCTTGGTGACCAATGGTGTCGATGTTTTTATAAATGGTTATGCCGAGCCCGGTTGTTAGTGCCAAAATGCCCAGGTATAATAAAGTTTTCAGCTCCCAGTGCACAGAGTATAATCCGTCGGTTTCCCGTTGTTTTATTTTGGCGAATGATTCATCGCTTAGAGTACCTTCGGTATGAAGTTTATTGAGCAGGTGTTGATCCACGTGAACTTTTTAGGTTGATAGGGTAGATCAATGATAAGAAAAATAAACAGCAAAGCCCAATCGTACTGATCGGGCTTTGCTGTTTTGATATAGGTGCTGTCTATTATTTCTTCATCAAATCAACAATCCCATCAACATATCTTGGCGTAGCGCCGCGTTTAGTGGCTACGTATGATCCTACTGCGCAGGCGCGTTCAAGTACCTGGTCTATTGGTAAATTGTTTAACAGGCCAATGATAAATGTAGCCAAAAATGAATCGCCGGCACCAACGGTATCAGCAACGTTTACTTCAAAGCCCGGGTGCTCATAAAACTTATGATCGTGCCATACCAGGGCACCTTTGTCGCCACGGGTTACGCAGATAGTTTGCGCGTGATACTTGCTTCTAAACTCGTTGATCTTGTCTTTAAGGTCGCCTTTGTTGCTGGTAATTAACAGGTCGGCTTCTTCTTCGTTCATTTTCACCACATCGGCCACAGCTGCAAGGTTTTGTATAGTTTGTAGTGTATAGTGTGGTGCACGTAAATTAACATCAAAAATTTTCAATGCTTTCGTTTCGCCTAATAAATTTAATAGGGTATTGCGGCTGGTTGTTTCGCGTGCGGTAAGGCTGCCAAAAACAATAGCGGTAGCAGCTTTGGCGCATTTGGTAAGTGCCGGGGTAGTTTTAATATTATCCCATGACACTGGCTGTGGTATCACATAAGTTGCTTGTTGTTTTTGGTCAAGTTGTACAGTAACCTCGCATGTTGGCAAAGCTTTGTCACGTTGTATCAGGTCATTGTATAACGCGTTGTCCTTTAAAAAGTTAACCAGTTCATCGCCCGACGGATCAGTACCCACGCTGCTGGCAAACGTAACGCCTGCGCCTTGCTGAGCCAGATGAAAAGCCACATTCATGGTTGCACCACCGGCTACCTTTTGTTCGCCAAACGCATCCCACAAAACCTCACCAAAACAAAGTATATTTTTTTTCATATAGTCACTTAATTCGCCGCCAAAGCTAAAAGGTTTTTTTGGTATTAGTATATTAACTTAATGTTATGACATTTAGTTGGTGAATGGCATTAGTAACCGGTCATTCGTCATCAGTCATTAGTTTTAATATGGCATTCCTTTGGCCAATGCTCTATCAGCTCTTTTAATAGCTACCTTTTCGCGATAGCGTGCATAATCACCTTTAAAGGCCATTTTCAACATGCTATCTAAACCACCTTTAACAGCCAGGTTGTACAAGCTAGCCGCTTTACGTATCGGCGATGCATCCCAGGCGCGCAGACTTAGCGAAAAACCACCGTCCAAATATTTCATCCAATGCCACCACCCTGTAGGCATAAACAGGGTGTCGCCATGCTCCAAAAAAACTTCAATGCCCTTAACGCCATCCAGCGCCGGAAATTTTTCAATATCCGGATTGGCCACATCGTAATCTTCTAAAGCGTAAGTGGCGTTAGGCAGGCAATACAGGCGCTCTTTCCATTTATTTTCAAACAGTATAATATGCTTGCGGCCACAAAAATGGGTATGAAATATATGCGGCAAATCAATATCATAATGCAAAAATGTAACCGAGTTTGAGCCGCCAAAAAACATGGCAGGCATGCTTTCTATGAAACCACCCATTAAATCCTTAGGTAAAACAATGTCGTTTAATAATTGCGGCGCCTGTTTAAATATGTTGAAGAAGAAAATACGCAACTCGGTAGGTTGCGACATGATCAGATCGATATACTGATCAAAAGGCATTTCGGCAGCCGATGTGTTGATGGGTTTTGATGGGTCGGCTTTTGAATTATCATATAGCGGCACCACTTTGCTGCCTACAACTTGTTTCATGTATTCGGGTGTCCACTTATAGCGGGCGGGCCAGTTGCCGGTAAGGTTTTTTATTATTACGGGGCGGCAGGCATCAAGGTAGTTTTTCTTAAAATCCTGCGGGGATATGGTATCTACGGTATCAATTTGGGTTAATATAAAGCTCATCTGCAGTTTACACCGGAAACAATTATCCCCGGAAAAACAAAATAAACACTTTAGAAAAGCCTGTGTATTATGGTATTGTTATGTTTTTGTTATTGGCAAACTGGTGTATGCCTTTTGGTTTCGAAACTGCTTGATTACAAAAATAAAAAAACCCGGTGCTGCAGGCTGCCGGGTTTTCCCCTGTAAAGGGTAACGTCATTTATGGCTACGGTTTCCGAATCTGCTAACGAACACAGCAACCCGCTTACCGCTTAACCACAAATTTGTTTGGGTTAAATACGTTTGCCTCATTTACGCTTTGTATTTCAAGATGGTTGCCCGAAGTTTAATTTTCCTGGCGGGCTGGGAAGGCCTCCATTTTAAAATAGCGCCTTATGTGGCGTTGATATTATAATATACGTTTGGGCTAATTAATTGGTTTTTAATACCGATGGGTAGTTAGTAGTGCCAGGAATGACCATGCTAAAGACTAGAAAAATAGCTCTGAAGCGATATGATCTGCATAGAGTTTACCGGTTTGAGTAAGGTGGATTTTGTTATCCTTTTGGATAATCCATTCTTTCTCCAGGTAGGGGATAGCTTCTTTGGCAAGTATAGCCGCCGCGCCGCCTGCAATTGCGTTTAGATGATCAATGTCAAGCCCCCAGCTGGTACGTAACGATGTCATGATGTACTCGTTCAGCCGGTTGGTTTCGGTTAGCTCCTCCATTTCGGCGGGGAGTGTGCCAGCATAGATCTGCTGAATATATTTAGGATTGTTGGCGATGTTCCACTGCCTGTTAGTGCCATTATACGAATGCGCTGACGGGCCTATACCCAGATAGCTCACCCCGTGCCAGTAATTTGAATTATGGCGGCTGTAGTGGCCAGGCTTGCAAAAGTTTGAGATCTCGTAATGCTCAAAGCCTTTAGCCTGCATGGCATCCATCAGCATTAAAAACTGCTCTGAGCTTTGTTGCTCATTCATGGCCGGTTGTTTTTTACTGCGGATGAATGAGGCCAGCGCCGTTTGCGGCTCAACCGTCATGGAGTAAGCCGATATGTGCGGCACATCCAACTCAAAAACCTTGTCAAGGTTATGCTTCCATTTTTGGTCGGTAAGCAAAGGGTAGCCATATATCAGGTCTACGGTAATATTTTCAAAGCCGCTATCTTGCGCACGTTTTACCGATGCTTCTGCATCTTGTCCGCGGTGTACGCGGTTCATCCATTGCAGGTCGTCGTCAAAAAAAGATTGTATACCAATGCTGAAACGATTGACGGCAGTTTGGCGCAGTTCCTGTAATTTTAGCTTGTCCAGGTCGTCGGGGTTGGCTTCAAGGGTTATCTCAGCATCGGCGGTAACGCTATGTAAGCCGGTTATGGTATCAAGTAGCAGGTTAATATCCGCGGCAGCTAAAACAGAGGGGGTGCCGCCACCAAAGTAAATGGTCTCGATAGTTTGATTTTGCAGGTAGTTTTTTTGCAATTGAATTTCTTTTACCAGCGCCTGCAGTAAATCGTCTTTATATTTTAACGATGTACTGAAATGGAAATCGCAATAATGACAAGCTTGTTTGCAAAACGGAATGTGGATGTAGATACCTGCCATAGCGCAAAGGTAGTAAATGTGCGGATGGCGTGGATATGCAGATGTGCAAATATGCAAATGTGCGGATGTGCATAGGCGATGTATTGATAAACGGATAAAAGAAGTAATTATAAAAGAGCAGCGGCCCGTGCGATTCCCTCCCTGGGGAGGGTAGGGAGGGGTTTTCCTGTTTGTTGAAAGGGTTAAAATCGTTATTAAAAAAACTTCACTTTTATTTGCTTTAAACGTTTAAAGTGATAAATTTGAATAACCATTTATAAAATCAAGCTTCATGAAAAAGGTAGGCCTCAAGGAAATTGCAGAGCACGTTGGTGTGTCTATTGCCCTGGTGTCGTACGTGCTTAACGGGCAGGCCGAGCAGAAGCAGGTAAGTAAAGACAACGCCGAAAAAATAAAAAAAGCGGCCGAGGAACTTAACTATCGCCCTAACCAAATTGCCAAGAGCCTTAAAATGCTTAAAACGCAAACCATTGGTTTGGTAGTGGCCGATATTAACTACCGCTTTAGCACCGGCATTACCCGAGCCATTGAAGCCGAGGCTAAAAAGGAAAACTATACCGTACTTTTTGGCAGTTCGAACGAAAGCGAAGATACCTTTGATGAGTTGGTTAACGCATTGGTAAACCGACAGGTAGATGGATTGATACTGGTGCCAACAGAAAAATCGCAACAGCAAATAAAACAGCTGCAAAAATGGGGCGTACCTTTTGTTTTATTGGATAGGTATTTCCCGGAAGTGCAGGCTAACCACGTAGCGTTAAATAACTATAAGGCTGCTTACGACGGTACGGCACACCTGATCAAACAGGGGCACGGGCGCATAGCTTTGTTTAATTATCAAAGTACATTTTATCATTTGCAGCAGCGTAATCAAGGGTATCTGGATGCTTTGAAAGATCATGGCATTGGTTTTCAAAAGCATTGGCTGCAGGAAATTGACAACGCAGATAGGGTAGCCGATATACAACACGGATTGGGCATCATCCTTAAACACCCCCAGCCTTGCGACGCGGCATTTTTTGCTACAGATACGCTGGCGATAAACGGTTTGAAATACCTGAATAAATTGGGTGTGCAGGTGCCGCAGCAACTTTCGGTATTGAGTTTTGACGAGTCGGACGCTTTTGAGTTGTTTTATACGCCAATAACCCATTTACGCCAACCGCTCGAAGCCATGGGCCAGGCGGCGGTTAGTATGTTAATTGAACAGATAGATCATCATAAAGTAAATAAGCAATTAGCACTTGAGTCAGACCTTGTGGCTGGCCGCTCTTGCAGAGAATAATTTTTTTTGAGTGATGCTTTAAACGTTTAACGGAGTCAGTGAGTATCATCCTGAGATCCGTCGAAGGATGTGTAGAAGTCTGTCCGCACATGCTTCAACGGGGGGTAAGCATGACAGCCCTCGTTGATATTATAGTTGAAAAGAACCATCATAAACCAAAAATAAAAGAAATGAAACCAACCAAATCAAGGTCAAATGTCCTGCTCATTTCCATCGTAGCCGCCACGGGCGGGCTGTTGTTTGGGTTTGATACCGGGGTAATCTCTGGGGCGCTGCCCTTCATGAAAGAGTACTGGCAATTGAGCGATGCCAGCATGGAGTGGGTAACCACCACGGTATTGATAGGTGCAGTATTGGGTGCCATTGCCAGCGGCAAGCTGTCTGACTACCTGGGCCGCAAAAAGATGATCATCATTAACGCCGTCATCTTCGCCATTGGCGCTGTAGGTTGTACTTATGCCAACAGCATTATGTTTTTAATGTGGATGCGGGTTGTAATTGGCATAGCCATAGGTATTACCTCGTTTGTTGTACCCATGTACATAGCCGAGATAGCCCCAACCCGCCGCCGTGGTGCTATGGTAACCTTAAATCAGCTGATGATTACTATCGGTATCCTGGTATCATACATTACCGATTACTGGTTGGGTAATGATGCCGACCTGGAGTCATGGCGCTGGATGTTTTTTGTGGGCTTATTCCCGGCCTTGATCCTGTTGGTAGGTATGTTCTTTTTACCAGAGACACCCCGCTGGCTCATCAGCAAAAACCGTTGGGCCGAAGGTGAAGCCGTACTTAATAAAGTAGAGGACCCTGACCTTATTGCCCAAACCCTTGCCGATTTGAAACGCGACATCGAACTAACCGAAAATAATCAAACCAGCAGTGCCGAGATATTAAAACCATGGCTGCGCCCTGCCTTGATTATCACTATAGGTATTTTCTTTTTTCAACAATTTTCTGGTGTTAATACCATCATTTATTACTCGCCCATTATATTTAAAATGGCGGGGATAGTGAGCAATACTGCATCTATTGTACCGGCTATTATTATCGGTACAGTAAACGTACTAGCCTGTTTTGTGTCGGTAGTTTTGTTAGATAAAGTTGGTAGGCGCAAATTGTACATGATAGGTATTTGGGGCATGATACCCTCGCTGGCGCTGCTGGGTGCCTGCTTTCATTTTAAAGAGGCGCTTGGCGCAAGCTTACCCATTTTTGCTGTGTTAAGCATAGTTTGCTATATCATTTTCATCGCTATTAGTTTGGCGCCTTTGGGTTGGTTACTCATATCAGAAGTGTTTCCGTTAAATGTTCGTGGTGTGGGCATGAGCATTGGCTCGCTGGCACATTGGGGCTTTAATGCCATTATTGCCTTCACCTTTTTTAAACTGGTAAACAGCTTTGGTGTGTCGGCTACTTTCTTTTTGTACTCGGGCATTTGTTTTTTGGGTATGCTTTGGGGCAGGCATTATATCCCCGAAACTAAAGGCAAATCATTAGAAGAAATTGAAGAACACTGGCGCAAAGGCGGCAGCCCGAGAGATTTGTAAACACTTGTCATTGCGAGCGAGGAACGAGCGTGGCAATCGCACGGCGACCTGCGTAGAACTTGCATAGTTCGCGATTGCCACGCTACGCTCGCGATGACATAGTAATACTTAATAACATTTAAAATCACCAATAAATGAAAAAACACACCTTACTATTAATCTTCATCATAAGCAGCTTATGCGGCAACGCGCAAAAGCTGGGCGTTAAGTACGACCCTACCATCCAAAGCACCACCAACCTGCAATATTGGCGGCCAAAAGGTAATTTGTTTGTGGGCGATGTGATGCCGTTTTACAAGGATGGTAAATTTATGCTATACTGGCTGCTTGACTCGGCTCACCACGCAAGTTTGGGCGGCTTAGGCGGTCATCAATGGGCGTTGAGTACAACAACAGATTTGAAGAACTGGAAACAAGAACCCGTTGTATTAGGGATTGATGAAGCATGGGAGAAATCTATCTGCACCGGTTCTGTTGTGTTTTACAAAGGCAAGTATTACGCTTTTTACGCTACCCGATTGGTGAATGACGGCAAGGTTAATGAGCAGTTAAGCTACGCTATCAGCGATGATGGTATCCATTTCGACAAGCAAAAGCCAAACCCTTTTTACACCTCGGCACCTGGCTACAGCCAGCGCGATTTTAGAGACCCAAAAGTTTTTGTTGACGAAAAAACCGGCGAGTTTCATCTGTTTGTTTCCAGCTGGAAAGAGAACCCAACACTACGCCATGCAGGTGGTAGTTTAGTACATATGGTTTCTAAAGACTTAAAGAATTGGACCGTGCTTAAGCCTGTATTAACAGGACAAGGCTCGGTACCCGAATGCCCTGACTATTTTGAATGGAATGGCTGGTACTATTTAATTTATGGCCATAACGGCGATACCTATTACGTGCAATCTCGCAGCCCTTACGGCCCCTGGCAAGAACCCAGATACCAGGCGCTAAACGAGCAATGGACAAACGTAGCCAAAACAGCAGCTTTTAAAGGCGGTCGGCGCATTGTGGGTGCCTGGGTGCCAAGCCGCAACCGTAACCTCGATAATGAGGGCGAGCGTTTTGGCGGTAACCTTATCTTCCGCGAGGTGATACAGGAAGCAGACGGTACATTGTCGACGAAATTTCCGGTAGACATGATGCCTGCAACAGCCGTGCCGGTTAAGTTGGATATAAAAGCCGATATGGATAGCAAGGTAGATGCGGGCGTAGTATCAATTAATACCATTAGTGGCGTTGGTTCGGCTCATGTAGAAAACATGCCGGTAAATTGCCGCATCACCGTAGAGATTGACCCTGCCGCTAAAGTGGGCGAATACGGTTTTTATTTACGTGCCGATAAGAATGCCGACAGAGCTTATCGCCTGAATTTTTCAGCCATTGAGAAAGCGGTTTGGCTGGGCAACACTATGATAACAGGGGTAGAAGGTTTAGATAAGCCATTTAAGGTGGATATCATATTGAAGGACGATATCATAGATGTATCTATAGCCGGTAAACGCTGCATTGTAAACCGCACGCCAGAGCAAAAAGGTAATTTCCTGTGGTTTTATGCCAAGCACGGTGGCGTTAAGTTTAAGTCGATACAGGTAAGTCAGCTTACAGAAAACTAAGTTATTATGATGCTTTTAGGATTTGATATAGGCGGCACCAAATGCGCCGTAGTTTTGGGCAACGCAGAAGGCGATGGGCCGATGCAGATTATAGATAAGGTGGCCATGCCTACTACGCAGCCGCCTTATGATATGATTGAGAAATTATTTGCCGTTGCCGAGGATCTGATGGCTAAAAACAGTGTGAAGAAAGACAACCTGGCCGGGATTGGCATTAGTTGTGGCGGCCCGTTAAGCAGCAAAAAAGGTTTGATATTATCGCCGCCTAACTTACCGGGTTGGGATAATATCCCAATGGTAAAAATGACTGAGGAGCGCTTTGGTCGCCCTGTATTACTGCAAAACGATGCTAACGCTTGCGCCGTTGCCGAATGGAAATATGGAGCAGGCAAAGGTTATGAAAACGTGATTTTTTTAACCTTTGGAACCGGCATGGGGGCTGGCCTGATACTTAATGGCAAGCTATACTCGGGCACCACAGATTTTGCTGGCGAGGTTGGCCATTTGCGCCTGTCAGACATGGGACCGGTAGGTTTCGGCAAAGCCGGATCGTTTGAGGGCTGGTGTAGTGGCGGTGGCATTGCCCAACTGGCGCAGATAAAAGCGCGCGAGCGGATACAGGTAGGTGAGAAGGTGTCATTCTGCAATAGTTTGGATGATTTGCCCAAACTCACCGCTAAAATAATAGCCGAAGCCGCGCACAACGGCGACGAACTGGCTATTGATATTTACAACACCTGTGCAGAGTACCTGGGGCGTGGTTTGTCGTTACTGATAGATATTTTGAACCCGGAAGTTATCATCATGGGCAGTATTTACGGCCGTGCAAAATCACTGTTAGATGAGCGCATGATGCAGGTTATCCATCGCGAAGCATACATTGGCGCACACAGCGTTTGCCAGATTGTACCTGCAGGGTTGGGCGAGAATATTGGCGATATGGCGGCATTAAGTTTGGCGGCTATGAGCAGCAAGGGCGAGTAAGTTATTTTACGTTAATACTAATTGTACCATCTTAATCATAATCAATGAAAAAAAAATTGGCCATTTACGCCGTGTTGATAGGCACTATCATCGGTAGCCTATGTTTACCTGTTTACGCTCAAAAAAAGCAAGATGTGCAACTTTTGCTGCACGCCACCCCTTGGTATTTTTCTGATGCATCTGCGCTTAGTACGCTATCAACACAAAAAAACAATGCAAGTTTCGCGGCCCCGGTTGATAGTAGTAGTTTTACTATTAAAATGCGCGTAAATTTAAAAGTAAAAAGCGCTCCAAGTACGTTATTAAGCATTCCAGGTGTATTGGATGTAACCACCTTTCAGCATGACCCCAAAGATCGGAAACGCCAAAACTATCCTTCATATGCTCTACCTGATGGGACAGTCCCGGTGTTGGAAGCAGCTCTGAAATTGTATCCTCCCGGCGAATCCAAAGGCGCCAGGGATATGACCATAGGCATACCCTTAGCACTATTGAAAAAGCCCGATGGCGTGCATGATGTTGTATTGAATTTTTCTGGCGTTAGATGGACTTTGTATGTTGATGGCGAGTTGCTGGACAATGACTTTGCCTTAGGTTATCCACAGTGGACGAAAAGCAGCACCTGGCAAATTGATCCATCGGTGGTAGCTAAAGCCGAAATTTTCTGCCCTGGTATAGCGCCTCAGCAAGTAGCGCTAAAGACGCCGCGCATATCTAAAGAAATTCAATATTGGACACCACGGGGACATAATACCTGGGTGGGCGATGTTGCAACGTTTTTTAGCAAAGGGCGTTATCATGTATTTTATTTGTTTGATCGCCGTGGCCATGGTAGTAAATTTGGAAAAGGGGGGCATTATTTTGAACACCTGTCAACAACCGATTTTAAAACATGGACCGAGCATGAGGCCGCTACACCCATTGAGCAGCAGTGGGAAACTTTTGGTACCGGTACGCCTTTCATATTTGATAATAAACTTTCATTGAGTTACGGCTTACATACCACGCGCATTTATCCCAAAGAACAAACTACCCTGCCTTTGCAATGGGATTACTACAATAAAAACGGCTTTACCGGCTCTTTTCGTTATGATACCCTTATAGGCTATCCTGCCGGTTCTACCTATTCTGTTAGTGATGATGGAATTAGTAATTTCAAGAAATCAAAGATTTTATTTCACCCTTGCGAAAACCCAAGTGTTTATACCGACCCGGAGGGCCGGTTGCGTATGTTGGCCAACTATGGGGCCAAGGGTACCTGGGAGTCTAAATCCATCGTTGGGGGCTGGCGGTCTGTCAACCCTGATTTTCCGCCGGGCGGCGATTGTACTTTCTTCTTTCGTTGGGGCAAATATGATTATGTAATAGGTGGTTTTACCGGTTATTGGTCAAAACCGGCCAACGCGCCCGGGGATAAATTTGTAAATGGCGTTAAAGCCGGGCTGGATTTTTACAACGGCATGAATGTCCCTGCCGTAACAGAGATAAATGATGGTCGGTTTTTACTGGCCGGCTGGATTCCGATGGCGGGTTGGGGTGGATCATTAGTTATTCATGAAATGCTTCAGTTTCCTGATGGCAGGATTGGTACGAAGTGGATGGAAGAAATTATTCCGGCAACGGGGAAAGAAAAAATATTGTCAAAAGAGCTCAAAGAAACTACTACGTTTACTACTGCGTCGTCGTCTTTCCTGTTAACATTTGATGTACAACCCGGCACCGATGTGGCAGGCAAATTGGGTGCGCTTTTTATAGGTGCTGACGGCGAAAGCAAGGCCTGCGAAATACAGGTTAGCCCAGTAGCTAAGAAGGCTCAATATGGCAAAGGTCAGCTCAACTCATTTGCAGCTGCAGAGAAATCTTTAAGAGAAGGTGGCTCGCCAAGTGGTGCGCGCAATTACGCTATTGAAAACCTGGTGGGTACAGATAAGCCTTTTACCATTCGTGTTATGGTAAAGTATGACAGTAAATTTGGCGGTTCACAAATAGATACAGAAGTTGCCGGTAGGCGTACAATGATTGCATTTCGCCCTGATCTAAAAGTTGAAAAATTTTTACTGAGAGCAGACAACACCGGTATTAAAAATGTTAAGATAGCTCTCCTTAAAAATTAAAAATCTTTAGCGGTGTGCCATATGGTTAGTAATATCATGTATATACAGGTGATAAATAATTAACGGTATGGTAATTTAAATTTTGGCAAAATAGCTTAGTTTTATCGGCATGAAAGTTAAACAGCAAATAGTTTTTTTGGCGATGTTATTGTTGGCTGCCATTAAAGTTTCGGCCCAGGCAAGATATACCCATTCGCATAACGATTATGCTAATAATACGCCTTTTTACAAGGCCTTTATCAACGGCTATAATTCTATCGAAGCCGATATTTTTTTAGTTGATGGCGAGCTGCTGGTATCGCACAGCAACAAGCAGTTATTTAAAGAACGTACGCTGAAGGGTATGTATTTAGAGCCAATATTATATGCGTTAAAGCGCGATACCCTGCGCCAGCTATGTTTATTGGTTGATATTAAGGATGATTATACCAAAACGCTGCCCAAGCTTGAAAAAGAGTTAAAAATGCTTGAACCATACCTGCTTACCCGTGATAATTTGAAAGGCAGATTGAAAATCCTTATCAGCGGTAACCGCCCACAGGTTGCTGATTTTTATAAGTACGCTTCCATGTTTTGGTTTGACGACGACCTGATGTATCCGCACGAGGCCGCGCAATGGGCCAGAATAGGGCAGGTAAGCCTGAATTTCGAAAAATGGTCAGCCTGGAAAGGCGTTGGTGCTATACCTGATGCCGATTTTAAACGCTTGAAAAAAACAGTTGACAGTGTGCATGTTAATACCGGAAAGCTGGTGCGTTTTTGGGGTGCGCCAGATACGCAGGAGGCTTGGGAAATGCAAGTAAACTTCGGTGCTGATATTATTGGTACAGATAAGATAGAGCCATTGGCAGAATACCTTGCAAAAAAATCATTGCGCAAGCCGGGTACAGCGGCTATCCCCAATAAGGAAACCAAATAGCAACCTGTTTTTTGCCTTATCTGCATAAAACAATCAATAATTAGGGTATTTTTGCACTAAATAACCCGGTTTTTGCATGCGTTTTGCTTTTTTATGCTTGTTTTTTTTGTTGAATTGCACATTGGCAGTTCGCGCGCAAGAGCAAACCGATACTGTAGTTAAAAAACGTACCGTATTATTACCCCGGCACAGGCGGGCAGCGGGCAGGTACTTGATTCTGTGATACTGGCCACCCAGGTACGCGAAAAATTTGTGCAAGATTCTATTGCCATGCAATTTATCCGTTTTCCAGACTCCACCATGACCAGCCAGGCCGCGCAACAGTTTGTTAAGGAGCACATGTATAGCGGTTTCCAGTTTCTTGATATCCCTTACAAATCAAAAAGTACATTACGCAGCGGTCACATACGCCAACCGCGCGACCCATGGGTTATCATTATGGTTATAGGTTTGTTGTTGTATACAGCAATACTCAACCTGGCTATGCATAAAGATGTGCGTAATGTGGTATTATCGTTTTATAGCAAACGCGCTTTGGTGCAAACCAATAAAGACGATACGCAGATTAATTTTTGGGCTTTTTTAGGTTTGTTTTTACTGTTTGGCGCCACATTTGGTTTGTTTTTATACCAGTTAGCTGTTTATAAAAGCATTTATTACAGCGTAAGCGGTTTTAGGCTTTTTAGCTCTTTCGCGGTTATTATATTGCTTTTATTTGCGGTAAAGTTTCTGGTGTTGCGGGCAATAGGCTTTATTTTCGACATTCATAAAGTGGTAACAGAGTACGTATCAGTACTTTATTTAACCTATTTCAATATCGCTTTTGTGTTTTTGCCGGTTACGGTATGTTTTACCTTGCTGGCTACACAATTTATACCTGCTTTGTTAATTGTTGCAGTGGCTCTGATAGTTATAATTTTCACCTGGCTTTACCTTAGAAGCAGCGTAAATATTATTTCTAATTTTCGATTTCATAAATTTTATTTATTTATCTATCTTTGTGCCCTCGAAATTTGCCCCGTATTAATATTAATTAAGGCACTTAATATTTAATTTTTAGGTTTTATTACACACGGAATTGGAAGACAGAAAGAAAAAGGTTAAAAGTATATTAGTTACTTTACCAAAACCCGAAAGCGATAAGAATCCATATACGGAGCTTGCCAAGAAGAATAACCTGAAAATTGATTTTAGGTCGTTTATACACGTCGAAGGCGTACCCGCAAAGGATTTTAGAAAGGATAAGATAAACCTGGCAGATTTTACTGCGGTTATTTTTACCAGCCGTAACTCAGCCGATCACTTTTTCCGTATCTGCGAAGAGATGCGTTTTGAGGTGCCGGTAGAGATGAAATATTTCTGTCTGTCTGAAACTATTGCTTTATATCTTCAAAAATATATCCAATACCGTAAGCGTAAGATATTTTTTGGTAAGCAAACCGCTACAGACCTTGCAGAGGTATTAAAGAAACATTCAAGCGAGAAGTTTTTATACCCTTGCTCTGATGTAGCTGCCGAAGAAACCCAGAAATTTTTGCTAGAGAATGGTTATGACTTTACGCCAGCCGTATTGTTTCGTACCGTTTGTAGCGATCTGAGCGATTTGGCCGAGGTGTTTTACGATATCATTGCCTTTTTTAGTCCATCAAGTATACAATCATTATACAAAAACTTTCCTGACTTTAAGCAAAACAACACGCGTATAGCTGCTTTTGGTGCTACAACACACAAAGCTGTGCTTGAGGCAGGTTTGATTTTGGATATACCGGCCCCAACTCCGGCCGCGCCATCAATGACCATGGCCATTGAGCAATATTGTAAGCAGGTGAATAAATAATTTCAGCTTTTTTTACTTAGCCACGCAACATTTTGCGCAATTTACCGTATAAACGATTAATTGGAGCCTTTAAAGGTTTTAACTAATTAGTTTAGAGGAATTTGAAGCTATATTTTTGATTGCCCTTTTATTAACGAATTTGCGTTGCAGTTTAAAAAATGTTTAATTTTAATATAAAAAGCATTTTTTACGATTTTGATGTAACAAATTTTATATATTCGGGGGTCATTTGTGTTATAATTTATAGCCAGGTTTGATTTGTAAAACATGAAGCAGATATACTTTTTATTAGGAGTTTTAGTTACGGTTACAACAAGCGGCTGCCTTTTTGGTAACAAAGGCGGCGGTGGAGCTGATAGAGGAGAGGTATTGGGCGTAGCGGCAAGGTCAACTACAGCCGAAATACCGGTAGGTATGGCCTATATCCCCAGCGGTACCTTTTTAATGGGCCAAACAGATCAGGATATAACTTTCTCTCAAATTTCTCAAACCAGACAGGTTACTATCCCTGCTTTCTTCATGGATCAGACAGAGATAACCAATAGTCAGTACAGACAGTTTGTTAACTGGGTTCGCGATTCGATAGCGATCACTAGCTATTTAAACGACCCTAAATATTACCTTGGCGCTGCTACAGGCAGAGGTGCAGCCCCGGCTCCAAATCCAACCGGAAAAAAGTACATCAACTGGAAATATGTAAAACAGCATCCACCTTTCTCTGCCGCAGGCGCTAAAAGAGGTGCTCCAAATCCAAATATTGCAAACCTGCAAAGGATGTTTTACCAGGATCAAGACCGTATTTTCGATCGTAACGAGCTTGATGTGCGTTTGTTAAAATATAATTACGCAATGCCTTTATTGCGCGAGGCTGCTAATAACAGAAATAATCCAAATGCGCGCCGTTCAGACTTTATTTTACGCGATACCGTAGCTATATATCCAGATACTTTGGTTTGGCTAAGCGATTTTTCATACGCTGCAAATGAGCCAATGGTTGAAGGTTATTTTTCTCACCCGTCATTCCGCGATTATCCGGTAGTGGGTGTTACATGGCGCCAGGCACGTGCATTTACCATCTGGCGCACACGTTATAATGAAGCTTACAAAGACTCAAGACGTTTGCCTCACCGCTCGCCTTATGAGTTGCCAACCGAGCAGGAGTTTGAGTATGCTGCACGCGGTGGCAGGGTAGGTACTTCATATCCATGGGGTGGCCCGTACATAAAAAATGCTAAAGGTTGCTTATTAGCAAACTTTAAACCTGGCCGCGGTAATTATTCTGACGATGGTGGTACTTACACTGTTAAAGTAAGATCATATTTCCCTAACGATTTTAACCTGTATAATATGGCGGGTAACGTTGCCGAGTGGACACAATCTGCATACGACGCATCTGCTCCAACTTTTGTGAATGACCTTGCACCTACGTTTAACTACGAAGCTAAGAAGAACGAAGCCGAGGTAATGAAACGTAAAGTTGTGCGTGGTGGGTCATGGAAAGATGTTGGTTACTTTTTGCAAAACTCTGCACGTACTTTTGAGTACCAGGATAGTGCAAAATCTTACATTGGTTTCCGTTGTGTAACCCATTTCCAGGGTCGCGATCTTAGAGATAAACGATAGTCTAAACAAAAGAATCTTTATAAACTTATTAGTATATACCATTATTAAAAAATTATGGCTGGCAAGAAAAAACCATACGGAATAAATAATATCGTATCGTGGGGAGCTGCGGTAGTTATTGTAGGTTTGATGTTCAAAATATTACACAAACCCGGAGCTACTTATTTTATCGCAGGCGGATTAACAGTTGAGGCATTATTATTTTTATTGTTAGGTTTCCAACGCGAAGAGGAAGAAATAGACTGGACAAGAGCATACCCTGAGCTGGCTCATGATTATAAAGGCGAATTGCCTGCAGCATCACAAAGAGGCGCAGCGCCTGCTGCCAGCAATTTCTCGCAAACTGCCGCTTTAGATAAAATGATGGCTGATGCTAAAATTGGTCCGGAACTGGTAGGCAGCCTTGCCGATGGTTTAAGAACCTTTGGTGATAAAGTTAACACGATATCAAAAGTTACTGACGCCGGCGAAGCTACTATTGCTTTTACTAATAAAGTAAAACAAGCAACGCAGAGCTATGATAACCTTACAACATCGTTTGAAAAAGCATCTGGCAACCTGTTAGAATTAGCTAATACTAATGTTGATTCAAAAGCTTATCATGAACAGGTAAACAGCCTTGCTAAAAACCTATCGGCTTTAAATGCTGTGTATGAGCTGGAGTTACAAGACTCAAGCGCGCATTTAAAATCAATGAACAAGTTTTATCAAAACCTATCATTAACAATGAATAACTTTAATGAGTCGTTAGAGGACTCAAAACAGTTTAAAGATGAGGTGGGTCGTTTGGCTAAAAACCTGGCATCATTAAACTCTGTTTACGGAAATATGTTAACAGCGATGAATCAACCTCGCCAATCATAATTCAGTTTAGTTAAATAGATTTTTAATATAAAAAAAGATATATAGCGCATGGCTGGAGGTAAAGAAACCCCAAGGCAACGGATGATAGGTATTTTATACCTGGTACTTTTGGGCCTTGTAGCGATGAATGTTCCGGATAGTTTGCTTGATGCTTTTAAAAACATCACAAACAGCCTGGACAGCTCGCGCAAAAACGTTATAACTGGTATAGATAATACCTACTCTGCTTTTGAGCAAACCAAGCTTAAAGAGCAGCCAGAAAGAGCTAAGCCTGTATACGCGAAAGCTAAACAAGCAAGCCAGATAGCGGCCGAACTTGATAAGTACATTGAAGAGCTTAAAGCCTTGTTAATTAAAGAGGGTGGAGGTATCAACCCGGAAATTAATGATGTTGATGCACGCGACGATCTGGACATTTCTCCGCGTGTTATGGTGGCTGATAAAAACGCCGACAAACTGCGTAAATTAATTGACGATACCCGCGATAAATTGTTAGCCCTGTTGTCTGAAAAGGAAAAGACAGGTATCAATTTTTCATTAAACACGATTGATCCGCCTAAACACGGCGATGTTAAGAAAACCTGGCAGGAAGGCAATTTTGGTGATGGTATACCTTTGGGTGCCGCGTTAACCACATTAGCCAAAATACAGGCTGATGCAAAAAATGCCGAAAACGAAGTAGTTAAAAAGATATTAGGCGAGGTTGATCAGGCGGTTGTAAATCTTGACCAATTTTCGGCCGTTGCAGTGGCGCCAACCAGCTATGTTTTAGTAGGCCAGCCCTACACTGCAGAGGTGTTTTTAACAGCGT
>JAZKET010000022.1:26969-32380 GCA_040386815.1 Bacteroidota bacterium | reverse complement strand
ACTGTATTCTCGCCATTAGGTCTTAATCTATGCGTGGCATTTTTAACAACACGTACAGAGCCGGCCATCAATCCGGATGATATACCCAATAAAATGGTTCGATCTAAAAATCGATTTTTACCGGATACACCAACAAGGTTCAACACATACACCGCGGCAACGGGTGAAAATTGCGCATAACTGTCAACCACAGTGCGAAACGTAGGCTTACTATCTCTTATTCGGGTTTGGACGTAATAATCAAGACTGCGAAGTGGTTTAGCGTAAAACGATGCAGCTCCATAACCTATCAATACAACCGGAGGAACAAAAGCCAGTACCTTGCTTCGATATTTAGGCACCGTATCTGGTGCCGTAAAAAGATCTTTTTTAATGGTATCTGCCAGGTCTTTTTTAGCGGTGTCAACCGCTACTTCCTGGGCATTTACCTGAAGGGTAAATAATAAAAAAAGCGGGGCTAGTATTTTTTTCATTGTCTCATTAACGCAGATTGCTAATATATCTTGCAATCTGCGTTAATAGTGAATAAATATTACGTTAAAATGTTTTTAACAATTAAATCTTAATGGTGGGCGTTACGCGGGTAAGTTCAACCGTCTCTGGCGCGGCCAACATCAGCGGTACACGTTCAATAGTCACAAAGCTAAGGTCTAGCCCAAAGCCACGTTCTTCAGACAAACTCACCTTTTTAAGCTGCCCATAAAGGGCCATAATTACCTTTTCGTAGAAAGTAAGGTTGTGCGATCGTGACAGCATCTTCTCTATCACAACAAACCTAAAATCGCCCACAATTTTGTGTTTGTTTAATGATTTATAGCGGCTGGTAATATCAACCTCACCGTTCTTGACTAAATCTTCAACCACACGGCGAAATAACAGGTTAATTTGCTGCTCAACCCTGAAGCCTAACTTAAAGTCAATACGGATTACTTTGTTAGGCACCAAAAAATCAACCTCATACTCGGTTTTATAAGGTTCGTCAACCACGTCAACGTGTACCAACCAGTAAACGTCGGCACGTTTTGGTTGCTTTTGCAGTATAGAGTAAATTATCTTTGATTCAACCTCAGAATTAAAGTTAGCGCTGGTAAGATATACCAGTTGCGACGCGTATTTAGGTACGGTATCGTCGTCGCTCAGCTCTTTTAACAAGCTGTAGTAATCCTCAATCTCTACAAACTTAACGTAGCGGTTACGTATGCGGCGTGCCGTATGCCAGGCCCACATCACCAGGAATAACACTACACCTAACGATACCGTGAACCAACCACCATCAACAAACTTATGTAAGTTACCCAGTAAGAAAGAACATTCAATAACCGTATATAACACAAAGAAAGTTACTATCAGGTAAGTAGGCACTTTCTTACGCTTCATAAAATGCGTAATTAATATCGTGGTCATCATCATGGCCAGGGTGATACTTAAACCATAAGCAGCCTCCATAGCTTCAGATCTTTGGAACAATAACATCACACCAAAGCAACCGGCACAAAGTATCCAGTTAATGCTGGGCACGTATAACTGCCCTTTTTGCTCGCTTGGGTATCTTATCTTCACCTTTGGCCACAAATTTAATCTTACGGCTTCTGATATCAGCGTGTACGAACCTGAAATAACCGCCTGGCAAGCAATAATTGCCGCCACTGTTGCTATACCAATACCGTAAATCAAAAACCATTTAGGCATAATCTGGTAAAAGGGGTTCATGATATTTAAGTCGATATCGCTACGCCCGTTATGCTGCATTAACCAAGCCGCCTGCCCAAAATAGTTAAGCAATAAGCATGGTTTAACGTATGCCCAGCTAACCATAATGTTTTTACGGCCACAATGCCCTAAATCAGAATACAAAGCCTCGGCCCCGGTGGTACATAAAAACACTGCGCCCAGAATAATAAAGGCATTATAATCGCTGGCTAAAAGCTGGTAAGCATAATATGGGTTAATAGCCTTTAATACCGATGGCATTTGCACAATGTAGGTAACCCCTAAAACACCCATCATGGTAAACCAAACAAACATGATAGGGCCAAAAGCCTTACCTACGGTTGATGTACCAAACTGTTGTATAATGAATAAAATGGTGATGATACACATAACAATAGGCACTGTAGGCAAATCAGGCTTAAATACCTGTAAACCTTCAATGGCTGATGAGATGGTAATTGGCGGTGTTATAATACCGTCGGCCAATAATGCACAGCCACCTATAATAGCCGGTATAATTAGCCACTTAGCTTTGCGGCGCACCAACGAAAACAGGGAGAATACCCCACCCTCGCCTTTGTTATCAGCACGCAGGGTGATGAATACATATTTAAGGGTTGTCTGCAGCGTAAGTGTCCAGAAAATGAGTGATAATCCACCGTATACCAGTAGCTCTGATATGGGTTTGTCTCCTACAATGGCCTTGAAAACGTATAGCGGGGATGTACCAATATCTCCGTAGATAATTCCTAAACTGATGAGAAAGCCAGCGGCTGTCAGTTTTTGCAGATCTTTATGTTGTGACACGTATATGTGATTTAAAATCCCGACAAAATTATTAAAATATTTTGCTAACAACTTAAAAATATTACAAACGTATAACTAAAATAATTGTTAGTACTAAAATGAGCTTTTGTTAAAATTTGTTAAAAAGACAATAAATAGGCACAAATTAAAAATTGATGAAATGTTTATTTATACTTTTGTAAAATAAAGTCGCTGATAGCGTATGAAGCAAAAATTTACAAATGCATTTTCATGGATACTAACAATTGCGTTGGCGATATCTATGAACTGTGAATTTGCTTCAGCTTTACCACAGCAGCAACACGATACCATCATCTACTCGCCTTTGAAGAAAAAGGTAAAGAAAAGCCCGCTTAATTTTAGTTTACCACCTATAAAGCCCGGTGTAATTTCAACTGCTAAAGTTGTGGTGCCAAAGGTTTATGATAAGCTATTAAGCGAAGTTGAAGTTTACCCAAACCCAATTACAGACCAAATAAACATGAAATACTATTTGTCGCGCAATTCAAACGTGACGATTAAAATGGTTGATGTGCTGGGCAACAATGTACAAACGCTTTTCTCGCAAAGGCTTGAGCCTGGCGAGCAAACCCTTAACCGTGCAGTAAACGCCAAACTCAATAAAGGCTTTTACTTTATCCGCGTAGTGGCCGGCACCGAATCGGTGATCAAGAGGATCTCTATTCTTTAATGAGTGAATTAGTGAGTGAGTGAGTGAGTGAATGAGCGAATGTTTCGCTTAGCAATTCATTTATTAAAACATTATTTAATTTAGCCACCGTAAAATCATTAACTCAATCGCTCATTCACTCATCCACTCATTGATTCTATGAAAATCATCGCTATTGGCCGCAACTATGCAGAACACGCTAAAGAATTAAATAACCCGGTGCCAACTGTGCCTGTTATTTTTTTAAAGCCCGATACAGCTTTGCTAAAAGATAACAAGCCATTTTATCACCCTGATTTTTCTGAAGATGTGCACCATGAACTTGAGGTAGTGCTAAAAATCAGCAAAGAAGGCAAACACATCAGCGAAAAATTTGCGGCTAATTATTATGAAGAAATTGCTTTGGGCGTTGATTTCACGGCTCGCGATATCCAATCGCGCCACAAAGAAAAAGGCTTGCCATGGGAGCTTGCCAAAGCATTTGACAACTCGGCACCCGTAAGCAACTTTGTACCTAAAGCCCAGTTTGCCGATATTTATAACATCAACTTCCATTTGGATGTTAACGGCCAAACCCGCCAAACTGGCAATACACAAAATCTGCTTTTTTCGTTTGAGTATATTATAACTTTTGTTTCTAAATATTTCACCCTAAAAAAAGGCGACCTGATTTTTACCGGCACCCCGGCAGGCGTTGCCAAAGTAAATGTAGGCGACAGATTGGAAGGGTATTTAGAAGATGAAAAGCTGATTGATTTTTTGGTGAAGTAAAGCCAGCTTTTAGCACCCTCTTTCCGCCGAAGGCGAAGAGAGGGTCGCCCAGCGTAGCGTCGGAGGGGTGAGTTGACGCCATTGCATTGACGCCAATGCCGCTTCAAGACTACTCACCCGAACATTGCTTCACTCGTTCTGCCCTCTCTCTGCTGCGCGAAAGAGGGCTTACACCAACGGCTAATCATCAAAAATCAAAAACCCATCGCCCTAAAAACTGTATTATACCTTGATGAATAAATTTTATGCTACCCTGCTACTTTTAATTTGCCTGTTTAACAGCTACGCGCAAACACCTATACAAAGCAAGCCTTACCCCAAAGGCTATTTTAGGTATCCGCTTGATTTACCGCCAAGCACAGCCGGTGGTTTTGGCGAAATAAGGCCCAATCACTTCCACTCGGGTTTAGATTTCAGGACTAACCAGCGTACCGGTTACCCTGTGCATGCCGCTGCCGATGGCTATATATCGCGCCTGCGGGTGCAGTTTGGTGGTGGTGGTAATATTGTTTATATAGATCATCCTAACGGTTACACTACCGTTTATATGCATAACCAGAGCTTTAGCCCCCAACTGGCCCAGGCTATTAAAGATTATCAATACAAAACCCAGAAGTACGACGTTGACTTTAACCTGCTGCCTAATCAAATTAAAGTAAGTAAAGGTGATATTGTTGCCATTTCGGGGCAGTCTGGCGCGGTAGCAGGCCCACACGTACATTTTGAGATTAGGGATACTAAAACTGAGCAAACAATCAATCCTCAGTTATTTGGGTTGACCATATCTGACCTAATACCGCCGGCCATTAGCACCATGGCGGTTTACCAGTTAGAGGGTAAACCTTTCAGCGAACATACGCCGCACCAGTTTTTACCCGTTACAGGCGCTGCGGGAAATTATCGGCTTACTAATCCAAAAACATTGCTGCTAAGCGGTGCTGTGGGTTTCGGCATATCAGTTATTGATCAAAACAGTGCTTCGGCTAACCGGTACGGCATTTACTCGTTAGAGCTAAAGCTGGATGGCGCTATAGTTTACACCTTCGCGTTAGAGCGTTTTGGCTTTGATCAAACCCGGGCCATTAATGGGTATATTGATTACCCGACATTTGCCACTACAGGCAGATTTATACAGAAATGTTTTATACCTCAAGGCAACAGGTTGCCGCTTTATCCGCAAGCCGTAAACAGGGGTATTATTAATTTTACTGATGATGCTGTGCATACCGTTGAATATGTAGTAAAGGACGTAGCGGGCAACACATCAAACCTGAGCGTTAAGGTACAATCAAAATCGCCACCGCCGCCACCTGCGGCAATTATAAAAGGACCAGAAACCATTATGCGTTATAATAGCCGTAATGAGTTTAATATGGATAAAATAAAGGTGGCCATTAACCCAGGTAATTTGTATGATGATTTTGACTTCACTTACTCGCTGTTACCTAAAAAA
>JAZKET010000022.1:2681-26882 GCA_040386815.1 Bacteroidota bacterium | reverse complement strand
CGGGCGCTTTATCAGAAACGCATCGTATCCATAATCGCCTTACGCCTATACACGACAGGTTTGATATTTGGATAAAACCCGATGTTGATTTGGGTACGCTTGGCGACAAAGCCGTAATTACCGGCGCTGGTTTATGCGACAGTAGTTATTACGATAACGGTTACGTTAAGGCCCGTGCCCGTGTGTTTGGCGAGTACTTTATCAGGCTGGATACGGTGGCGCCGGTTATTACCCCGGTTAATATCCACAACGGTAGTAATTTCAGTAAAACAAAAAAGATCTTCTTCCGCATGAGCGATAACCTTACCGGAATAAAAACTTATAATGGCCGCATTGACGGCAAATGGGTTTTAATGGAATGGGATTACAAAACCAAACTGTTAAGTTATACCTTTGATGATAGCATTACCAACGGCAAACACACTTTTGAGCTTTCCGTTGGCGATGGTAAAAACAACATTTCAACATTCACAGCAGATTTTACAAGATAATGGCAACACTTAAAGCAGGCGACAAAGCCCCTGATTTTTCAGCGAAAGACCAGAACGGGCAAACCATATCTCTAGGAGATTTTAAAGGCAAAACTGTAATACTATATTTTTATCCGAAAGATGATACCCCGGGCTGTACTGCCGAGGCTTGCGATTTCAGGGATAACTATCAATCGTTAGTTGGTAAAGGTTTTGAGGTGATTGGTGTAAGCACCGACGATGAAAAATCGCACAAAAAATTTGAAACTAAGTATAACCTGCCATTCCCGCTTATTGCAGATACCGACCAAACCATAGTTGAAGCCTACGGCGTTTGGGGCGAAAAAAACATGTACGGCAAAAAATATATGGGCACCGTGCGCACCACTTTTATTATTGATGGCGATGGTACTATTAAAGAAGTGATAAGCAAGGTTGATACTAAAGCAGCAAGCCAGCAGGTGTTGGATTTGTTGGGATAAAACGCGGTGCATGGCGGCGGGGACTCACCCGAGCATTGCTTCGCTCGCTCTTCCCTCTCTTCGCCTTCGGCGGAAAGAGGGATTTATTGTTTTTATAAAATTTCTTAACCCTCTTTCCGCGCAGCGAAGAGAGGGTCGCCCAGCGAAGCGTCGGCGGGGTGAGTTGACGCGGACAGGTAACCAGCCCTTCATTCGCTAACAAATAAAAAATAATAATTACTTTAGCAGCAATAGTTGTTTAAAACAAATGCCGTTAATAACTATTATATACAAAAATTAAAAAATCATGGCCACACAGGTTGAAGATGCAGAGATACTGAGTAAGTTTCAGGACGAGAAAACCCGTAACGAGGCTTTTAACCTGCTTCTTGCTAAATATCAGCAGAAAATTTACTGGCACATACGCCGCATGGTTATTGATCATGACGACGCCGATGACCTGGTACAGGATGTATTTATCAAGGTTTGGAAAAACCTGGCGGGTTTTCGCAGCGATTCGCAATTATACACCTGGATGTACCGCATTGCCAGTAACGAGTGTATCACTTTCCTTAACAAAAAGAAACAGCGCAACAATGTTTCTATTGAGGACGAAGCTTACAATCTGGCTGACACCCTGGCCGACTCGAGCTATTTTAACGGAGACGCTGCACAAAAAAAATTGCAGAACGCCATACTTACCCTGCCCGAAAAACAACGTCTTGTATTTAACATGAAGTATTACGACGACATGAAATACGAGGAAATGTCTGACGTGCTGGGCACCAGTGTTGGGGCGCTAAAAGCGTCGTTTCACCTGGCAGTAAAAAAAATTGAAGCTATATTATTGGCACAAGATTAATTTTCAAATAGTGATTAAACCTTTTCATCAAAATTTCATCTATTAGGTAATCATGGCAAGGGATATAGAAAATAAAGAGTGGCTAAATGATTACACACAGCTAAAACGGGTAAGCACAACAAATCCGTTCACTGTACCCATTGGCTACTTTGAGGAGTTGGATGAGCATATCAGATCATCAGTTAAACTGGACGAAATGAAAAACACCATTTCGCCGGACTGCTTCACCCTGCCCCAAAATTATTTCAATAACCTAAGCGACAACATTAAAAGCCGCGTAGCTATTGAACAGGTTTTGGATACCGAAAATACTGGTCTTACCGTCCCTGATAACTATTTTGAAGAACTAAGCGGCAACATTACCAGCCGTATTGCTGTTGATGAGGCTTTAAACCCTGAAAGCACCGGGCTAACCGTACCACAAAACTATTTTGATGAGCTAAGCAGCACCATCAACGCTCGCATAGCTATCGAGGATGCACTTGATGCAGAAAATAGCGGCTTAACTGTAACACCAAATTATTTCGATGAGCTAAGCAGTAAAATTCAAAGCCGTTTAACTATTGAGCGTTTTACCAATGAAGATACCGGCTTAAGCGTACCTGCTAATTACTTTGAAGAGTTAAGCAACAATATACAAAGCCGCATAGCTGTTGATGAGTTATTAAACGCTAAAGACACTGGCCTTGAAGTACCGGCAAACTACTTTAATGAGTTAAGTAATAAAATACAGAGCCGTTTAGTAGTTGAACAAGCTATCGAAAAACCAGCTGATACTTTCACCGTTCCGCCTGCTTATTTTGATCGTTTAAATGCAGAGATACTAAGCAAAACTGTTAATCAGGAAGAAGTTAGTGTAAAACGTAATAAAGGCGCGGTTATCCGTATGCTATCTACCAGATCATTCAAATATGCTACTGCAGCTTGTGTGATACTGACTATTGGTGCTGGCATACTTTTCCAGAAGCAAACACCGCAGTCAACTCATGAGCGTTCTTTCTTGCATCAGCAATTAGCAGACATACCGGTAAGCGATATACAGAACTACCTTAAAGAGAATGTTGACGGCGGCGATACCCAGAATGCAATTACATCAGAAAACCTGCACATAAGCGCAGAAGAATTAGAGGCTGTTTTAGACGATTATACCCACGAATAAGAAATGGCACTGACTACGTTGTATAAATATATTTTCGGTGTAATGCTGCTTATGGCTCTTAGCTACGGTGGATACGCGCAAAATTTAAGGCCCAACCAGCCACAGCGTAAGCTGCAGCAAAAAAACTTTGCTCCGCCGGCTGCAAAAGTAGCAGCACCCCAAAATATAGGATTAAGTAAAATACAGGGCGTTAAAGAGGCTTTTTTAAAGGAAGAATTAGCGCTTACTAAAGACCAGGATACACATTTTTGGCCGGTGTACCGCAAGTACCAGGCAGAGTTACATGAGATAAGACGTTTAAAACGCCTAAACAACTCTGACGCGCAAGCCAATGGGGCCGAGCAGGTAAAAAAAGATATGGATTATGATGCACAACTGGTAAACATCCGCAAGCATTATAATGAGGAGTTTTTGAAGATCCTTCCGTCAGAAAAAGTGAGTCAGTTGTTAAAAAGCGAACGTGCCTTTAACGACGAATTACTGCGCAAACTGCATAACGAAAAACAAGAATAAACAGCATTTAGAAATTAACAATAAGAAGGCTTATCGCGTAAAGTGGTAAGCCTTTTGTATTTTTGGCGATATGTTAACGCTTCGCCAGTTATTTTTAGCCAACAATGCCCAAACTACCAATTTTCCGCTGCTGCTTGAGTTTGAGCGCGCGCAGGGAATTAATCTTTATGATGTAGAAGGCAAGGCCTATATCGACCTTATATCGGGCATTGGTGTAAGCAACCTGGGGCATAGCAACCCACGCGTTATTGAAGCCATAAAAACCCAGGTTGATAAGTATATGCACCTAATGGTGTATGGCGAATATGTACAAACCCCACAGGTACGTTTTGCAGAAAAGTTGGTATCTGTAATGCCCGATAATCTGCAATCGGTTTATTTTGTAAACTCAGGTGCCGAAGCGGTTGAGGGGGCATTGAAACTGGCTAAGCGGTATACCGGTCGCACGCAGATTGTGGCTTGCCGTAACTCTTACCATGGCAGCACCCACGGTGCATTGAGCGTTATGGGAAACGAGGATTTTAAACAAGCCTATCGCCCGTTACTACCCGGCGTTAATTTCATAGAATTTAACAGTACTGTTGATCTTGGACAGATAACAGATCAAACCGCCTGCGTTATTATTGAAACCATACAAGGCGAGGCGGGTATCCGTGTGCCAAACCTGGCCTACATGCAAGCCCTGCGCAAGCGTTGCTACGAAACAGGCACGCTTCTGATATTAGACGAGATACAAGCCGCCTTTGGCCGCACGGGTAAACTATTTGCTTTTGAGCATTACGGCATTGTGCCTGATATTCTATTATTGGCTAAAGCATTAGGCGGCGGTATGCCGATAGGCGCCTTTGTATCATCAAACCAAATAATGGGCGCGTTTAAAGAAAACCCTATACTGGGCCATATTACCACCTTTGGTGGCCACCCTGTTTGTTGCGCAGCTGGGTTGGCCGCTTTAGATGTTTTGTTAGATGAAGATCTTGTATCCGGCGTAGCCGAAAAAGAACATCTGATGCGCTCGCTGCTTATTCACCCTGCTATAAAACAGATTCGCGGCAAGGGTTTAATGCTTGCTCTTGAACTGGAGAACTTCGACATCAACAAAAAAATAATTGACCGCTGCATAGCCAATGGCGTTATAACCGACTGGTTTTTGCATTGCGACAACTCTATGCGCATAGCACCGCCATTGGTAATTACTGCTGATGAGATTAAGGTTGCTTGTGCGGTAATTGTTGAGGCGATAGGATTTTATTGCGATTGAGAAAACATATTTTCTTTGATGTGATATAATTATTAGCGGTAAAATCGTTATCTTCAAACATTACAAGCCCATGGATATTTCATCAAAATATAAAATCGTCGAAAAGATTATCAATACAGAAGATGATCAGCTATTGAGCGAGATAAATTCTTTACTTGGATTATCAGGTAACGACTTTTGGGACCATTTACCTACTGAAGCAAAAGACGGTATTGAACAAGCCAGGCAAGAAATAAAGAATGGAGAAGGAATTCCTCACACTGAAGTAATGGCGGAGATCAGAGCTCGCTTTTTAAATAAATAGAATGTCATCGTTCGAAGTTTCCTGGTCACCAAAAGCCAAAGCCACTTATTTCAACATTATAAATTACATTAATTCAGAGTGGACTTATAAAGAAGTTGAAGCTTTTATAAACAGAACTGACGAAGCAATTGCACATATTAAACAAAATCCTCTTTTATTCCCTTATTCAATCAAAAGCAATACTCGTCGTTGCGTCGTAGTTCCTCAAGTCAGCTTGTATTACGAAGTAGATGGCGATATAATAAATCTCCTGATTTTCTGGAGTAATCGTCAAGATTCTGCCAAACTAAAATTTAGCTGAGATTATATCTCTCGTATAATGACTTTTCCTTAAAGTCGCCGCCCTCCTTCCCTTCAATTTTGGTATGGTTTGTGCAAAATGTAATACATACGTCTAAAAAGTGCGATTTATATGTAAAAAAGGCCTTTTTACGAACAAAAAGCCAGCTTTTTAGTTAGTATACTATACACTGACCTATAAAAACGCTCCTGTGATGGACCGCAATGACACACTACCAAAAAATATGAAAATAGCTTATATCTCAACCTATCCGCCTCGCGAATGCGGGATTGCTACGTTTAATCAAAACCTTGTCAAGGCTATTGGCGCTAATTATCCCGAAAGGGCAGGCCAGGTTAAAGGCGATTTCGTTGTAGCGCTAACCGACTCTGACAGCATCCACGAATATGAATATCCTGACGAGGTAAAATACATCATCAGGCAAAATCACCAAAAAGATTACATCCGCGCAGCAAACTACATTAACACCAGCACTGCCGACGCGGTTATTATGGAACACGAGTTTGGTATTTATGGCGGCGAAAGTGGCATTTACATTTTACCACTATTAAACAGGTTAGAGAAACCGCTGATATCTATTTTACATACTGTACTTAAAAATCCAAGCTATGTACAACGTATTATCATCAGAGAGGTAGCAGAACAGTCGTCAAAAATTATTGTAATGAGCCAGCGCGCGGTTGAATTTTTGACCGACATTTATGACATCCCTTCAGATAAAATACAGATCATAGAGCATGGCGTGCCTGACTTGGAAGCACCCGAAGATAACCCGATCAAGAAGCTTACGCCATTTAAAAACCGCCGTGTGTTGTTAACCTTTGGTTTAATAAGCCGCGGCAAAGGGCTGGAGACAGTGGTACGTGCGCTACCGCGTATTGTTAAAAATCACCCTGATGTAATGTACGTGGTACTGGGTAATACGCACCCGGGCGTAATTAAAAACTCGGGCGAGGAGTATAGGGACCATCTAAAAACTTTAGCCGCTCAATTAGGTGTATCGCAAAACCTTGCCTTTGTAAACAAGTTTGTAGCCGAAGAAGAATTGATACAATACCTTACCGCTTGCGAAATTTATGTTACGCCATATTTGAATGAAGCCCAGATAACCAGCGGTACTTTATCGTACGCGGTTGGTGCCGGCGCCGCCGTAGTATCAACCCCATACTGGCATGCAACAGAATTACTTGACCACAACCGCGGTCGCTTATTTGACTTTAAAAACGCTGAAGCCTTAGCCGATATTGTTAACGAACTACTTGACCAGGACAGAGTACTGTCAGAGCTTAAAGACAATGCCTACCAATATGGCCTGCATTTACGCTGGCCGGTTGTTGGTGCCGAATATATTAAAGTTGCGCAAGAAGCATCATACGAGCATGACTTTAGAGATAAGATCCTAAAGAACAGTATTGTCGACCCGGAGATTATGCCCAAATTTAGCCTGGCGCATGTGCTGCGCTTAACCGATGATACCGGCATAGTGCAACACGCAAAATACGGCATACCTAACTTAAAAGAAGGTTATTGTTTAGATGACAACGCACGTGCACTAATTATGGCCATTATGGCGCATAACCGTAACGATAGCAAAGAAGCGTTTAGATTATTGCCCATATACCTTAGTTACATACATTACATGCAAACTGATGATGGTAACTTCCGTAATTTTTTGAGCTTTAACAGGCAGTATTTGGATGAAATAGGCTCTGAAGATTCTTTTGGCCGCACCATTTGGAGTTTGGGCTATCTGATAGCCCATGCCTCAAGCGACTCATACAAAGAGTTTGCTACAGAATTGTTCCATCGCTCTGTACCGCACTTTAAAGCGCTTACTCATTTAAGAGGGGTAGCAAATACCATAATTGGCGTGGCACTATACTTACATGCTCACCCAACCGACGATGGCATGGTAGCAGAATTGGTGCAACTAACACAGCCATTGGTTGATGCTTATGATAAAACCCGCGCGGATGATTGGGAATGGTTTGAAGAATTAATGACTTATGATAACGCTATTTTGCCGCTAGCGCTACTACACTCAAGCCAAATTACCGGCAATGAAAAAGTAAAAAACATAGCGCTTAAAACAATGGCGTTTTTAGATGATGTGACATTGGCAAACGGCTATTTGATACCGGTTGGTAACGAGGGCTGGCATCGTCGTGGCGGCGCTATGCCGCTTTACGACCAGCAAGCTATTGAAACTATGGCTATGGTGTTAATGCATTTTCAGGCATATCAACTGTTTCGTAAACCAGAACATATCGAAAAAATGTTTTTATGCTACAAATGGTTCCTGGGCGAAAACTCGTTGCGTGCGCCGTTGTACGACCACGAGACCAAAGGCGGCTGCGATGGCTTATTACCAACAGGCATTAACCGTAACCAGGGCGCGGAGAGTACGCTGGCCTACCTGATATCGCACTTAACCGTGCTGCAAGCTTTTGAGCTGGAGTATGAATATAATCGTTTCCCTCAAAAATTAGTTAGCGCTAAGTAATGAAGGTAGCTGTATTATCGCCCGTTGCCTGGCGCACACCGCCCAGGCATTACGGGCCCTGGGAACAAGTGTCGTCAAATATTGCCGAAGGACTTGTGAAACTCGGCATGGAAGTAACCTTATTTGCCACCGGTGATTCAATCACTGCTGGAACATTGGAATCCATCTGTGAGAAAGGTTATGAAGAAGACCGGGAGCAGGATGCAAAGGTTTTGGAGTGCCTGCATATCAGTAACCTGGTTGAAAAAGCTGGCGAGTTTGATATCATACATAATAACTTTGACTTTTTGCCACTCACCTATTCGGGGCTGGTTAAAACGCCCTTTATAACTACTATACACGGCTTTTCATCGCCACGTATTATCCCGGTTTATAAAAAATATAATTCAAGGGGACATTACGTATCCATAAGTAACAGCGACCGCAGCCCTGAACTGGAATATCTGGCAACGGTATACAACGGACTCGATATCAAAGACTTTATTTTTAATGAAACGCCTGAAGATTATCTGTTATACTTTGGCCGTATCCACCCTCATAAAGGCACTTTAGAGGCCATAGAGATTGCCAAAAAAAGCAAACGTAAATTACTAATTGCAGGCATTGTGCAGGATGAGGTCTACTTTAAAGAGAAAATTGAACCTGAGCTTAACGACCAGATACAATACATAGGCAGCGCTGGCCCTGACAAACGTAATACCTTATTGGGTAACGCCCTTGCATTACTGCACCCCATAAGTTTTGATGAACCATTCGGCTTAAGTGTTGCTGAAGCTATGCTTTGCGGTACACCTGTTATTGCGTTTAAACGCGGATCAATGCCTGAATTGATAAAACATGAAGAAACAGGCTTTTTAGTAAAAACGGTAGAAGAGGCGGTTGCAGCTGTGGATGAGTTAAAAAAAATCAACCGAAAAAATTGCAGGGATTGGGCCAATGCCAATTTCTCTTGCGATAAAATGGTGGCTGATTATTTGCAGCTGTATCAACAAATATTAGGTTAAGACATTATGGTTGACAACTTTTAAAAAGTTGTCAACCATTTGAAAATCACGTATAAAAATTTTGCGCGATATAAAAAACTGTGTCGATAAAATACAGCACGCCATCATGTGACAGGACATTTTCATCGTGAAGATCTTCGAAGATTAAACCTATAGCATGATTTACGTAGTCGTTATTACGAACATTCTTAAATCCATTATATTCCAAAAATTCCCTTACAGCGTTTAGGTCGGTATGCTGATTTGACACAATAAACTCCTGTTTTACTACAGCATGCAGCGCACCATCAATTAATTTCAAGCCGAGAAAAGTATACTCAGTGGTGGGGAAGAAAAAATTGTGAATAAGAAGGCTATTGAAGTAATCTAACCAAGTTTCATAAAAGACGCTTTGATTGGTTTTTAAAACATAAACTTCGTCTAGCCTGTAAACCTGTTGCTCTGCACCTTCACTAATAAAGTCTTTCTGAAGAATATCGCTACTATAGAAAAAATCATTTGCGAGAGCAAAAGCTATTAATGCTGCTGCTTCTTGATCTTTGAAACGCTGCTGTTTTTCAGCTGAGATGCTTGCTTCCGCATATCCTCTAAGGAAACTTTGGGTTTTCTTGAGTTTACTGTCTGGGCCAACTTGTTCATCTCCGAGAATGATATTTTGTAATTCATCTTTGATGCTTTTCATTTATAATAGTTCAAAGATAATTTTTTTGAACAAGAATATAAAATTCTCTAACAAACAGAAGCCCTCAAATTGAGGGCTTCTGTTTATGCTTTTTTCTCGTTGGCGGCTGTTATCAGCGCGTCTTCTTTAAACTTGTCTATCAGTTCGCTCAGATCAATCTCTGCAAATGAAGTAGAATAATCAGACAAGCCGTAAGGGATGATGAGTTTGTTATTGTTGATAATAGATCCGCACGAGTATATCACATTAGGAACGTAACCTTCACGTTCGTCACTATTTGGTATCAGGATAGGTTCTCTTAAACGGCCTATCTCTACTTCCGGGTCATCCAATTTCAATAAGCTGGCACCTAAAACGTAGCGGCGCATTGGGCCAACACCGTGGGTAATTACTATCCAGCCATGCTCTGTCTCAATAGGCGAGCCGCAGTTACCTATCTGCACAAACTCCCAGTTAAACTTAGGTTTTTGCAGCAGTATGGGCTTCTCCCAGATATTGATCTTGTCAGAGTACATGATGTAGTTATTGCAACCATCTATACGCGATATCATCACATACTTACCGTTTATCTTGCGCGGAAACAGTGCCAGGTTTTTATTTTGCGCACCGGCACCATACAATGGCATTATCTTAAAGTTATAAAAATCATTGGTTTGCAATAGCTTTGGCATAATCAAAGCACCATCATATGCAGTATAAGTTGCATAATAAACGCAGCTGCCATCTTCGTTAGTAAATTCAACAAAGCGGGCATCTTCTATGCCTTTACGCTCGTATTCAGATATCGGGAAGATAACCCTGTCGGATATATCCGTATCTAACGAAAACACAATCTCGTAATACGAATCTGCCAGCCATAGTATTTTATCATACTCCAACTTCATCAAATCACTCTCTTGCAGTTTTTGCGAATCAAGAATGATACGGCGCAGATTTGAATATTCAAAGTGATGGTCAAGTTTACCTTCAAGCTCTTTCAATACATCAATATTGATTTGCGTAATGGCGGCTTTATCAAAAAACAGCTTCTTGTTATATACCGCGTTACGCACTATCTCGGCTTCATCAATATAGTTACCCGCAGGTAGCACAGTGATATTATTGTTTTTGTCGATAAGTGCGCGGCGGAAAGTAATGGATGATATATGCCCCTCGCCCACTGCCCTAAAGCTCATGATTACACGGCGTTCGCCGGCCGATAAGTCGTTTTGATCAGGGTCTTGTACGATAGACGGGTTAAAAAACGCCGCCGACTCAATAGAATACTCATGCGTAAAGTACGATCCTATTAACAATTTACGGTACACCGTAAGTGTATCAAAATCAATATTTAATTCAGAGAAAAATGGTTTTAGCTTGCTGCAATGACGGTTTAGCACCCGGGTAATATTACGGTGGCGTTTAGAATACTCCTGCAATAAAGGCGAGATGATGCTAAAGGCTTCTTCTTCGCTGATATTCATCACACGTTCTAAAACCTCTTTTGCCCTGTCGTTCCCATTAAAAAAGAACCTTGCTATAACACGTTTTGAATCTGGATTTACTCTTACTGGCTTGCGTTCGACAGATAACTTCATATAGAATATAGATGCGTTTTATAGTTAACACAGCTTTATTCAAATTGATTTGAGTTTTTACAAATAATGAGTGTAATCAATGAGTGAATGAGTGAGTTTTGAATGAGTGAATGTTTTTGTATCGTTGCGAACTTTAAAATCATTCACTCAATCACTCATTCAATAATTCACTCATTGAACATCATATCATACTATTACGCTTAATAAGGTATGATCTAAGCAGGTTGTAATAACCGTCTTGTATAGGCGCGTCCACAATATCTATATGATATTGGGCACATTTTAATTCAAGCTCATGTTTATAGCGTTGCAGTTGGGTTTGGTACGCTTCGCGGATTTTGCCGGGATGAACTTTCACTTCGTCGCCGCTTTCAATATCAATGAAATGATGTGGGCGGTTGTCAAAGCCAAATTCTAATTCTTTCTGCTTGTCGTTTACGTTGAAGATCACCACCTCGTGCTTTTTAAACTTAAGGTGTTGTATAGCGGCAAACAAGGCGTTCATCTTTTCAGAGTTTAGGTTATTTTCCAGCATATCGCTAAAAATAATCACTAACGACCGCTGGTGAACCTGCTCTGCAACCTGGTGCAACACATTAGTAATGCTGGTGCTGGTATTCTTTTTTGGGTTAGCGTACAGCTTTTCAAGTTCGGCATACAGGTAAAACAAATGTGCCGAGGTTGATTTCACCGGGCTTATCCAATCCATTTTGTCTGAGAATAAACCGAGTGCAAAAGCATCGCGCTGTTTTTTGAACAGGTACATTAGTGATGCTATGGCGTAGATAGAAAATTGCAGTTTATCGGTTCCTTTTTCAGGAAAGTTCATCGACGACGAGCTATCCAGCAACAAATAGCAGCGCAGGTTGGTTTCCTCTTCAAACTGTTTAACAAACAGCTTTTCGGTACGCGCCATCAGTTTCCAGTCGATATTTTTTACCGACTCGCCGTTGTTATACAACCTGTGTTCGGCAAACTCAACAGAAAAGCCATGGAACGGGCTTTGGTGCAAGCCGGTTATAAAACCTTCAACCACCTGGCGTGCCAGCAACTCAAGGTTTGCCAGGTGACGTATTTGCTGATCATCATTTAATTGCCCCATAGTAAAACGAATGTAAATAAAAGCGCACAAAAAAAGCGTTACAAAATTGTAACGCTTTTAAGACTATATATCTTACAAGGCAATTATGCCAGTTGTTTGTCTAATTTACCAGCCAATACTGATTTTGGTACCGCGCCAATTTGTTTGTCAACAATCTCGCCGTTTTTAAAGTACAACAACGCAGGGATGTTGCGGATACCGTATTTTACAGATATACCAGGATTGTTATCAACATTAACTTTACCTACTACTGCTGTGTCGGCATACTCTTTTGATATTTCTTCAACCACAGGGCCAACCATTCTACAAGGGCCACACCATTCTGCCCAAAAGTCAACTAATACGGGTTTATCTGATTTAAGCACAAGCTCTTCAAAGTTTGCGTCTGTTATTTCTAAAGCCATGATCTTATATGTTGTTTTATTGTTCAACAAATATGAGTATTCAAATAGCTTGCCACAAGTACCTGCCTGACAAACTGACAAAGAAATTACCAACATCGGCATGTTTTGCACACTTTGAATTTGTGATGACAATATTTGTGCTAAAGTCGGCCTAAAAGACAGTATGTTAGCGGCAACTCATAAACATTCCCGTTTAGCTACTGGTGAGCATTACCTACATTTTTTATAAATTTGCTGATTATATGCCCGAAAAAGAAAAGCTCCGTATAGATAAATACCTGTGGTCAATCCGCCTGTTTAAAACGCGTACGCTTGCTTCTGATGCCTGTAAAGCCGGCCGTGTTAAGCTGGATGGAAACAACATCAAACCATCGCACGAAGTTAGGCTAGGCGAAGTTTATCAGGTATCAAAGGGTCCAGACCGTAAAGTGATCAGGGTTACCGGTTTATTAGAAAGCCGTACGGATGCTAAAACCGCTGTAGGCTTTTATGAGGATATCACCCCGGTTGAACAGACCACCGCATTTAAATCAATGTTTCACGCCCCAATGCTAAAACGCGACAGAGGTACAGGCCGCCCCACCAAACGCGACAGGCGCGAGATTGATGATCTGAAAGATGATTTGATGGATAGCGATAGTGTGGAATAAATAAGGGAGTCATGCTGAGGCTCCCGAAGCATGCGGGCAAAGGCCTCTGCGCTCACCCTTCGTCCCGATAGCTATCGGGAGCCTCAGGGTGACATCCATTCTTCTCTCTAGTTAATACTCCGTTTTCGCCTCTGTATCGCTCCATAACTTAAATATGCCCAGGGCTTCGTCGCGCATCATTTGCACTACGGGTAGTTTGCGCTTATCCATGGGTAATTCAAGCTCATCGTAAATAAACTTATCATCAAACCCTATGGCGGCAGCATCAGCTTTTGTATTGGCGTAGTATATTTTGTCTATCCGCGCCCAATATATGGCACCCAAACACATAGGGCATGGCTCGCAACTGGTGTATATTACGCATCCCTCTAAACTAAACGTACCTAATTCATTACAAGCAAGCCTAATAGCAGACACCTCTGCATGCGCCGTTGGGTCATTAGTTGGCACTACCCTATTGGCGCTACGGGCTACAACATCTCCATCCTTAACTATCACTGCGCCAAACGGGCCACCTAGCGCTTCTTTTACATTATGCTCAGACAGGTCAATGGCCATCTGCATAAACTTTTCGTGGTTATTCATATTTTTTTAGAATCAAGAGTTAGTTAGAGTCAAGAGCCAAGAATCAAGAGTGTTTAACTACATAATAAGTAACCGTTGATTCTTTAATCTTGTTTTTTTTATAAAAAAGCGCCGGACAGAAGAAAGTCTTTCTACAACATCAAAAGTAACTCTTGGTTCTTGGCTCTTGATTCTTGATTCTTGATTCTTGATTCTTGATTCTTGATTCTCCTTAAAAAAGGAAAGCCCGGCTTATTCAAGCCGGGCTTTCCTTTTTTAAGAGCATATTACTTTTTGTCTTTAGCGTAAGCTTCGTTCAATAACTTAACGGCATCGTTAGTAATGTCAAGGCTTGGGTCTACATATAATACACCCGGGGCAGCTTTTGAATAAGTTAACACCAATTTGTAACCTTTTTCTTTAGCATGTGCTTTAGCGAAATCAGCCAGTTTAGTGAAAAGCTTCTCGGTTTCTTCAGCCTGGTATTTTTGCAGGTCGGCACCTTCAGATTGTTGGTACTGGGCAAACTCTTGCTGCTCGCGCGCTAAACGTGCTTCAGTTTCCTGGCGTTTATCTGCAGGCATGCTTACTGCAACTTTTTGATAATCGGCAATTTCGCGTCTAAGCGCGTTCTCTTTTGATTGTACAGAGCTTTGAGCTGCTCTGCTTTTAGCATTTAAACGATCTTGCATATCCTTAGCGTAATCATATTTAGCAATCAGCGAGTCTGAGTTTATATACACTGTTATGCCTTTATCAGGTGCAGCAACTGTGGTTGAAGCAGCAGGGGTACTTGCAGCAGGTTTGTTGTTATTGCAGGCAGCAACGGCAACTGTAAGGGCCAGGCCTAAAGTAATTTTGGCGAAAATTGAACCAGTGGTTTTCATTTAAATTTTATTTGTTGTTTGGGTGATTGATGATGTAATCCATACGGAGGCAAATCATCAGCATTAATTAAAAAAATTTCACAAATATAAACTTTCATAACAAGTATCCTAATCATTTCAAAAGCGGATGCTGAAGGGGCCATTTCAAGCCCGAAATTACTCATTTACGCAACTCTTTCAACACTGCCCCATTTTATCAACAGTAGTGCTTATGTGGGTTTATTTGCGTATTTTTGTGAGTTATTTTTTTAACCAAAATATGAGCGAAGAAAATATTGACAAATCGAATTATTCGGCAGATAATATACAGGTTTTAGAAGGTTTAGAAGCGGTGCGTAAGCGCCCTTCCATGTACATTGGCGACACGGGCGTTAAAGGCTTGCACCATCTTGTATATGAAGTTGTTGACAACTCAATTGACGAAGCCCTTGCCGGCCATTGCGACACCATAAACGTAATTATACATAAAGGCGACTCTATTACCGTTATTGACAACGGCCGTGGTATCCCTACAGGCATCACCAAAAAAGAGCAGGTATCGGCACTACAAATTGTAATGACGGTTTTACACGCAGGTGGTAAATTTGACAAGGATACTTACAAAGTATCAGGTGGTTTGCATGGTGTAGGTGTAAGTTGCGTTAACGCGCTATCAACCCACATGAAAACCGTGGTTGAGCGCGAAGGCAAAATTTTCACTCAGGAATACTCTGAGGGTAAACCTTTGTTTGATGTTAAAGAGATTGGCGTATCAGACCGTACCGGTACTACCCAAACCTTTCAACCCGATGCTACAATTTTCACACAAACTACCGAGTATAAATTTGACACGCTGGCTGCCCGTTTACGTGAGCTTGCCTATTTGAATAAAGGTATCCGACTGACGTTAACCGACGAGCGTGAGCCGAACGAAGACGGATCATTCCCATCAGAAGAGTTTTACTCTATAGGCGGTTTAAGCGAGTTTGTTAAGTTTTTAGATGGTACCCGTACCTCTATCATCCCCGAGCCAATATATGTTGACGGTATAAAACAAGGTATACCTGTTGAACTGGCTTTACAGTATAATGATACATATAGCGAAAATGTGTTTTCATATGTAAATAACATTAACACCCATGAGGGTGGCACACACGTTGCCGGTTTCCGCAGGGGCTTAACACGTACTTTAAAAAGCTATGCTGATAAAGAAGGCTTGTTAAAAAATCTTAAAGTTGAAATTACAGGTGATGACTTCCGCGAGGGTTTAACTGCTATTATATCTGTAAAAGTACAGGAGCCACAGTTTGAGGGCCAAACCAAAGGCAAGCTGGGTAATAACGAGGTTATGGGCGCGGTTGACCAGGCCGTAGGCGAGATTTTAGGTAACTACCTTGAAGAGCACCCTAAAGAGGCCCGCATGATTGTGAGCAAGGTTGTATTAGCCGCTACTGCCCGTGCCGCGGCACGTAAAGCACGCGAGATGGTACAACGCAAAAGCGTAATGGGCGGATCTGGCTTGCCGGGCAAACTGTCTGATTGCGCTAACAGCGACCCTGCATTATGCGAGATCTACCTTGTCGAAGGTGACTCGGCGGGTGGTACTGCCAAGCAGGGCCGCGACCGCGAGTTCCAAGCTATACTTCCGTTAAGAGGTAAAATTCTTAACGTAGAGAAAGCTATGGAGCATAAGATCTACGAGAACGAGGAGATAAAAAACATGTTTACCGGCCTTGGTGTAAGCCGCGGCACACCAGAGGATGATAAAGCGTTAAATATTACTAAGCTACGTTACCACAAAATTGTGATCATGACGGATGCTGACGTTGACGGATCGCACATTACTACGCTGATATTAACTTTCTTCTTCCGTTATATGAAAGAGCTGATAGAAGCTGGTTATGTTTACATCGCATCGCCACCATTGTACCAGGTTAAAAAAGGTAAAGAGTTTGAATATTGCTGGAACGATGAGCAACGCGAGAAAGCTATACAACGCCTTAAAGGTGCCGGTAAAGAAGACAGTGTGCACGTACAGCGTTACAAAGGTTTGGGCGAGATGAACGCCGAGCAGTTATGGGAAACCACCATGGACCCTGCCCGTCGTACCTTGAAAAAAGCGACTATTGAAAATGCTGCCGAATGCGACCACACCTTCTCTATGCTGATGGGCGACGAGGTAGCACCACGCCGCGCGTTTATTGAGAAAAACGCTAAGTACGCCAGAATAGATACGTAATATTTTCCCGATAGCTATCGGGATCGGATGTCGGATATTCGATATCGGATTTTATTAGGATTTATAATTTTGAAAGCCGTCCGTACAAATGTAGGGACGGCTTTTATCGTTTCAGCGATTTCCTTATTTCTTTTTTGTTTCCTGCATTTTGGCAGCTATACGTTTTTGCATTTCAGGGATGTATTTGGTCATCATACCACCCATCATCTCCTTTTGTAGCAATGGTGCCGAATTTATAAGCTTTTGGCCCGCAGGAGTGCTGTAAAAATCAATGTATTTTTGAAGCTCTGCCGCGGTAAAATGTTTTTCATAAATGGGCACCATGTCAGCCACCAGCTTTGGCGTCAATATTTTCATTTCGCTTGCTATAAACGCCGCCATTTCTTTAGCTTTTTTGGGGTCTGACTTAGCCATGGTTTGGCTAAACATGGTTTGCATGTTTTGAGCCATAGCATCTGCGTTTTTTTCAATGCCCATTAGCTTAAATAGTTTCAGCGTGTTTTCGTGAGCGTTTTGTGCCGACGCGTTTAAGCCAAACATTGCAAGCAGGGCTATCAATAATATTTTTTTCATTTGTTAAGGTTTATTTGATTTTGATAGCAAGATAGGCAAATATTTTATCTGCGTACTGCTTTAAACTTGCTACTTAACACAATCTGGTACACATATAAAGGTACTGCCCATCCCATCCAAAATAACGACGGTGAAATATCTGCAAAGCTACCCAGGCTTGCAATAAATGGTGTCTTTAAGGCAAGGCCTGATATAATGAAAGCCAGCGTTACCAGGTAGCTGCGCACCATCCATTCCTGATGTAGCTTAAACTGCTTTTTAAGCGCAAAGTAGTAAGCCAGGGCGGTAGCACTTATCCATACCGTTACCCAAACCTGTAAAGAAAAAGCATAGGCCCAGTTAACCTGCTTAGCGGTAGTAAACGCTAATATTACAGCACAAATACTGCTTAGTAAAACAGCCAGTAAATAAAGTAAACCTATCATACGGTGCAATTTCCAGCTATAACTTCTAAGCCTGGGCCAAAACTGCACAAAGCCCAATATAAGCGAGCCGCCGCCTGCCGTTATATGGGATATAACCACCCATTTAAGCGTAAAATACTTACCTAATGCCGCCGGGGTTAGGGTTAAAAAATGATGTGCCCCATGCATAAATAGCCATGTTAAAAATATGATAGTTACCCATATTACCAATATCGCAAAATCTGTAATACCTGGTTTTAATGCTTTTTGTTGATTGATGATATTTGCCATAATGAGATGTTTTAGCAAAAGTGACAGCTACAGGCAGCGCATACAATAACCGAAAAAAGAATCGGTATACCTGCCGTTAATGGGTGCCGTTAATTTGTGTAATTTGGCATAAACAATAATGGGCATGTACACAAAAAAGATAGAAGAAGATTTAGATTGCGGCATACGGGTTGCTTTCAAAATATTTGGCGGCAAATGGAAACCCTGCATTTTAGATTCAATTAACAGAGGCATCGTTCGTCCGGCTGATATACAAAAAGACATACAGGTGGCCAGCCTCCGTGTTATTGAAATGCAGCTGTCAGAATTGTTGGCCTATGGCGTTATCAAAAAATGTTCAGAATATAGTTATCCCAAAAAAACCGAATATGAACTAACACCCTTTGGCGAAACTATTTTGCCGGTTATAAAACAAGTTGACATGTGGGGTGCCCAACATTCGGCATTTGTAAAATCGCGGCAATTAGAACTCGAACAGTCAGAAGCGCAGCCAACTTAACATTATTACCATGCAAGGCGAAACTCAAAACGTTTACAAAGTTTACAACAAAATAGGGCAATGGTTTGATGAAAACCGGCCAAAAGGATTGATCATGGAAAAGCCTTATCTGGACGACATGATCAGTACCCTGCCTGCTGACGCATCTGTGCTTGACCTGGGCTGCGGCACGGGCAAACCCATGCTACAATACCTTATTCATAAAAACTTTAAAGTTACCGGCGTTGATGCAAGCACAAAGATGCTGGCTATGGCAAATGCCAATTTCCCTGATGTATCTTTTTTTTTGCAGGATATGCGGGAACTTAATTTAAATCAAAAGTTTGACGCCATTATTGCCTGGCACAGCTTTTTCCATTTACCTGCCGATGATCAGCCGGCTATGTTTGAGCGCTTTGCCAAACATTTAAACCCGAAAGGCATATTACTATTTACATCGGGCACAGAACGCGGCGAAGCCTGGGGCAAAAACGGTGGCGAGCAACTTTTTCATGCTTCGTTAGATACTACAGAGTATGAGGCTTTGCTTAAGCAAAATGGATTTACTATTTTAAAACACGTGGTTAATGATCCTGATTGTGGCGGTGCTACAGTTTGGATGGCGAAGCATTTGGGTTGATATTACAAAGATATTTGTCATCTCGACCAACGGGAGAGATCTATACACTGACAGGTCGCCCGCTTGGCATGTGTATAGATTTCTCCTATCGTCGAAATGACAATGTTTAATAAAGGTGTCACCCCAACTTCTTTAAATATGCTATAGCCTCTTTAGCCACCACTTGCCCCGAAATAATAGCAGGCGGCACACCCGGCCCCGGCACCGTTAGCTGGCCGGTATACAGTAAATTCTTCACATGTTTATTGCGAATGGCGGGTTTAAAAAACGCCGTTTGACTCAATGTATTGGCCAGGCCATAAGCGTTTCCCTTAAAAGAGTGATAATCGGTTTTAAAATCATTAAGCGCATAGCTGCGTTTAACTACAATATTATCGCGGATGCTTTGGCCGGTAATATGCTCAAATCGCGCCAGCAACAGATCAAAATACTTTTCGCGAATAGCCTCGTCGTCATTTAGACCCGGCGCTATGGGCATTAAAAAAAACAAATTTTCGCATCCATCCGGCGCTACGCTGCTATCTGTTTTTGATGGGGCACAAACATAAAAAAGCGGCTCATCCGGCCATTGCGGCGATTTATAGATCTGGCGGGCATGCTGCTCAAAATCAGCGTCAAAAAATAAATTGTGGTGCTGTATACCCTCTACCCTTTTATTTACACCAATGTAAAACAACAAGCTCGATGGCGACATTACCCTGCTATCCCAATATTTACTATCATAATTTCGGTATGGTTTATCCAACAGGTGTTGATCTACATGCTCATAGTCAGCACCGGCAATTACCATATCGGCAGTGATGTCTCCCCTATTGGTTTTGATTTGGCTAACCCGCTTATCCTTAACCTCAATTTTAGTAACCTCTGTATCAAGTTTTACCTCAACTCCTAAACTTTCAGCAAGGCTTACCATTGCTTTTACAATCTCGTTCATGCCCCCCATGGGGTACCAGGTACCCAATTGCAAATCGGCATAATTCATCAGGCTGTACATGGCCGGGGTGTCTTGCGGCCTGGCCCCTAAAAATAACACCGGAAACTCTAACAGCTGCCTTAGTTTCGGGCTTTTAAAATAGCCGTTAACATGCTTGCGCATACTGCTAAGCAACTGCATCGCGAAGCTTTTTTTAATAAGATTGAAGTCGATAAACTCGGTGATATTATGCGATGGGCGAAACACATACTCGCCCATACCGACGCGGTATTTGTATTCGGCCTGTTTTAAAAACTCATCCAGCTGTTTGGCGCTGCCGGGTTCAACGGATTCAAAAAGATCATCAAGCCGTTTTCTATCGGCAGGCACATCAACCAGGTCATCTTTTGCAAAGTAGACGCGATAGCCCGGGTCAAGCCGGTGAAGGGTATAATAGTCACCCGGATTTTTATCAAAAAAAGCCAGAAAAACCTCGAAAACATCGGGCATCCAGTACCAGCTGGGGCCCATGTCAAAAGTAAAACCATCCTGCTGCCAAACCCTGGCGCGGCCGCCGGGATGATCATTTTTTTCAACAATAGTAACCCTGTAGCCCTCTTTAGCCAAAACACAAGCAGCCGACAAGCCCGCGAAACCGCTGCCGATAACTACAATATGTTTTTGATTAGCCATATATTTTAGCCGCCTAAAGTAAGCAAATTGTTTTGCGGGCGGGCTTAAATATGTACTTTTGAAGCCAAGCGCTTTGTGTAGAATAATGGATCTTTATGATAAAGCCTGTTTTGAATGCAGTAAGGTAATCACCAAAAAATACAGCACCTCATTCAGCAAAGGTATTAAGGCATTTAGTAAGCAATTCAGGTATCCTGTATATGCTATTTATGGCTTTGTGCGCTACGCGGATGAGATAGTAGATACGTTTCATAACCATAACAAAGCACAATTAATTCAGGATTTTAAGCAGGACACTTTTAAAGCTATCCACCAAAAAATAAGCCTCAATCCTGTATTGCACTCCTTTCAATTAATTGTAAACCAACACAATATCGACCATCAACTGATAGAAGAGTTTCTTCGATCAATGGAAATGGACCTTGACCACAAGGTGTATACCGATGGCGATTACCAAACGTATATCCACGGTTCTGCGGGAGTTATTGGGTTAATGTGCCTGCAGGTGTTTTGCGAGGGCGATAAGGCAACCTACCAACGCCTTTCGCCCATGGCCTTAAGCCTTGGGTCGGCTTTTCAGAAAATTAATTTCCTGCGGGATATTAAGGCCGATTATGAAGACCGTGGCCGTACCTATTTCCCGGGTGTCGATTTTAACAATTTTACCCGGCAGGACAAGCAAGCTATTGAAGCAGATATCCAGATCGATTTTGATCGCGGGCTTGAGGGAATTAAACTTTTACCGCACGGCGTAAAGCTTGGCGTTTATACCGCGTATAGTTACTACCTGCAACTATTTAAAAAGATACAGCGTTTACCCGTTGATGAAATATTGAACCATCGTGTACGGATATCAAACACGGCTAAAGCTGCCCTATATGCTAAAGCCTTACTAAAACACAGTTTAAAAAAATGAGCGAGCTACCGGTATACACCAAATCGCAATTAGCCCTGCGCAACGGGCAGGACAAGCCCGAGGTTTGGATAGCCTACAAGGGCCTCATTTACGATGTTACCCGCAGCCGCTTATGGCGCAACGGCAAACACTATGAACACTGGGCCGGTCAGGACCTTACCGCCGAACTTAGCGACGCGCCGCATGATGAATGGGTATTTCAGAATTTTGACCCGGTTGGAAAACTGGGCTGATTGTCCGAACCTTAATTCTAAGGATTAAAAGGTTATTGGATTTCTTATCGGTGTAGTACTTTATTACACGTCATTTATCTGGAGACACAAAGTATTGTGTCTCTACTTTTTTTGTACCCTACCCAACGTTTCTATCTATAGTTACGATGATGCAATAAAGAAGAGTTAAAACCCTACACTAAAACCAAAATTATGAAAAACCTCTCTTACTCATTGTTTGCGTTATTATTTGTAATAATGTCTTTAGGCGCTTGTGAAAAACAAGCTTATGCGCCAATTGAAAAAATTAAAACCAATGAAACCCCATTTGAGGGTAAACTAGTAGCAACTTCATTAAGTGTTAACCCAAATGAGCCTGACACGCTAACCTTAGAAGGTGCGGAGAATGAAAACATAAGCTGGCTGGTTATCCCGGAAACACACAACATCATCAAAAAAGAGGGCAATAAATTGATTGTCTCTTTTCAGAAATTTGGTGGATATTTTGTTACGGCGACTGTAAATGGCAAATCCTTTACCAGTAATCCCGGCTGCTGGGATAATGGCACTTACATAAAACGATCATATGACGATATCAATATCACTATGACGCCAAAATACTACAGAAGCAAAACCGGTACTGCAGACTCCATATCCTTTGCCTTTTCGGCCGAACTGGAAATGAGCAAAGTGTGTACCAATGAAGGCTTTAACCAACTAACAGACCGAACCAGCAACGACATTAAAATGCACTTTTGGTATATTACACAGCCGGTAAGTCATTGTATACCATCAACATCAAATGATCACCCGGTGGTATATTTCGTCTACCCTCTTTCTGCTGATCCGGCTAAACGCTATAAGTTGAATATCGATTATCCGATTACCATTAAAAAAGGCGCTACAACCTATACAGGTTCTGTTAGATTTAGCGAAAACTTTATGGATATCACCTGGAATTACACTTCGGGCCTTACCTTCTCATCGAAACATGTTGAAGTAGCTATTCTTTAGGGCTAACGTAAAATATTGAATACAGGAGACCGGCTCTGCAAAACGTGGCCGATCTCCTGTATATTTAAAAATATTTTAATTTCTACCCAACGTCTGTCACATTTTCTTCGAAGATGCTTTTGAGAAGCATTTTCGGGGAAATCTATCTGAATGAATCTATCTAAACTCCAAACCGGGCAACTGGTTAAAGGCTGTATCAATAATGAGCGGACGGCACAAGAAGCCTTATATAAGCTTTTTTATGCCGACATGCTAAGGGTATGCCATAACTATTTACCTGATAAAGAATTGGCAAAGGAAGCATTCAATACCGGCTTTCTGAAAGTATTTCAGTCCATTAAAAATTTTGATGTGGATAAAGGCGAACTGGGCGGATGGATCCGTAAGATCATGATCTATACGGCTATTGATCTGTGTCGTAAAGAGTTAAAGTTTTCATTGCTTACTTTGCATGAACAAGACCATGACGACTTTTTTATTGAGCCCTCTGTTTTAGACAAACTGCATTTTGAAGATATCCTGTCAACCATCAGGCTGTTGCCCTATGCAACGCAAACCGTCTTTAACCTGTACGTAATGGACGGCTTTTCGCATAAAGAAATTGGCGAGCAGCTAAACATCAGCGAGGGCACCTCGCGCTGGCATTTGGCAGAGGGGAAAAAGAAATTGAGAGAGCTGCTTGAGCCGGCAGCCAAAGTTAGCCACCCGGCAGAAAGGAGGGGTAACGCGATATGAGTATGCAAGAGCAATATTTAAAACTTTGGCAGCAAAAACGCGAAGAGCTACCTATTGAAACCCTGCCACAAACAGATTGGCTGGCCATGCAGCAACTGCTTGATGTTGGGATGCCGGTTACCCATACTGATGCAGGCAACAACAACGGCGACGCGGGCAATAACAGCGGCACCCCATCAACCGGTGCGGGTAGTACCGCCGCAGGTGGCTCAAAGCTTGCTGCGCAGATAACTCAATTTATACAGGCTAAGTTATTGTACTTAACTGCCGCGGTAATTACGTCAGCAGCCGTTACTTATATGGTTGTAAAGCATCGCGCAGCACCAAAAGATAAAGAGCCTGTAAAAACCGAGTTTAGGGCTGATAGCTTATCAAAGGACAGCATTGAAAACCAAGACCAGCAGGATAGC
>JAZKET010000022.1:0-2671 GCA_040386815.1 Bacteroidota bacterium | reverse complement strand
AGCACTAAGTTAGAAAGCCAAATTACAGATAGCCTAAATGGCAATAGCTTAACTATGGATAAGCAGGCTACTGACGATGAGGCTAACGGCAGTGAAAAGAAAGATAATTTACCCAGAGATGAAAAATCGCCAGGTGGTAAAAATATCGCTGGCAACAAAAACTCATCAGATATTAAAATCTTGGCAAACAACAAGCCTGGTAATGCGTCAAACCCGCTTAATCCAGGCAAGCAGACAAACAATAGCAGCGATAACAAACATTTATCAGCATCGTCAAAAAAAATAAATGATAAAGCTGGGCTAATTAGTAACCGTGCCAACAATGCGCCAAAATTGGGCACACCTAACTATAATATCAACAGGGTATCAATTAATAATAACCGAAGATCAAATAACAGCAGACAGCCAAACATATCAAACATCAACCGGTTAAACAAAGGTGCTGACATAAACAAGGACGGTGAGTTGAATGTTGGCGAAAGAAACAATGGCTTTCAGAATTATATCAACCAGCAAATATTAAACCCTTCATCGCTTATTTTTAATGCTGATGATAATAGGCAGGCAGATAATTACTATTCATCAGAAATGGCTGAGATAGCCAGGGTGAATGCTGTCAACATGACGAATAGAGCGGTATCTGCCGGCACCAACACATCAAAAAATAAACCGGCAAAGATCAAAGAAGAAAAGCCGGCAAAGTTTAGGCCTACCAAAACTCCTAAAATTAAAGGCAACGCTTATTTTGACTTAGATTGGGGGATATTAACAGGTGTTAGTATACCGGGAAGTTTTGCGCCTAAAGCTCAAAACAACAATTTTTACGGCAGCCTGCCAATTGACCTTTATACCGGCGCTTTTTTAACAGGTAACATTAATGATAAATGGGCTTTAGACTTCCAGGTTAAACTGCTTATCCCTAACAAGGCTAATGAAAGCTATGACCACATCTATACTGCGCTAAATGATACAGGTGGTATAGTGCACAACACTCTTAAAATTAACGAGTCGCGCAAAATTTATTCTGCACAGGTACCGGTGCATCTGGTTTATAATATTAGTCCAAATATTAGCCTTAAAGCCGGACCAGTAGTTAACATACCTTTAAAATATTACCGGCTTAGCTCTATAACGCCTGCTAGCGCTTTTCAGGATACGGCCGGCTACATAGGTAAGTTGATGGATACCTTAAATGCGGTAAAATATGAAACTAAGCTAAGTTTTGGTGTATCAACGGGGCTAAGTTACACCTATAAACGCCTGCGGCTTGAGGCTACCTATTACTTTAGTCCACATCAGGTTAGGGTAACATCGCCATTAAGCACTTACAGTAAAACCGGCAACAACCTGCAAATAAGTATAGGTTTTAAGCTAAATAAACCCAAACCCTAATCATTTATAAACCAAAAAGGCGAGACATTTACTGTCTCGCCTTTTGTTTTTATGCTGATGCTTAATTAAGCTATTTCAAAAGATGATAACTGTACAAACTCTTGTACACGTGCGGCAACTTCGGCTTCGGTAAGATTTTTTATTTTCTCAGTACCAAATTTCTCAACGCAGAACGAAGCAAGTGCTGACCCAAATATGATAGCATTTTTCATGTTGTGGAAGTTAACGGTACCTACTTTAGCCATATAGCCAATAAAACCACCCGCGAAGGTATCGCCCGCGCCGGTTGGATCAAACACTTCTGCCAATGGCAATGCCGGTGCAGAGAATATCTTATCTTCATGGAACAGCAAGGCACCATGTTCGCCTTTTTTAATAATTAGGTATTTTGGGCCCAGGGTTAATATTTTACGCGCGGCTTTAACCAATGAATATTCGCCTGATAACTGACGCGCCTCGGCATCATTAATGGTTAATACGTCAACCATTTTAATAGTAGCCAACAAGTCGTCCATAGCAATGTCCATCCAAAAGTTCATGGTGTCCATTACAATTAATTTAGGGCGGTTTTTAAGGCGATTAATAACCGTTTGCTGCACTTGAGGGGTTAAGTTTCCTAACATCAGGTACTCGCAATCCTGGTAGTTTTCAGGTATAATAGGGTCAAAATCAGCCAATACGTTAAGGTCGGTGATCAGCGTATCGCGGCTGTTCATGTCGTTATGGTACTTACCGCTCCAAAAGAAAGACTTTTCGCCTTTTTTAATTTGTAAACCCTCGGTATCAATACCATGCTGGTTAAAGTCGGCAATCTCCGCCTCAGGAAAATCATCGCCAACAACGGCAACAATTTTTACCTTATCATAAAAGTATGAGGCAGCCAAACCTGCATAAGTAGCCGCGCCGCCAACAATTTTATCTGTTTTACCAAAGGGTGTTTCAATGGCATCAAACGCCACCGTACCAATAACTAATAAACTCATTTAATGTTATAATTTTTTATGGCGCAAATATCAGCAATTAAACCCATTTATCATACTTAAACGCAAGGGTTTTGTGTAGGAGATGCCTGAAATCAGGCACACACAAAGATATAAGTTAACCATCACCTTAAATAAAACAAAAATAATCTTTCTCATAATTAGATACTTACATTTTTTTTGAAAAAATATTGTGAAATAAACACAGAAATGCTACTTTTGCACACTCCAAACCGGAAAACACTCCTGAGTAGCTCAGCTGGTTAGAGCATCTGACTGTTAATCAGAGGGTCGCTGGT
>JAZKET010000021.1:64823-69430 GCA_040386815.1 Bacteroidota bacterium | reverse complement strand
GTTTTTTGCCATAAAAATGCCCCCAATAAGTGTCTAACTTTTTGGGGGCAGTGCAATGCCGGGCTTTCTTTTAAGCTTCGCTTAGTGTTTTAATTTCCAGTTTAGTCATCTTCATCAAAGCTTCCATTACACGTTGCGCTCTCTCCGGCTCGGCCATCAATGTTTTCAACACAGATGGTACAATTTGCCATGATACACCAAATTTATCATCCAGCCAGCCGCATTGGTCATAGCGGCCATCTTTACCCAATTTATCCCAGTAATGATCTATTTCCTCCTGGCTATCACATTCTATCACAAACGAAGTAGCCGGGGTAAATTTATATTGCGGGCCGCCGTTTAGGCCCATAAACTTATTACCGTTTAATTCAAAATAAACTACCACCGGGTTTTCTGCAAGGATTTTTGAGTTTCTAAATATCGCACAGTAATAATCTGCTGCTGCTTTGGCCTGACCGTCAAACCATAAACAAGGGTAAATTTGATTTGTCATTGAGTGTTTTTCCTTTTAATTGTTATCACAAAGGTATCCCCAGAGTGTACCGTAAAATAGAACGAAACCGACAATTTTTAGTAATTGAGATACTGTTTAGGCGTAAGATTAGTAAACTCCTTAAACGCCCGTATGTAATGGCTCTGATCGGCATAACCAAACTCAAAAGCAATATCTGTGAGCTTACTATTACGTGAATTGTTGAGTTTCTGAAAAGCCGAATTAAACTGGCAAATACGCCTGTACATATTAGGCGCTATACCTACATTCTTTTCAAACGTACGCTGAAAAGTACGCTCGGTAACATTAAGCTCGCGCTGTAATTGCAATAAAACCTCTTTACCCGGCGATGTAATTATCTTCTGCGTAGCATAACCAATTATCCCAATATGGTTCTTTTGATTGGTTATCAATTTATTGATATAGGCATCCATCAGGGCAAGCCTGTTAGCAACACTTTCGGCGTTTAGCAATCGTTCCTGTAGTTCGGTAGCTTGTTGTGGTGATAGCAGGTTCAGATCTATAATTTGGTCGGTCAACTCGTATGCTGCAACACCAAACAATGTCATCAACGCAAAGGGTTTCAAAAAATAAGCTATCAGTGTAAAATCGTTTCTAAAAGTTAAAAACTCGGGCAAAATAGTTTGGCCAAACAACAACAGGTGACTGGTTTCATCGCCCTTAATTGTGCCCTTTGCTGATATAAAAAGCAAAGTAGGTGTGCCATTAGCAAATAAAGGCAATGCAAACGGAACAAAAATTTTGGCGTCATCTATCACCAAAATACGCTCCACATAGCCCGCAATGGCGTCGGTAGGTTTAAGATGATCTACATTCATTATTAAGATATTACTAAATTTACTACTGCCCCGCTCTATATCTTGTTAAGATAAAACAAGATACATTTTTTTCAGTAAAGAGATTTATGCAACGGGCGCAACATATATATGCATCTAAAAACAACAAAGCAAACGGTTATGTTGAAAAAAGTTCAGTAAACAAACAAGCCCCGCACACAGACAGGGCTTGTTAATTTTTTTATTAAGGATATTGTTCGCTCTACTGGTACTCGGCACTATTAAATTTGGTATCAAGCCAGGCAATGTGGTTAGTCATAAATGTTTTAAGATATTGTATCTCGCCAGCATATGATCCATTAACCTGCAACTCCAGGTACGATTTCTTTTTCAGAATATCCCACTTGGTAAAATTATAAACCTGCGAGTAAGCCAACTTAGCCGCTAACGGATCAATAGCAGCGGGCACCTGCTGTATCTTCGGTTTAAGCTCATTCCAGCGGCTTCTAATTTTCTGGCGAAAAGTTTGATCTTCCATCATACGTTTTATCCAAATTTTAGGTTCAAATGCCGATGTCAGCATCAAGCCGTTAACTTGGTCGCCAAGGCGGTTATCGTTATTGGCGGCTTTATCAAAATCCCAAATTGGGCCTATATAAACTTTATCATCATTCCTTTTTTTGTACATGTAAGTACTTCTAAACGCATCGGGGTTACCAATAACTTCGTTAATAATGTAATAATCTACATAACCATCTACATCAAAATATTTACGGTAGCCATTCACCGGATCGGCAAAAGTGGCGGCAAACAAGGCATCTTCAATTTTTTGAAAATGAGCTTTGATATAGTCTTTTTGTTGCTGGTTGATATCCTCATCTGGATACTTCACCACAAAAGGCATATTTTTGGTGGTTTTAAAATAAACTGGTTCAGCTGTCGGGAAAAGGTCTTGCTCAATTAAATATCCGCCGCTAATATCAGGTAGCGTGGTTGATGTTTTTGATTGATCTTCTATACCCACTATCCCCTCTTTAACCTGTTGGGCCAATTGATAACTGCCGCGATATTCGCCGTTTAAATAAAGTTCAACATATCTTGAGTCTACCGTATGTGGCCTGCCAATGCTGCGGCTAAGCCCTAGCGCAAGCTCGTTACGGATAAGCGATTTATCGGCTGCGTTAGCAAGTAGTATCCAACTCTTAGTTGCCGGCATACCCAGTATACTGGCTTTTTTATCAAGCTTTATTTTATAAGGTTTTTTTGCAAAATCGCCCCAGGTGGAGTTACCGTGCCCCTTTATTTCCATCACCAAATTGGCAGACGATGTGTTGAAATTACTGGTAGTACGTATGGTACCCGGCACGTATATTTCTTTACTTGATATCGGTTTGCCTTCTGTATTGATATGCAAAGCAGGTATACCGTTATCTGTTAATTTTACAATGAAATTTTTTAAGCGGTTATCTTCGCCAAGTATTGTATAGGTAAGCGGATTGCTAAAGTTATTGTCTGTAGTGCCACTTAATTGTTTCTGGCCATTTACCGTAATGCTAAGGCCTTTGATACTAAAATCGGCCACCATGGCTCTGATATTTATACCAGCAAAAGCATTTACATACACCGTATCGCCTTTTATCTCGCCTACAAGGTCTGTCAACAGGCCAGAGTTATTAATCATTTTAAAAGAGAAAGACTCAATCTCTTTCGGCATGTCAGGCACCCGTTGCTCTGTCTTTTTACAGGCCGATACGATTGACATTACGATCAATACCGAAAGTATCTGATAGCGGCGCATATAACGCTCTACAAAATATAAAGTAGCCATGAAACAAAAATTAGGTATAAATTGGTATTAAGGCGCAAGGAAAGCACCAATTAATTAACATTAATTTAACGTTAAGATACTCAATTTGTTTTATGGTGCAAATTGATCTGACAAGAAATACTACTCTAAATCAACGTAATCAAAGCTAATCGGCGGTAATCCTCCGGTAATTTATTAAGTTTGCTCTTACAGTTTTACCATTTATATGAGATCCTATAAAATAATAAGCCCGCTTTTTGCCGGGTTACTTTTTACTGTTAACACCTTTGGGCAAACAGCTGCTAAATACAACTTTAACCGCGCTCCATTAAAACCGGGTGCCTATGTACAATTACCATTAGGCAGCATAAAAGCTAAAGGCTGGCTACTTAAACAATTAGAGCTGCAAAAAGATGGCTTTACCGGCCATGCCGAAGAACTTTACCCGGGTAATAACGACCTGGGTGCAAACTCTGATTGGTTGGGCGGCACCGGCAACGGTTGGGAAAAAGTGCCTTATTATGTAAAAGGATTAACGGCTTTGGCTTACACCTTAGACGACGCTGAGCTAAAAGCGAAAGCCAATAAATGGATAACTTACACCTTAGAACATCAGCAGGAAAACGGCCTGTTTGGCCCGCCAAAAATGAAAGACTGGTGGCCACGCATGCCTTTTATGTATGCTGCTCAAAGCTATTATGAAGCTACTAATGACGCGCGTGTGGTACCTTTCCTGTCAAAATATTTTAAATACCAGTTGGCTAACCTGGATACCGACCCGCTAAGCAGCTGGGGCCGCTCACGCGCAGGCGATAACATTGAGCTGGTACTTTGGGTATACAACAAAACCGGCGAAGGCTTTTTATTAGAACTTGCCGATAAGCTAAAGAAACAAGCCTACCAGTGGCAAGATATCTTTACCCAAAATCTTTTCCATTATTATGGCGATGATTATCAGCCGCGCCATATGGTTAACGTGGCACAAGCGTTGAAATTCCCGGCGGTAGTTACCCAATTTGCTACCGAACCGGTTTATGCTACCGCGATGCAAAAGGGCATAGCGCACATGATGCATGATAACGGACAGCCAGAGGGTTTAGCAGCAGGTACAGAGCATATGTCGGGCACTAGTTCTGTTGAAGGGGTTGAGACCTGTACTGTAGTGGAGTGGATGCAAAGTTTAGAAACCGCTTCAAGAAATATTCATGACGCCCATATTGGCGACGACCTGGAGCGTGTGGCCTTTAACGCACTACCTGCCCAATACAGCCGCGATTTGAAAAACCACTCTTACTATACGCTGCCCAATCAGTTAAAAGTAGCCAATGGCCAGCATGGCTTTTACCAGGATTATGGCAATGGTTTGTTGTTAAGCCCCTACTCGGGCTTTCCTTGCTGCCGTTATAACCTACACATGGGCTGGCCATATTTTGTAAAAAACAGCGCGCTGGCAACTCCCGAAGGTGGTATAGCACTAAACACTTACGGCCCAATGGAAATAAACGCTTTT
>JAZKET010000021.1:37361-64813 GCA_040386815.1 Bacteroidota bacterium | reverse complement strand
ATTAAAATTATCGAAAGCACTAACTATCCGTTTGAAGAACAAATTAGCCTAACCTTAAACCTGCCAACAGCTACTACATTTCCACTGGTTTTGCGTATACCGGCATGGTGCGCAAGCCCTAAAGTATCGGTCAATGGGAAGGTACTACCGGGTGTTAAACCGGGCCAACTATACACCATTAGACGTAACTGGAGCAGCTCTGATAAAATCGCGCTAAACTTTCCAATGCAGATAAAAACCGAAAAACAGGTTAATAATGCGGTTAGCATTGTACGCGGCCCATTGGTCTACTCGTTAAAGATCAAACAAACAGCCACCACAAAAAAAGAGCATAAGGTGGCTGGGTTTGTTGATACCGAGATTGTACCCGCATCTGCCTGGAATTATGGCTTAACCTTAAACAACACCCCACTGGCCAGCCAGTTTGAAGTAGTAAAATCAAGCATGCCTGCTAACCCATTTGATGGCACACAAAGCCCAATTGCACTTAAAGTTAAGGCAAAACAAATACCTGCATGGACACTTGATTACCGCCAAACATCAGCCTTTGATGTACCGCTTAGCCCGGTTGCATCGGCACAAAAAACAGAAGAGGTTACATTGGTGCCATTTGGTTCGCAAAATATTCGTTTAAGTATTTTCCCTACTATTGGTCAGCCTAAATATATTACCAACCGTTTTATTGAAGATTTTAGTAACAACACGTCAGAAGGCTGGGTAATTTATGGTGGACGCTGGTTTTATAAAGACGATGCCGTTAACTGCGGCGAGTTGGAGAATAAAAGCTCTGGCACTTACGGGTCTAAAATAGTAGCTACCAATACCAAATTTGACGACTTCACTTTCGCGGCCGACATTACCACTACCGGTGCCGGCGACGCGGGCCTGATATTCAGAGTAAGCGACGCGGCTATTGGTGCCGACGCTTATAAAGGTTACTACGTAGGCATCAATCCAACAGATAAAACTTTACAATTTGGCAAATCAAGCGACAATAAATGGATGCCGTTGGCTTCTATCACCCGTACGGTGTTTACTGTAGGGCAAACCTATCGTATAAAAGTAAAAGCAAAGGGTACCCGTTTTGAAATTTTTGTTGATAACGAAACCTCTCCAGTAATTGCAGCCAGCGATAACGAATACAAAAGCGGCAGCATAGGTTTACGCACCTACCGGGCTATGGCTAAAATTGATAAAATTGAGGTGAATAAGTTGTAATTATTTATATCTGATTTCTAATTTATAAGGCTTTAGTTCTGTTAAGGGGCTAAAGCCTTTTTCTTTTCTACGTTTCGGCTCCTGATCCAATGAGCTTGTCTATACAAATAAGCTTGTTACTTTTGATAGTCAACCACTTGCAAAAACCTGCTTTTTTATTGTCTTTTTTTAAACTTTTACACATGAAAGGTGTTTTTTATGATATCTATCTGTAACTTTATGAATACTACCAGGGCCACCGAAAATGTGGTTATAATTTGCGCCGACAACCAAACCGAAAACATACGGGTAAACAACCGTAACGCTACTAACCAAATAAGCAGTACAGCTGCAAAACTGAAGAAACGACAAACAACGCACCAGGAAACCGGTGACACTATATCTATAACGCTACACTAAAAACTAACAACCATGAACGAGATCGTTACGATTGCAGAGATGGCCGTGCGGACTTTAACTACCGACGTCATTCACTTGCTGAAAACTGAGATTGGCGACCAGGGTACAGTTGCCGCTATGGGTAATCAAGTTTTAATTAGTTTTAAACAGCCCGATTTTGAACTGCGTATGGGTAATATCCTGCAGCAAATTTATAGGGTTATAGACCAACACTTCCCCGTACGCCATGAACACGTAAACATCATCATCCGCGATGTAAACTCAACTTACGAGAACGTTTTTAAGATCTGGAAATCAGCTTAAAAGCTTTTAAAATACAAAAGGGGCACATATTGCTATGTGCCCCTTTAAAATACCTTAAGGTTTTTAGTTTGCTACGTGCTCTGCAACAGCTTTAGCTGTTCTTTTTGATACGTTTGCTTTTTCGCTTATAAAACCAGCGGCAAGGTCTTTAAAAGTACTGCTGAAGCTTTTAGCCAGCTTGTCAACCTCTTTACCTACTGTGTCTGATATTTTGTCGCGGGTATTGTTACCACTTTCTGTTAAATATAGGTAAGCTATGGCGCCTGCCGCGGCTGCACCTGTTATGCCCAATGCAATAAGGGCCGCGTTATTACTACGTTTTGCGAATGGATTTTTCATAATAGTATGTTTTTATAATTAAACACGCTTAATCCATTTTAGTTTAATAAAATCTCAAAGTTTTGCTATCGCGATAGCTGATAAAACAATTTGCGCCGCCCGGCCATTGTATTTATACTATGAAAAAAGAAACCATCCCCAACCAACCCGAAGAGATGCCGGTACAACCCGAGCATCCGGAAATAAAGCAGCCCGTTGATCCGCCGCAAACACCTATCCCCGAAAGGGAAGTAATTGAACCACCACCCGATTTGCCACCAACTGAAGGGCAACCGGAAGTGAACGGGTGATACTTATTATCCCAACCGATAATGCTAAAGACAGTCTAAGCTGTCATTTCGATACGAGGAACGAGTGAGAAATCTTGTACAAGCGCCTGGCAACCTTGCAGGTGTATAAGATTTCTCGCTATGCCTAGAAATGACACAGCGGTTGACGGCATTGATTTTTCCTGTATCTTAGTCCATCAACTATATATAAGATACAGCTTAATGAGTACCATCGCCTTATCGCCCAACCATCCAATCAAAGATGACACCGCAAGCACTGTCGCCAGCCGGCAGTTGCCCTTTTACATCTACGCGGTAGTTTTCGCATCCTTCGCTATTGTTGTTGGGTTGATATGGGATATATCATGGCATACCAGCATAGGGCGCGACGGTTTATTTTCGCCGCCACATTTGGCTACATATATTGGTGCAGTAACATCGGGCATCTTTTCAGGCTATTATGTGTTACGCATCACCTTTGCAGGCAGCGCCGAAGAAAAGCAACGATCAATTAAATTTTGGAGGATATTTTACGGATCGTTAGGCGCCCTGTTTTGTATCTGGGGTGCCTTTACCATGATAACCTCTGCCCCGTTTGACGACTGGTGGCACAGCACCTTCGGGCTTGATGTGCAGATCCTATCGCCGCCGCACACCGTATTACTATTGGGTATGGTTACTATCCAGTTTGGCGCCATGATAAGCGTTATTGCCTTACAAAACCTTGAAGCTATTCAGCACAGATATTCTGCAAAGGCTATTAGTTGGTGCTTTACGCTGTCATCGGGCTTTTTATTGGTGATGCTATTTACTATCGCATCAGAATATTTGCACCGCCATGATATGCACAACACGCTGTTTTATAAAGTCGCCGGCGGATTGTTCCCCTTATTTATGGTGTCCGTTTCAAGGGCATCAACCGGCAAATGGGGCGCAACAGGCATGGCGGCTGTATACACCATTTTTATGGCGTTAATGGTTTGGATATTACCCATTTTTCCTGCCGAGCCAAAACTGGGGCCAGTAGTAAACCACATCACCAATTACCAAAGCTTTCATTTTCCGCTATTGTTGATCTTCCCCGCTATTGCTATAGATGTTATCAATCATCGTTTACAAAACTTAAACAGCATTGTGAAAGCATTACTACTCGGTGTAGTTTTTATAATGGTATTATTTTCAGTGCAATGGCCGTTTGGCACTTTTTTAACTACAGAGCAGGCGCGTAACTGGTTCTTTGGCACAACCTCATGGTACTTTGGGTCTGATCCTGATTATCCTTTTCGCTACTCGTTTCACCCGGAAAACGTGGCTCATGGCCTTGCTTTGTGGGTGGGTTTAGCATACGCTATTTTATTCGCTTTTTTATCGTCATGGCTAGGTTTAACCTGGGGCCGCTGGATGAGATCTGTTAAACGTTAAGCTACTGCCAATAATGAAAAAACTAATACTTTGCTTTATACTGCTATTGGCAGCATTTACTGGCAACGCACATGTGGGTAGCCCCGGCGTAACTTTTGAGGGTAATGCAGGCCCTTACAAATTACTGGTAAATATTACCCCGCCTGATGTTATACCCGGCACTGCCGCTGTAACTGTGTTTTTAGAGGATGCCATGCAAGGTGTGCAAATTAGCGCTAAACCGTTATACTGGTCTGTGGGTACAGATGGTACGCCAAAAGCCGATATTGCCCAACCATCAACCACCCAGCCGGGTGCTTATGAGGTAAAAATTTGGTTCATGAGCGTGGGTACTTCAAGTATTGAATTACTGGTTGACGGGCCAAAAGGCAAAGCCAGCGTTATTGTGCCGGTTATGGCTGTATCAACAGCTAAACGCAGCATGCCGGCAGGTTTGGGCTGGGCGCTATTTGCCATGGCTGTATTTTTAGTGGTGCTAATGGTAACTATTATTAGCGCCAGCACCGGCGACAGCCAGCTTAACCCCGGCCAGCAGATAGACAAACGCCTGCGGGTACGTCGTTTTATTGGCGGCCTTAGCGGTTTGTTAATCTTAATGCTGATACTTTGGGGCGGATGGTCATGGTGGACAGCCGCTGCCGAAAACTATAACCGATACCTATATCAACCTATACAGGCCAGTAGCTATGTAGATACCGAAGCGGGTGTTTTAACTTTATCTGTTGATGGTAACCAGCTTAACAACATAGCGCAAAACTGGCGCATGTCAGTATCGCGCAAAATGAATTACCTGGTGCCAGATCATGGTAAGCTGATGCACCTGTTTTTGATAAAGGCCGGCGATTTGGACGTGTTTGCCCACCTGCACCCACGCCGTATGGATTCTGTCACCTACGTGTCTAAAGTACCTGATATGCCTGCCGGAAAGTATCTTGTTTATGCCGATATTACCCGACTGAGTGGCTTTGCGGAAACTATTGTAGATACCCTGATCATATCTAAAAACGTAACGTCAAAAGTACCCACCGCCATTAAGCCCGACCGTGACGATGCATACTATATCAGCAACGCCATAAACAGCAAAACAGCTACCCGCACAGGCGCCGCTATATGTGGCTCGCCAGGGATTGAAACTAAGCTGAACGACGAATCAACCGCGGTATGGATGCAAAAGCCCGGCGACCAGCTAAAAGCCGGCGAACTTACCCAACTTAAATTTGAAATACTTGGCCCAGACCGTAAACCTGCTATTTTAGAACCCTATATGGGCATGATGGCGCACGCCGTTATTTTAAAAGACGATGGCAGCGTATACATACACCTGCATCCGGCGGGCAGCTTTTCTGTGGGGTCGCAGAAAGCGATGTTGGACCGCATTGCGCAACACACCAGTTGGGATAAATACCTACCGTCATCAACCGCTTTTGCAGATAGCATTAATCATTTTATGACGAAGCTTTATGCGATGACCGAGACTGACCGCAACAACCTGTTAATGGCAGATATGCCCCACAAAACTGCAGGCGTTACCAATCATGAGGCGCATCAAATAAGCTTTCCGTATACTTTTCCGCAGCCGGGCAAGTACCGTATCTGGATACAGGCTAAACGCAACGGAAACATCCTTAACAGCGCTTTTGACGCGGTGGTAAAATAGGCAATCATCGCCCACAAAAACATATTAGCAAGCTGCGCAGGCATTTATTATGTTTGCTGCATAATTTATAACTACCATGAACCACAACATTAAATTATTACTGGTGCTGCTTTGCACCGCCGCGGGCCTAAACGCCAGCGCGCAAGCCCCAATGAATTGGCTTAACAAACCCAAACAATGGAAAGCCGGAAAAAACAATGTCACCATGACGGTTGAACCAGCTACTGATTTTTGGCGCATAACCCATTACGGTTTCATACGCGATAGCGGGCCATTTTATTACCAGCAAGCTACCGGCGATTTTGAGGCTACCGTAAAAATAACGGGCCAGTATAAAGAACTTTTTCACCAAGCTGGCCTGATGATACGTACCGATAATAAAAACTGGATAAAAACAGGTATTGAGTATGTAGACGGTGTACAAAATGTAAGCGCCGTGGTAACTCATAATACGTCAGACTGGTCTGTGGTGCCACGCCACGACAGCCCAAAGTCTATGTGGCTAAAACTACTACGCAAAGGCGATTTTGTGCAAATAAGTTATTCTTTCGACGGCAATAAATTTGATATGCTGCGCCTGGCTTATTTTCAGCCAAAGGTAAAAGTGCAGATAGGCATGGTAGCCGCCGCACCGGGCAAATTAAAATTTGATGCGTTGTTTGAAAACTTTACTGTCAAACCAATTAAATAATACTATCTCATATAAAAACAAAACGCCTTTCTGTTTCACACAGAAAGGCGTTTTGTTTAGCTACCCACTGCTTTTAATTTGTAAAGGCAGTTATATCAGCATTACGTTTCACCACAAAGGCCTTTAGCGCATTAAGCTCATTGCTGAACATTTCTTTTGTAAGCGGTGCTGTGCCGCTAACTTTTTCATCATTTGTTCTGTCTACACCAGGGGCAATTAGCGCGCTGTTTTTTTCAAATAGCGCATCCATCACTGCCGGCTTGAAAACATCATCTTTAAATTTCTTTAACAGCTGTTTATACTTTGCAAAATAAACAGGGTCTTCTGCCAGGTATCTAATCAAGGGGGCGTTTTGGGCAGTCATAAACCCCGAGTTAAGTTGTATGCCCGCACCGGCACGGTTACCACCGACAAAACCTGTATTCAGGGCTTCATTATGATCCCAGGGTATCCAGGTTAACTTACCGGTTGGCGAGTTGTATAGATAGTAATTATGCGGCGCAAAGCCATAAATATCCCAGTTGATAATTGCTGCGCTTACCGCAAGCCAGTTTAAAAAGTGCGATGTATTGAACGTAGCATCCAGACTAGCACGCCATTGCGCGGCATCTGTAGTACGTAAAGGGCTGTTTAACGCATCTACAAAAGCCTTTACATCATCATAGTTTGCGGCAGTTTTATTGTTTTTCTTTTCAAACTTAGCTTCTTCAAATGTCTTTAAGGTTGATAGTGGTTTGTAGATATTACCCTTATCCTCGCCAAACTGGTCTTTCACCATGGTGTCGTCAATGATCTCGCACATGGTATAGGTGCCTCTAAATTTCAGGCCATCGCCATAGTCGATATAAACCTTGTAAAACGCGGTACGCGCGGCAGGCACACCGGCCATACGGTAAATATCAGCCACCACCTTTTCGCGTATCAGCGAGTTATCATTAAAACCCGGCGACATGGAAAACTCTGTAAACCCATAAAAACGTTGATTTTTTATAGATGGATGCGCATCCTCAAACTTATCCATATTTAAACGGAAGGGCATTTTATAATTTCCGGCGGTCCATAAACTGCGCAAGCTTGAGTTGCCCTTAAGCCTGAAACCCGCAAACAGCCATTTTTTACCATTACATTTTACAGTTGCCGGTACGTAGTCAGGGTCTGGGTAGTCGTCCAGGTTTATGCCCCCGCCTGTGCCGCCGGGCTGGCCAAAATCATTACCGTAAATAGTTTTCATGTTGGCTCTTATCTTCGTCCACTGCTCGGCTGTGATCTTTATCTCTAACGTACCTACCTTGTCTTGTTTAAAAACAGTATCATACAAAGGTTTTTGTCCGTTAGCGTGCGAGTAGGCGGCCCATGTGTTGTTAACTGTGTCCTTATCATTATCCTCGGGCACAACAACGGGTGGTTTGGTGTCTGGTTTAGGGTCTGGTGTAATAGGGTTATCAGCCGCCGGCTGTTTCTTACAGCCTGAAATCGCGACAGCAAAAAGTATAATGAAAAACAAATACTTAGCGGGTATAGGTAAAGTTTTCATAGTTTATTAACAGGTTATTTATTGACAGTGGCCTTAAGGCTTAGGTTACAATTGGTTAAATTAAAGTTAATTAATTTTTTTAGGATGCTGATATGTTTACATGTTTTTTATGTGAGCAGGGTAAACAATAACCCGGCTACCATTAAACAAAAAACGCCCCCCGGTTTCCCGGGAAGGCGCTAATCACCAATTGTTTGCAATTTTTAGTTATTGGTATGAGTATTTTAAGGTAAAGCTGATAGCCGGGCTGTTTGGATAAGTAATATTTACCAATGCCGTGGTTGGCAAGCCCAGGTTGTTGTAAGTTGAAGTATAAGTGATGGTTTCATCAAGCGCATTGCTGGCATCATAGCTCATTATCTTTTTAAGGTTATGTACCGATTTGCTCATATAACAGGTATACGCAACTTCATCCGGTATTTGCCGGGCGTTCTTCATATCCTCGTATTCATAAACATTACGCTCAAGCTGCTCCCATTGATCTGGCATGGCTGCCAGGTAATAGTAGGTCTGACTTTTAACATCGCCGTTGGCATAATACTCATAAGTATGCTTGGCGCGCGGAATAAAACCATTGCCCTCTGCCACATAATCAACCGTTTGACTTACGCGGCCGTTGGCGTACGAAAACTTAAGATAATGTTCGTCAGAAGCCGGATTGGTAGCGTCGGGCGTAAAGTAAACCCTGTCAAGCAAATTGTTTTTGCGACTAAACTCCATGTTAAAGCCGTCCCAACTACCGGTCATCAGCTGGTTGCTGGTATTGTCATAAACAAACTCAGCTTCAGAACTTAAATTATCATTAACCGACTTGAACTTATTTAGCAAACCTTTAGCGGTATATCCAAATGTGATGTAGTTAGTTGCGTTTTGCTCTATTTTACTAAGACGTTGCTGTACGTTAGGCACAGGGTCGTCGGTTCTATCTTTCTTTTTGCATGACGAAATAGCCACCACAGCAATTAGTGGTAAAAGGGCCAGTCGCCATTTTTTTGTTGTGAAAATTTTCATGATAGTATATTACTGACTATTAAATAATTGATACCAGTTTGATATAGCAAGCTATTGGTATGAGTAAGTTACATTGCGGTTAATAACCGGACTATTTGGGTACGTTATATTTTCGACCCCTGTGGTTGGCAAACCAAAGCCGTTATAGTTAAACGAGTAGCTTATAGTTTCTTCGAGATGATTGCCTGCATCGTAACGGGTAATTTTTTTAATGTTGTGCGTTGATTTGTATAGGTGTAACACGTATGCAATTTCATCAACCATTTGTAAGGCGTTTATCTGGTTGTCATACTCATACTCAACACGTTCAGACTGTGCATACTCGTCAGGCAATGCTACCAGGTAGTATGATCTTTCAGTCTTAAGATCGCCGTTTGTATAATACTCATAGGTATATTTAATTTCAGGAACATAATCATCGTTGTCTACCTTAACAAAAGTTACGGCTTTGCTTACCCTTCCGTTTGTGTAGGTAAATTCCATATAATGGTCGCCTTCAAAAGAGTCGTCTGTAACAGACGAGAACTTTACCCTATGTAGCTTTGCTCCCTGGTAAACAAACTCCATTTCAAAATCGTCCATAAGGCCGGCAATAAGTTTGTTATGGTCGTCGTAGCCAAAGTGAGCTTCGGTTGAGTATATGTCATTAACCGCATTAAACTTGTTAAGGTAGCCCTTGCTGGTATAGCCAAATAGCATAAAGTTGTTTGCGTTTTGCTCTATCTTAGTTAACCGCGGGCGTACGGTAGGTGAAGGGTCGGGTTGATTAGTTTCTTTTTTACAAGCAGTAAATAGCATTACAAGGGTAAAAAATAGTATAGGCAATTGCCATTTTTTAATTGTGAACGTGTTCATTATAATATTTAATTAATTGTTGCGGATTAGGCTATTGTATCCAGATTGGTGATTTTTTTAAGAATGAGCCAAACAGCATGGTGCAAGTGATAGCTAAGAACCGGCTTAGCAGTTTCATGACTAACAACTACTTGCGGATATTTTTTAAAGGCTTGTAAACTAATTGTAATAGCTGCGGCAAGGGTGATATATTTTTTCATTATTTGCATTGATTAACAGCACAAAAATGTAATGCCCCGCATTCAGTAAAAAGCAATACTGCTACACATACTATATAAAGCGTTCAACTGCTTTAAACAGCCTATTAATGCCATTTTTATACATTAGTCTTTTTTTCATAGACAAAACCGGTAGTCTGTCTTTAAAAACGCGCCGTTCATCGAATTTTTAAGTGTGCATCCCTTCAGGTAAAGTTGTTGTTGATTAGCTTTGTAAAATGACATGGCAAAAAACAAACAAAGGCCTTAATATTAAGCGCGTTACAGAACATGCGTTATTTTGGCTTGCCGCTTTGCTGATGCTAACATTTATGTTTGGAGCAGCAAAACCCAGCTACTTGTGGGCCCTATGCGATAACCTGATATATCTGCCTGTACATATGCTGTACTTTTACACTATAGCATACTGGGCAATGCCCTATTTTTTGCTGCATAAAAAGTACGCGTTATTTGCCCTGCTGGCTGTTTTTTGTGTACTTACGTCGGCTTTGGTAACACGTATTGTCGACATAGTGATCATTGATCCAAACGTTTACCACGAATACAAAAAACTTGACCCTAATTTTAAATGGGCCAAAATACAGGGTACGTTTAGCCAACAACTATTTAATATAACTTACTACGCCAATGCGGTAAAAGGTGTAAACCTGGTTATCTGGATAGCGCTAACCATAAAATTTTTCAAAATGTGGCATGAGCGCCGCGAGGCAGCGCTTGAGGCCGAACTTAACTTTTTAAAAGGGCAAGTACATCCGCATTTTTTGTTCAATACGCTTAATAACCTGTATGCGCTATCCATCACAAAATCAGACAAAGCGCCCGGGATAGTTATGGGGCTATCAGAGATCTTGAAATATATGTTGTATGAGACCAAAACGGCCACTATTCCGCTATCGCGCGATGTTGAAATATTAGAGAATTATATCGCCCTTGAAAAAATACGATACGAGGACAGGATAGATCTGAATATCAAGATACAGAATGATCTTGATGGTTATAACATAGCACCATTGCTACTGCTACCATTGGTTGAAAACGCGTTTAAACACGGCACCAGCGAACGGATAGGCGACGTTTGGATAAAGCTTGACCTAACGGTTAAAAACGATTTGCTAAAGCTGAAGCTATCAAACAGCAAACCACAAAACCTGCCCGGCGACATAGAACGCCATAAAGGCAACATAGGCTTACCCAACGTACAAAAACGATTGGACCTGCTTTACCCTAACGCTTACGATCTTAAAATTTTTAACGATGATGATGATATGTTTGTGTTAATTTTAGAGATCAGGTTAGACAAACACATTCAGATTTAATATTACTACAGATATGAAGATCAAAACCATCATAGTTGATGATGAACCTTATGCTATTGAGATCATTGAAAATTATCTGCAAAGCTTTCAGGATGTAGAGATTGTTGCCAAATGCGCCAATGGCATAGATGCCTTTAGAGTACTGCAGCAAAAAAAGGTTGACCTTGCCTTTCTGGATGTCAAGATGCCCGGCCTTAACGGCACCGACCTGGTTAAGACACTAAAAAATCCGCCAAAAATAATTTTCACTACTGCCTCTAATGATTATGCTGTTGAAGGTTTTGAACTGAATGCTGTTGATTACCTGGTTAAGCCTATCCCCTTTGATCGTTTTTTGAAAGCGATGGATAAGGTGTATTACTTTTTCGGTTTAAGTAATCAAGCTACAACCATTACCAACCATACACCGGTTAAAGACAATACAGATTTTATGTACCTGAAGGTAGACCGTAAAATGGTTAAGGTTGACGTAGCCGAAGTACTTTGGATTGAAAGCTATGGCGACTATGTTAAAGTTGCCCTGCCTGATAAAGTGCTGGTATCGAAACAAAAAATAAGCATCCTTGAAGAGTTACTACCCGATGATGCCTTTCTGCGTGTACACCGCTCTTTTATGGTAAATGTTGCTAAAATAGACAGCTACAACTCCATTTCGGTTGAAATTGCCGGTAAAGAGATACCTGTTGGGCGTAATTATAAAAACGACGCTTTTAAGAGGTTGAGAGGGTAATTATTGCTTCTAACATTTGTTGCGCTAGTAACATATCTATATATTGCCCTCAATTTTACAGATCAGCATCTAACCAATATGAAACCGATCTTAAGAAAAGTTGATAGCGGCAATAACTCCTTTAGTATACGCGAGGATATATATCCTTTTTTGTATAACCACTGGCATTATCACCCCGAAATTGAACTTACTTATATACGTAAGGGTACCGGCCTGCGCCTGGTTGGCGATAGCATGGCGCCTTTTGAAGACGGCGACCTGGTGCTGCTGGGATCAAACCTGCCCCACATGTGGCGTAGCGATTCTATATACTTTCAAAATATCCCTACACTTAATATTGAGGCCATAGCTATACACTTTCGCGAAGATTTTTGGGGTGGCGCATTTATGCAATTGCCCGAGCTTAGGCTAATAAAAGAAATGCTGGATATTTCAAAACGAGGGTTAAAAATCCTTGGCGAAACCCGCGAGACGGTGATTGATGCCATGGAAAAAAACCTGCATGCCACAGGCTCAAAACGGGTAGAATTTTTGCTGAATATACTGGATACCATTAGCCGAAGCGGCGATTATGAACTATTGTCATCGCCAGGCTTTAACAAAACGTATGACCTGACCACTACCGACAAGATAAATGTGATATACACCTACACGTTTAATAATTTTAAAAAGAATATCTCAATAAAAGACGCGGCAGCAGCAGCTAACCTAAGCCCTAACTCGTTTTGCCGCTACTTTAAAACCCGCACGCTTAAAACCTACTGGCAGTTTTTGCTGGAGATACGCATTGGCTATGCCTGCAAATTACTGATAGAAAATAAAGAATCCATATCGCAGATATGCTACGAGTGTGGTTTTAACAACCTGTCAAACTTTAACAGGCAATTTAAGGCACTACTGAAGATTACACCACTGCAGTATGCTAAAACGTATACCAGCCATGTGCACGCGTTTGCAAGTTGATTACCCCTCCCCAATACATAATCAAGATGCCGTTTCGAAACGAGGAACGAGTGAGAAATCTTATACAGCAAAAAGATGTGGAACTATAACTTCTACATATACATTACCACAAACCCAGACCGATCCGTGTTATACATCGGCGTAACTAATGACTTGCGCAGACGATTATTTGAACACAAGGAAAATAAAGGAAACGTAAAATCTTTCACTGGAAAATACCTTTGTTACAATTTGGTTTATTATGAACACTTCGCTGATATTCAAAACGCCATTGACCGCGAAAAACAAATAAAGAAATACAGACGGGAGAAAAAAGATGCCTTAATACACCAGTTTAATCCCGAATGGCGATTTCTAAATGATGAGATCAGCGACGATTGACGCTTTTACACTTCGCGTGGCGTATAAGATTTCTCACTCGTTCCTCGTTTCGAAATGACATGTTGGGGAGTTTTAAATAATGAGATCAACGACGATTGACGCTTTTATCCTTAGCATGGCGTATAAGATTTCTCACTCGTTCCTCGTTTCGAAATGACATTGTGGGTTCGAGGGAGATAATCTACTTAAACACCTCCTCAACCTCTTCCAATTTCACCCCTAATACCTTTTGTGCAATAGCATTCAACTCATTTTTATCACCTGTAAAATGAAACACCATGTGCATATGGTTAAGTTTTGCACCGGGTTTCAGGAATGCGGCAGGCGATACGCTTTCAATTTCGTAAAACGGACCCATCTGGCTACCGTTGGCAAGCGGGCCGTCGTTATAGGCGTTTACCGCGTCGCCGCTTAGCGGGTCGCGGTCGGTGCGCCACTCCTGGTTAAGGTACAGGCCGTTGTTATCTACATCAAATTTAGCAATAGTAAGCACGTTGTTCTCTGCATCAAAACTGCCAATAACCGGCATTGCGCGCTTAGGCGTTATACCCAGTTTACCGCGCGACTTACCATCGGCCTTAAAGAATAAAATATTGTTTTTATAAACGATACGATCAGCAGGTATCTGCCCAAAATAATCGGTAGTAGCCACCCTGGCTGTTTTAGCGTTGTTGTACGGAATGATAATCACCACCTTTGGCGATGGCGTAAACATATCCAAATTCCACATACAAGGAGCGCCGGTGGTTTGTGTCCACTCAAAGTTGCCTGTGTTGGTTAAAGAGTTACCGGCAATAAAACCCACCGCTTTGGTTTGCGGGTTAAGTTTAACGCCCAGCTCTTCTTCTATATCTGCATTCTCGAGTATACTTATGCTACGCTCAACAGTTAATTTTAGCTGTGTACCCGCATAGTTTTGCAGATCCATATCCTTAGTCATAGCTACCATACTTTCGGTGGCCGATTTTACCTGCCAGGCCTCAGTATCAAAAGCTTTTGGTGTATGCCAGTCGGCAAACTCCATCTTGGCGCCGGGTTTAAAGTAAAGGGAAAACTTACCCCCCTCTGGCCCTAACCATAAACGATTTTCGCTACCATAAGCGTTCATGTGCGCGTCGGTATCGGCAGCAAAGGTTTTATAGTTTATCCAACCAAAACTACGTCCCCCTAAACCATCGGCAGTTGATGTAAACACCTTGCCCTGATACTTGGCCGACACAATAACCTGCGCCTGCCCATCAGCAGTTTTCAGCACAATTACGCTGTCGTTCTTTTTCAGAAAATCAAGATCATAGCCATAAGTACCTTTAGCGTATTGGCCTGTGGTATCGCTGCCTGCCGAGTCCTTTTTTTCACCGCTTTGGCAAGCCGACAAAGCCGCGGCCAAAGCTATTATTGCGTAGTTAATTTTCAGTTTATGGTTCATGTCTTCTATTGGTTTATATAACTATTACTACTAAGGTTGTCATTGCGAGGAACGAAGCAATCGCACGCTGCGAAGTGCGCTACTTGTCTCCTTGCGATTGCTTCGTTCCTCGCAATGACAAAAATGTTTTTATAACGTACCTTAATTATACGCCACCGTATTGCTCAACGTCCCAATGCCATCAATACTAATATCCACTACATCACCGGGTTGCAAGGTAAAATCATTTGGCGGCACCAAACAGGTACCGGTCATCAAATAGGCGCCATGCTCAAAACTCAGCTCCCTGAATAAAAATCCAGCCAGCTCTGGCAAAGTACGTTTCATACGCGATAGCGGCGTGCTACCTTCATAAAGCGCAATACCACCGCGTTTTATAACAATACTGATCTTAGTTTCCTGACTGATAGCCGATGGCAGCACCGTAAGGCAGGGACCAACAGCCGCGCTTTTATCATAAGTTTTAGCCTGCGGCAGATACAGCGCGTTCTCGCCCTCAATACTGCGCGAACTCATATCATTACCAATAGTATAGCCCTGTATATTGCCTTGCGAATTGATAAACAAGGTCAGCTCCGGCTCGGGCACGTTCCAGGTTGAATCTTTACGGATACTTACATCCTGTAAATGGCCTACCACGCGATATGGTGTCGACTTAAAAAACAGCTCCGGCCGATCGGCGTCATAAACACGTTTGTACAGATCAGATCCGCCCGACTCCTGCGACTCTTCTACCCTTGCGTCTCTACTCTGCAAATAAGTTACACCAGCTGCCCAAATTTCTTGTTTACCAACGGGCGCTTGCAAATTGGCCTGCCAGTTTTTATCGGTTACTTTTTTTGCTGTCGCAATGATAGCGGTTAGGTGCTGATATAAATTTTCGCGGTTGATCAATGTGTCCCAATCGCTCTCAACTTTGTAAACAGATGCGTCCGTTTTTAAATAAATTTCTTTGATGGTTTTAAATAATTTCATATAGGGGTATTTATAGGGATATTCCTCTTTTCCACGGTATAAAATCATCGTGGGTTGCTTCCACGGCCTTCACTTTTTCTTCGCCGCTGGCTATGCGGATGATGTGCTCAAGGATACGTTCGCCTGCCTGAGCAATGCTCTCCTCGCCGCTGATAACGGTACCGGCATCAATGTCGATAATATCCGTCATTTTTTGGTAGAGCCTGGTATTGGTTGATACTTTAACCACCGGCGTTATCGGATTACCCGTAGGTGTGCCCAAACCTGTGGTAAATACCACAATGGTTGCCCCGGCGCCAACTTCGGCAGTGGTTGACTCTACATCACTACCCGGCGTGCATAACAGTGACAATCCGGGCTTTTTAACTTTTTCAGGATAATCCAACACATCCGTAACCGGCGACGTGCCGCCTTTTTTAGCCGCCCCGGCAGATTTTATAGCATCGGTAATCAAGCCATCGCGTACATTACCTGCCGATGGATTGTTTTCAAACCCAGAACCAAAAGCTTTAGCCTTATCATGATAAGATCGCATCAGGTGGATAAAGCGGCTGGCGGTCTCTTCGTCCACGCAACGGTCGCTTAGCTCCTGCTCAACGCCACATAATTCAGGAAATTCAGACAAGATCACCGATCCGCCCAGCTCCACCAAAATATCCGACGCATGGCCTAATGCGGGGTTAGCCGATATGCCCGAAAAACCATCAGAACCACCGCACTCCAAACCAATACATAGCTTGCTTAGCGGCGCAGGCTTGCGGGTAAATTCATTCGCCTGCATCATACCCGCAAAGGTTTGCTTTACGGCAAGTTTAAGCAAATCGGCCTCATTGCCTATTTGTTGTTGCTCTAAAGTGTATAATGGTTTCGAGAAGTTGGCATCGCGCTTATTGATCTCTGCCTTCAGCATATCAATCTGCGCGTTTTGGCAACCCAGGCTTAGCACGGTAGCGCCGGCCACATTAGCGTGAGTGATGTAGCCGGCCAGCAATCCACAGATATCGCGGGTGTCCTCTTTAATACCGGCGCAACCCAGCGAGTGGTTTAAAAATTTGATGCCGTTAACATTGGGAAAGATCTTGTCATCAGCAGTTAAAACGTCTGTCTCGATAGAAAGATCGCTGCTCAAAATATCACCCGCATTTTTTCCGGATTTATACAGATTTACCAGCATTTTTACATGATTTCGTTCTGGCGAAATATCATTCAAATAGCCCAGTTCTTTGGCAAAGGCATCCTGTATAACCTGCACGTTCCTATTCTCGCAAAACACCAGGGGAATAACCAACCAATAGTTTGACACCCCCACCGACCCATCGGCACGGTGGTAGCCATTAAAAGTGCGGTTTTTCCAGGCTCTAGTATCGGGTATCAACCAATCGGTTCTACGTTCGCCCAAAGCATAATCGCCTGATGCATGTTTTATATTTTTGGTGGTGATGATGTCGCCTTGTTTTACGGTCGATATAGCTTTACCTACCAGCACGCCATACATAATGACATCGTCGCCGGCTTGCAGATCAGTAAGTGCAAATTTGTGCTTGGCGGCAACATCATTTAACAGCGTCACCTGGCTTTCGCCTGATGTAATGGTTTCGCCGGCGGCGAGGTCTGTCAGCGCTACTTCTATATTATCTTTTGGATGTATTTTTAATGTTCTTGCACGCATCGTTATCATTATTAAGCAATTACAGCCTTAGTGAACTCGCCATCAACCTTGCGCCAAATGTTTAGCGGGTTGGCGTTAAGCAGCTCGGCAGGCAATAAAACCTGCGGGAAGTTCTGGTAACAAACCGGCCTGGTAAAACGGTATATAGCTGCCGACCCAACCGAAGTTGTACGGCTATCCGTAGTAGCCGGATAAGGGCCACCATGCAGCATGGCATGAGTTACTTCAACGCCTGTAGGCACATTATTGATCATTAACCGGCCTGCTTTTTCTTCTAAAATATCAAACAAAGCTTTATGCACTGCTGCATCATCGCTATTGGCCCAAACGCTGGTGGTTAATTGCCCGGGCAGGCCTGCGGCTATCTGTAAAAGCTGCTCCACATCATCAGCCACAACATGGATAGCAACCGGGCCAAAATACTCATGCACCAATTTACTATCCTTTAAAAAATCGGTACCAGATACTTTATATGCCTGCGGTACAGCTGCATTACTTACAGCCATACCTTTACCTAAAGAGGCAAGCGCTGGTAATGCAGCTAAAGCGGCTGTGCCTTTACAATAAGACTGATAGATCGAATCTGTCAACATTGCCCCACCGTTAGCTTCGTCTAATGATGATCCGTATTGGTTTAGAAACCTATCCGCATCATTACCATTCAACATTAATATCACCCCAGGATTGGTACAAAACTGGCCAACGCCCAAAGTATTTGATGCTACTAATGATTTAGCCAACCCTTCAGGATCTTCACCCAATTTTCCGGGCAGTAAAAACACAGGGTTCACACTCCCCATTTCGGCATAAACCGGGATAGGTTCATCGCGCTGATTAGCCGTGTCAAACAAAGCTCGGCCACCGCCTAATGAGCCTGTAAAACCAACCGCTTTTATCAGTACATGTTTAACCAATGCCTGCCCGCTTTCGGTACCCTTGCCTTGCAATAGCGAAAAAACACCATCGGGCATACCGGTTTTCTTAGCAGCTTCGGCAATGCAATAGCCAACCAACTCTGATGTTACAGGGTGACCGAAATGCGCTTTATAAACTACCGGGCAACCGGCCGCCAAAGCAGAAACCGTATCGCCACCGGCAACAGAAAAAGCGAACGGAAAATTGCTGGCGCCAAATACAGCAACAGGCCCCAATGGCCGCGCCATTTGTCGGATATCCGGCTTAGGCAAGGGCTGGCGCTGTGGATTAGCTTGGTCTATCACCGCGTTTACCCACGAACCTTCTTTCAGCAAATTGATAAATAAATTGATTTGGTTGATAGTACGATCTATCTCGCCATTCAAACGTGGCTGTGGTAGGTGTGTTTCCTGCATGGCAACTGCCACCAAGGTTTCGCGAATGTTGTTTATCTCGGTTGTAATAGCCCCTAAAAACTTAATACGCTCTGCCGCAGGCAATAGCTTGTAAGTTTTAAATGCCGATGCTGCCTTGTTTGCCGCCGCGTCAACATCAGCTGCCGATGCTTCAACAAAAACGTAAGGGGTATTATTATTTTCTGTTATGCCTACACTATCAAACGTTTCCGTTCCGTTCTCAGCGGTCGTGTAGCCTATTATTTGTTTTCCTGTGATATTCATAAGTAATAAATTCGGGACTCTATCCCATTTTTTTAACCACACCTGCAACCAATACTTTGTCAACAAGTATTTTCCCATAGGCCACATTTAAACTTGGCACACCGGCTTGCAATGTCACTGTACCGAAACCGCTGGCTGTTGAAAGGAAGCTGGTAAAATCGCCAACTTTCGAATCAATGTGCAGCGCTTTAGTCACCGCATCATAACGCACACCTGTCAATCCTTCTAACATACCATAGCTTGACATGGCACGCGCATACCAGTGTCCACACTCGTATTCATTAAACGGGTTGCGTACCTGCCCATCGTAACGATTGCGACAAGCACGGACAATGTCCAGTCCCTTCTCTACCTCACCCACCAGCATCAGGTGCGATGCTACCTGGTATTCAATGCCTGTCCATACCTCATTGCTATATACAAACGGCAAAGATAGCATGCCCCCTTTTGGCCACGAGCAAAGCAGTAAGCCGCCTTCATCGCCAATGGCAAAGGTTGGACGCTGCGGGTTTGAATGCTCATGCAGGTTGGCTTTATAATTATGCTGATGCACGGCCTTTAAGTGGTTCTTTATTTTTGACGAATCGAACGGATCGGCCAGCCCGCACATGCGTGATAACCAGCTACCCATTACGCCGTCAGACAATACCCCTTCGCCATACTGGTATTTAGGGCCTTCTTTCTCCAGCAAAGCCAAAGCCTCCGGCGTGTAGCCAGATGCAAATGATTGTACCTTGGTTGGGTCGGGTGCTTGCAAGCCTTTCCATTGTATCTTTTGGAAAAAATACTCGCCATTGTATAATTCACGCTCTATGTAAGTTTTGCCTTTAGCATAAAGCGATTCATATTTCTTCACATCCTTTTTCAGAAATTTACCCATGACGATGAGGGAGTTCAATGCCCCAAGGTAAAAGCTGGTAGCAAATGCGGTTGGCCCCCAAAACTCAATATCGTATGTATTATGGTGCGGCTCTTGCACAATACCGTTACCTTTCGGGTCCCAGGTTTTGATGCAATAGTCTAAACTGGTCTGCACTTTTGGATAGATGGTTTTTAGCCACTCACTATCGCCGCTGATGCGCCACTCGCGGTGTACTTTCATAATGCCACCCAACTGACCGTCGCTAGCAGCATGGAAGTTATGTAGCACCGGTGTAATCGGCAAATTTGAACGAAACATCTGGTGTCCCTCGGCGTTCTGACTTTCGTTAAATTCAGTATCGCGCAAGCTGCGTTCTAATGATGGAAACAAATGCGACACGGCCTGGGCGTAATTCCACACGTGTGTGCATGAGCCATGGCAACTACCCCAATTATCGCCACTACCCTCCCAGCACCAAAAGCGGCCATCATACTGCCGCATAACCGTTGGCGATTTCAGGATGGTCAAGTTTGCCGCAACAGCTTCAATTACCTCAGGCGGCAGACTACTTTTATAAAATGTGTCGGTAAATAACTTAGTCTTCTTCTGCAGATCGCCATAGTTGGTAACCCAATAGGCCACGGCTTCATTGATATTTTTAAACTTATTACTATACCATGGCTTATGAAATTTCAATAGCGGATCGGCCTCAACTTTTGCTTTGGCTGTTGGGTCAACCTCTCCCATCCGCAGCTTGGTGTTCGGGACATACCAGGTCATCATCAGGCGGATGGTCTTTTCCTCGCCGGGACCTATTTTGAAAGGCACAAACAGCGATGCCCCCGGCGCGTCACGCTCTACAGGCGGGTTGCTTACCACATCAACATTTTCAACGGCTTTCCAGGCCATGGTCAAACCATCGAACCAACCACCTCTAAACCAGCAGTGGTTTACCACGGTTGCGTCGTTATCAGTGTAAATGGCAAACTCGCCTTGCTTTTGCGGGTCGGTCGGTGTGGCATCCGCAGAAAGTAAAAACCCGTTTTTTATGGATTTTATAGAGTTTTTAGTATCCCGCTGATCCATAAAATTGCGACTGTTGTAGGAAAAAACACAATCGCGACTTTGTGCACCGGTGTTTTTAAACTTATATTCCAATGCGCCAAAAGGCATACTGGCATTGTCTTCGTCTGTTGGGATAAATGGGCTCCAACCGGTGATCTGAATATCCAACGGAACATCTTTGTCCTGCAACTTCACCTCGCCAAAAGGAAATCGCGCAGCAAATTCAGCTGTTTCAAACCTTGGCAGGCCCCAGGTAGCACCACCTGTACCGCCCAGACCAGAGTCGCGGTTACCAAATTTCTTCCATTCGGGCACCCTGCCTTCAAGCACTTTAGAGCTGCTTTTCAATCCTTTTATGCTGATTGCGGCAAACATAGCCGGCTCAAAATATATCTCAGGATTATGCCTTACAGACATATGCGATATAGCCCCCGTCCCTTCCAAACAAAACATACCTGCGCCAATGCCACCTATCGGGAAAGCGATGCGGTTATTGTTGCTGCCGGTGTAAAGCGCGTTATATTGGCGCTTTGCCGGCGCGGCGGTTTGTTCAGCTTCTGTTTTGGGCGATGCTTTTAAGCTGATGGGCAACAGCGTAGCTGCCCCGCCCAAACCCAAATTACGTAAAAAGACACGACGGCCTGACTCATTTTTCATAAGCGATATCAGTCTTATTTGGTTTGTCATGCTGAGGAACGAAGGATATGCCCACGCAGCGTTTGCATTGCCGACAGATCCTTCGCTACGCTCAGGATGACAAGGTGGTTTGTTTAATTTATCTCCAATTCGTCCTTAGTCGGCAATTTGGGGAAGGCCCCATGCGGGCCATTTTGATACCAAAATGCAACTGAGAAAATATCAGAATTTTGCGCCAGGTAACGTCCGCCCGATTTCCAGCCTAAGTCTTGTATAGTAACTTTCAAATCCTTATCAAAACGGATAGGATCTTGAATATGCCAGCGGTACATACCAAAGCGCTGGCGTACCTGATACAATCCATCGCCGCGTATTACTTGTGGCAACCCGGCATAGGGGGTAGAAAACTCAGTGTAATTTGGAACATCCACCCCATATGCATTCTTTTTACGCGTATCAAAATTGTATGATCCGCAGAAATAATCCTCAGTACCAGTACCTACAATTGTAGCAAAGTCGGTATCGCCGTCCATATAAAATTTGATCTCGCCTTCGCCCCACCAGCCGTTGTTATTTACGGTTAGGCCCATGTAAGTACCTATGTATTGCCCTTTGCCTTTTACACCATCAAGTATGGTATAAACAGAATTATCTTTAGGGGTTGATTTACGAAATTGCGCATGGAAATAACCTTCATCCTCAGGCACTTTAGTTAATGTATAATCAATTTGGTAGTAAAGGTTCATCGGGCGATCGTCTATGTTTTCCATAGTTACACGACATTTTTTGCGGAAAGGCATTTTCCAGTAGCAATTAAACGCGCTACCCGGATTAACTGTCACCGGTAATGAATTTAAAGGCGCATAGGCATTTAAGCCCATCCCGAAGAACGCGCCAACCGGCACTTCAACAGAAGGTGTAGTTTCATCATCCCAATAAAAACGCAGGATAGATAAACGCCAGTTGCCGGTAGGCGTCATCCAAATATGTTGTATAGCGCCCGATCCATTGATCTCGCCGATGGTAAAAGTTTGGCCGGGCTCAATAATGATGTAAGGGTTGACTTTCCAACCTATACCCAAATCGCGGGCGGCGGCTGTGGCGTTAGCAACATTACGTTTGTTTTTATCTTTAACCGGATCGGCCATACCACCTTTGCCTTTTTCGCCGGTGAAATTTTCAGGGCTTATAGAGCGGGTTTTAGCATCTGATAGTCTTGACAAGGTGCCCAGATTCATATCCAGACCGTTAAATTGCTGTGCGTAGCCATTAAAGGCCAGCATAACAGCCGACAGGACAAAAAGTAACTTTTTCATCATTTTTAATAAAGGTTGATCAATTGGTTTATAATCTTAAATACAAAGAAAGGGACATTTGGTATTAAAAACTGCAAATAACAATCCAGTTTTGATACTATATTGGCATTTTAAGAAAATTAGCATATCGAAGCGCCGCTATTGTATCACTCTAATCACAAAACATCTGACTATAATTTAATATAAGCCATATATTTATATGCCACAATAGCTGTCTTTATACCAATTACATATGAGAAGAAAATACAAAATCTTATTGATGCTACTCATTTCATTTTCAATGATAAGCCTTCAAACTTTAGCACAAACCACCCAAAAGCCAAACATCATAATTATACTGGCCGATGACTTGGGTTGGGGCGATATAGGTTTTCATGGCAGTGAAATAAAAACACCTAACATTGACGGCCTGGCTAAACAGGGGGTTATATTAAGTCGATTTTATACAGCGCCGGTTTGTTCGCCAACGCGTGCGGGTTTGCTTACAGGCAGATATCCTAACCGGTTTGGGCTGCGACAAACTGTAATACCACCATGGAGCAGTTTCGGGGTTGACCTTAGCGAGAAGTTTTTGCCCGAGCTTTTAAAAAATGCTGGCTATCAAAACAGGGCCGCTTTAGGCAAATGGCACCTAGGTCATGCTAAAAAAGATTACCTGCCGCTAAACAAAGGCTTTACTCACTTTTATGGGCACTATAATGGGGCCATAGATTATTTTACCCACAAACGCGAAGGTGAGCTGGACTGGCACAACGACTGGAATACATCTCTTGATAAGGGCTATAGTACAGACCTTATAACCGACGAGGCGGTAAAATGCATTAAGGACTATTCAAACCAGAACTCACCCTTTTTAATATATGTTGCCTACAATGCGCCGCATGGCCCTTTACAAGCTAAAAAAGAAGACCTGCTTGCGTATGGCTATGACGAAAGCAAACCCAAATTTGGTAATGGTATTGCGGTTGACGATGCCATAGGCAGCGACAACGGCCGGGGCAATACGCCAAGGCAAACTTACTCAGCCATGGTGAGTTGTTTAGACAGAGGGATTGGCCGGATATTAGATCAGCTAAAGCAAGCCAATATTGACGATAATACTTTGGTATTGTTTTTTAGCGATAACGGCGCCGCGCCGGGCGGTGGCAGCTCAAGTGGCCAACTGCGTGGTAATAAGTTTCAGGAATGGGATGGCGGTGTACGTGCACCGGCGATAGTAAAATGGCCCGCCGTATTAAAGGGCGGTACACAAATTAACCAATTAATGGGCTATGTAGATGTGATGCCAACTTTATTGAACATTGCCGGCGTAAAAGACGCTCAGCACAAACCTTTTGACGGGTTAGATATGTCGTCGGTATTTTTGGGACAGACGAAAGAGATAAAACGAGACATATACCTGGGCTACGGTAGTTTGGTAAATAATCAATGGAAGTTGGTTAAGGCCAATGCAGGTAATGACGCCATGAAGCAAACTGAGGATCAGTTGTTTGACATTGTGAACGATCCATCTGAAAAAAGCAATATAAAAGCTACCCAACCCGATATTTATCAACAATTATTAAAAACGATAGCACCATTTGACGCAATTACCTCTGAGTTTTCTGTGCCACCGTTTGGACAGGGCCGCAAAGGTTTTAAAGCGCCCAAAGATTGGGTTATCACCGACGAGAAAAAGTAAATTGCATTTATATGAGAAAATTATTTGTGTTATTACTAACGGCTACCGTATTTGTGGCTTTCATCCGACAAAAACAATTAAAATGGATGGCTATTGGCGACTCGATAACCTTTCATAACGATCATCAAAATACCACTAAAGGCATTTTAACCAAAGGTTATATGGACCGCGTAGTTGAGAAACTGCCTTACATAAAATTTGCTAACCATGGCTACCCCGGTTGGACTGCGCAAGGCATTGCCGAAAACTTTGATAACCTCCATATTGAAAAAGCCGATGTATACACCATATTTCTGGGTACTAACGATTGGTGGGTAGGCCTGCCTATTGGCACTATTAACGATTACCGCAGGGCTACCGGCAACAAAACAGTATATGGAGCATATCGTACCATGCTGGATAAGATACGCAGCTTAAACGCGGATGCCAAAATTATATTGATGACGCCTTTACAGCGTACTGATTTTATTGATATAAACAATGTGCATAGTATCATTTACGGATCTTATAAAGCCAACAAACAAGGCGTAACCTTATCTGCCTATGCCGACGCCGTAAAGGATATTGCCAAAGAACAAAACGTTGCCCTAATTGACCTTTATTACAAAAGCGGCATCACCACAAAAAATGCTGTAAATTATAAACGCCTGCGCGATGCTAGTGGCGAATATCAAAACTATGCTTATCCAAAATACATTGATATGCCTTTTAACCCTGATAAAGACGACTACCCCTACCCCGCTGGTGCCACTAACTGGACCTATGATGGTCTGCACCCAACGGACAAAGGGCATCAAAAGATTGCCGACTTGCTGGTAAAAGAAATGAAAAATTACTAAAACAATAAATGCCAAAATAATTTAACAATTTGACAAAAACGTAGAATATTACACCCCCACAATATTCTTCCTTTGGTGTTGTCAAGTACAAGTTAACGGTGCCAAATTGCTCAAGGGGTTGTGCAATGCGGCGCCGTTTTTTGTTTGGCATAATTCGCAGTTAATTAAACACGATGGTGGTGACAGATCTGGGTTGTAAATTTATCTGTCCATTAAACTGCTGCTGTGCCGATGGTTTCAAGTCGTCAGTAACCGATGTAGTATAAGTACGATACTTTTTGATGGATGTAAAACCGGCTAAAACCGGCTTAATGCTTCGTGCTTGCAGCGTGTAGTTAATCAGCACCATTACCAACTTATCTTTACCGCCTGTAAATGCCGATATCATAACATCCTGTGCTACCTGCGTGGGTGTAAGGCCGTCGTTGCGGTTAGTGAGTAATCTTTTCATTCCCGGGCGAATAAAGCGGCTGTAGTTACCAAAAGCCCAAAGGTTTTTGGTAATAGCAAAATCGCCGTTAGTATAGTTGGCATTGGGTTTTAAAGCCAGAAGGTAATAGCGGGTATCCCATTCTGCATCTCCGGGCTCCCAGGCGTTCCATAGCTGCCAGGCTGTAGCATTGGCAACGGTAAGGTCGTGATTAATTACCTTAGCTAAAAACAAGGCGCAATCTGTTTGGCTGCGGCGTCCCTTTGTGCCTTCTTTATAGCCGTCGGCAAGCATGGAATACTCTGACTGCCAAAAATCAACCTGATACTTAGCAGCGGTATCAGCCACATTTTTACGAATGTTGATGAGGTTGTTATCGCCATTTTCGGTAAAATAGCTATGCCCGGCAACTATGCGAGGCAGATGTTTTAAGTTGTTTAAACTGTACTTGCCATTATCCGCATAAAACTCTTGAATCTGATTTGAGGCGTGTGTATTGCCGCTGTATAAAAAGTTAAGCTGCCCGGCTTCGGTAGTTAAGATCTGTGTTTTAAGTTTCTTTTTAGTTAGCGATGCATCAACACTGTTTACAATCTTAAAGATCTCGGCATTGCTCCAGGGGCTACCCTCCTGACTGGCCCGGCCGGGCTTGTTGCTCCAATCCCATTGCGGCTCGTTCACCGGACTCAGGTAATTGAAATGCAGGCCCTCTTTGTCAAAGTGTTTAACAACCTCGGTCAAAAAATCAGCGAAAGCGTTGTACTTATCCGTATTTAAATTGGCTTTGTAGTCTTTTTCAGTTTTAAATCCCAGGCCGTTTTGGGTAAACTGTACCGGCGGTGTGTTCGAAAACGCCATTAAGTTTTCAACCCCATAATCTTTAGCTTTGCGCAAAAACCATTGGTAGCCGGCTTGTTTGCTCCAATCATAGGTACCATCAGGATTTAAGAAACATTCAACTCGTCGTCTAAAATCTACAATTCCGCTTTTATCGCCCTGCTCGGCACTGCCGCCGCCAATGTTGAAACGCCAGGCAGAAAGGCCGATGCCTTTGGGTATACCGTCGGCAGTGGTTTCTTTACTAAAAAGCAGCTCGGCCATTTTTTCGCGAATTTCCGGCCGCCAATCTTTAGCTATCCCCTCAGAAAACCAACAGCCAGACGCACCAAAGTTGTGTATGGTTTGCGCAGTTTGCTTGGCGTTGATGGTGATGGTGAGTACAGGTTTATCCTGCGCTTTAGCAACAATTATCGCGGTCAAAAGCGAAATGACAAACAAACTAACTTTAATGCTTTTCATGATTGCAATTTATGAAAAAGCCCTTGGCCAAAAACAACCCTTAGCTAACCAATATTTACTTACTACTAACCTATTCATACTTTCGTTGCTTTTTTATAGACTTGTACATGATTTACCTTCGCAAAACAACCATCGTACTTTTGTTAAGCCTGTTATGTGTAGGCGGCTTTGCACAGCAGACGGTTACTACAGCATCAATGCTTAACGAAATGATTGACGAGCGTGCAGTAACGCTTTGGCCCAGCTACACACAAAGCCAGGCAAGTAGTTACGACCGCAGATCTGTATCGCCCGATAAACCGGGATGGTTTGCCAATGATGATCATACTAAATACATCCGCACCGAAACCAAC
>JAZKET010000021.1:14255-37351 GCA_040386815.1 Bacteroidota bacterium | reverse complement strand
GGCCGCAAAGAAAATGTGATGCTTGATGTTGATGGCCCAGGCGCTATTGTACGTTTTTGGTTAACTACTTTTAAACGCGCGGGTAACATCCGTATTTATTTTGATGGCGATACCGAGCCGGAAATAACTATCCCCGCGTATGATTTAATGAAAAGCGACATGCCATTAGGCAAAGGGCTGTTGCAGGCTCATTCCAGCTATGAGGCTAAAGAAAAAGGCGGCAGTAATATGTACCTGCCAATGCCCTATGCCAAACACTGTAAGGTAACTTTTGAAGATAAAGAACCCAACCGCGAACCGCGATATTACCAGATCAATTATCGCAGCTATCCGAAAGGCACCAAGGTGCAAACTTTCTCATTAAAAGAATTTGCCACGCTTGGCGAGTTGGCAAAAGTTGTTAGCGATAAGTTGCTAATGCCCGATGCTGAGACCACAGTTAAAGGGTCGACAATGGCAGTGCAGGCCACATTGCAGCCCAAACAAAAACAGGTACTGGTATCAAACAATAGCGGCGGTGCTATTAGGGTGCTTAAAATAAAGTTGAAAGCGGGCAGCGCGGAAGACTATGAGCAAGCTTTACGGTCGACCATATTAAAAATTGATTTTGACGGGCAGCAAACCGTTTGGTGCCCCATTGGCGATTTTGGAGGCAGCGGCGTGGGCGCTAAAGATATGCACAGCTGGTACCGCACGATTGACCATGGTGAGATCATTAGTCGCTGGGTGATGCCGTTTAAAAAATCGCTTAAAATAACGGTGATAAACTTACACGACAACGCTGTAAATGTAGACGTAAAAACCACCTTGAGCAAATGGGATTGGACCGCTAATACAATGTATTTTCATGCCGATTGGAAAAGCCAGAACAACTTACCGGTTAAACGTACCGAAGAAGACAAACCTACCGATTGGGATTTGAATGTAATTACAGGTAAAGGTGTTTTTATGGGCGATGTACTGGCGGTATATAATCACAGCCACAAATGGTACGGCGAAGGCGACCAGAAACTTTGGCGCGACGGCGAGAAATTCCCGAGCGAATATGGCACCGGTGCCGAAGATTACTATAACACCTCATGGGCGCCGGTAGTACTTTACCAAACACCTTTCGCCAACGCGCCAAGAGCTGATAATGCCGACTCGTTTGGGCATAATACCTTTACGCGTACCCGTATTTTAGATAGGGTACCGTTCAGCAAATCGTTACGTTATAGTTTAGAGACCTTGGGCTGGGAAAACAACGCATCTGACTTTGCCGCTACAACCTATTGGTATGGCCTAAAAGGGGCTACCAGCAACGCGGCTAAAAATCAGATATTACCTACAAAACTTAGCAAAAAATAACAATGGCTCAAGAATTAGATTGCCCGGTAGATTTTGTATTGATAAACGAGAATCGCGCGAGGCTAGTTGCATTTATGGTGTTGCTTTTAACAACGGGGTGCTTCTTCTTTACTCATTGGGCAATACCTGCTTTTTTATTTGTTGATTTCGGTTTGCGTACCTTCAACTTAAATAACTATAGTCCTCTAGCTATTGTCGCTGGTTGGATAATCAAACTATTCAACGTCAAAAACAAACCTACAGACCGTGCGCCTAAGCGTTTCGCGGCCATTATTGGTTTAAGTTTTATGGTGATGATATTGATTGCCTTGTATTTATCCTCTATTACAACCGCCAAGGTTTTGCTGGCAATAATTATGGTGTTCGCAGCGCTCGAGTCGCTGGCTGGGTTTTGTGCCGGATGCTATGTTTATACGTATTTAAAGCGTTTTGGGGTGATAAAATAGCTATATTATAGCAGAAATTTAAAAATTCTGACTATGTTTAGCTCACAATTTTAAACCCTTAGCATGAAGCCTTTTTATCTGCTAGCAACCCTTGCTATTTTTTCATTAGCGCCTAAAAATGGGCACAGCCAAAATTATGTAGAAGCTAAAGCACCACTGCGCCAAAGCCCTTACATTGAACTACCTATTGGTGCCATTAAACCGCAAGGCTGGCTGCGCGAAATGCTGATAAAACAAAAAAACGGCGCTACCGGTAACCTTGATAAATTATATCCGCTGGTAATGGGCAGCCGCAATGGCTGGCTTGGCGGCGACGGCGACCAATGGGAACGCGGCCCTTACTGGATAGATGGCCTTTTACCTTTAGCTTATATTTTACAGGATAAAGATTTGATTGCTAAAGTTAAGCCATGGGTAGAATGGTCTATAAAAAGCCAGACGGCAGATGGTTATTTCGGCCCATCAAAAGATTACCCCGGCGAACCGGGTATACAACGCAATAACAGCCGCGATTGGTGGCCAAAAATGGTGATGCTAAAAGTACTAAAACAATACTATGATGCAACCGGCGACAAACGCGTTATCACCCTGTTTACCAATTACTTTAAATACCAACTGGCAGAGCTGCCTAAAAACAAATTGGGCCACTGGACCTTTTGGGCCGAATGGCGCGCCGGCGATAACCTGGCTATTGTTTACTGGCTATATAATATTACCGGCGACAAGTTTTTGCTTGACCTTGGCGACCTGATGCACCAGCAAACTTTTGATTTTACCGGCGCTTTTATGAAAGGCGAAATGCTTAGCCGCGTAGGTACTGCTCATGGAGTTAACCTTGCACAAGGTATAAAAGAGCCCTTGATATACTACCAACAACATCCCGAAGAAAAATATCTTGAAGCCATGAAAAAAGGCTTTGCTGATTTAACGAAATACAGCGGCATGGCGCACGGCCTTTACGGTGCTGACGAATCTATGCATGGCAATAACCCAACACAAGGGTCAGAGCTTTGTACAGCGGTTGAGATGATGTACTCGCTTGAAAGCTCATTAGCTATTACCGGCGATGTTGATTACGCTGACCGTTTAGAGAAGATAGCGTTTAATGCTTTGCCGGCTCAGGCATCTGAGGATTATATGACCCGTCAGTATTTTCAACAGGCTAATCAGGTTAGCTTAACCCGGGCGGCTCATAATTTTAACGTAAACCACGCCGGTACAGACGTGGTTTATGGCTTGCTGTCTGGCTACCCATGCTGCACCTCAAATATGCACCAGGGCTGGCCTAAGTTTACTCAAAACTTATGGTATGCAACGCCCGATAAAGGTGTGGCGGCACTAATATACTCTGCCAGCGAAGTGAATATCAAAGTAGCTAACAACATCCCGGTTACTTTTAAAGAGGAGACCAATTATCCATTTAACGAGAATATCAAGTTTACTTTATCGACAGACAAAAAGACCAAGTCGGTTACCTTCCCGTTCCACTTGCGTATCCCGGCCTGGTGCCGCAACGCGGTGATAAAAGTTAACGGCCAGCAATTGCAGGAAGCTAAAGGCGACCAAATAGTAAAAATAAACCGCGAGTGGAAAAGCGGCGATGTGCTTGAGTTGCAATTGCCAATGCACATCTACAAAAATACCTGGTACGAAAACTCTATTTCTGTAGAGCGTGGCCCGTTAGTTTACGGCCTAAAAATTGGCGAGGAAACTAAACTGGTTAAAAACGATAAGGACCCTATAGCATATGGTACCGAATACCTTGAAGTGCGCCCAACTACACCATGGAACTATGCGCTGATAGAAGCCCGTCGTGCTGATTTTGAAAAAGCATTTACAGTGCAAACTAAACCTGAAGTTAAAGCCTATCCATGGACCGCCGATAACGCGCCACTGCAATTGACCGTAAAGGCCCGAAGACTGCCAAATTGGAAAATGTATAATGACATGGCAGGCCCCTTGCCTTTCAGCGTTACTTATAACGAAGGCACCGGCAAACAGCCTGATGAAGATGTTGTGCTGCTGCCTTATGGTTGTACAAGACTGAGGATATCCCAGTTTCCGGTGATAGCAAAGTAGTAGATGTGCAAATGATTGATCCAAAATGAAAAAACTAACCCTCATATTATTAAGCATTTGCTTACTCTGCGCTTTCAAGCAAAAACAGCTAACCTGGGTTGCCATAGGCGATTCTATAACGTATCTGAATGATCATAAAAACGAAACTCAGGAGCGTTTAACACGTGGTTATCTTTCGCAGGTTACCGAGCAATTATCAAACATCAGATACATAAACAAGGGTTACAATGGTTGGACATCAGGAGGAATTGCTAACCGCATAGATAGTTTAGGATTAACTAAAGCTGATATTTATTCGGTGTTTTTGGGCACCAACGACTGGTGGCAGGGACGCCCTATTGGTAAACTGGATGACTACAAGAATAATACCGGCAACAGTACCATTTACGGCTCGTTCCGTATCATTATCAACAAATTGAAAGCGCTTAATCCACAGGCAAAAATTGTCCTGATCACCCCCATGCAGCGTGTAGATTTCGTTTATTTGTTTGATAAACGCAACAACGCCCACGGATCATACAAAGCAAAAAAAGAGCAAACTTTAGAAGCTGTTGCTAACGCGATAGTCGCTATCGGTAAATTAGAGAACATCCCGGTAAGCGATCTTTACCACAACAAGGAAATGCCGATGGACAGACTGGTGAAATTTAAAAGATTGAAATCGGCAGCGACAGGTGGCTATGTAGATTACCCATACCCAAAATTCATCGACGTGCCGTTTAACCCGGCAACAGATGAATACCCATATCCGGCTGAAGCTGCAGATCTGACTTACGACGGCCTGCATCCTTCAGATAGCGGCTGCGAGGTTATTGCCAACAGCCTGGTTAAAATAATGCGAAAGTTTTAAGCTTCGTGCGTAACAGCGGTTGAAATATTTACCGCGCCGTAGTTGCGTAACACGTCCATAATTTCCTGCATTTCGCGGGCTGAGTCGGCGTGTACTTTCATCAGCATTTCTGCCGCATTGGGTGCTACAGGATCTATTTCGATAACGTTATCTAAAAATTCTTCCTGACCCAACAGGTATTCTTTGGCATCTTCGGCATGGTCCATGTCTCTGAAAATACCGCTTGCTGTGTGTAATCTAGTCATACCATCATCAACAGCAAAGCTGGTAAACTGTTTTGATGTAGCGGCTTAGTCCACCAAAATATTCTCGCCAAACTTTTGCGACACTGTGGTATTTTCTTTCCCGGCGATGCTGATCACCAATGAATTATCAAAAGATATCTTTTCTACCAATTTAATGTCTGTATCAATACCAATGTTAAGCTTTAGCAAATATTGTAAAAAGGCACTGCTGGTATCTTTAACTGCAGCTACACGATAGCTTTGCCCTTCTTTTACATTAGCCAGGGTAACTGAATAGGATTTTGGCACTTTGCCATTTGCTTTTGGTATCGGGTCGCCATGGGGGTCGTACTCCGGGAAACCCAGGAATTTATCCAGACGGTCGGCCAGCGTATTATCCTGTATGTGTTCAAGCTCCTCTGCAATAGCATGGATCTCGTCCCAGTTGTAGCCAAGTTTCTCCAGCAAAAAAACCTCCCAAAGGCGGTGCTTACGTACAATCTGTATAGCATGGTTTAAACCTGTATCGGTAAGCTTTACGCCCTCGCGCTTATCATAGTCTATCAGTTTTTTTTCCATCAGTTTTTTAATCATGTCAATAACCGACGCGGGGTTGTTGCCAAGCGCTTCGGCAATCGCCGTTGGGGTAATCTTCACATCGGCGTTTTGCGAGATGCGGAAGATAGCTTTCAGATAATTCTCTTCGGTAAGTGTATGCACAGTGAAATTATTCTTTCAACAAACATAAAAAAATTTAACTTGTTATAAAATTAGGTTAACCTAATTTTTAATAATTGAATAGTTAAATATTATTTATATGTTTGTTAAAATTTAAATCTGTGAAAATATCATATACTATTTATTTGCTATTCCTAAGTACAGTAAACTGCCTGGCGCAAAACTTTTCAGTATCAGGCATTGTGCGCGACAAAGAAACCCGACAGCCCATAAGTTACAGCACTATAGCCGTAAAACCTGCGCAAACCGGTGCTGCTACAAATAATAAAGGGGCATTTACATTAAGTATCCCACAAACCGCAACCGCCCCCATTTTAGTAATATCATCAATTGGTTACCAAACAGACACCATTGCAGTTAATACTGGCAAAACCAGCTACGACATATTTTTAGTACCTGATAAACGCGCTTTAAATGAAGTGGTAGTTACGGGTGTATCGCGTGCCACTTTAGCCCGCGAGAACCCCATACCTATCATCAGCGTACCGCTTAAAAAGATGGAACAGGCTACAGAGAGCAACATAATTGATGTGCTGGTAAAAAATGTACCAGGCTTAAACGCCGTTAAAACCGGACCAAACATATCCAAACCTTTTATCCGCGGTCTGGGCTATAACCGTGTGCTTACATTATACGATGGCATACGCCAGGAGGGCCAGCAATGGGGCGATGAGCATGGTATTGAGGTTGATGCCTACAATATTGATCGCGCCGAGGTAGTTAAAGGTCCGTCAAGTTTAATCTATGGGTCGGACGCCGTAGCGGGGGTGGTAGGTTTAATGCCTGCAATGCCTGCGGATACCGACCGACGTGTACACGGTAAATTTTATACCGAATACCAGGGCAACAACGGTTTGGTGGGTAATGGACTTCGGTTCACCTATACCACACCCCACTGGAGTTATGCGCTGCGAGGATCATATCGCGTAGCAAAAAATTATACTAATGCTATTGATGGCCGGGTATATAATACAGGCTTTCGCGAAAGCAATGCATCAGCAACGATAAAACACACCAGCGATAAGGGCTACAGTTCATTAAACTTTACGCTGTACGATAACCTGCAGGGTATCCCTGATGGCAGCCGAGACTCGCTAACCCGCCGTTTTACCTACCAGGCATTTGAGGGCAATGCCGATAATATAGTGAACCGCCCATTGGTTAGCGACAATGTTTTAAATAGCTATAAAATGAGTCCGCTGATACAGCACATCCAACATTATAGGGTTTACACCAAAAACCATTATCAGTTAGGTAATGGCGATATTGACGCTATACTGGCCTGGCAGCAAAATACGCGTCGCGAGTTTACGCATCCTACACAACCCAATCAGGCAGGTTTGTATGTACAGCTTAATACCATTAATTACGGGCTAAATTATAATACCCCAATTTTTACCCATACCGATCTGTCTGTAGGCATAAACGGTATGTATCAAAACAACCAAAGCAAGGCCGCTACCGATTTTCCAATACCAAATTACAGCCTGTTTGATGCCGGCGCCTATGCCTTTGCCAAGTGGAAATATAACCGATGGACTATTGGTGGCGGTCTTCGCTACGACCAACGCTACCTGCAAGCCGATGATTTTTACACCAAAACCGACCCTACAACAGGCTTTAATCGCCATGCTCAGGGAGCTGATATAGCGGGTGCATATTTGCAGTTTCCATCATTTAGCAAAACATTCCATGGCCTGTCATTAAGTTTGGGTACTACTTATGCTATCAGCAATCAGCTTAACTTTAAAGCTAACATTGCCCGTGGTTACCGCGCACCAAGCATCACAGAGTTTGCATCAAACGGACTTGACCCCGGCGCACATATTGTTTATTTGGGCAACCGCAATTTTAATCCAGAGTTTTCTTTGCAGGAAGATATCGGCATTGAGTTGAACACCAAATCGGTAATAGCAACGGTTAGCGTGTTTAATAACAACATATCTAACTACATCTACCTATCGCAACTGCTTGATGCCTCTGGAAATCCGATTGTTGACGCACAGGGGAATAAAACCTACCAATACCAGCAAGCTAAAGCACAATTATACGGCATTGAGGCCACCTTTGGCCTGCACCCTGAAGGATGGAAGGGTTTTACATTTGATAACGCCCTGTCGGTTACTTATGGCTTTAATCGCAACGCGGCGTTTAAGGGAACAGGTGTACAAGGCGAATATCTGCCACTTATCCCCCCTCTTCGTTTAGTTAGCAGCATAGGGCAGGAAATTAAATTTAAAGGCACCTTTGAGTCGCTTAATTTAAAAGCCGAAGCTGATGTAAACGCGGCACAATCGCGCTACCTGGCACTTAACAGTACCGAGACTTTTACACCGGGCTTTACACTGTTTAATATTTCAGCCGGAACCAGCATCAGGTACAGCGCCAATCGCAGCATTCAATTGCAGTTTCAGGTAAATAACTTATTTGATAATGCTTATCAATCAAACCTTAACAGGTTAAAATATTTTGAATATTACAACGCGTCGCCGAGCGGAGCAATGGGTATTTATAATATGGGGAGGAATATTTGTTTTAAGGCGATTGTCCCGTTTTGACACGATTATCATGCTAAGGAACGAAGCATCTGCCAAGCGGCGAATGCATGGCTTACAGATCCTTCGCTGCCCTCTGGATGACAAACATTGTAAACAAAAAGCGCCATCCCGATTAATCGGGATGGCGCTTTTTTATAGGTACGATATCAATTATTTCTTAGATATCATTTTATCGTGTAAAGTTTTCATAAAGTAGCCTCCGATAACGCTACGTGCCTGAAAACCTGTTTGCTTACCGCTTTTGGTTTCGTGCCAATCGCTTAGTGGTACGCGGGTTGGGGTTTCTAAAGCGTATTTGTAAACCGGATCAACCAATTGGTCAAACTGGGCACGGGTTGGTGCAAAAGTAGCGGTCCAAAGTATCCAGTCAGATTTGGTATATTCCTTACGGCTATCTAACGGAATGCCATATTTATTTGATACACTGATGTAGTACTTGGTCTCATCATCATAAACCGACTGTGGGAATAGGTTCAATTTTAAAACTTGGTCCCAAACGAGGTTATATTTTTGGCTCCAGGTACCCGGATTTTCAAACGTTAATGTGTAGTGGTCTTTATCACGGGCCAATTGCATCCAACGACCAACCATATCTTTAGCAATGGCACGGTATTTTGTAGCCGTAGCTTTTTCGCCAAGTGCATCAGCTAGTTGCGCGTAACAGCCAATACCTACAATAGCTTTTACAGATAAGTTTGCGTTACGCGCCAGGTGACCGGCAAAGTCATCAGTACACAACTGGTTTGCCGGGTCAAAACCTTCCTTAGTTAGGTAATTAACCCAGGTGCTTAACGTTTTCCAATGTTTTTTCGCGTAAGATGGATTACCTTCTGCTTTAGCAATGGCTGCAGTAAGGATGATCATGTTACCAGACTCTTCAACCGGCATACCTTCGCCATAGGTTTGGCCATTAGCGTGCGGGTAGGTACCCAAATCGTGTGCCGCATAATCGCGACCATATTTACCGCTTTCACTGAAATAGAAGATACCGTTTAACATACCTTCCATCAATTTTGGATTGTAGATAAGGTACATTGGTGCCGATGGGTAAGTAACGTCAACCGTGTTGACAAATCCGCCACTGAAGTTTTCTTTAGAGAACCAAAGGATCTCGCCTTTAGGGCTTTTTAACAAAATGTGCGCGGCTATACTTTGGCGGTAAGCCAACACGCACAACTCAGCATAGCTTTTACCGCCCGATTTGATGGCATCAGCATACATGCTTTTGTTAAACGCCATACATTTTTGTAGAGTGGTTGGGTAATCAGCCGCTGCTTTGGTTAGTTGGCCCTCAATGGTTTCTTTACCAGAGTTGTTCCACCATGCACGTAGCTTGGTGTTGAAATACTCCATAGCATAGATATCATCATAACCAACTTCAATAAATTTAGCTACAGAAGTTGCACCTACTTTACCAAACGGGATGATAGTATTTAGCGCCAATTTAGTGCCCTTAAATACGGTGTTTGATGTAACACCAGTACGGAAAGCATTAACAGCTTCTTTTTCGGTAGTTACAAACTGGGTTGCTTTAACAGCTTTAGGAGCCGCAACATACATGTAACCCCAATCAATACGTACACCATCGCCTGCTTTTTTCAGAATAGCCTGCTCATCTGTGCCGGCTTTTAAAATGTCTAATGCATCTGTGCTATATTTAGTGGCAGTAACAGGTTGTTTAGGCTGGTCAACAGCCATATCCGTCGATGCACTGAAGAACACTTTAACGTCGTGCGTTTTACCATCGTTTGATTTTACACGGTAAGTGATATATGTTACCGGACGAGACAGCATAGTCAAATCGTTCAATAACAATGGCGATGTAAAGGTTAACGCCAGGTCTATCTTACCTGCAGTGAAAGTATAGATTGTTTGCGTAGCAGTAATGTTAACGCTTTTCTGATCGGCAACCTCAAGCTCTTTAGTAGTAGGTTTTTCTTTATCAACCAGGCCTATATCTGCACGGGCGCCACCGCCTGTATTTACTACGTGCATAGTAATGATGTTCTCGCCAATTTTAAGGCGATCTTTATCCATCGCAATCATTTCAAAGCCCTTGCTAACGCCTACACGGTCAAACAGTGGTTTACCGTTAAGGGTTACCTCAACGTCATCATCCCATGAAAGCTTCAGGAACAGTTTGTTGATATCATCAATCTTAGAAATGGTAAAAGCCCTTCTAATATAGATGTCTTTAGTGCGCCATTTGGTTTTATCGGTACGGGCATCACCAATTGGCGATGATCCTTCTTTCCAACCTGTAGCCGCGTAATTAGCCGCGGTCCAATCGCCTTCTGGTTTATCAAACGTATATTTTACGGTATAATCTTTCTCGTCTGAAGCAGGCAATATGGTACGATATTGTTCGGCATCTTTACCCATAAAACGGTAATCGGTACCGTCAACATTGATAATGCCTATTAACGATTGGTCGGCACCGGTCCAGTGCGTGGTGGTCGATTCGGCCAGTTTATCAGTATTTGACCATACACTTAAATAAGTGTTATGCGTAATTAACGGGTAAGACGGCGCTTTCCTGTCCTGAGCTTTTGTATACTGGAAGCCCGATACAAGCGCTACCAATCCAAACAGCAAATTTTTTCTCATTGATTGTAAGATTTTTGAATTTTTATAAACGAACGTTGGTTTATTAGGTAATTACAGCCCGTTTAGCGCCGGGCATGTAATAATTGCTAAATTAACGGCATTTTATGCTAAAATCGCTTATTTATTTTCAAAATCTCCTGTTTGCAAACGTTGCCGAAAACTAAAGACCAAGCTTAAAGCCTGCACCAAAATATCGGCTTTCATCAAACGAATAATGGCGGTTACTGCTTGATCCGGAATATTTTTGCCATAAGTTGCTGCCATTAGCATAAACCTCCAGATCTTTAAACCATCCCGATTCTTCAAACTTGTACCCCAGATAAGCACTCTGTAGGTTGAGCACATGGGTGTTATTGCCAAATTTTATAAATTTAAAGTTGTTATCGTTTTCTAAAGTGTAGGTGGGCTTATTAAAGCCGTACATAACATTAAAGCCGGCGGTTAAACGGTCAAAGCTAAATTGGTTAACAAAACCACCAGTTAAAATACCCTTTTGGCTATTAAATAAACGCAGTTGCTCGGCAATATAATTTACTTTAGGCCCTTTACTCATAATAAATGCGCCGTTTAAATTGGTTGTCCATTTAAATCTGTGCGCGCCCTGGGTGCTGTAGCTAATAGTTAAACGGTGCGTTTCCATGTTTGCGATGGCAAGGCTGGCAGAATCTGGCGGAGGGTTACCAAATATATTACGTTTATAATAAACCGACGCAAATTTTGAATTGCTGTAATTATAGCTAAATGTCAAACCTTTTTTTAGCAACGAATAGGTTAAGCCACCATCTATTTGATTATAAGCCTTATTGATATTGTATTCGGCATAGAACGGGTCAACCGGATCTGGTCTTTCGGTAACATTATCGGCCAGGCTGCCATAAAAATCAGCTACGTACGATATGCTTCTGGCAAAAGACGCATATAACATCAACGCCGTTGCCGGATTATAAACTTTTGGACGTTTTTTCTTAGGTGTAAGATGATATGCTGCCTTTACAAAATCAAAACTAAAACTTGCAAATGGCAATATTGGCTTTAACTTATCAGAATTATTAAATTCAGACTGTCTCTCTACATAATCAGTATAGGCCGCACCGTTTGGCCCGGTAACATCTTTGATTATAATGGTGCGGTTGCTAAAGAAAGTGTTTTTATAGGTGGTTGTTTTTTGTGCGCCAAACTGCAAAACAGCAATATCCTTAAAATTAGCAGTCATAGATGGTGTAAAAGTCAGCATCTTTTGCGTGTTGTTATAGCCGCGGATACGTGTTAACACCATATAATAATTAATACCTGATGAATCTTTGGCCTGCCGATACAGTATATTTAATTGTGGCGTCATCACCAAAGGCCCAAGCTCAAACTGGTAGGATATATTGTCTTTGATGGTAAAATTGGTAATGGTAGCTAATGTGTCTGAAATTGGCACCTTATTCTCTACATACAATTGCCCTTTTAAACCCAGGCGCTGTATACCGGCACTAAACTTATTGGTTATACGCTCCATTATGGTGCTTTTGTACTCAACATTGGCAAACAAAACGTTTTGTTTTTCTGTACGCTCATAACCCTGCTGTATGGGCAAAGTCTGTATAAAACCAATACCCTTACGTATTTCCATGTCTTTTTGAGGTACGTAGCCGGCATTAAAATTAATTACATTGAATGTATCTATCCTGATATCAACAAAAGCGTTTAGTTTAATTCTGTTTGATGTGTACGGCTTAAATGTCAGGTCCCAACGTTTTTCATTACGATACTGCGGATATATATTTTTCTGCAGATTTGCCGATAAGCCGGCACTTATCCAAGACGAATTTGTATATAACGATAAATTATATTGATGGTAAATGCTCATTGGCGCAGGGCCCGAGTTATCCGCATTTTTAGCGGTAGTTTCAATATTTGATATGTAACGCTTTATAACGTTGGTTTGCCCATTTACACGTATCCCCCATTCATTAGGCCCAACACGTTTGGTTTTTACCAACACCAGCACCTGGCCGGGTGTAATTCCGTTTAAAGTTGTTGCTGCACTGTTTACAAAAGTTACTTCCTCTATATCGTATATACTATAGGCATTAACATCGGCATTTATAATACCATTAACAACGTAACTAAATTTCTGCCTTGAGCCATACATCCCATTATAGTAAACTGTCAGCGCGTCCTTCAAATCCATGAAAGGCATTTTTTCAAGGTCTGTACCTTTTATGGTTATTGATTGCGTAAACTTTTTATGAAGCTGAATACGGCCCAAATCATGAAAAGAGCTATCAGCCGGTTCTGTCAGATATGGATAGTAGTAAAAATTTGTATCAACTGTGGTAGAATCTGTTTGCGCCTTTGCTTTATGGACACAAAACAGCATAAGCACAACAGAACAGACTAGTAAAGTTGTTTTCATAGAGGGGGTGAGGTTAGGTAACGCCTTTGGTTTAATTGTTAGTTAATCAAATATAATAAGTATTATGAATTTTAAGTAATAAAATTTTTACAAAGGCGCCCATGCATCTGTGCGAAATGGCCTTGCAGGTAATCCATTCTTATTATACAAGTTACCAGGTGGGTTATCAGCCCAATTATAGCGCACCGCTTCCGGATTGTTGATACCATCGGCACTCACTATAATTTTATTTCCAGCTATAACAGCAGTAGCCCACACAAATTTATGGTCGGCACCTGCTATTCCGAATCCTTTTAACCCGGTTGGCTCATTAGTAACTATACCATCCGCATTGGGCCTACCTACTACAAGGCCTTTATTAATCTCATCAAAACTTATAATGATCTTGTTGCCCTCAACTTTCATTGATTTATATATCGGCCCAGACGATACCACCTTTTTGCCGTACACACTATGCAGGGCAACTAAGCCCAACCGGTTGCCGGGAGCGCTTTTGTCTGATGGGTGGATATCCATTGCCTCACCAGCATCTGTAGTTATAGCCATACCTGTGTTAGCTAAAGCCAATGTTTTCTCCTGTGCCTCGCGCAACCAGGGCCAGTTACCGCTTGACGGATTAAGTGCTTCTGCCCGGAAATTTGGTAACTGTACATACAAGAAAGGAAAATCGCCCTGCCCCCACTCTTCGCGCCAGTTTGTGATCATGCTGGGAAATAAGTCTTTATATTCAACAGCATCGTTGAACGAATCGCCATTACTTTCACCCTGATACCATATTACACCTTTAATACCATAGCCCACAATAGGCGCAATAACACCATTAAAACACACCGTTGGCGACTGGTAGCCGCCCAGTGGGTCAGTTGGATTAATTGGCATTGGTCGCGATGGTTTTGGCCTTACCGGTACAGATAGTCCTTTGGCGCGTGCAGCCAGCACATCTGCATCCCATTGCTTAAGAATTTGATTATAAACCGGCTCAACTTCTGCTTTCCATATTTTTAAGCTATCACGATATAATACCTGGCGCTGTGGATAAGTAGCTTTGGCTGTCTCATAGTTTTTTAGCAGATAATCATACTTATCTACATATTTGGTAAAGGCCGGATATTTGGCCAGCCCCTCGCGAGTCATCCAGCTTTGGGCGGGTGTGCCACCGCGGTAGCTGCCTATCATACCTACAGGTACACCAGTTGCTTTACGTATCTGCTGGGCGAAGTAATAGCCTACCGCCGAAAAGCCGTTCCACGCAAACCCCTTGGTAGCAAGCACTTCTGGCGAGCAAACTACCCAGCGGGCATTTACCAAATCGTTCTCATTTAACTTAGCCATATCATCCTGACGGGTTAATGACAACATCATAGGCACATACAAGAAATGAATCTGATTGTCAGTAGCTTTAGCTATAGCGTCTTTACCATTTTTGTCTGTCTGGATACCAAACTCCATATTTGACTGGCCCGATGCCAGCCACACTTCGCCTATCAATATATTACTGTAGTTTAACACATTACCCTTACCACTGATACGCATTTCATACGGGCCGCCAGCTTTGTAAGTACCTAACTTCATTTTCCATTTGCCATCTGCACCGGTGGTTGCTTTATAGGCTTTTCCCATAAAGTCAACCTGCACCTGTTCACCAGGATCGGCCCATCCGAAGATAGGTACCGCCATACCACGTTGCAATATCATGTTATCGCCAAACATTTTTGACGTCCGGACATTGGCAAAAGCAATATTAACAGGCAACCATAAACAAGCGCTTAGCAGCGCAGATAGTATAAAATTTAGTTTCATTTGTTTTTAATTTCAAGCCCCGGAAAGGTCGTATTTATTTTCAAGCAATGCATATCGTGCCAATATTTCTAACAGACCGCCATGCTCTACCAGGTCATGTATTTTACCTTTCCCTGCAAATAGCCCCCGGTCGTTTTTCTCGGTCTGCAGCGTAGCATCAAGACATTTTTTAAACCCGATGATGTATTTAGTGTCGGTATTATATTTTAACAAGTGCTGATAGCTGCGTAACAATACAGCATTAAACCAATAACCATCTCTAAATTTATTACGGCCATAAAAATAGGTAAGCGCACTGTCTGCAATTGCTGTAGCTTCTTTTAAATATTTTTTGTCGCCGGTGCATTCATAAAGGTATACGTTTGATTGAAGCATGGTACCCGTGTTGTATGACAATAAACCTTTACCAAGCCTGCCGCTTTTCATGTTTATATTGTCATAATATAAGCCCGACGGCGCTTTTAATTTTTGGTTTGTCCAATTATAAATTTGCAAAGCGGTATCAAGATATTCTTTCTGTTTAGTGGCTTGATACAATTGTAGCGCCACCAGTATACCGGGACCGTTTGAGCAGGTATTTTTAGAGCTTTTTGATGTTTCTACCCAATAAATACCACCGCCCGATACAGTGTCATAGCCAGACATCATAAATTTATAAACCTCTTTACCCAGGTTTAAATAAGTTTTCCTATCTGCGGCTTTTTTTGATGTAGCGTAAGCATCCAGCGCAGTTATACCAATCCATTGATTATCATCATAATAACGACAGGTATCATCGGTATTCTTTCGTGTTTCGGGCCTTAACTTCCAAAGGTACTCAGCATAGCCTGACGTGGGTGGTAAAGGGTCTCGGTAACCGGCCAAAATAGTAAGCATTGGCTTTAACAGGTTGGCGGTGGGCTCAACCTTATCTATCTCATTTACAGCCTGAAGCATCGCGCATATAGGCCACAGAAAAGAATAATCATGCTTTCCTTTTTCAGGCTTAGCAACCTGGGTATAATAGCCGGCTGCCTTGTCATAAAAATTTTGCTGTATTGCTGCATGCAACCCCTGCATCTGTGCCTTGTAATAACCATTGGCGGTTACTTTATTCTGTGCCGAGGCGACATTTAAAGTAACCACCAAAAGCGGTATCAGGCTAAATACTTTTTTAACTATTTCCATTACCTATTACTTTACTGCCGACATTGATGGCGGAGCATCTGCCGGAGCACTGGCCCAGCTTTTGTTTGGCCGGTTGCCCATTTGCAACACTAACCTGCCACCTTTAACCACATCATCATTAGTAAACCAAGCCTTGTTAAGCGGCTTGCCATTTAGCATGGCCGACTGGATATATTTATTTTGTGCAGATACATTTTTAGCCTCAACCACAAAGGTTTTACCACCGCCTACATTGATTGTGCTTTCCTCAAATATCGGGCTGCCGATATCAAACACCGGGCGGCCCGGGCATTGTGGATAAAAGCCAATAGCGTTAAACACATACCAGCTTGAAGTAGCGCCACCGTCCTCGTCGCCACTGATGCCTTGCGGGGTGATGTCATACCAAAGATCCATCAGCATACGCAGGCGGCTTTGGGTTTTCCATGGCTGCCCCGAGTAGTTGTACAGATACGGGATATGATAAGCAGGCTCATTGCCCTGCGTATACATACCTACCAAACCTGTCATATCCGGAAACTGGCCTAGGAAAGCCAGCTTATCCATAGTGTGACCCACGATGAATAGCGAATCTAACTTGTTGTTAAATTTATCGTTACCACCCATCAAGTTTATTAAACCCTGCACATCATGCTGTACGTGCCAGGTGTAGGTCCATGAGTTACCTTCAGCAAAATAACCCTCGCCGGCAAAACCGCCAGAGAAACGCGGATCAAAAGGCTCAACCCATTTGCCATCGGCAGATTTTGGAGCCATCATACCTATTGATGGTTTATATAAGTTCTGATAATTATGAGCCCGTTTCATAAACAGGTTATAATCGTCTGTTTTGCCCAATGCCTTGGCCATTTGTGCCAGGCACCAATCATCATAACAATGCTCTAAGGTTACAGAAACCGATTGTCTGCGGTGCCAGCTATCAACTTCTTTTACGGTTTCTTCAACACCAACTTCGGGCATCCAGCGCACCTGGTATGGCAACTTCTCGTACTTGCCTACCTCCTCTTTTGTTGAAGCGCCCGCCTTTGCAGGCAATGCCGGGTAAAATCCTTTTTCGAAATAGGTTTTCTCTAACTCAGTTATCGGCGCCTGGCCGCCATCTTTCCATGGTATCATGGTAGCTTCCATGTGGTTTTTGCGCATGCCGGCATACGCTTTTTCTACATCAAAACCACGTAAACCTTTCAGGTAAGCATCAACAATAACCGACGTTGAATGGTGGCCTATCATAGCGCCAGAGCTGGTTAGCCAGCCGTTATTTTCATAAGCGCTAATGAAGCCGTTAATAGCTTTTATAGATTCGTCCGGACGGATGATATCCTGCAAGGCGTAGGCGCTGCGGTAAGTATCCCATACATTACCCATGCGCAGAGCGCGGGTACGATATAGGGTGCTGTAAAATATACCGCGCTGGCGTTCGGTGCCGCCTTTAATTTTTATCAAATTAAGCTCAGCATCCCAGCGCTGTTTGGTTTTACTTTTAACCTGATCAAAGGTAAGTTTGCCTACCTCGGTGTCGATAACTTTTTTGGCATCGTCAATACTCGTTTTAGAGATACCTATCCTAAGTTCGACAGTTTGCGGGCCAAGCGTTGCCGGATAGCTGGCATAGGCCCCAATACCGTTACCTTCTTGCTTTACAGCGCCAGGCATAACGGTTTCGCCCTGCCAGGTGCCGCCTTTGCCCATTGGCTTGCTTAATTCGGCATAGAAATAGTTTTTATTGCTGGTTGGTGTGTTGCGGCCGCCACCTCTGACAGTGGTCGATCCCTGGATGATCTTGTTATCTTTCAACTCAATAACAGAACCCGGCTGCTGGTTATTGCCCTGCGCATTACCACCACGCCCGCCACCGCCGCCGCCCAATGTTAGCAGCAGGTTCGATGTCTTTTTGCCTGGTAAGGTAAATCTGAATATCAGCGTATTATCGGTAAGGGTAAATTCGGTATTAATATCCGGATCTTCCAACAAAGCTTGATAATAGTACGGCTTGGCGGTTTCCATATCATGGTCAAACCTTGAAGCATTAACGCGGTTACCCACCTTTACATCGCCAACACTGGCCATCAGGCTTCCTATCCCGACCGGAAAACCCATGATTTTATCTGACAGGTAAAAATCCTCAATCTCCGGGTTAAATGTCGGGAAGATACTAATGTTACCATCCGGCGTTTTAATAACCGGTGCGGTGCTGCGCGTTTTAGGGTTGATAGAGCCGATGTACATATCGACATAATCAGATGGCGACTTGCCTACAGCCGCAGATTTGGTTTTACTTTGGGCGAAAGTGGCGGTGCCGCCCAGCAATAAGCATGCTAAAAGTGAGTATTTTATTTTCATAACGAGGGACACCTTATTTACTGATAATAAGGACGTTTAATTGGTTTATCAATACTATGAAAATAAACTAATATTTAAAATGGCTAGCAGTAATTGTTTTGATACATGGATGGGGTATCGAATGCTGAATGTCGAAGTAGAGGGATGTCGAATACCTGGCACGCGGGACTCACCCGGTCGACGCTACGCTGGACCCGCCCTCTCTTCGCTGCGCGTAAAGAGGGCTTTGAATCTTTATGATAAATTTAATTTCGAACTACCCCAACCCTCTTTCCGCCGAAGGCGAAGAGAGGGTGGCGCAGCGTAGCGTCCGCCGGGTGAGTCAACGCGGAGGACAAGTGAGCCGCTACACCTTCGGCAATAACACTTTCACCCCATTCTCCCCTGCAATTATAGCACGCTTAGCGATCCCCAAAAACAGCGAATGCTCTACAACGCCCGGTACCATTTTAACGGCGTTTAGTTGCTCAAGTGGCAAGGTTTCGGCAAAGTAAACATCCAGCAGGTAGTTGCCATTTTCGGTAATAACCGCGCCGTCTTTCTGGGTGCTTATGCGTTGGGTTATTTTTGCTGTCGCGATATTTTTAACCAGCCATTGCTTTACCAGTTGCAAGGCCGATGGTAAAACTTCAAGCACTAATGGATAGGTTGTGTCCAGTTTTTCGACTGATTTTCCGGCATCCCCCAATAAAATAAATTCGGTGGCTAATGATGCAATTATCTTTTCCGAAGTGTGAATACCGCCGCCACATTTTAGGGCGTTCAACTGGGCGTCGAACTGGTCGCAGCCGTCAAAGTATATATCCAGTTTGGTTAGGTGTTCTACGGCCTTAATGTTCAGTCCGCGCTCCATTATCAAGGCGGCCGTTTTTGTTGATGATGTGGTTAAGGTTAGCGACGTGGCCAATGTAGTATCAGCAGCTAACAACCCTATCAAATTTGCAATGGTTGAACCGGCGCCCAAACCAATGATCTGTCCGGGTTTTATGAATGGCATGGCGGCTTTCGCGGCTTCAAGTTTGTAGTCTGTCATGGTTGTTTCTTAATCGTTTACTTGTCCTCCGGGGGACTCACCCGGACATTGCTTCGCTCGTCCTGCCCTCTCTTCGCTGCGCGTAAAGAGGGCCTTATTTTCTCAAAAATCAAATTATCAAACTATTCCCAACCCTCTTTGCGCCGAAGGCGAAGAGAGGGTGGCGCAGCGTAGCGTCCGCCGGGTGAGTCCACCGCGTGCTAAGCAATGCGCCTTTCTCTCAATGCCAGCAACCCCAGCACTGGCCCTACCGCTAACAGCATGTAAATATAATAAGCATTAGCCGGTGTACGCAAGGCGTTTATTAATTGTATGCTGATGATGGTAATGGCAAAACCTATACTGTTTACAATAGTGAGCGATGAACCTTTTGAAGCCGCAGGCGCGTTTTGCGCTATGAGAGTTGAGAATAAGGGCGAGTCGGCCGCTACGGCCATTCCCCATATAAAAATAAAAATAATGAACACTAGTTGTATGCCACAATTTAAAAGCAAAGGCGATAGTAAACAGCATAAACAAGATATGGCCAGTAGCGCAGTAGCAACCGGCTTCGGCCCGAAACGCTGCGATAAAACGCCCCCTAATGCACAAGACAAACTACCCGAAGCTATTATAGCAAAAGACCATAGTGGCACATTTAAATTTACGATATTATGCTGAACCTTGTACGCATTTAGCATGAGCGGCACAAAGGCCCAGAAGGCATAAACCTCCCACATGTGGCCAAAATAAGCAAAAGCGGGCGCCCTGAATTTACTATTGCGAAAGCCCTGTAAAAAGCCCGAAAAGTTTAGTTTTTGCGCTTTAGCGCGACCGGGACCATCGGGCACCAATAACAGCATAGCTACACCGCCAATGGCCGCTAGTGCTGATGTGCCGTAAATAACGTATCGCCATGGTAAAGCGGCTGTAATGCTTTTTAACAGGTGCGGAAATGCTGTACCTAACACTAAAGCGCCCACCAAGAAACCCAATGAGCGACCCAATCCCTGCTGATAATGATCAGATGCTATTTTCATCCCTACCGGGTAAATACCTGCCAGGAAAAAACCTGTACCGAAACGGCACAATAGCAAAGTTGTGGCGGTTATCCCATTAATAGCTGCGCCTAAATTTATCATGGCGGCAATCATCGCGCAGCAAAAGAAAACTTTAACCGGCGAAAACCTATCGGCCACACTTAGGATGGCAAACAGCAGCGTGCCGCTTATAAATCCTAATTGCACGGCACTGGTAAGGTGCGCCAGGTAATCGGGGTTTAAATTTAGTTGGCGGGCAATATCGCCTATAATAGCATTGCCTGCAAACCACAACGAGGTACAAAAAAACTGGGCGATAACGATAATAGGTAGTATTCTTTTCATTGATGGCGTGATGCGCAAATATCATAGCTATTTTTAAAATACAGGCATTCTGTAAAAACTAATTATAAAAATGGGATGTTAAACGTAAGCACACCTGCCTTATTATCAGCATAATCAAACACCAAAACACAGAAATTATGTTAATAGATTCAAAAGCATTCGGCGGGTTTTCTACAAACGATTTGGATAAAGCCAAACAGTTTTACAGCCAGATTTTAGGGCTTGAGGTAAAGGACAACCCCATGGGGATTTTAGAACTGGTAACCAGCGGCAACAACAATTTTATTATTTACCCAAAGCCAGACCATCAGCCGGCAACCTATACGGTACTTAATTTCCCGGTTGCTGATATTGACGAGGCGGTAGATGCCCTGACCGCCAAAGGAATAAAGTTTGAACAATACGACAGTGAATATCTAAAAACTGATGAAAAGGGTATTTCGCGCGGCAGCGGTGGCGGGCCTAACATTGCCTGGTTTAAAGACCCGGCAGGGAATATACTTTCGGTATTACAAGAAGAATAACTTGCTGTCTGTCGACAAAACTTACGAAGTTTTTAAAACTTCGTAAGTTTATAATATGAAAATCGCCGTAGCCTCTCCCCCTTTCCCTAAGTCCATTGCTGATGGTTTATATTGGTTAGAAAAACTGACCAAAGCGGCTGCAGAAAAACAAGCATCGCTGGTTTGTTTCCCTGAATCATTTATCCCGGGCTACCCATTGCCAGAGCTGACCATTGAAGCTACATCACCCCAAAAACTTACAGAAGCTTTGGCCAAAGCCAGCCAGATAGCGGCTGCCAATAACATTGCTATTATTTTGCCGATGGATTGGTATACCGATAGGGGCAAATTTAATATAGCACACGTGATTGATAAAACCGGCAAGGTGTTAGGATACCAGGCCAAAAACCAACTGGACCCAAGCGAAGATACCTGGTGGACACCCGGCACAGAGCGCCAGCTTTTTGAAGTAGATGGATTTAAATTTGGTGTAGTGATATGCCATGAAGGTTTTAGATACCCCGAAACCGTAAGGTGGGCAGCACGCCGCGGTGCGGCAATAGTTTTTCACCCGCACTGCAGTGGCAGCGATGTTAGCGGAGTTGAGCTTACCGAGTTTAGAAATAAGAATAACCCTTACTATGAACAAGCCATGATGATGCGCGCTCTGGAAAACACGATTTACTTTGCCAGCTCAAATTATGCCTCTCGTTTTTCAGAATCAGCATCGTGTATTGTTGCACCCGATGGTAGTGCGCTGGCTAATCAGCCATACGGCGGGGTTGGAGTTATAGTGGCTGATATCGATACGGCAAAAGCTACGGCTTTATTGGCTAATAGGTTTAAGCCGGGGCTGTATGTAGAATAGCACTGTCAATTTTATGCGCGTGCTGATGATTGCGAGGTTAGTTTAAATTAGACAATGTTTATAAAAACCTTTGTTATATTTATTGCACCAATTAACCTTACATGCCAAAACATTTAAACCTTACTGCAATAAAGCTTGCATTTATTTGCGTTGCCCTTATTTTTAACGTTAATGCTTATGCTCAAAAAGGCACGTTAACTATCAAAGGCAACATTAAATTAATTAAAGAGAATGCATGGGATATTGACGAATGTTGCTTTTATTACGAGGACCTGCTTTCTAATAAACCTGTCGTCATCCCCATCAGACGAGACGCTGCAGGCAACTACGAAGTGAGTTTTACCCTTGACTATTACCAACAGATTTATTTTGGCAAAGGCCGTAGTATGCAGGGCATTTCCTCTTACGATACCCACATGAGCTATTTTACGTTTTTTGGTAAACCCGGTCAAACTATGCAGTTGAATTATGTACAAAACCCAAGGGATGCCAGCTACAAAGGTGACTATTTAAAGTTTGCAGGCGACTTCGCTAAAGAGAATGAACAGTATCAAGCCTACGATAAGGCCAAAGACCGGATTGTAAAAAATATCTACGATGGCTTATCAAATAAAAGCTTAACTGCTGAACAAGTAAAAGAGCATGCGCTAAACAATTTCAGAGAACAGCTTAAATTTAACAACGAATATTTTAAAACCCATTCCACTTCAAAATTTATAAAAGAACAAGCTTACTATCAGGCTTTATACCAAACACAAAGTGTCGCTA
>JAZKET010000021.1:13331-14245 GCA_040386815.1 Bacteroidota bacterium | reverse complement strand
TCAATATGACGTCCATTGCCGGCCACAAGGTAACACCCGAAATGGTTGACGACTTTTATAAGGCAATGAAAATTACCGGTAATACTTTTGCAGATCGCCCGGGCCTGTCAGTAGCTAATGCTGATGGCAATCCGTCATTAAAAAACCCTGCCGCTTTGGGTGGCAACAGGTATAAACAGTTTTTAAACAGCTATCATTTTACTTTGCAGCAAAATTTAGTTTATCCCAAATATATGGGCGCCGAACTTAAAGACATTGCTACCCACATACTGAAAAATCACCCCGATGTTAAAGACGACTACCGAACGATATTGAACAAAGTATTAGCTGGCAATAAGCTGGATGCTGCTGATGCCAAAACAATGGATAAAATTGAGGCGCTTTACATTAGAGAGATTTTAGACATAAAAAGGAATAAAATAGCGTTTGAACAGTTTTTAGCTATTAAAGACCCGGCATTACGCGACATGAATGCCACCATGTATCTATCCAGAAAACTTGATATAAATAAACTTGGTGAGATTGAACCCTTAATTGAATTGTACAAAAACAACGTCCAGAACGCTTATCTTAAAAACACATTTCTAACCGCCTACAACGCACAGTTAGACAGGTTGCGTAATGGCAAGTTGTCGCCATTATCGGTGATGAACTCGTCTGAAGGATTGGCGGGATCAAATTTATTGGAAGATCTATTAGCAAAATATAAGGGTAAAGTAATATATCTTGACATTTGGGCTACCTGGTGCGTGCCCTGCATTGCCAATATGCCATCGGCAGCTAAATTGCGCGAAAAGTTGAAAGGTAAAGATGTAGTGTTTATTTATGCCTGCTTAAACTCGCCCAGCCAAATTAACTGGAAAAATCTGGTTGCTGATCAAAAAATTGAAGGGGAAAACTATTTCTTTGATCAG
>JAZKET010000021.1:0-13321 GCA_040386815.1 Bacteroidota bacterium | reverse complement strand
TTGATCAGGCACAGTCGGCCAGCATCGGCAAGTCTTTAAATATCAAAGCGTTCCCTACCTATGCCCTCATTGACAAAAATGGCAATATTGTTAACAATAACGCCACAAAACCCGGCGAAACGAAAACATTGGACGATATAAATGCGCTGCTAAACTAATAGGCTTATTTAGCCAACGGAAATCCCTTGCTAATCCAGTTAGTCTTTAAGTTCTCGGGCAGGTTTAACAATTTCACATTGGTAAAGCCCAAACCTTTTAAGGTATTAAAAGCAGGTTGGGCGTTAGGGCAACGGGTAAACGGGCAGCATCCGCAGTAAATGATCAGGGTTGTATGTTTGGGTAATTTAACAACTTCGGCTTTTAGCTTATCAATGGCTTCGGCGTGGCTGGCGGCGCCTATGTTGCGGGCACCTTTAATATCTTCAACCACGCCAATATTATATATCAAAGGCGTTTTACCGTTTTTAATGTCGGCAGCTAAAACTTCGGGCGCCAACAGGTCGTTTTCTGTCCAGGGATACTTGTTAAGCGTGGCCAAAGGTTTTGGCGATGTTTGTGCGTTGACAGTAAGGGCAGTTGTTAAAACTACGGTAAGTATTAAAAGGTACTTTATCATACGGTAAGGTAATACTTTAGTATCAAAACAAAAAACCCACTCTTCATAGGAGCGGGTTTTTTAATTATATATGTTGAGTTAATTGCTTAGTTTTCTGCGTAGATAGGTTTTTTAACACCGGTATCATAAGCTTTTAAGTTTTTCTTAAGCAGCTTACGTGCTACATGGATACGGGTTTTAACAGTACCTATCGGGATAGTTAAATGATCTGCTATCTCGTGGTATTTGTGGCCCTCAAAATACATGGTAAATGGCACGTAGTAATCATCAGGTAAACGCTCAAGCGCTTTTTTGATGTCGTCCATTACAAATTTTGATTCACCCTGATTTTTAGTTGAGCTGAAAACAAGGTTCGGAGAAGAGATCTCGTCTGACTTGGTAACAAAAGTGCTCATTTTAACAAAACGGCGATAATTGTTGATAAAGGTGTTTTTCATGATGGTATATAACCATCCTTTCAAATTAGTACCTTCTTTAAACTTATTGTAATAAGTTATGGCTTTCAACATCGTGTCCTGGACAAGGTCGTTAGCATCGTCTGCATCATGTGTAAAGTGTAAGGCATATGACCTTAATGAACTTGCTTGACGCAATACTAGGGTGTTAAACTCAATCTTTGTCATGTAGTAAATGTTTTGTACCAGGATATAGACAAACCCCATACCACTGTACAAAAACACGACACCTGTATAAAAAGGACGAATTAAGATTCATGCTTAGTGTACAACAAACACTTAAAATGACATAAATAACTATATTTCAGTATAATAAGTAAAAAAATAAGATAAAAAAAACTCCATGACAATAGCATTACAATCGTCATAATTATCTAAAAAGAAATAAAATTAATTTATTATATTGACTTCGCGCTGTAGTAAAACGCCAAATTTGGAGTACACACTGTCTATAATTTGCGACGAAAAATTGTACACTTCTTGTCCGGTGGCGCCGCCATGGTTCACCAAAACAAGAGCCTGGTTCTTCCAGGTACCGGTATTGCCAACCACTTTACCCTTCCAGCCGCATTGTTCAATAAGCCAGCCGGCAGCCAATTTTACCTGTCCATCGCCTGTTGGATAGTTAACCACATCGGAGAAGTTTTGTTTGATAGGCTCAAATTCGGCCGCAGTGATAACCGGGTTTTTGAAGAAACTTCCCGCGTTGCCAATGGTTGAAGGATCTGGCAATTTAGCCACGCGGATATGCGATACCACCTGCGATACATCTTTAATGGTAGGCTCGGTAATGCCGCGTGCCGCCAGCTCCTGCTGTATGGCACCGTATTGCAAATTAAGATTCGGCGTTAACGACAGATCAAACTTTACAGATACTATAATGTACTGTTCTTTCAACTCACTTTTAAATACACTTTCGCGGTAGCCAAACTTACAATCGTCTTTTGTGAAGGTTTTTATCTGTCGGGTGGCAATCTCAAAAGCCCGGCAGCTGTGAAATACATCTTTCAGCTCTACACCGTAAGCACCAATATTTTGTATGGGCGATGCACCAACCGAGCCGGGAATAAGGCTCAGATTCTCCAATCCCGCATAACCATGCTGCACCGAAAAGTTTACCAGATCGTTCCATACTTCGCCGCCGCCAGCTTCAACTGTAACGTCGTTGTGGTTAATGCGGTGCTCAATACCTCGGATATTCATACGGATAACCAATCCGTCAAAATCATTAATAAGCAACATATTGCTGCCACCGCCCAAAACCAGGCGGGGAATTGCAAGCCATTGCGGATCCATAAACAATTCGCCCAATTCGTCAGGGTGACTGATCTCTGCAAAATACCGTGCATTGACATCAACCCCAAATGTGTTAAAATTTTTAAGCGAAACGTTTTCCTGAATTTGCAGCATAGTGGTGCGAATTTCGGAATTTAATTGGAATAAACAGAACTAGATATTTAAGTGATACCCTCCCTCAACTATTTTCAATATACTACATATGTAGTATTTCAGCAGCCGGGCATATACCTGATATTAGCCTTCCAAAAGCAAGCTCTACGGATATAACTTAACTTATACTTCCAGAGCATACAGCAAACAGATTATTAGCTAACGGGCCGGCTGCTCAAGCTGCTTCAAAACGAGCAATAACTGTAATTACCGAGGATGCGTTTGGGTTCGCGTCCTCAAAAAAAGCCCTACGCGCGATGTGTGGGGCTTTTTGTTTATCTCGCCTCTATTTTATTAGCTTTGATTCTGCCGCTATTAACCTACAATTATGTCAGAAAATTTGACTCGTAAAAATTTTATAAAAAGCGCAGCTATTGCGTTAGCGGGTTTACCGCTTACCAATACTGCTTTAGGCCGCAATTTTTCCGGAAACTATTTAGACAATATAGACATTGCCGGCAAAGTAAGCATCAGTATATTTTCAAAACACCTTTCATGGTTAAACTATAATGATCTTGCCGAACGTGCTGCCAAACTTGGATTCGACGGTATTGACCTTACCGTTCGCCCTAAAGGGCATGTACTGCCCGAGCGTGTAAAAACCGATCTCCCTAAAGCAGTTGAAGCTATCGAGAAAGCTGGGCTGAAAGTTTATAATATCGCTACAGACATTAAAGATGCAAACCAACCATACACTGTCGATATTCTAAATACTGCGGCACAGCTCGGAATTAAAAATTACAGGATGGGCTGGTACAGTTATGACGCCAAAATGGACACGGAAGCTAATCTGGAAGCTTTTAAAAAGCGTATTGCCAGTCTTGCCGCCGTCAACGAAAAATATAACATCCATGGCGATTACGAAAACCACACCGGCTTATTTGGTGGGCCGTTATGGGACCTGTGGGAAACTTTAAAAAATCTTGACCCTAAATGGATAGGCTGCCAGTTTGATATTCGCCACGCCACCGTTGATGGCGCCGAAGCCTGGCCTGTAAACCTCGACCTCCTTAAAAATCATATTGGATCCATTACCATAAAAGATTTTCATTGGCAAAAAAATCGGGATAAATGGACTATTGCCGACGTACCACTTGGACAAGGGATGGTTGATTTTAAGAAATATTTTGCATTGCTTAAAAAGCACGACCTTAAACGACCAATTTCTTTACATTGTGAATATTTACCGGGTGAAGCCACAGCAGATAAACTGGGTATGCCACAAGAAGAAATTTACAAGTCGATTAAAGCAGATTTAGATATACTGAAACGCTGGCTAAAAGAATCGGAATTATTATGAAAACAAAAAAGACTTACAAAGTTTTTAAAACTTCGTAAGTCTTGATATCCTTATAAATCCGAAATCGAATCCCGATAGTTATCGGGACCAACGTCCTACACTATATATGTATCGGCCTATTCTCAGTAGCCGCTAAACAAGCTTCTCTTAATGCTTCTGTATAAGTTGGATGCGCATGGCTAATACGGCTAATATCTTCTGCGCTGGCGCGATATTCCATGGCTACAACAGCTTCGGCAATCATATCAGCAGCGCGCGGGCCAATAATGTGTACGCCTAAGATCTCGTCAGTAGCGGCATCAGCCAATACTTTAACAAAGCCGTCTAAGTCGCCGCTGGCTACAGCCCTACCGCTTGCACGGAACGGGAATGAACCCGTTTTATATTTAACGCCTTTCTCTTTCAGTTGCTCTTCGGTTTGGCCTACTGCAGCAACTTCGGGCCAGGTATAAACAACGCCTGGTATCAGGTTATAGTTAATGTGCGGTTTTTGGCCAACAATGGTTTCGGCTACGTAAGTGCCTTCGTCTTCGGCTTTGTGGGCCAGCATGGCGCCACGTACAACATCGCCAATGGCATATACGCCCGGCACGCTGGTTTGCATATGCTCGTCGACAGTGATCTTACGGCCACGCTCTTCAACGGTAATTCCAATTTTATCTAAACCCAGGCTGTCTGTGTAAGCAACACGGCCAACGGCCACCAGGCAGTAATCGCCTTTTAATTCTTTCTTATCGCCGTTAGGGGCATCAAAAGTTACGGTAACTTCTTTGCCTTTGGTGGTAGCACCGGTTACTTTGTGGCCAAGGTAAAACTCCATGCCTTGTTTCTGTAAAACCTTTTGCAGCTCTTTGCCCAAAGCTTTGTCCATGGTTGGTATAATGCCATCCATAAACTCAATTACAGATACTTTGGCGCCCAAACGCGCGTAAACCGAACCTAACTCTAAACCAATAACGCCGCCACCAATTAGTATCAGGTGTTTTGGCACTTCGGTTAAGTTTAATGCTTCGGTTGAAGTGATGATGCGTTTTTTATCAATTTTAATAAACGGCAGGCTTGACGGTTTTGAACCTGTGGCAATGATCACGTTTTTACCGGTTATCTCTTGCGTAGTGCCATCGGCTTTAGTAATAACAACCGTGTTTTTATCTTTAAAAGCCCCCATACCCTGGTAGCCATCAATTTTATTTTTCTTGAAAAGGAAGCTTATACCTGCGGTGTTTTTTGCAACAACCTCGCCTTTACGTTTAACCATCTGGCCAAAGTCTAGCTTTAGGTCTTTTATGTTGATACCGTGGCTTGCAAACGCGTGGCCGGCATTGTAAAAATGCTCAGACGAGTCTAACAAAGCTTTTGAGGGGATACAACCAACGTTTAAGCAAGTACCGCCATAAGTGGCGTATTTTTCAATACAAGCTGTTTTTAAACCAAGCTGGGCGCTACGGATAGCGGCTACATATCCGCCCGGACCCGAACCTATAACGATAACATCATATTGCATAGTAGTGTATTTTTGGTGGCGCAAAGTTAGTGTTTTTAGCTATTGGCGTATAGTTAATTAGTGATTAGTTGAAGGTAAATGGCAGATTTTGTGATATATTTAACTTTGTATATGAAAAACCTGTACCTCACACTACTTTTTATCTGTTTTACAGCGGTGTTATGTAAAGCGCAAACCCTTTACGGTGCAACTACAACCGGCATGAAAGATAAAGTAATTGGTTTTTTAGATGGCGACAAAATTTACAACGCCACCGCTTTCGGCATGAAAGACAGGATCATAGGATTTTTACAAACTGATAAGATATATTACGCCACTAAATTTCAGCTAAAAGACAAGGCAGCCGCTTTTATAGATAAAAACACGCTTTATTACGCCAGCACTTTTGAGATGAAAGCCAGCCCGGCAGCCGTTGTTGAGAATGGCAAAATATACGCGTCTGACAGTGGGAGATTAAAAGGACGCGTTATTGGCTATGCTGATGGGGCCGGTCCGGGTGTCGCCTGTGCCGCTATTTTGTTGATTTTAAAGTGATTGAGCTATAATTAGCAACATATCGCTCTTTTAGCTAAATTAGCTTCCTAACTGAGATCTATTTATTATCATGAAAAAACTTTTCCCGGCATTGCTGTTGGCTTTTATTGCCTTTAGCAGCTGTGCCCAAAACGCTAATCATCAAACAAAACTACACTAAAATGGAGAAACAGGTTACCATGCGCGATGGTAAAAAACTGTTTTGCTCTATTTATATGCCGAAGGATCAGTCGCAGAAATATCCGTTCATCATGACGCGGACACCTTATAACGCTGCCCCTTATGGTACCGATTTTAAAGCTACCCTTGGCCAAAATATGCTACTGGCACGCGAAGGCTTTATTTTTGTTTATGCCGATGTGCGCGGCCGCTGGATGAGCGAAGGCGATTATGTTAACGTGCGCGCCCAAATTGCTAAAAAAACTAAAAAGACAGACATAGACGAAAGCACCGACACCTACGACACCATTGACTGGCTGGTAAAAAACGTACCTAATAATAATGGCAAGGTTGGTATTGAGGGTATCTCCTATCCGGGCTTTTACTCGGCGGCGGCTTTGCCAAACGCGCATCCGGCTTTAAAGGCAGTATCGCCGCAGGCACCTGTTACAGATTGGTTCATTGGTGATGATTTTCACCATAACGGAGCGTTCTTTTTAATGGATGCTTTTTCTTTCCTGACCAACTTTGGTGTGCCAAGGCCAAAGCCTATTACGCCAGCCGAATTTAAAAACGGTATTAAATACACCCAGCACGATAACTATAAGTTTTACCTGGAAATGGGTGCCCTACCTAACTTTAAAACAAAATATTTAGGCGACAGTGTAACATTTTGGAACGATATGATGTCTCATCCTAATTACGACGATTTTTGGAAGGGAATGAATATCAGGCCACATTTAACTAATGTAAAACCTGCGGTATTAACCGTTGGCGGTTTCTTTGATGCCGAAGATGCTTTTGGCGCGCAGGCGGTTTACAAAGCTATTGAAAAACAAAATTCGCAAAGCACTAAAAACATGCTGGTGCTTGGCCCATGGTACCACGGTGGTTGGGAACGTGCAGATGGAGACTTTTTGGGCGATATCAACTTCGGCACTAAAACAAGCGTTTGGTTTCGCGAGAATGTTGAACTGCCATTTTTTAATCACTACCTAAAAGGCAAAGGCAGCATGGATTTGCCCGAAGCTACCATATTCATAACAGGCCAAAACAAATGGCACAAGTTTGATACCTGGCCGCCAAAAAACACTACCGAAAAAACACTATACCTGCAACCTGGCGGCAAGCTTGGCTTTGAGCCGGTAAAAGGAGGCGCATCTGCATTTGATGAATATGTGAGCGACCCTGCCGCACCAGTGCCTTACCAGGATGGCGTGCAGGAAAAACGCACCCGCGAATATATGATAGACGATCAGCGCTTTGCATCGCGCCGCCCTGATGTTAAAACGTATCAAACCGACGCGTTGACGCAAGATATTACTCTTGCAGGCCCTGTTATTGCCGACCTGTTTACCTCTATATCAACAACCGACGCCGATTTTGTGGTAAAACTTATAGACGTTTATCCTGACGATGAGCCAAACCCGGCGGTTAATCCAAAAAACATTACCATGGCAGGTTACCAGATGCTGGTACGCGGTGAGATTTTCAGAGGCAGATACCGTAACTCGTTCGAGAAGCCTGAGGCTTTTGAGCCGGGTAAAGTAACAGAAGTGAAGTATGATTTGCCCGATATGGGCCACACCTTTAAAAAAGGGCATCGTATGATGATACAGGTGCAAAGCTCGTGGTTTCCGCTGGCCGATCGTAATCCGCAGAAATTTGTGGATATATACCATGCTAAGGATGCTGATTTCCAGAAATCAACCATCAAGATCCATCGCCAGGACGCGGCACAGTCAAACATCAAAGTAACCGTACTTGATAATTAAACGAAAGTAATTTTTGATCATCAAACAAAATAAAAACATGAAATTAACCAGGCTGATAGTAGCAATTGTATTAATCCCTTTGTTTAGCCAGGCACAGTTGATGGCGCAGAAGGAGAAATTTACCCGTGCCGACTCGTTACGTGGTAACCTTACGCCCTTGCGCACCTGCTATGACATTAATTACTATCACCTGGATGTTAAGTTTGATATCGACAAAAAATACATTAGCGGCAGCAACACTTTTAAATTTACTGCTACGCAGGATTTTAGCAAGCTGCAGTTTGATCTTTACGCTAACCTTAATGTAGAGAAAGTAGTGTACAAAGGCAAAAGTGTTCCGTTTACGCGCGAAGCTGCTGCTGTGTTTGTAACTTTTCCTAAAGCCATAAAAAAAGGCGTCAGAGATGATTTTACCGTTTACTACAACGGCAACCCAACCATAGCCAAAAATGCCCCGTGGGACGGCGGCGTGGTTTTCACCAAAGACTCTTTAGGCACCCCATGGGTAGCTACAGCCTGCCAGGGTGCAGGCGCCAGCATTTGGTGGCCAACTAAAGATCATCAGGCTGACGAAGTGGACAGTATGCTTATTAGCATCAGCGTGCCTAAAGGTTTAAAAGATGTTTCTAACGGCCGTCTGCGTAAAACTGCTGAATTGAAGGATGGCTATACTCGTTTCGACTGGTTTGTTGGCAACCCGATAAACAACTATGACGTTGCCGCCAACATTGGCGATTACAGTCATTTTGGTGATGTATACAATGGCGAAAAAGGCAAACTAACTACCGATTTTTGGGTACTAAGCTACAATGTAGATAAAGCCAAAAAACATTTTGAGCGCGATGTGCCACGCATGTTAAAATCATTTGAATATTGGTTTGGCCCTTACCCATGGTATGAAGATGGTTACAAACTTATCGAGTCGCCGCATTTGGGGATGGAGCATCAAAGTGGGGTAGCTTATGGTAATAAGTACCGCAATGGCTATTTGGGACGCGATCTCTCAGGCACCGGCCATGGCTTAACCTGGGATTATATCATAGTGCACGAAAGTGGCCACGAATGGTTTGGCAACAACATCACCTCAAAAGATATTGGCGACATGTGGGTGCATGAAAGTTTTACTGATTATTCAGAGTCGTTGTTTATCGAAAGCACATCAACCAAACTTAAGGGGCAGGAATATGTATATGGCCTGCGTCGTGGCATAGGTAACCGCACGGCGGTTGTTGGCCCTTATAATGTAAACAAAGAAGGATCGGGCGATATGTATAACAAAGGTTCAGTTATCTTGAACATGACACGGACCATTATTAACGATGATGATAAGTGGCGCAACATTTTACGCGGCCTGAATAAAACTTTTTACCACAAAACGGTTACTTATGACGATATAACGCAATATATCAGCACACAAGCAGGTATTAATCTACTGCCTTACTTTGACCAATATCTGCGTTACCCAAAACTACCAACAGTTGAGTTTAGCACCGTTGACGGCAAACTGGTGGCCCGCTGGAAAGCCGATGCGAAAGGCTTTACTATGCCGTTAAAAATACGTGTAAAAGGCGGCGAATATAAATTTGTAACCTTTGGCGACCAATACACACCGGTAAACATTGAAGGCATAAATAAAGACAACGTTGAGGTTGATACTTTTAACTACTATTTAACAGTTAGTGCAAACTAATTTCATTTTTTGTGTAACGCCGGCGATAAAAAAAGCGTCATATATCAAACTAAACATACACCGATTATGAAATTTACTAAATTTTTTATCGCTGCACTGCTTACAGCAGGAAGCGTTACGCTTGCAAAAGCCAATAATGAAGACCGCCATTTAAGCGGGTTCCATGCAGTAAATGTAGCCGGATCATTTGACGTATTTATCAAACAAGGTTCGACAGAATCTGTAGTGGTAGATGCTCCTGCTGATGTAATTAACTACATTTTAACCGAAGTTAGCGGGGGTACATTAAAAATCTACAGCAAAAACAACAGCGGCTGGAAAAACATTTTTAGCAATAAAAAAGTAGTCGTTTATGTAACCTTAAAAACCGTCGACGCGATATCTCTAACAGGATCGGGCGATGTAAGCTTCAAAGATGGCGTCAGCGCAAACTCGCTTAAATTATCATTAACAGGATCTGGCGATGTAGAGGGCAAAGTGACAACCAAATCATTGGAAACCGACATCACCGGATCAGGCGATGTCAAGGTTTGGGGCCGCGCCGAAACATCACGCGTAAATTTAACAGGCTCAGGCGATTACTCGGGCAGTGACCTGACTACTACCAATACTTCAGCATCAATAGGTGGTTCGGGCGATGTATCTGTAAATGCCAGCGGCAACCTGCAGGCCCGCGTTGCCGGATCGGGCGACATTCATTACAGCGGTCACCCTAAAAATGTAACAAAAAGTAAATCAGGCAGCGGCGATATCAGCGGCAGCTAATTACACATAATTATATAAAAAGGAGACGCTCATTGTGTCTCCTTTTTTTGTCTGAACCATGATTCGTAGGATTACAGGATTGGCTAATCGCGCTCAAACCTCTTTAACACTTTTCTACCCAAATCATAACTTACCCTAAACACTTGTTGGTTATCATTCATGTTACCCGGCGAGAAATGGAAGCTAAATACAAACTGGCCTTTTATCCTATCGGTCAGAAAAGGCGTATAAATTAAATCGACACGATTGTAGGTTGGTTTTGAATAATACGAATCGCCATAAATAATATTGCTACCCTGGCCTTTGTAAAACTCCTCGTACAAAGCAAACTTTCGGTAGCTCAGGAAAGCTTTAAAAACAAAACCCTTAGGCGTCCTAAATCCGTCAACGCCACGCGAGCGTTCTAACGACATCAATCCACCAGCTTCAACCGTTAATGAATCGAATACTGTTTTATGGCTTAAATCCATACCCAACTTTATTTCGGCACCACCGTTGTCGGTAATATGGTCGGTTGGCAAAAGCACCTCTGCACCGGCGTCATGCATCAGCAAAAAATAATGCGACACATAAAACGGGCCGTAAGGGCGCGGCTTGTATTTACCCGACAAGCCGAACAAAAATTGCTCGCGCTGTGTCAATGTTTGGCGGCTAACCCAGTCAATCCACGCTGTTTCGGTAAAATGTTCGTTCTGGAAACGGGCCATCAAACCCTCAACATTGGGGCGATAGTAACGCAAAGTATCATTCAATAAAGCGCGTGGATAATCGCTTAGCAAACCCTCGCGCGGGAAAGAACCGGCATAAAAATTCCAGTTGGTATTTGCGTTACCATATTTATAGTAAGCAATGGGGTCAACCTTACGGAAGAAAGGCACCGCGCCAAACTCATGCATAGCGTTAGCGCCTACAATAAAGTGGTGCAGGCTATCCAGATTAAGGCCAAAATCTAAAGCCGTGCGTGTACCCGAATAGGTGCGCGACCGCGGGACAAACGCTTTATACTCGCGGTTATCTAAAAACGCCATGCCGTTAAAATTAATGTCGACACTTTGCTGCGCGAAAGCCCCGGTAGCGGCTACAATAAAAAACGAAAAGATGAGGTATAGTTTTTTCAACATAGTATGTAAGGTTTATTCAACTTCAAGATCAATGATCCTGCTGTTTTTGCTGCCGTCAAAAGGTTGGGTACGCAATGAAAATATAGTTTCGTACCTGCCCTTCATGTCTGGCGCGGTTAATTTAAATGTATAGTGCGCGCTTTGGCCGGGTTGCAGGATGATGTTATTAAAATCATCGCCACTTTTTTGGGCCGATATACTACCACTGTGCTCAAAGAAAACTACGCCTAGCGTTACGGCATTTTTTGCGTTTACATTACTAAAATTAACGGCGTAAGGATATGGATTTATGATGGTTAAATCAATATCCCGTTTCTCACCCGCGCGTAATTTTAATTTGGTAAACGGCGCTTCTATCTGTATTTTTTGGTAAGTGCGCACATCATCAATCCAGGCAGCATACCACTTGCCTGCTTTTACATTGATGGTATCGGTAACATGGCTATCGGCAGTATCAATTAAATGATAGGCGCGTTGGTGCTGTAACTGCTCTTCCATTGGCCAAATGTCAAACTGTGTACGGCGGTAGTAGCGCGAGTCGTACGAGAAGCATTTCAAACTATTGGTATAATAATTATACTTGGCCGGGTTTTGAAATCCGTTATCCATAATCACATAGTTGTCGCCTGCTTTTTGTTTAACGGCCTGCGCCCATTCCTTAAAACCGTAATAGCTTTTTATCTGACCAATGTGGGTAACAATGGGTAGATCAAACATCATGGCCAACCGTAATGTAAAGATCAGTACGATGTTTACAGTAGCCACAATTGGAAACCATTTAGGTACCCTTCCCCACTGGTTAAAACGAATAAGCGCCAGCATCACCAAAGGCGCAAAGGCTATCAGTGTCCAATGCGGTTGGGCCTCGCCCCTAAAAGTAGTGAAAAAGAAGAAAGCAAAGATACCAATGCCGTTTACCATCAAACAACGGATAAAAGCATCTTTAATTTTGGTGGTGAAGGCCGCGTAAAACAGAAACCAACCTACTAAAGGGCCGGCCATTAACAATTGCCCCGGAACATATAAGTAGCTATTCTCAGGATTATAAACCTTAACGGCACGCTCATACAAATGGTAGTTTACAGATGGATAATCGTGCTGTATCTGCCATAAAATATGCGGCATAAATAATGCTACAGCGATGGCAGCGATGGCCCAAAACGACGGCCGTTTTAGCAGTTTTATATTGCTGATAACCGTAAAAGCCACCAACAGCACCGCATGGTATTTACTGTACAGCATACAGGCTATAATAGCGCCCAAAATTGCGGCAAGCAACCAGCTATCCTCATCAATATAGCGTTGATAGAAATAATAGAACAGCACCGCGAAGAAAAACAGCGGAGCATCGGGCGTAGTAGTAAAACCGTAGATATGCAGTATCAGCGTACCTGATACCACCAATATGAACGACCAAATGTTTACAGCGTACTTTTTCAGTATCAGCCATAAAATATAAATAGAAGCGCTGCTGGTTAGTATGGTAATGAGCCGCATACATAACTCATTATGCATTAAACTATCGCCAATACGAATGAAGAGTGCCACCATGGGCGGATGATCAAAGTATCCCCAGTCCAGATAGCGCGAGTACATCCAGTAGTAGGCTTCGTCGGCATGCAGTTCAAGGGTTGCGGCTTGTATGGCGTTAAATAGTGTCCAGCATATCAAAAACAACCAGATGGGTTTATCAGAAGTTGGTATTTTTTGTGCTGTCGATGACGTCATTAAACAGATGTATACTTTTGTGCAAAGGTATATAAATATTGCAGAGCGGCTACAATAGTATTTGGCGATAGCTTTACATTAGCATAAAACTTTATACCATGACCAAAGCAATTGAAACCATAAAACTAACCCGCCTTAGCCTGCTTGATGCGATTAAAGATCTTTCTGTTGAACAACTAAACAAAGTGCCAACCGGCTTTAACAATAACATTATCTGGAACCTGG
>JAZKET010000020.1:0-5738 GCA_040386815.1 Bacteroidota bacterium | reverse complement strand
ACCGTCGTGGCCAATATTATTGATAAGAGAAGCGGCAGGATTCAGTGTAAGCCCATCTTTTAGGAAGATCGACGCATACCATCTGATTGCCCAGGAATTGTTTTCGCCCCTTTTGAATTCGCGTACTTGTTTCCAAAAATTCATGGTGTATTCAATGGAGAAATCGTATTTCTGCTCAACGTCAAAGCTAGTCATCAGCTTATCAATATCCGGTTCAAAGTTTTTCCAGGCGCGTGCCCAAGTAGCCCAGCCCCAGCTGGTAGCAATACGGTAAAAGAAAGTCTCGGGCAGGGTTTTATCCTCAAGCGGATACATATAGGCGCCAATGTGCATTACCTGGTCATCCTGTTGGTATTTAGTAAGGCCCTCGTTAAAATATTCTAAAGTATATGGCGACGAGATCAAATCATCCTCAAAAACAATCACTTTACCAAATTCGCTCACTAACTGGCTAACGCCAATAATAATGGAGTTTGCCAAACCCATATTTTCTTTACGGGTAATCACCTTAACAGCTTTAAAGCCGGTTACCTCAGTTAGCAGCGCCCTTACCTCATCAACCTTAGCTTTATCAGCATCTGTTTTAGGTCCATCAGAAAAAATGAACAAGCGCGACTCGGCAGCCAGTTCGTTTTTCAGTAATGATGCCAGTGTGCGTCGGGTATGCTCGGGCCGGTTATAAACAAATAAGGCAATAGGGGCTAAATTCTGCATGGCTACTTAAAATATTCCGGGTTGGTGTTCTGCTTTTTTACATAGAACGGTGTAGTAGTTGGCAAATTGTTCTTCTACCTTTTTACCGAAGACAGAGGCCGCAATTTTCTTCACACTATGTTCCAGATCGATCTTGAAAACACTTAAAAAGTTCTTTGGTTTTTTCAAAGTTTCAAAAGTGTAAAACTTGGTTACTTCGGGGGCTATGGTATCCGTTAAATCCTTGATAATATCCAATCCTTCAGTTAATAATAAGTATCTTAACGATGTTGGTGTATACACATTAATGTGTCCGTAAGCCAGGAAATGCTTGATACGGCTGTCAACACCGTGCTTATAATCGCGCGGCACTTCTATGACAATCATTTTGGCAACGCGTTTTAATTCGCGCAGTAGCATGCGTTCGTGCTCTACGTGTTCTAATACATGTGTCAGGATGATAAGATCCATGCTTTCATCCTCAAACGGCAAATGGTAACCATCAAACTCCTGTACAGATTTTATAGCAGGGATATTACGCTCTTTTATGCGTTCTACGCCACTGGCAGATAGCTCTACAGCGTGTAACTCTGTCGCGAATTTGCGATCGGCCAATAGCTTTAAAATCACACCGTCGCCTGCGCCTACCTCCAATACTTTATTAAAGCTGTAGCCTTTACAAACTTCAACAATATGCTCAACCTTGTATTTGGCGCCCAGCAAACGCCAGGTTTCGTCATTGTCCTGGTAATAATTGTCGTAAGCTGATTTAAGGTTTTCGCTGCTGTTAACTTCCTGCATGGGTTTGTAATGGTATGAAATAAATCGGAGCGCCAATTTAGAAATTATCTCACAAAGGCTAACATTTTTTTAAGCGTAGCGTCAACCTTATCATTAATATCTGTCGATATTTTACAATAATAGGCCAGCACGCCATAGCATAAGGTGGTTACGCCGCTGCGTACTGCAATGTCAAGCAAAACATTAGGCAGGCGCCAAAAGTAATGTCCGGCAGCCCAGCCGGTAATAGCTATTAATATCACTAATAAGTGCTTATAGCCAAAAGGCTGCATTTTAAACCTGTATTTAAGGTAAAACCAGGTGCAAAAGTTAATCAGAAATGTGGTTAACAAATAAGCAATTGCCGCGCCCATACCCAGGTATTTAGGTATCAGCAAATAATTTAAACCGATACAGAATATAGCGGCTACGATGGTTAAGCCCGTAATTAATCGGTATTTGTGCGATGTGGTAATAATGTAGGTATTCAATCCCCCCGTAATATCTACCAGAAAGCCCAGCCCAATCACCAAAAACAGGTTAAAATATTGGGGCGCAATATACTCGGGGTTTTGTACAATGGCATACAGGTTTTCGCGGTTAACAATGATGCCGATAAATAGCAGGCAACCAATCAGCATTTGTATGATAGAGGTTTTGTAATAAACTTCAATAATATTCTGTCGGTTATTGGCTTTCCAGGCATCGGCAACAATAGCATAGGTGGTACGGCTTAGCGCCTGCGCGGGCACACTTATTACGATGGCGATGTTGAAATACCAGCTGTAAACACCCTGCACACCATCGCCAGCCATGGCGCTTAACATGAGCGAATCAACTTTTTGCAGCAGCACGTATATAGAGCTTGATACCATGGTGAACAAGCCAAAGCCCAGCATCTCGCGTTTATTAACTGTTTTAAGTGTGGCCGAGTCAAGCTTGTAAGAGAAGTTTTTTGTAGCGATAATGCTGATCAACTGCAGCAATGCTATCAGCCCGTTCGATCCTATATAAACCAGCACAAACGTATCAAAGTTTACCCAACCGGCTATCATCAGCAATAAGGTTACAGTAGTGATAAGCCTTAGCAGTACATTCTGCAAAAAGTTGGAGTAGATGGTTTGGTAAATAATGCGGCCGGTCATTTCAAGGTAATTGAAAGCCAGCACAAAGAAAGACAGCGGGATAAGGTAGTAGTAATACTCTGCTATGTAAGAAACGTCCCTTATAGCATCAGGCTTTTTAAACTTGCCGGCCTGCGCTATTTGTTGAGCGGTATCATTAAAATAAGCCACAATGGGCGATTTAAAAACCACAAACAAAACAGTGGCTACTGCAAAACCCAACAAAGCCAAACCTGCCGACCAATGCATAAAGCCGCTATGCTTTTTATCATCAGTACGGTACGCTGGGAAATATTTTGCCAGTATGCTGGGCACGCCCATAGAGGCCGCCAGCGAGTACAATACAGATATGCTGGTGATTAGGGTGTAAAAGCCGTATTGGCTGCTACTTAAGCATTTGGTAAAAAGCAGCACCGTATTTACATACGCTATTACCATACCCGCGTAGGATACTATGGTATTTTTATAGGCCTGCGCTTTTACTATCCCCATTTAACGTGTGTTAATATTTTATGCCGATACGACCGGTATAGTCAATACGGTTCAGCAATAACGGTAATTTATGTGCATCAATATATTCATCAACCGCTTTGCGGGCGCCTTCCCAGTGGCCGTAATCGTCAATGATGATAACGCCGCCCGGTACTAATAACGGATAAAGGTACTCTAACTCGTGCTTGGTAGACTCATAAAAATCGGTATCTAAACGCAACAAAGCTATTTTGCCCGGCAGGGTGTTAGGAATGCTATCCTCAACCTTACCTTTTACAAAATGAACCTTAGCAGTCGGGTAACCCAGGCTACCCACATTTTTTTGCACTTCGTCTATTGTCGAGTAGCACCAAACGGATGTTGGGTCTTCGCGCTCGGTGGTATTCATCAGCTCCAGCGCATCCGTACCGGTGAATACTTTGTCTACTTCGGTTGGTTCAGACATGCCTTCATAGGTATCAAACAGGTAAATCTCACGGTTTTTGTCGCCAGCTTTAAGCAGGGTATCAATAGCTGCCATGGTGCTACCACCGCGCCAAACGCCACACTCCACAAAATCGCCCTGGATGTTATTTTTCACCAAATAATTCACTGCGTTACAAAGCGAAGCAATGCGCTCTGGCGTAGTCATGGTATAGGGTTTTACCTTTTTGTAGGTAGCAACCGTTTCTTTATCAAAATCAGCCGGCAGGCCATCAACCACTAATCTTTCATCCGGTTTTACAATGTCGTAACCAAATTTTTGGGCAATACCCCGTACTGTTTTTCTGATCATTTCTTATTGTTTGCTATCGCCTGCTTCAGCATTTTGGTAATGGTAGCAATGCGGCTGTGAATATCGTAATTTTCGCGAATGTGGGCAGCTTCTTTTTTACCCAGCTCAAACGCGAGGTTAACATCGGCAGCTATTTTTTTCATGTAATGGGCCATACCCTCAATATCATGCTCGGGCACCAGGTAACCTGTTTCGCCATTTACAACAGCTTCCTTAATACCGGCATGTTGCGTGCTCACAATGGCCAGGCCAGATGAGCCTGCTTCTAAAATGGTAACCGGTGTGCCTTCCATGTCGCCGTCGGGCGCGGTTACAGAGTGCTGTACAAAGCAGCGTGCCTGTGCAAAAAGTTCTTTAACCTGTTCGGCTTTTAAACCGCCGTATAGTGTGATGCTGTCTTCTAATTTAAGTTGTGCAACTAACGCTTTAACATCATCTTCTAAAGGTCCGGTACCTACCATAGCCAGTTTAGCATCCGGATACTCATCAAGCACCCGTTTAAAAGCTTTGATTACCGATGTCGGCGATTTCTTGGTAACAAACCTACCAATAGCCAAAAACGTTCTACCTGTTTTTGAGATATCCAATACCGGGAACGCCGCGGTATCAACCCCGCATGATGCGGTTACTATTTTTTGTGCCGGAGCACCCATCCGCACCAACTCTTTCGCCATATCGCCCGATACGGCTATTAGCCCGCTGGCATACGCAAAGGCTTTCAGGTACAAATGATGATATTGATCAACCGTAGCACGATGATGTACATCTGCACCATGATAATGGATCACCAACGGTACACCCGCCAGCTGGCAAGCTTCGGTAACCGATGCGCCAACCATACCATATTCGGCAAATACAACGTCTATTTTTTCGTTAGTTAGATATTTGGCCAGCGCACGGGTGCGCACGCCAATCTCCAGCATATTAAATATCTTTTTTTGGATAAGATAACTCAGCAAACCAAAAGGCGACCTGATCAAATATTTCCCCTCATGATCATAAACCGGGAACACGCCGCCATACAGTACTTTTTTGTTACCGGGCAGGCGCTCAATATGCTCCCTGATAAAGGTCTCAGAAAATGTGTCCTTATTGGGCTTAATGATGCAGAGGTTAAATTGCTCCATTAATTATTTTAACGGTTTTTGAGCCAATACAATATATAACGATGCATCGCGGTCGCGCTGCGCCTGATTATTCAACTTGTTAAAAAGCCTGATCTTTAACTGCATTACAAAGGCAAACGGTGGCACTAAAAACCGCGGTAATTTGTTAATGATTGCATCTTGTAATAACTGTATTCCGCTTGCGGCCAAACCCATAATGCCGAAGAAAGAGGTGATCTTAAAATCTTCGTCTTCCACCGTTTTGCGCAGGCCTGCGCTTGTCCATCGCCAGTAATCATTAGGTGTTGGGTGATAGTACCAGTAACCGTGGGTGGTAAGTATAATAGAGCCTCCCGGTTTTAAAATGCGGAGGGCCTCTTTTAAATATCCAGATGGGGTATCTACGTGCTCCAATACCTGGTTAGACAGGATAATATCGCAGTAATTATCGGGTAAAGTAGTTTTGCTATCGAAACCTATATGATGATCCGCTTTGGGATTCATCTCCAGATCAACACCCAGATATTTGCCCACATGCGGCTCAATTACGCTGCGGTAAGGCATATCGCCACAACCAAAATCAACCAATAAAAGCTCTTTATTATTAGCTGTAAGATCTTCTATAATTCTGATTGTTGAGTCGCGCAGATGCGTTAAATGCACATATCTTGGGTGGAATACGCTTGGGCTTAGCCTGTCGTTAGCTTTCATGGGGCTAATTTACGGCTTTTATACAGGTTATTAAAATTGGGCTCTGCTATTATTTAT
>JAZKET010000019.1:0-4240 GCA_040386815.1 Bacteroidota bacterium | reverse complement strand
ATTTGAAAGCCATCATAGCGTACGAGCGATATCACTATTTGTGCTTAGTCTTCTTTTTGTTAACGGCGGTTTATGCTATTATAAAGGCGCAATATGTGCTGTCGCTGGCTATAATCGTATCCAATATTTTTTACAATATCTACCCCATCCTGCTACAACAATATAACCGGGCCCGCATCCTCAATTTGAATAAAAGATAACCCGGCTTTTGTTATTTCAATGTCCTAAAAACTGTAAAAAAACCGTTTTGGTACGATTTTAGGGTATATATTGGCATGAACAAGATATTTTCAATGTGCGCAGCGCTTGTTTTAACTGCGTCAGCAGGCTTTAGCCAGGACCTAAAGCCGGTACAAATAGATAGCTTAGTAACTGTTTCTTTACCGGGCGAGTACGCCAAAGTTGACACATTGGGTCAGCAGATATATTCATCAAACTCAGACCTTGGCTACGTAGTAGTTATGCGTACCCCAAACCCCCAAGGTACAGAGCCTTTGGAGAAAGAGCGTGACCTTGATGCCAAGCTAAAAGAACACGTTAATAGCATAAAAGGCGAGTCGAGCTATTCAAGCGCCCAGTTTGTGCGCGATACCACTATCGGTAAGTTAAAAGCCAAAACTTTTACGCTACAAACCGACAACGGCGGGGGCGATATCCAGTTTAGAAACATTGTGCTTTTATATACCACAGGCGCTAACTACATTTTTGAATATGTTTACCCAAACAACCGCAAGGAAATGATAGCCGGCGAGTACAAAACCTTTGTCAACTCTATTAAACTATCGCCAGAGCTAAGCCGTACAGATCAGTACTTATCAAACGCAAAAGGTGTTTCGCCTGGCTTGCTTATCGTTTTGATTGGCGGTGTGATTGTAATAGCTGCAGCTGTGGGTTTATACATCCGCAGAAGAAATACAATGCAATTGGAATTGGAGTAAAATTAGAAATTGTCATTGCGAGCGTAGCGTGGCAATCGCACGGAGAAATGTCTGCATCAGATAGGGCGTGCAATTGCTTCGTACCTTGCAATGACAATTGTTACTTTTTAGCCAATCCCCTATCCCACTTAGGCGATTTCAAAAACGCTCTATTCTCGCACCAATAAAGCCAAATAGTAGTTACCACTACCCCTATGGCAGAGCCCGCGGTAACATCCTCAAAAAAATGCTGGCTTAGGTACATGCGCGAAAAACCCACCAACACCGCCAGCAAAAACAGTGGAAAGCCCCATACTTTATCTTTTGCCCAGTAAGCTATAATGAGCGTGGTAGAAAAAATAGTAACCGTGTGCCCCGATGGAAAACTGTGCAGGCTTAGCTGATTTGTACCGGTAATGAAGTGGATCTTATCCAACTGATCCTGAAAATACAGCTTCGGCCTTGGCGCATCAAAGATGTGCTTTAACGACTGTGCAACAATGCCCGAACTTAACGCATAGCTTCCTAACAAAATAAACGCTTTACGGAAACTGAATAGCACCAATATCAACACCAGGGCTATAGTTGTTAAGCCATCGCCAATATCTGTTACGTAAGGTGCGATGGTATCTGCCCAGGGCCAATTTCGGGCATTTATGGCGAAATAAATCTCTTCGCGGGTGTAGGTTAGCTTAATGATCAAACAGGCGGCTATCAGCACCAAATAGGGTATAAAATAAAACCTTAATTTGTATAAAATAGCCTTAATTCCGATATTCATGGGTGCAAAGTAAGCATATCCTTATATCTCAAACAAAAAAATGGTTATGTTTGATGTTTGCACAGCAAATTATCAAGAATGTCGAGTAGCGTATTCCGTAAAAAAACCATCAGTAAATTATTGGCAGATGCTGCCAGCGGCTTCAGCGACGCTGAACACCAGGGCGCCCATTTAAAAAAAGAACTTAACGTACGCGACCTTACCCTGATGGGCATTGCCGCCGTAATAGGCGCTGGTATTTTTTCAACTGTCGGCATTGCCTCATTTGAAGGTGGCCCGGGCGTTACCTTACTGTTTATCATTACGGCGGTTACCTGCGGTTTCTCGGCCCTTTGTTATGCCGAATTTGCTTCGCGGATACCTGTAGCAGGTAGCGCTTATACCTATGCCTATGCTTCGTTTGGCGAATTGATTGCCTGGATCATCGGTTGGGATCTATTAATGGAATATGCTATAGGTAACATCGCCGTAGCTATATCATGGAGCGAATATTTTGTAAACCTGTTAGAAGGTTTCAATGTGCACCTGCCTGAATGGGCCACCATGGATTACCTGAGCGCCTCAAGAGCATTTGAGAAAGTTAACACACTAACAGCCAGCGGCCAGGTTGCCGATATTACAGAAAGCATGAAAAACGGCGCCGCGGCCTGGGCTACTGCGCCCGTGTTTGGTAACTTTAAGTTGATAGCCAACTTCCCCGCGCTACTGATAGTGGTGCTGATAACCTATTTGGTATACATAGGCATACGCGAAACCAAGAAGGCTACCAACGCAATGGTGTACCTTAAAATAGGCGTCGTACTATCAGTTATAGCCATTGGCTTCTTTTACGTTACCCCCGCCAACTGGCACCCATTTTTACCTAACGGCTTTACCGGCGTAATGAAAGGGGTATCTGGTGTGTTTTTTGCTTATATAGGTTTCGATGCGATATCAACCACTGCCGAAGAGTGTAAAAACCCGCAGCGCGATTTGCCGCGTGGTATGATATATTCGCTGGTGATATGTACCGTATTGTACGTTTTAATAGCATTGGTATTAACCGGCATGGTTAGCTATAAAGATTTGAATGTTGGCGACCCATTGGCTTATGTGTTTAAAAAAGTGGGGTTAGATAATATCAGTTATGTTATATCTGTAAGCGCGGTTATTGCTACCGCCAGTGTATTGCTTATCTTCCAACTGGGACAGCCACGCATATGGATGAGCATGAGCCGCGACGGATTGCTGCCTAAGGCATTCTCTCGTATTCACCCTAAATATCATACACCATCATTTGCTACTATTATAACCGGTATTGTTGTAGCTGTGCCTGCCCTGTTTATGAATCTTACAGAGGTTACTGATCTTACCAGCATAGGCACCCTGTTTGCCTTTGTATTGGTTTGTGGCGGTGTATTACTATTACCACGCGAAGAAGCTACCAAAGGCCGTTTTCATCTGCCTTATTTTAACTCTAAATTTATTGTGCCGGTATTGTTTATCGCAGGTGCCATTACTTTCAGAAACAACATTGCAGATTTATTTGGTGGTGATGCAGCGCATGAGAATTTCCCAATGTTTTTATTCTTGATACTGGCTGCGGTACTTACGGTATTGTCTTTCATGAAAAACCTGTCGCTTATACCCGTTTTGGGTTTGATGAGCTGCTTTTACCTGATGACCCAACTGGGCTACACCAACTGGCTGCGCTTTTTGGTATGGCTGGTATTGGGCTTGGTAGTATACTTTACTTATAGCTACAAAAACAGCAAACTGGGAAAAGCATAATTTGATATGCAGATGTGCAGATGTGCAGATGTGCGAATATGCAGATGCTAAGCATGCCGATATAATCAATTAATAATGTTCAATTATACTTAGTGTAATTTTTACACTAAGTATGCAATAATCATCAAATTAATTTGCACATTTGCACATCCGCATATTTGCACATTAATTAAATGAACTATATAGAAATTATCGGTTTTGTGGCTGCATTTAGCACAACCGTTTCGTTTTTACCTCAGGCCGTTAAAACCATCCGCACCAAAGACACTTCGGGTATATCTTTATCCATGTACGTGGTATTTACCATAGGTACTTTTTTATGGTTGATGTATGGTTTACTAACGCCAAGCGCACCTGTGGCGGCTGCAAATGCTATCACCTTCTTATTCTCAGCTGTTATACTGGGCTACAAGCTTAAATACAAGTAATTATAGCTGCATTGCAAAGTTAAAACCTACCATGCCGTTTTGGTAGGTTGGCATTAGCATGGCAGTTTTACCGTCTTTACTATGGGCGGTTAAAAAATCGCGCATGTAGGGGTATATAAAGTAGGCAGCCTTAACGGATAATATACCAAAGCCGGCCCCTGCAACAGTGTCGCTAAACCAATGGTTACGGTTATACATTCTGAAAACGCCGGTGCTAAAAGCTACGGTATAACCAGCTACACCATACCAGACAGATTTTCCTGAATATTCCTGGGCCAAAAACTCAGCTGCCATAAAAGCGGTAGCGGTGTGGCCAGATGGGAATGATACTGTATTCTCGCCAT
>JAZKET010000018.1:3964-5525 GCA_040386815.1 Bacteroidota bacterium | reverse complement strand
GTTCGTTGTCGATTCAATGACTGGCCAGGATGCTGTAAATACCGCTAAGGTTTTCAATGAGCGTTTAGACTTTACCGGTGTTGTATTAACCAAATTGGATGGCGATACCCGTGGTGGTGCTGCCTTGTCAATAAAATCGGTTGTAAACAAGCCTATTAAGTTTATTGGTACGGGCGAGAAGATGGAAGCTATTGACGTTTTCCACCCAGATCGTATGGCATCGCGTATTTTGGGCATGGGCGACGTGGTTTCTTTGGTTGAACGTGCACAAATGCAGTTTGACGAGAAAGAAGCTGCCGAATTGCAGAAAAAGATCCGCAAAAATAAATTCGACTTTAACGACTTTTACAGCCAGATACAGCAGATCAAAAAAATGGGTAACATGAAAGATCTGATGGGCATGATACCGGGTGTAGGCAAGCTGATGAAGGATGTAGAGATACAGGATGATGCCTTTAAAAACATCGAAGCCATTATACAATCGATGACTCCGGCCGAAAAGGAAAACCCGGATAGCATTAATCAAAGCCGCCGTAACCGAATAGCCAAAGGATCAGGCACAGACCTGGCCGAGGTTAACCGCCTGATAAAGCAATTTGAAGACATGCGTAAAGTGATGAAACAAATGAGCAATCCGGCAGCCATGGCAAGTATGATGAAGCGGATGCCGAGACAGTAAACGCTCCATAAAAATAAATTAAAGCCTTAAGCGTTATGTTTAAGGCTTTTTTGTTGGAAAAAACCTTGCCTTATTGCCAACAATTTAGCCTATAATTACATTAAGATAGTTAAGCTATGAAAAAACTGATACTATACTTTTTTGTAGGATGTGCCTGCATAACCCAAACCACAAAGGCACAATCTCCTGACGCTGTTATTGACGTACAACATTACGGCTTCAATATACAGCTGAGTGACGCTACCGACAACATTAAAGGCAAGGCTGATATTGCTGTAAAGTTTCTGAAAACACCCGGATCATTCAAGATAGACCTGGTGAAGAAAAACAGCGAAGGTAAGGGTATGACAGTTAGCCGCGTGTTAGAGAATGGCAAAGCTGTTCGCTTTCAGCAAGACGAGGATGCTGTTATCATTTATACAAAGGCTACAGAAAACACTTTAAAAACTTATTCAATAACCTACCAGGGTATCCCTGCTGATGGGTTGATCATCTCAAAAAACAAGTTTGGCAAGCGTACTTTTTTTGGCGACAATTGGCCAAACCGCGCCCATAACTGGCTTCCCTGCGTGGATGAGCCTGCGGATAAAGCATCGGTAGACTTTACCGTTACCGCGCCCGACCACTACCAGGTAGTAGCCAATGGCGTTAAAAAAGGCACAGATGTAGCCCTGCCCGACCAGCTTAAAACTACCCGCTGGACGGAGACGGCCCAACTGCCCACCAAAGTAATGGTAATAGGCGTAGCTGAGTTTGCAATTGACCATCCAAAGGATGTTGACGATATCCCGATTTACACCTATGTGTTTCCAGAAAATGCTGCGGCCGGTTTCAGAAGCTATGCTATTGCGGGCGAAATTTTGCCTTTCTTCATCAAAAACA
>JAZKET010000018.1:0-3954 GCA_040386815.1 Bacteroidota bacterium | reverse complement strand
CAAAAACATAGGGCCGTACGATTATAAAAAGCTGGCCAACATACAATCAAAAACAATTTTTGGTGGTATGGAAAATGCCGGGGCCATTTTCTACTTCGAGAACTCGGTAATAGAAAAAGGCATAGAGTCGCTAATGGCGCATGAGATAGCCCACCAATGGTTTGGCGACGCCGTGAGCGAAAAGAATTTTCATCACCTTTGGCTAAGCGAGGGCTTTGCTACCTATCTAACCAACCATTACCTGGAAATCAAATACGGTGTCGACTCGCTGCAAGCCCTATTGACTGAACAACGCGCCAAGATTTTTAAGTTTGAAAAAGAGCGTTTAAAGCCGGTTGTTGACACATCTGTCAATGGCAATTATATGCCCCTGCTTAATCCCAACAGCTACGAAAAAGGCGGCTGGGTACTGCACATGTTACGCCGTAAAATTGGTGATGGCGCTTTCTTTAAGGGCCTTAACACCTATTATCTTAAATACCGCCGCGGCAATGCCGAAACCGATGATTTTATGGAAGTAATGCAAAACATCAGCGGGCAAAAACTGCAATCGTTTTTTGATCAGTGGTTGCGTACGGCAGGGCATCCAGATCTTGGCATAAAATGGTTGTACGATACCAAGACACGTGTGGTTGACGTGGTGGTTAATCAGAAGCAAAACACGTTGTATACTTTCCCTCTTGAGTTGACTATTGATGGCCAACCACATACCATTAACATAACGGGCAAAACCACAACTGTACACATCGCCGCAGGCAAAAAAGCACCGGTTGTAAAAGTTGACCCAAATGTAAATTTGCTAGCCAGCTTTACCGTCACAAGCGAATAATTTTTGCTTAGGATATATTTGTAATTACATTAACTTTAGGCATTTACACCTCCTTGCCTATTTATTATGATAAAGTATATACTAACTGTATTGCTATGTGGCATACAAACCCTGTTGTTTGCGCAATTTACGGTAAGCGCCGATAAGCATTATGTATTAAAGGATAATAAACCTTTCTTCTGGTTGGGTGATACTGCGTGGGAGTTATTTCACCGTTTAAACAAAGAAGATGCTGATTTTTACCTGAAACACCGCAGCGAGCAGGGCTTTACGGTGATACAAGCCGTGGCCCTGGCAGAGTTTGATGGGCTTGACAGCCCAAATGCACAAGGCGATAAGCCGCTTATCAATAATAACCCAGCCACACCCAATGAAAACTATTTTAAACATGTTGATTATATTATTGACAAAGCTGCGTCATATGGTTTAAATGTTGGGCTGTTACCAACCTGGGCAGATAAGATCAATAAAAGTTCGTGGGGTACAGGCCCCGAGGTGTTTACGGTAGAGAACGCGGCCATATATGCCACATGGTTAGCTAAGCGCTATAAAGACAAAAAGAATATCATTTGGATACTTGGTGGCGACAGAAATCCGCGTGATGCGAAAGACATAGCCATTTGGCGCGCCATGGGTTTGGCAATCAAAAAAACAACGAATAATAACGCCTTTGTAACCTACCATTGCCAGCCAAATCAGTTAGGATCTGCAGAATGGTTTAAGGACGAAAGCTGGTTTGATTTCAACATGTTTCAAAACGGACACTGTCGCGATGCTGATAACTACCGAAAGGTGATAAATGCCTACCACGCTTTACCAACAAAGCCGGTAATTGACGGCGAACCATTGTATGAAGACCATCCTATTTGTTTCAACGTTGCCGATCTGGGTACATCAAACGCTTTTGATGTTAGAAAATATGCCTATACTGATTTGTTTGCCGGGGCCTTTGGACATACGTATGGCTGCCATGGTGTTTGGCAAATGTATTCGGCTAAAAACCCGCCTGTAAACGGGCCGCATTTTTTCTGGAAAGAATCAATGGACTTGCCCGGCGCTAAACAAATGTTATTTGTAAAACGGCTGATAGAATCTCGTCCCCTGCTTGATCGTATGCCAGATCAAAGCCTGGTGACTGAAAATGATTTGCCGTCGGCTGTGCGCGTGCAAGCTACCCGGGGCAAAGACTATGCGTTCGTCTACACATCAGATGGCAAACCATTTACCGTGGTAATGGGTAAAATATCCGGTGATAAATTAAAGGCTGTTTGGTTCGATCCCCGAACAGGAAAAACTACGCAAGCCGGCGAATTTGAAAATCGCGGCAGCAAAAAATTCAATCCACCAAGATCTGGCTATGGTGTTGATTGGGTGTTGGTGTTAGACGACGCGTCGAAAAATTATAAGTTATGATGCCTATTATGCCAAAGATTTTAGCCAACTGAAATAAAATATATATCTTTCGCTACCATAAATCTGTATCAATAAGTGTTAGTAAAAGCCTTTGGCAGCGCCGTGTACGGCATAGAAGCCATCACCATAACAGTTGAAGTTAATATAAGCGGCGGCAATATCCATTACGCAATAGTGGGCTTGCCTGATAATGCCGTGCGCGAATCTTTGCAGCGGATAGAATCTGCCCTTACCACCAATAATTTCAGGATGCCGCGCCAGCGTATTATTGTTAACATGGCACCTGCCGACATAAAAAAGGAGGGTTCATCATACGACCTTACCATTGCTACGGCTATACTTGCTGCATCTAACCAGATAGATCACGAAGAGTTGGGTAAGTACCTCATCATGGGCGAGCTATCGTTAGATGGCACATTGCAACCCATAAAAGGCGCACTATCCATAGCTATACAGGCCCGTAAAGATGGTTTTAAAGGTTTTATTCTGCCCAAACAAAATGCCCGTGAAGCCGCTATTGTAAATGATCTAGAAGTATACGGCGTTGAAAACATTGCAGAAGTTGCCGGCTTTTTTAACGGCGATTTAAAGATACCCCGCACAGAAGTTAACACCCGCGAGGAGTTTTACGATAGCCTTTGTAACTACGACAGCGACTTTAGCGAAGTAAAAGGGCAGGAAAATATAAAACGCGCTTTAGAGATAGCTGCGGCAGGTGGCCACAATGTTATATTGATAGGCCCGCCCGGCGCAGGTAAAACCATGCTGGCACGCAGGCTGCCTTCTATATTGCCCCCATTAAGTCTGTATGAATCGTTAGAGACCACCAAGATTCATTCTGTAGCAGGTAAGCTTTCTACTGCGGATGCTTTGGTTACAGTAAGGCCCTTCAGATCTCCCCACCATACTATCTCAGATGTGGCACTTGTGGGTGGTGGTGGTAATCCGCAACCGGGCGAGATATCACTGGCGCACAATGGTGTATTGTTTCTGGATGAATTGCCCGAGTTTAAACGCAGCGCCCTTGAGGTGATGCGCCAGCCGCTGGAAGAACGCCGCGTAACCATATCGCGCGCCAAATTTACGGTTGATTACCCAAGCAGCTTTATGCTGGTTGCCAGTATGAACCCCTGTCCTTGCGGTTATTATAATCACCCCGAAAAAGAATGCATTTGCCCGCCGGGTATGGTACAAAAATATTTAAGTAAGATATCTGGCCCGCTGTTAGACCGTATAGACCTGCACGTTGAAGTAACCCCGGTTAATTTTAGCGAGCTGGCATCAGAGCGCCTGGCCGAAAAAAGCGAAAACATCCGCGAACGTGTAATTAATGCCCGCGAAGTACAACTAAGTCGCTTTGGCAATAAGCCAAACCTGCACGCCAATGCACAAATGAGCGCCCAAATGGTGCGCGATGTATGTAAGATTAGCGATGCCGGCCAAATGCTGCTCAAAAAAGCCATGGAAAAACTCGGACTATCAGCCAGGGCTTATGACCGGATACTAAAAGTATCGCGCACCATTGCCGACCTTGCCGGTAGCGAAGAGATTAAGATAGAACATCTGGCAGAGGCAATACAGTTTAGAAGCCTGGATAGAGAGGGATGGGCGGGGTAATTAAATAATCGGATATTTTTGTACCGTTGAAGCACCTGTTGAGAAATGGAACGAATGAAACTCTGTTACCTGTAGTGTAAAACTATTCTATTATT
>JAZKET010000017.1:26719-32941 GCA_040386815.1 Bacteroidota bacterium | reverse complement strand
TCAAATATTTGCTATATCAAGCTATTTTTAAAATGTTAAATAACCACTGCTTATAAAAGAATAAATAAACAAATTGTTTTGCTTGCTTCAAATTGTTTTTTTACTCAAAAAAGTTTTTCAAGAATAATCATTTGAGTATAAAATTTTTAAGTAAATATCTCGTTTATTCATTAATTTTTGTTACTTTAAACTTTTAAAACAATTACGACTACCCATAATGATAGAGACCAAAAAGTCGCTTTTTGATAATCTTCAAAATTTTTTCGGATTCGATAATTTTAAAGGCGAGCAAGAGGCGATCATCACCAACATCCTGTCAGGTAATGATACTTTTGTTATTATGCCTACAGGTGGGGGTAAATCAATGTGTTACCAATTACCTGCTTTAATGAGCGAGGGTACCGCTATAGTTATCTCGCCGCTTATCGCTTTAATGAAAAATCAGGTTGACCAATTGCGTGCATTTGGCGGCTCTGACAGTATTGCCCACTTTTTAAATTCATCGCTCACAAAGGCTGATACCGTAAGGGTAAAAGAAGATGTGCTAAGCGGCAAAACCAAGTTATTATACGTAGCGCCCGAATCGTTAACCAAACAGGAAAACGTCGATTTTTTGCGCTTAAATAATGTTTCTTTCGTAGCGGTTGATGAGGCCCACTGTATATCAGAGTGGGGACATGATTTCAGGCCCGAGTATCGGAAGATACGCCAGGTGATAAGTAATATAGGTGATAATATCCCAATTATAGCTTTAACAGCTACAGCTACCCCTAAAGTACAGCAGGACATCCAGAAAAACCTGCAAATGAATAATGCCACTGTTTACAAATCGTCGTTTAACAGGGCAAACCTTTTTTATGAGGTACGCGCCAAGCGTAATGTTATAAAAGAGATAGTTAAATACGTTAAGCAAAATCAAGGAAAATCCGGTATTATATACTGCCTTAGCCGTAAAAAGGTTGAAGAGGTTGCCGAAGCACTTTCTTTAAACGGCGTTAAGGCCTTGCCATACCACGCTGGTCTTGACCCAAAAGTAAGGGCCGATACGCAAGACAAGTTCTTGATGGAGGATGTGGACGTTATTGTGGCAACTATTGCCTTTGGTATGGGTATAGATAAACCTGATGTGCGCTATGTAATACACCACGATGTGCCTAAAAGTATGGAGGGCTACTACCAGGAAACCGGCAGAGCCGGCCGCGACGGTGGTGAGGGTGTTTGTGTGGCGTTTTATTCGCAAAAGGATGTTGATAAACTGCAAAAGTTTATGAAAGACAAGCCTGTTGCCGAGCGCGAAATTGGTACCCAGATATTAAAAGAGGTTATTGATTATGCCGAGTCGTCTGTTTGTCGCCGTAAGCAACTATTACATTACTTTGGCGAGAACTTTAACGAGGCCGGTTGTAACAATATGTGTGATAACTGTTGCGGCTCTAAAACGCATTTTGATGCCGAGGAGCAGCTGCATAAGGCACTTAATCTTATCAAACAGATAGGCGAGAAATTTGACGATCATCACATAATAAATGTATTGATGGGCGTTGAAACGCAGCAGATCCATAACTATGAGCATCACTTACTGCCATTATTTGGTACTGGTAAGGCCGATGGAGAAATTTTATGGAACTCGTTATTACGCCAGGCGTTGTTGAACAATTACCTTTCAAAAGATATTGACCAGTATGGTTTGTTACGATTGACCAAATTGGGTAATTCTTTCCTTGACAATCCGCACAGTATTCGCTTTGTGTTAAACAGGGTGATAGAAGCGGCCGACGATGACGACGATGCAGACGGCCCTAAACAAGCCGGAGGTGCCTTAGATACCCAGCTGTTGCAGATGCTTAAAGATCTGCGTAAAAAGATAGCTAAACAAAAAGGTTTACCACCGTTTGTACTGTTCCAGGACCCATCGCTAGAGGAGATGTGTACACATTATCCAATATCGCAGGAAGAGTTAAGGCAAATATCAGGTGTAGGCGCGGGCAAAGCCATGAAATTTGGCGCCCCGTTTATTGATCTGATAGCCAAATATGTTGAGGACAATGATATTGATCGGCCGGTTGATATGGTGATTAAGAGCGCGGCCAATAAATCGGCTCTTAAAGTATTCATCATCCAAAATATAGACAGGCATCTTAATCTGGATGATATAGCAGCCTCTAAAGGTTTAAGCTACGAAGAGATACTTAAGGAAGTAGAAACCATAGTAAACTCTGGCACCAAGCTTAACCTTAACTATTATATTGACGAGGTTATTGACGAAGACAAACAAGAAGAAGTATTTGATTACTTCCGTACGGCCGAGATAGACTCTATAGACGACGCGCTTGCCGAATTGGGTGCAGACGATTATACCCGGGAGGAGGTACAATTGATGAGAATAAAATTTATGTCTGAGTTAGGAAACTGACGAATAAGGGAGGATTTGAAATTCTCCCTTTTTTATTGATAATGTAGCACTTACCTTTATCAGTAAACCTTTTATCGTCAACCTAAATGAAAAATCAAGTAGCCGCTGTATGCTGCAAATTACTCGTAGCTTTCCTTTTTTCCTTGTACTCTTCAATAAGTGCCATTGCGCAACAGGTTGGCGCAAATAAAGATATTGTAACAACATTAAATCTGGACAGGGAAAAGAACGAGTCGCCCATACTTTTCATCCATTTTGATAAAAACGTTTATGTAAATAATGAGCGGGTATGGTTTACAGGTTATTTGTTTAAATCTGTAAATCTTGATGTCTATAAAACGCTGTCTGTTGCGCTTATAAAAAACGGCAGTCGCGACGTGGTTTTAGACAATAAATTTGTGATGAGTAATGGTATAGTGCTGGGCAGCGCTATCATACCAGACTCGCTCAGCGCTGGCGAATACAGTTTTATAGCATACACCAACAGGCTTTTAAATGGCAAACCCAATGTGCTGTTTACACAACGTATCACTGTAAAATCAACGGCTGGAGCCACGTATACAGCATCGCTTAATCCTTTAGATACATCTGCAACAGCCAGCCGCCAAAAAGTGATGTTACTGGTTAATTTTATGGATGCCGAAAAGCAACCTCCAATAGTGCCGGTTAGTTATTTTATAGGTAATGGTATAAAACCGGTTTTAAAAGGTAATCTGAAAACAGAATTTGGTAAGTATATTTTTGATATTCCCTCAAATATTTTAACACCAGGTAACAATAAGCTGCATGTTACTGTAAGGCACGATAAAGAGGTAAAGGAATTGATAATGGAGTTGCCGGTAGTAAGAAAGCCTGCCATAGTTAAATTTTTCCCAGAAGGAGGCAGCCTGATAAACGGTATCCAGAGCAATGTTGGCTGGGAGGTGACAGACTACATGGGCAACCCAATTAAGGCCAGCGCGGTGCTTTTCCAGGATAGAAAGGCAATTGCCAACATCGCCACAAATACTTATGGAATAAATAGGTTTCTATTAAAGCCTGTGGCGGGCCATAAGTACACTGTTAAGCTGGTTGGTATTAACCGGAAAGATACTGCCTACGTGTTGCCTGCAGCATTAGACGAAGGCCCTGCTATAACCATAGCCAATGCAATTGTTAATGATACCCTAACAGCCATAGTAAAAAGTAAGCGGCCCGAACAATTGTATATTATAGGACATGATTATAAGCAAATTTATTTTTCGAGCCCGGTTAAACTGGATACTTTAGAAAAACGAGTTAAGATCCTTTTAAATGACATGCCTAAAGGATTAACACAAATTACCTTGATAGATAGCGCCGGGCGTCCGTTTGCAGATAGATTGATATTTGCGCATTACAACAAACGGAATAAGCTTGATATTGTAACCGATTCTGCCGTGTACGGCAAACGGCAAAAGGTAACCGTTAAAATTAAGCTAAGCGATTTAAGTAAGCTGGACAGCGGGCTGGTATCTATAGCTTGCGTACAACAAAGCAGGTTGGAGGTAAAAAACAAGAAGGATATAGAAAGTTATTTTTATCTGCATGCCAACCTGGATAACCTGCCCCTTAAAGAAAATTACCTGGGCGAACAAAAATTTGATAAGCAGTTTTTAGAGGATATTTTGTTGGTTAAAGGCTGGAGCAGATACAACTGGCTTGACATGCTAACTCCTTCGGCCGTTGATACAGCTAAATTTGAAGATGTGTTTTTTAGGGGGAATGTAACCAAACGGAAGAAGCCCGTAAGTAAACCGCTGGCGTTGATGAGTTTTGGCAATACTAAACGCCCGCTTAGCACAGATCAAAATGGTGTTTTTGATCTGCAATATGCAGATTTGGTTACCACACCCGATATGATGGTTAGCTATGTGGTTAAAGGCGCGCCAGAGCTTGAGTATGAAGTTAACTTAACTGATCCGTACAAAATATTAAACAAGCAGATAGCAGACAGCCTTGAAATTAATAAACTGCGAGTGGTAGAGCAACCCAGCACACGCGAGTTACAATTAGCCGGTAATGAGCATGCTATAAAAATTAAAGAGGTGCAAATAAGGGCAACAGCACTCAAAACAGTATACGCTAATGCCTGCGGCGATTATATTTGCCGGTTTGATATTTTTAACTGTCCAAATCATAGATATGAATCTGATAACAGATTGCCCGTTGTAGGCAAAAAATATATGCAGGGAGGAGTAAATACTGTATACCTGGGTTGTGGCGCAACAGATAATAAATTAGCGCTTAAAGGCATTTATTTGCCCAAACGCTTTTATGTAGAAGATGTACCTTCATGGTCGCCGGGCGAGCCATTGTACTTATCAACCCTGTATTGGAAGCACCTGATGAGGGTAAGGACGGATGAATACGCCGAGCTTTCATTTTACACGGGCGACATTGCCGGTGATTTTAAAGTTATTGTACAAGGCGTTGCCGGTAAAGAAGTAACCTATGGCGAAAAGACTTTTAAAGTAATGGCGCCGGCTAAGAAAGTACTGCAATAAAGTTGAAGGTTTATATACCGTAATAATTTTATTGATCTATCTTAAAACTACCAGTAAAATCAACCTTTTCGTAAGTGGCATTAAGATTAGCATTTCCAGAGAAGGTACCCTCCAATATGGTGTTGCCTGTTTTATATTTGCTAATGTTAATTGTGCCGGCACCGTCTGTAAATATTGTCAGCCTTCCTATGCCGGGTATAAAACCATCTAAAGTTCCTATTTTAAAACTTCCAACGCTTTTACCTGCTGTAGTTATGGCTATAGCGGCAGCTTTACCGTTATCGCACCAAATTGTGGTAAATGGCTCTACACTAGTATTTGCCAGCTGAATATTTGTAATAATATCTGCAGGTGCTGTAAAGGTAAAAGTTTTGCCTTGAGCATTTATGGTAAAGTAGCCGCTAATAGGCCTGCTGCAAACACTTATGTCGGCTGCAGTACCCATTGAACCCTTTGCACGGGTAAAATCCTCAGTAGGCTTTAAAAGCCTGTTGCTGGCATCGTAAATGGTAATAGTTGGCCGCACACCTGCATTACTGCAACTAAAGGTTTTAACTTTATAAATGCCATTTACAATTGGTGCACTGTATATAACGCCATCAAAATTAAATTCGGCACGGCCATTAATTCCTTTAAAGTCGCAATCAAGAACTTGCCCGGTAGCTTCGGTGGTAAATTTAAGTAAATTTTTTGCCGTATAATTTTGTATCAGATTTAAGGGTAAGGCGCCTTCTGGCAGCTCAAAGTTTTCTACAAATTCCTCGCAAGTGGTAAAAAGCGATACTACGGTTTTATTCCAGTTGTTGGTGGTGGGGATGTAAACCTGTGCAATTCCGTTAGAGTTTATAGCCGCCTGTTGATAAAGATGTTTGATGAAAAAATGCACAGGAGCATTATTTACAACATCCTTTATAGTAGCCTTTAATAACGTCGGGGCAGATGGTTTTGCAAATTGCAGGTGCCCTAATGCAGTTGTTTCGCCTATGTAGTAATCGCCGTCCAGCGTTACGTTACTGTTTTCTACCCAAATGTTATCGGTTTCATTATAAACCCATAATTTATTGGTTCTGGGTGCGCTGTTTTGCGAGTTCCATCCGGCATAAAAGCTCAACGACATAGGTTTGCTTAATTTCAGGTATTCGCCCGCCGGGCTTTTAAGCTTAACAACAATGCCATCATAGGTCTCCAGTGCTACTTTTTGATTAGTCTTGTCTACACCACGTGCATCGCCGGCAAGTGTAGTATGAACGGGGTAGTAAACAATAATAACTTCGCCTGTGTAGG
>JAZKET010000017.1:19883-26709 GCA_040386815.1 Bacteroidota bacterium | reverse complement strand
GCAGAGTTATCTTGCCTTACAACACTATTAGGTTGAAACGTGTAACTATCGTTTTCCTTAATAACCTTGCCGCCTATGCTGTTTTGAAAACTGCCCGCCCTTAATTCGGCTTTAAAATAGAAATTTGCCGACTTTGTTACTGCGCCGGTTTGTAGTACGTAGGTTCTGTAATCGTCAAAACAGCCTGCGCGAGTAAATTTTACCACTACTTTGTCGGCATCTTTAACTTTGCCGTTGTAGCTGTAGTAGCCATTTTGGTCTGTGCGTAATAGGTTACCATCAAAGTTAATTTCTATGTTGGCAAGCGGGTAGCCGTCTTCTTTATGAACTATGCCAGAAAAACTAACCTGGTCTTTACCAACGCCTGGTGTTTGTACGTTAGTACCTTCAGGGTCTGTTGAATTTTTTTTACAACCGAAAGTTAGCAAGATGCTTAACAGAAACAGAAGGATGGTTTTATTATTGTTCATAAGATTTGGGTACACGCAAATATATAACTACTTAGCCATAATTTTAAACTCGGTACGGCGGTTTCGTGCCCGGTCTTCGTCCGTGTTATTTGGTACAATAGGTTGCGTTTTACCATAACCAACAAACATCATACGGGTAGGTGGTATCTTGCCGGTAAGCAGAAAATTATAAACAGATTTTGCACGGTTTTCTGATAGTTTTTTATTCAACTCATCGTTACCCACATCATCCGTATGGCCAGATATTTCGATAAATACACTTGGGTTCTTCACTAAAAACTCCAACAGTTTTTGAAGCTCAGCGTGCGAGTCTGGCTGCAGGTTATATTTATTGGTGTCGAAAAATACGTTCTTTAAAATCACTTTATTGCCTACCTCAATAGGCTGCAGTAATACCGTAATGTTGAACGGTTTTTTTGATGTGTAGTTGATTAATGAAAAATTCTCTGAGTAGAATAAGTATCCAGACCGCGATATATTCAAACCATAGTTTTTACCCGTTGCCAATGTTGCCAGAAAATCGCCCCTATCTGCCGAACTGTAATCTTGATATACCGTTCGGTTTCGCTCAAGCGCAATAATCTCAACTGCCGATTCTAAGGGCTGTTTTGTTTTGGCGTCGCTTACAAAACCCTTGACATAGGTCACCAGGTGTGGCCTAAGTTCGGCAGGCATCTCAAAGGTATAAATGTCGAAACCGCCATAACCATCCAGCTTATTTGACGAGAAAAAAGCAAAATCGCCATTGGCGGTTAAACTTAACCCGCTTTCATCCCCATGTGTATTAAGAGGGGCGCCCAGGTTTTTTGGTGCGCGCCATTTGCCATCATCGCCTATGCGGCTTACAAAAAGGTCCTGTCCGCCCATTCCGGGCCATCCGTTTGAGCAAAAGTATAGCGTGCTATCGTCGGGGTGTATAAACGGCGATTGCTCATTATAGGCCGTATTTACATTTGGGCCAAGGTTTTCAGGCTCGCCCCAACCTTTTGATGACAATGTTGATTTCCAGATATCATAACCACCATATCCGCCTGCTCTGTTACTTACAAAGAAAAGCGTGCGGCCATCGGCACTAATTGATGGTTGCGACTCCCAGCCTGCGGTGTTAACGGGCGGACTTAAGCTAAAAGGCTTTCCCCAATCATCGCCTCGTTTTTGTGTTACATATATATCGCAGCGCCCTCGGCCATCAGGCCGGTTACAGCCCGTAAAAAACAAGAATTTTCCGTCTTGCGATATCGATTCAGACCCCTCATTGAAATTTGGTGTGTTGATCTTATCACTCAAATAAACAGACTTTTGCCAACCTGCATCTGTTTTGGTGGCGTGGTAAAAATCTTCGTTAGCTTCTATCTGACGGGTGTAGATGATGGTTTTATCATCGGCGGTTGATACCGGCGAATATTCATCGGCCGCAGTATTAATGTTAGGGCCCATGTTAATAGGCTTAAATGTTACCGGGTGCTGTAATGCCTCAATGGCAAACATGCAATCCTTGATTAGTTTTTGAGCATGTGCCTTGTTAGCATCTGTAATGCCGTACGAGGTAATGTATTTCTGCAAATGTCCAAGCGCTTGCGAATACATAGCTTCTGATATCTCCATGCCTGCTACTTTTAAATATACGGCGCGGCTGTAATCTGGGTTTAGGGCAATAACCTTATTATATTCTTCTATAGCAGCCTTAAGGTTTTTGCGTTGCTGAAACATATCGCCTAACATGGCATGTGCTTCAATAAATTTAGCATCGGCCTCTATTGCTTTTTTAAGGTACGATATGGCTTCGTCGGGCAAACGTTCATCAAACTTTTGGTTAGCAAGGGCGAAGTTTTTAATAGCGTCCTTATTGTTGGTGCTATAGGGGCTCTGTTGCGAAAATACTTCGCAAGCCATCATAACAAGTACTAACAGTAGGATAAAACGCTTCATCCGCAAGGATATAATTGTTTTAAATTTACAATTATTACGGGATATTTAAGTATTTGTGGGTTTGTAGCGATATTTCCCATTTAGGGTTGTTCATTACATACTCAACAATAAGTGGTGTCATTTCTTTTGATTTTGACCACTCTGGTTGTAAATACAGCTTGCAACCTTCAGGCACTAAAGTGGCATGATGCTCTGCAAATTCAAAGTCTGATTTGTTGAAGATGATCACTTTCAGCTCATCAGCTTTTTGTGCTACCTGTTGTGTTGGCCCTTTAAATTTTTTAGGCGACAGACAGATCCAATCCCAACTGCCCGAAAGGGGATAGGCACCCGATGTTTCAATAAAAGTTTTAACGCCTTTAGCCTGTAATTGAGCGGTAAGATAGTCGAGATTATAAATCAAAGGCTCGCCACCGGTAACAACCACAGCTTTGCCGGGGTGTACAATAGCTTTATTTACAATAACATCGGCGGGGGTGAGTGGGTGTAGTTCGGCATCCCAACTTTCCTTAACATCGCACCAATGGCAACCCACGTCACATCCGCCAAGGCGAATAAAATACGCGGCCTTACCGGTGTTATATCCTTCTCCCTGTATCGTATAAAACTCTTCCATTAAAGGAAGCAATGTGCCGTCGTCCGGAACCTGGTGTGCCATAATAGGGCGCAAAGGTAAGTTTTTGGGTTGAAAGCTGAAAGGTTAATAGGAAAAGGTGAGATTGAGGTGATTTATGAGGAATGCATTGTTTTAAAATGAATAAAATGCATTAACCTTTAGCCTTTTACCTTTAAGCTATTAAAACTACATTTGGTTAATGAAGAAACTGTACCCATTGATGCTATTTCTTGTGCTGCTTTGCTTCACCGGTTGTGTAGACATTGTAGAAGAGTATGATTTTAAAGCGGATGGGGCATGCACGGTAGTTTATGATTTTAACATGAGCAGGGCTGTATCGGTATTTAAAAACCTGGTGTCCGACTCGGTAAAGCAAACCGAGCAGTTTAATATGGTGAAAGACACCACCCTGAGCTTTTTAGCGGTGATGTCAGACAGTGTTAAGAATAAACTGAGCGCAGCGGATCTGGCTATGGCTAATGGTACAGACTTGTCTGTAAAAATGGATCTGAATAAAAGCCTCATGAAAATGAGCATAACACACACCGCATCCACGCCTGAAAAATTGCAAACCTATCTTGAAAATCTATCAAAAATATCACTGGACAGAGAGTTTGATGCAGTGGTGAAAAACAATCGCAAAACCAGCGGATTTGATGCACAACAACTGGTAGCCGGGCAGGATTATTACGATTATGAGATTACTTCAAATAAGTTTTACCGGGTTGTAAACAAAGGTAAGTTCAACGCTTTCTTGAAGAAAACCCAAAGCACGCTGGCTATGGCAAAGGCCATGCTGATAGATATGCCTTATAAAGTGGTGCTTAACTTTGCCAAGCCGGTTAAAAAGGTAAATAATGCTAAAGCAATCGTATCAGCCGATAGGCGCCGGGTTACACTTACTACCACAATGGATGATGCGATAAAAGATCCATCCATTATGAACCTCAAAATAGATTTCTGAACCAATGACCTGGTATAAAGTACCCGATCTGAAATATACTACTGAACCATTTATCAAGAAGGTAAAAGTTAATGGCAAAGGCATTGTATTGGTTGGTGCCGATGGCGTGATCAACGCCTTATCAGCCACATGCCCGCATGCTGGCGGCGAATTAAGCGGCGGCTGGTGTAAAAACGGAAAACTTATATGCCCCATTCACCGTTATGCTTATGATATCAAAACAGGGCGAGGTGATCCCGGCCAAAATGATTATGTAGATGTTTACCCGGTTGACATACGCGACGACGACATTTATATTGGGATCAGCTCGTTCTTTGAGAAACTTAAACAAGCATTTACATGAGCATTACCGCAATTGACATTTTAACCAGAGACTTTTATACCAACGTAAGCTTCAGAAACAGCGTTGTGCCCGATGTAACAACACTGCAAGAGGTGTTTCAAGGCGATGGCTTGCTGATAAACAATAGCGAAGAAACGGCCAGGCTATACACCATCACATCATTTGTTCAGGACCTTGAGTCGCAGGTTGCACTTGGCGAAACCAGGCAATTCATTAAAAGAGAGATAGCCTCAAAAACGGAGCTATTTGGCAAGGTGGCCCAGCGCGCCAGCATTTATGAATACACGTTTGCCGACTATGAGCCCGAAGTTATGCCACGCGGCATCAACTTTATTCAATACGTTGAGATTGGCGACGAATGGAATATTACCTCAATGGTTTGGAATGATGAGAACGAAAATTACCAAATCCCGCCGGAGTGGTTGACCAAGTAATGGTTGTTTTGTTTCACCGGGATATGACACAAGTGAAACAGATGAAACAAGAATTGGATCTAATTTTCTGTAAATGAGTTATTTGAAAAAAATAGTGAAACAAAATGAAACAAGATTTTAGATTAAATGACTGATAATCAATGGGTTTTAAAAATCTTAAAAAATCTTGTTTTTTCCGGGGTAAATCCTGTTCCAAATACTTAAAATCCAGGTAAAATCAGCGTAAAACAAGAACAGCCCCGTTATTTCGGAGCTGTTTTTCGTTTATTTTAAATGGTTTTAGCCATCTATTTGTTAAGAATAGACTTCTTTTTTGGCCGAAGCTAATGTATTTTTCAATAAACCAATAATGGTCATCAAACCAACACCGCCCGGTACCGGGGTTATGTATGATGATTTTGGCGCTACGCCTTCAAAGTCCACATCACCATATAATTTAAAGCCTGATTTGGTTACAGTTGATGTTTCGCGGTTCATGCCTACGTCAATTACTACAACGCCGTCTTTTACCATGTCGGCAGTAATAAAGTTCTTTTTTCCAATGGCTACTATCAGGATATCAGCATCAAGCGTGAATTTTTTAATATCGGGCGTGCGGCTGTGGCAAATGGTTACTGTGCAGTTGCCCGGTGTAGTGTTGCGCGCCATCAAAATACTCATTGGCGAACCAACGATGTTACTGCGGCCAACTACCACGCAATGTTTACCTGTGGTATCAACGCCGTATTCTTTCAGCATTAAGGTAATGCCATAAGGTGTAGCCGGGATAAACGAAGGTAAATTACGCTGCATACGGCCCAGATTAATAGGGTGGAAGCCGTCGACATCCTTACGATGATCAATACGCTCGGTTACTTTTACAGGGTCGATGTGTTTTGGTAAAGGTAGCTGCACAATGATGCCATCGATATCCGCGTCAGCATTAAGCTCTTCAACTTTCTTTAAAAGCTCTTCTTCGCTCACTGTAGCATCATAGCGTACCAGTGTCGATTTAAAGCCCACGTTTTCGCAGTTTTTAATTTTGCTGGCCACATAGGTTTCGCTGCCGCCATCGTTGCCAACTAACACGGCAACTAAATGTGGTTTACGCCCGGTTTCCGCTAAAATTTTAGCTGCTTCGCCAGCTATTTCAACCTTAAGTTTTTCTGATACGTATTTTCCGTCGAGTAATTGCATTTTTATATAGAGTCAAGAGTCAAGAATCAAGAGTCAAGAAACTCAACCGCGTGGTCTTGGCTCTTGACTCTTGGCTCTTGATTCTGATTAATTAATCCAGTTTCAACACCGCCATAAACGCGCTCTGCGGTATCTCTACGTTACCAACCTGGCGCATGCGTTTTTTACCGGCTTTTTGCTTTTCTAATAGCTTACGTTTACGCGATATATCGCCACCATAACACTTGGCGGTAACATCCTTACGCATAGCTTTTACGGTTTCGCGGGCAATGATCTTAGCACCTATTGATGCCTGTATAATGATCTCAAACTGCTGACGCGGTAAAAGTTCTTTCAGTTTCTCGCAAATGCGTTTACCAAAGTCATATGAGTTTCCGCGGAAGATCAACGACGATAATGCATCAACCGGTTCAGCATTCAGCCTGATATCCAAACGTACCAAATCACTGGTACGGTAACCTATTTGATGATAGTCAAACGATGCGTAACCTTTCGAGATGGTTTTTAGCTTATCATAAAAGTCAAACACGATCTCGCCCATCGGCATCTCAAAAATCAACTCCACCCGATCAGACGTTAGGTACGATTGATTTTTAATGAATCCACGTTTTTGGATACAAAGCGACATTACCGGCCCAACAAATTCAGACTTGGTAATAATAGTGGCTTTTATATATGGCTCTTCTACACGGTCAATTTTACTTGGGTCAGGCAGGTCAGACGGGTTGTTCACCACAATTTCGTCGCCTTTGGTAGAGTAGGCCAGGTATGACACGTTGGGCACGGTGGTGATCACCGTCATGTTAAACTCGCGCTCTAAACGCTCCTGGATAATTTCCATGTGCAACATGCCCAGGAAACCGCAACGGAAACCAAAGCCTAATGCGGCTGATG
>JAZKET010000017.1:11488-19873 GCA_040386815.1 Bacteroidota bacterium | reverse complement strand
TTTAGTTGCAGCTTAGCCATTGATTCGCGCAATTCTTCGTAATCTTCAGTATCAACCGGGTAAATACCGGCAAATACCATAGGCTTAACTTCTTCAAAACCTTGTATGCCGGTTTCGCAAGGACGGTTAATGGTGGTAATGGTATCGCCCACTTTAACCTCGCGCGATTCTTTAATACCTGATATAATATAACCTACGTCGCCGGTTTTAATAACGTCTTTAGGTAATTGTTTTAGTTTAAGCGTGCCAACTTCCTCGGCGATGTACTGCTTTTCGGTAGCGAAGAATTTAACTCTATCGCCTTTTCTGATCTCGCCGTTAGTTACCTTAAAGTAGGCTACAATACCACGGAAAGAGTTATAAACCGAGTCAAATATCAAAGCTTGCAATGGTGCATCCGGATCGCCAACAGGGGCGGGGACACGGTCAACAATGGCGCGCAAAATATCATGCACACCCATGCCCGTTTTGCCCGATGCTGCTAAAATATCCTCGCGTTTGCAGCCAATCAATTCAACAATCTGATCTTTAACTTCCTCAGGCATAGCGCCGGGCAGGTCCATTTTGTTTAATACGGGGATGATCTCCAGGTCGTTTTCTAATGCTAAATATAAGTTAGATATCGTTTGGGCCTGGATACCCTGTGCGGCATCAACAATCAATAACGCACCTTCGCAGGCAGCAATTGAACGTGATACTTCGTACGAGAAATCCACGTGTCCGGGAGTGTCTATCAGGTTCAGAACGTATTTCTGCCCGTCAAGCTCATAATCCATCTGTATGGCGTGGCTTTTAATGGTAATACCACGTTCGCGCTCAAGGTCCATATCGTCAAGCAATTGGGCCTGGCTTTCGCGCTGGGTAATGGTGTTGGTATATTCTAATAACCTATCGGCCAGGGTGCTTTTACCATGGTCAATATGTGCTATAATACAAAAGTTGCGTATGTGCTTCATTCAGCCGCAAAAATAGTTTTTTTAGGCGATAAATTAGTATGCTTTAATGTATTTAGCTAAATGGATCATAGCATGTCAAACATTTTCTGTAATTTGATATTTTAAATCTAACCATCAATAATTGCCCAATGAAAAGATTGATTTTTGCAGCCGCTTTGTTATGCCCGCTGCTTAGCATCGCCCAAATAAAAGAATACAAAGCCGCAAACGGCGTAACCTACCACGTAGGCGACACTCTGCGACTTGGCCTTGGCACCAAAGCCGACGGCGCGTTTTTATATGTTGAAGATCGTGGCCTGTTAGGTAACATCGGCCCGTTTGGCGGCGGTGGCCCCGGCGGACCGGGACGCAGGCAACCCGCACGCGGTTTGACTAAAGAGTACGCCAACTCAAGCGTAATTATAAAAGGCATCACTAACGGATCATCCGGCGGTGCGCAGAAAGTTACTTTCAGCGTAGGGGTAGGCGGCCCAATGCGTTATAACGTTTATATTGACGATGCTGTAGCCGCCTGCGAAGTTAAACCCTGTAAGAACGACGAACCCGCAAAACAAACTATCCCGCTTGGCTCGGTTGCCGATGAGATCAAAAAGCTTAAGGCCTTGTTAGATTCTGGCGCCATCACCCAGGCAGAGTACGACGCGCAGAAGAAAAAGCTGCTGGGTAATTAATAGGTTAGCGGGCGTATTTCTTGCGGTCAGCTTCGGTGAATTTTAGGGGTATTGTCCAGGCTTGCTTATGTATATCACCATGAGTGTAAGCTGTTGGCCATGGTATTGTTGACACCAGCCGTTTTATTTCATCGGCCCATGGTTGCTGTGGTGCAGGCCTGATAATTCTTATTTCTTCAGGTTTGTCAGATATGCCGGTAATGAAGGTGACTGTAACCTTTTGCCCGCTCTTTACCAGTTGCATGATCTTTTTCCACTTAACGTTATTGTAAAGGAAATAACTTGACGAGTCTGCGTTATTGATAAACACGGGCGTTCCATTTTTTGGATAATCAAACCGCTTGCTGTCCATGATCTTACCGTTAATGATATTAAAGCAAGTTTCGGCCTTGTAAAAGCTGGTTAACTCAATGGTAGCAACCGGTTTGCCAATAGGTATCCAAAGTTTTTGTGTTACCCAGTCGGCCTTTACACGGCCATTGTTAACGCTAAATAGATTGTTGATGTCGGCTTTTAATTTTTTATCGTTATTGGGGTTGTTGTATATGTTGGTAAGATACAACTGATCATCTATCACCGTCCACTCCGCATCATAGATCTCGCTGTAACAATCAAAGCAGGGTGGCACTTTAAAGTCGCTAAGCTTACTAAGCAATGCTGCATAACCCCGATACTGCTTAAGCGGACTGCTATACCAAAACCTAACCGTATCGCCATCCATAATAAAACGATCCGCCCTGGCATCAGGCACAAAAAGTAACATCAAGAAAATTGACAAGGTTAGCAGCTTCTTCATCCCACCATAAAGTTAGCACAAACAAAAAAGACTTCCAAGGCATAAACCTTGAAAGTCTTTCTAAATATATATTTAACGCTACTCTCCGCGCTTCAACCCATACTTCTCAATCTTGCTATACAAGTGGCTGCGTTGTATATCAATATCGTCTGCAGTTTTTGATACGTTCCAGTTGTTTTTTTCAAGCTTGAACTTAATATACTCACGCTCGGCCCAGTCTTTATAGTCCTGGAAATTTTTAAACTGGTTAAAGTCTGTTTGCTGAGCCGCCGCTGCCGCAGCACCGCCCGTAGCACTTGCTACAGGTCCGGATGGGTTAGCAAACGATCTGACATCATCCTCGGTAATGGTTTTGTCGCTCAATATGATCAAACGTTCAACCATGTTGCGCAGCTCGCGTATGTTACCTGTCCATGGCAGAGCCTTAAGAGCCTCCAGCGCGCCGTCTGATATCTTTTTAACCGGCATGCCATAGTCGCTGCAAATCTCTTCTAAAAAGCTTTGGGTAAGCAAAGCTATGTCGTCCTTGCGCTCTGTAAGCGGTGGTACGTGTATCAATATAACGCTAAGGCGATGGTACAAGTCCATACGGAAATTACCGGCCTCAATCTCTTTCAGCAAGTCTTTGTTGGTTGCCGCTACAACGCGTACATCCACATCAATCTCCTTTTCGCCGCCTACGCGGGTTATTTTACTTTCTTGCAGGGCACGCAGCACTTTGGCTTGGGCAGACAGGCTCATATCGCCAATCTCATCCATAAACAGCGTACCGCCACTGGCCGACTCAAACTTGCCTATCCTTTGCTTAATAGCCGACGTAAACGATCCTTTTTCGTGACCAAACAGTTCGCTCTCAATCAATTCCGACGGGATAGCCGCGCAGTTAACCTCAATAATGGGCCCATTGCTGCGGTTCGATTTCTCGTGCAACCAACGGGCTACCAGCTCTTTACCAGCACCGTTAGCGCCGGTAACCAGCACCCGTGCATCGGTAGGGGCAACGCGGTCAATGGTTTCCTTGATCTTGGCAATACCTTGCGACTCGCCCAGTATAGGCCTAACTTTAGATACCTTACGTTTCAGTACCTTGGTTTCAACTACTAAGCTACCACGATCAAGCGCGTTGCGGACGGTTATCAGCAAGCGGTTCAGATCGGGTGGTTTTGATATAAAGTCGAAAGCGCCTTTTTTGCTGGCTTCAACAGCGGTCTCCACCGTGCCGTGGCCCGATATCATGATAAACGGCAAATCAGGTTTTAACATCAAGCCTTCGCTCAACACCTCCATGCCGTCCATGCGGCTCATTTTAATGTCGCACAGTACCAGGTCGTAGTCATTTTTGCGTATCAGCTCAAGGCCGTCAATACCGTTGTCTACGTCCTCAACCTCATAGTCTTCGTATTCAAGTATCTCGCGTAGCGTATTGCGTATTGCCCGCTCATCATCAATTATCAGAATTTTAGCCATTGGTTATTTCTATGCTGAAAGTAAGTGTACTAATATAGGATTTGTATAGGAAACTAAACACTTTTTTAAGCGTGTTGTTTGCAGGTGAGTGATTTATTTTGACGATGGACTAATTAAGGGTTAAATGGCGTTGCCTGCGGCCCGGGCTTTCCGCTCATACGCCTGCAGGCCTTAGGCACGGCGCCTGCACTGAGGCCCTCGAAGTGGCCGGTATCCGCTGCAATCCCTAACGCGGCATGGCGGCTATGAACGCGGTGGACTCACCCCGACATTGCTTCGCTCGTCGACCCTCTCTTCGCTGCGCGTAAAGAGGGTTGTGATATCCCAAAAAAAAGCCCTCTTTATGGCTTGCCGAAGAGAGGGCGATCCAGCGAAGCGTCGATCGGGTGAGTCCACGCCGCCACACCCCGCCAGGTGATCCAAAAAATGCACGTCAATTCTGGATCACTTGGGTCAATTCACTCTGCTAAATCTTTAAAAATCAGTGAATAATCTATGTAAATCCTATAAAAACGAGTCGTTTTTTAGGTGATTTTTGGGTATTTTTTTGATGATTTGGATCAGTTTACTGACAAAATAGCGCCACCATTTCGGATTTAAATACTGGGTATCTTGCATAAAATCCTTAATTTTTATGAGAGACGATAACGAAATAACATCAGCCCGACCGCCCGAAATTGAATTGCTGCGCGCCATGACGCGTCGCCCTTTGACCAGGAAACAAACTAAAATGCTGGATGATTTTATGCAGGGCCCGCCCAGCAGCAAAGACGCCTTTATTATTAAGCAGGCGGCCGACTGGCTGGAGCTTGCCGAAGATTATCCCGACAAGCCCAATATGCTGTTTGGTGATTTTTGGTACCAGGACGAGGTGGGCATTATGTTTGCCGATACCAACGTAGGCAAATCTATCCTGGCCGTGCAAATTGGCGACAGCCTGAGCAAGGGCACGCCTATACCCGGCTATACCGTCGGTAGCCGACCGGCCGAGAAGGTGCTGTATTTTGATTTCGAGCTGAGCGCTGGGCAATTTAAAACACGGTATAGCGCCGCTGGCTATGGTAATTACACATTTAGCCACAATTTTACGCGGCTGGTTTTTAACCCTGAGTCTGACGGTGCCCGCCGCTTTGCTACCTATGCCGACTACCTGAACAACGCCATAGAAAACGTGCTGGTGGCCAGCCGTGCCCGCATTTTGATTATTGACAACATTACCTGCCTGCGCGGCGGCACCGAAGCTGCCGCCAACGCCGTAAGCCTGATGACCAGGCTGCAGGCCATCAAGCAGCAATACGGCCTGTCTATTTTGGTGCTGGCGCATACACCCAAGCGCAACCCCGCCAAACCCATTACCCGTAACGATTTGCAGGGCAGCAAAATGCTCATCAACTTTGCCGACAGCGCCTTTGCCATTGGCGAAAGCCAGGCCGACCCGGGCCTGCGCTACCTGAAACAAATTAAACAGCGCAGCGGCAAACAAATGCACGGTGCCGACAATGTTTGCCTGTGCCGCATGGTAAAGCCCTACAATTTTCTCCACTTTGAAATGCAGGGCCGCGCGCAGGAAGCCGACCACCTGCTGCACCACACCGAACAGCAACGCAAACAAACCGAGGACCGTATAGCCCACCTACACCAACAGGGCAAAAGCCTGCGTACTATCTCTACCGAAACGGGGATTTCTTTTGGGACGGTGCAAAGGGTGGTGAAGCGACTGGAGAGGGTTTTGGATGTTGATTAATATCCAGGCTTACCCGATACTTCAACTGCCCGTCCCCGCAGTGGTCTCTCGCAGAGGACCCTGCGTTGTTGGTGATTATGCATGCGCAGGGTCCTCTTCGAGAGACCCTGCGGGGACAGAGAATTTGTTCATTGTCGTAATTAATATATCTTTAAAGTAAATTAATTAGAAATGTTAAAAAAGGAAATCGACAGTATTGCCTGGCTATTAAGGAACGCAAAAGAAAAAGGGCAACCCAAGCCAATAGTTTTTCTTGGAGCAGGTGCTTCAATTTCAGCTGGGATACCAGGAAGTAAACAAATTATTGCCGATATACTTCATCGTTTTGCAGATAAGCCGGAAATTTTTAAATTAGATGATACCCAAAAAAAGAATTACTATAGCTTAATGTCATCTCTTAACACAGATGAACGCCATGAACTCTTGAGGGGGTATATAACGAACGAAGAGGTGAAAATAAACGTGACCCATATTTATTTGGCACAAATGCTTAAAGAAGGGTATATAGATTATGTTTTGACCGTTAATTTCGATGATCTTTTTCTTCGAGCGTGCGCGTTGTTTAATTTTATACCGCCAGTTTATGATATATCCATTTTAAAAGATTTTACAACTACAACTTTGACGGAGAAGTCCGTTACTTACTTACACGGTCAACATCACGGATTTTGGTTACTGAATACGGATGAGGAGTTGAAAAAAGTAGAAGAATATATTCCTACTGTGCTTGATAGGATTTGTAATAAAAGAACGTGGTTAGTGGTGGGTTACAGCGGTGAAGATCCGATTTTTAAACAAATTGCTAGGCTCGGACATTTTACCAACGAATTATTTTGGATAGGTTATAATGAAGATAAACCCCATGATAACGTTTTAAAACAATTAATTGAAAAACCAAACAGTAATGCTTGGTGGGTATCCGGATACGATTCAGACTCATTTTTTTTAAAATTACATTCAGAACTTCAGATTAGCACTCCCGAAATTTTTACCAAGCCATTCTCGTTTTTAAAAAGTTTCATGGGAAACATCCGAGATATTAAAGAGCCATTATCGGATAGTAAACACAAAAAACTTTTTGAAGATATAAAAAAGAGATACGAGGTAGCTATCAAACAAACAGATGCTGCCATTAGAGTTTATGAGGAAAGCGACCCATCTGGGGCATTATCAGCGGGCGATATAAGCAGAGATCAACTCAAACAGGAAATAATTGAAGCGACGGTTAAAGGGAAGACAGAGTTTGCCTTTGAATTATTGAGAAAAATCGACAATAATGATGTGGAATTAAAGAAATTACTCGCGCAACTGTTTTATAATTGGGCAGACGAAACCTCTGAGGCTGGTGATATAGAATCTATTGGAAATTCTATAGACAAGTATAAAATGGCTTATGAATTAGATCCAGGTGATTGGTATATTTTAAATGACTGGGGGGCGGCTTTACATAATATGGCTAACATATCACCTGACATTGATAAATACAACGAGGCCGTAGATAAATACAAATTAGCACTGAGCTTAAATCCAGGAAATGTATCCATACTGCGTAATTTGGGAGGGATTTTATTTAAGATAGTTGAAAATTTTGGCTTTGAAGAGTTATATGATCAGGCAACGGATTATTTTACCAAAGCTTACGATTTAAGCGAGCATAGATTAACGACTCTCGAAGACTGGATAGCATCCCTCATTGAGATGGCTAGTAAAAGAAATGAGAAAAAATATTATTTCGAAGCTATTGAAAAATGCAGGTTGTTACTAGATATTGATTCAAAAAATTCAGAAGCATACTTTAACTGGGCCAGTGCACTTTTTGAAATTGGCGAAATAACAAATGAAATTGAATTTTATGAAGAATCTTCAGACAAATCTTCCATCGCAGCGGAATTAAATCCGAAAAATGGGGCTATCTTTTATAACTGGGCTCACACAATTATTGCTTTGGCAAAAAGAAGTAATGATGAAGCGAAAACTAATTTACTGTTATTAGCCAAGGAAAAGGCGGAGATTGCAGTTCAATTAGGGAATGGAACTTATAATTTAGCTTGCGTATTTGCATTACTAAACGAAAAAGAAAAGGCGTTATTGAACTTAGACAATGCTCTTAAGGACGAGAAGATTTCAGTCGATAAGGTTAGAAAAGATTCTGATTGGATAGAGTTCAAAAATGATAAGGAGTTCAATAGGTTATTGAATAAATACAATAAAACCCTCACATTGGTCGAAGTTTAGCATAGCGTACTTCCCGTGTTAGAGCAGTATGCAGAGCCTACCATGTAGCAAGCATTCTGCTTGCTTTACAAGATGTTTTACATGGACAGTTAAGCTGAAAGCTTAACAAATTTTAGGTGTCATGTTTTTTTATAAAACCCACTTGGCGACCTCGCCAGTTTTTGTATCAACTGTAAACCGCATAATAGGGGCTCCATTAGTGCTGTAAAACTGTATCCATAACATATTATTGCTAAAAATGATGTTGCCCTCAAAGTTTTGCAAATTACCGTCAATGCCGGTGCCAGCGTCTTTGTTTACAGCCTGGCTTTTAAAAAATACCTGGCCGAAAAAAGCAGCTTGGTTATCGGCATTTACAAAAACTCTTATTTGATCAAGCTTATACTGTGCAGCAAAATGATAGCTTGCAGTAATAGTATTATTGGCGCCTAATTTTTTCACATCATTTACCGCCGTGATATCACCTTCTACCGAAGGAAAAGGGTAGCTGTAAGTAGCATGATAGTTTTGCGTAGA
>JAZKET010000017.1:6296-11478 GCA_040386815.1 Bacteroidota bacterium | reverse complement strand
CTAAAGCCGGTACCCTTTTCGGTAACAGTTGTAGTGTCAACTAGTGTATATGCATTAAGGCTGTCGTTTTTGCACAGGTAAGTAAATACCGAATTACCCAGTGTTAAACGGGTGGTGTCGCCAATGGTAACGGAGTGGTTAATTGGCGTAACTATAACCTGACCACAGTAAGGCACATCTGCCAAAGTTTTTCTTTCGCCGGTGCCGGCTGTTTTAAATTTTGATTGATCTTTTGAAAAACTGCTGTAAAAACTAACGCCTATTTGTTTGGCCAAAGCTGTGTAATCGGTTTTAATTTCGGTGCGGCCTTTTACTTCGGTGCGTTTGCAGGCGCTAAATAATAAAGCAAGCGCAATAAATGCCACTGATGTGGATTTGATAAGGTTGGTCATGGTTTAAGTGAATATGCCGCTAAAATAATAATAATTTAGAAATTTCATTCAAACTCCATTATTCTACTATCCCCCACACAGGTCTAAGTTTAGCGTGGCGTAACTTCTCCCAGCATAAAGAATTGTTCGATTTTGAGATGTTACTGTTCGTTTGTGTACACCTTTTTATTTTTATATTGCTATCTAACAGGTATTTATAACATGGCACGATTATACTGATTGTTGGGCTAAATTTATAAATTTAATCAGCTCTGTCAACAAATGAGAAAATATTGCCTGCTTGCATTCGCTTTCGTTTTGGCTTCCTTTAGTGCCGCGCTTGCTCAAACCGACTATAAAGCATTACATGAAGTAAAAGACTCGATTGTAGCCCGGTATAACCGGAATGATTTTAAGGGGATTTACCGCCTGGCAGATACAGCGTTTAGCAACCATATTACCGAGCAGCAATTGTCTGGTTTTTTGAGGAACAACCGAAACTCAGGGAATATCATTACTGCTATGCTCCAGGTTGGTGCTGATGGAAAATACAGCTATATATTATCCTGCGAAACAAGGGACATCCGGATGGGACTGGCAGTAAGTGCGGCCAAAAAATTTACCAGTTTTGGTTTTAGCAATTTGCCGGTTGTTATGCTAACTGAACCTAAAGTAGTAAAAAATGACAACCCTTTAAAAACAACGCTGGACAAAGCCGTAGACAGCCTCGCATTGAAGTATTTCAAGAATCCGAATGCTGCGGGTATTTCTATCGGAATTATCAAAAATGGAGTTGCATATACTTACCACTACGGCGAATCTGATAAAAAAACTAAACAACTTCCATCGGCAAATACCATGTATGAGATAGGTTCCGTTACTAAAACATTTACGGCTACTGTACTTGCCCAGGCGGTTATAGATGGAAAAGTAAGGCTGGATGATGACATCCGTAAATTCCTGTCCGGCGATTATCCTAATTTAAGCTATGCCGGTAAACCTATTACATTGAAAGATCTGGCTAACCATACTTCGCGCATCCCGCCACTTCCGGACGATATAGAAAATCAAAAGAATTTTAATCCTGTCATTCCCGAACGGAACTATGACGAAGGAATGTATTATGCAGCCTTGCACCGGTTAAAACTTGATACCTTGCCGGGGACTAAATACAATTACTCTAATTGGGGTGTTTCTGTTTTGGGGCATATTATGGAAAGGGTATACGGGCAGCCGCTAGACGTATTGGTTAAGAAATATATTACAAAACCCTTCGGTATGAAAAATACGGTCTACAGGCTCAATAAAGACCAAACAAAGGCAATGGCGTTACCTTATACCGATAACGGGAAATTGGGTCCGTTTCAGGAGGAAGGCATCTTTTCGCCGGCAGGTGGCATACATGCTTCTTTAGGGGATATGCTATTTTATGTACAGCAACAGATCAGCGAAATTAATCAAGCTGTGAAACTTACCCATCAGCGTACAGTAGGTAACGTTGGGCTTGGCTGGGGCGTTCGCAACAATGGCAGCTATCGAGATTTACAGCACAACGGCAGCACATTGGGTTTCTTGACACACGTATCAGTATTTCCGGAATTGGGCAACGGCCTGGTTATTATGGCCAACAGCAAAGCTGACATGAATTTTATGATTATTGGATTGCAGAATATATTAAAAAATTAATAAGACAAATGTCGGATCAAGCTACTTAGCATGCGGGCCACAAGCCGGGAGGCTTGCGGCAGCGGGGGCTAGGGGAATGATGAATCAATACGCCCGCAGCAAATCCAGCATTTTCCTATCCAATTTATGCCCCTTATAATCTTCATAAACCACATCGGCCCGGTCACTATCTAACACCCCAAACCCACCGCGCAGGTTCCAGAGCGACCAGCCCCAGCCGTTTTCTTTCCAGATCTCCAGGTTGTCTTTCATCCAGGCTAATGCGACATCGTGCGGGGTGTGGTTAAACGCGCCCCATTCACCCACATGTACGCCGATGCTCTGATCGGCAAGCTTTTTCCACGGGTCGAAGATCTCGCGTTTAAGGCGGGCTTTATCCCACCGGTCGGCACTGTCGGGGTTTAGGGGCCAGGTGGGTGGCGTGCTCCAATCAAGCTTCACCCACGACGCTTTGTGATGGCTAACCTGCATAGGCGCATAACCCCGGGCGCTTTGGCCAAGACCTAACTTAGCCGCGCCGAACACAGGTTTGCTGCCCCATTGCAGGCCGTCTATAATAATTAATCGTTTTGGGTCCTCGGTATGTATGGCTTCGACAAGGCGGTTAACTACGCGGAGATAATCAGCTTCGTAAACGTTTGACGGTTCATTGATGAGGTCAAAACTTAATTTTTTGCTGGCGATCTTTTTATAGCGTTTGGCAAATTGCTGCCAGTGGTGGGCGGCTGCGGCAAGCGCAGTATCGTCTTTCCACAAGTTAAGCGCCTCGGCAGGGGCGTTGACGCAATAGCCGGGGATGCGGTGCAGGTTAAGGTTTACATGGATGTTGTATTTATCGCCGTAGGCTATGGCCTGGTCAATTTCTTTTAAAACGGCTTCGTCCATCTGCAGCCAGTTATCGGGCCTGGCCCAGCAATGGTATGACATGGGCAGGCGGGCGAAATCAAAACCCCAGTCGGCCATCATTTTAAAGTCGTCCTCGCGGTAAGGCTGATTATCAGCTCCGTTAAATTTCTCTAACAAATTAAATCCGCGCCAGCGTGGCAACTTATTATAAGTTGACAACGAACTTGCTTTTGCAGCTATAGCAGGCACCAGTAAACCCGCCGCGCCGGCAATGGCTGCTAGTTTTATAAACTTTCGTCTTTGAATGATCCCCTTCTTCTGCATTTGGTTTTAACGACTGATAGGCAGCCATTTGATAGGGAAGGTAGAAAATTATTGCCACTTATCATTATTGCCAAGTCATTAAAGAATCTTGAACTTTTCAACTAATCTTTAATCTTCTCCCGATAGCTATCGGGAAACTAATCTTTAAACCATCACTCAAAATCCCACCAAACCTTTGTCTTAGGCGCTTCGCCGACGGCGTAAACCTCGCCAATGCGGGGCACGTTAAGAGGTATGTTGAGCTTTTTGGCAGCTGGGATAAGTTTTTCTATCGGTTCGTTCCAGGGGTGGTTAGCCTCTACAAATTTGGCCCAGTGTATGGGTTGCAGCATGCGGGCTTTAAGGTCGACGGCCGCTTGTGCGGGTTGCTCCAACAACAGGTGTGTCCACGACCAGTTGGGGCTGAATTGGCCACACTCTAAGAAAGCCAGATCGAAGGGGCCGTATTTGTCGCCAATTTCTTTAAAGTGCTTGCCGTAGCCGCTGTCGCCGCTGTAAAACAGGTTGTAATTGCCCACTTTTATAACGAATGATGCCCACAGCGTTTTGTTTTGATTGCTGTAGCTGCGGTTGCTTTTGTGCTGGGCCGGGGTGGCGGTAATTTGCACATCGCCGGGCAGGGTGGTGCTTTGGTTCCAGTTCAATTCGATCACTTTTTTGGGATCAAAACCCCAATACACCAGATCGGCCTTTACACCCATGGGTACCACGGCCATTTTGATATTGGGCCTTAGTTTTTTTAGTGTGCGATAGTCCAGATGATCATAATGATCATGCGAAATGATGAGCACATCAATTGGCGGCATATCTTTAGCCTGGTAATGCGTGGTGCCTTTAAAAGCGGTTACCAGCCCCGGCACAGGCCCGGCGTAACCACTAAAAATAGGATCTATCAGTATATTAGCCTTAACGGTTTTGATCAGCAAGGACGAATGCCCAAACCAAACCACGGCAGGGGCATCGGTAGTGCTCAATGTTTTAAGGTCGGTGCGCACCCAGGGCAAGCCGTACGATGGCCTGATACTTTCGCGGCGGCCACGCAGAAAAAGAAATTTTGTTTTGATGGTCGAGTCGGCCAGTTGGGCCAGGTTCTCAAAACTGCCGTTTTTGTAATTGGGGAGTTGTTCTAACAACGACAAGTCATCGCCCTGCGGGTTTTGCCCCTGCGAGCGCACCACGCTACAGCCGGCTATTGCAGCCAATAACACTACCGATAAATAAGCTATAAGATTTTTACGCTTCATGTTTAAGCAATAGCAAACAAACGTCAATTAAGTTTAAATTATACGCTTGATTGATAGTGTTATTGTATTTGCAGGTCATAGAAAGGTCAAGGTTTATAGCCGCTATGCAACTAATCTTTAATCTTCTCCCGATAGCTATCGGGAAACTAATCTATACTACTCAAAATCCCACCAAATGGTTTTCAATGCAGGTGTGCCAAGGGTATAAGGTTCGCCAATGCGTGGTACGTTAATTTCCATATTTAGCTTTTGCGCAGCTGGTAGCAGGCGGTTTACCGGGTCTTGCCATGGGTGGTCGGCCTCGGCAAATTTGGCCCAGTGGATGGGTTGCAGCATTCGGGCTTTTAAGTCTACGGCGGCCTGTGCGGTTTGTTCGGGCATCATGTGGGTATAAGGCCAGTTTACGCTGTATTGGCCGCACTCTAACAGCGCCAGGTCGAAAGGTCCGTATTGCTGTCCTATTTGCTTAAAATGTGGTCCGTAGCCACCATCCCCACTAAAAAAGAACTGATGGTTGCCGGTTTTAATAACGTATGATGCCCACAGGGTTTTGCTTTCCTCTTTAAACGTTCGGTTACTGCGGTGCTGCGCCGGGGTAGCGGTGATGTTAACATTGCCGGGCAATGCTACAGACTGGTGCCAGTTCAATTCTACTATCTTATCGGCCGTTATGCCCCAAAACCTCAAGTGCGAGCCAACGCCCATAGGCAC
>JAZKET010000017.1:5396-6277 GCA_040386815.1 Bacteroidota bacterium | reverse complement strand
TTTTAGTGATGTTTTTTAGTTTGATGAGGGTGCGATAGTCCATATGATCGTAATGATCGTGCGAAATGATGACCACGTCAATAGGGGGCAGGTTTTTAACACTATAGTTCATGCTTCCCTTAAAAGCCATCACCATGCCCGGCACCGGCCCGGCGTGGTTGCTAAATATGGGGTCCATCAAAATATTTGCCTGCCGGGTTTTTATCAGGACCGATGAATGTCCAAACCATACCACTGTTGGCGCGGCGGCCGGTAGTTTTTTTAGATCGATACGTACCCAGGGTAGCTTCAATGACGGCTTAACATTATCGGGCTTGCTGCGAATCATGAACAGCCACCTCGGGCCGCGCCGCCTTGTTATGGGCGATGGCTGCCGTGCTACCTGGTTTTGAAAATGGCCGTTTTTATAATTGGGAAGGCTTTGCAGGCGTTCCAGGTCGGCACCCTGCGGGTTTTGACCCAATGGACGTGTAAGGCCGCAACCAGCGCCTGTGGCAAGTATGAATAAAACTGATCCCCAAATAAACGTTTTGTTGTTCATCGCCGTAAATATGGGGATTAGTTATTAGAGATTGATTAATGGTGTTTTCTAATGAATGATTGAAGCGAATATCTGTGAATTATACAACCCGCCCGTCTTGATTAGCGAACTTTTTTCATTCACTCATTCAAAACTCACTCATTCACTCATTGTAAAATATGCGTGGTAAACTAACATATCGGCTGCAAGATTGTAACTTACATCAAAATAAAGAAAAGATGATATCAAAATTTTATAAACAATTGGCGTTTGCAGCCTTGTTAGCAACGGTAGCTACTACCGCCATGGCACAAACCGGCGCGCCGGTTTAATGCGGCACGATCATCGGCTCTACGGCAGC
>JAZKET010000017.1:4926-5386 GCA_040386815.1 Bacteroidota bacterium | reverse complement strand
GCCAAACCCGCATTGGTAGCGTAAAATCAAAAACTGCTTACACCGCTACGGTTATTAACAGCGAATTAAAAGGCCCCTGGGGTATTTGCACCTTGCCTGATGGTCGCTTATTAATAAGTGGTAAACCCGGCAGCATGCAAATTGTAACCACCGATGGCAAAATTGTTAAAACCATCACAGGTTTCCCTGCTGTGCAGTTTCAGGGACAAGGTGGTTTGCTTGACGTTAAGGCAGACCCGCAATTTGCTAAAAACCGTATGGTATATTGGACCTATGCCCAACCCGGCGAAGGTGCTACGCTTGCTGTCGCGAAAGGTAAATTATCTGCCGATGAAACTAAGCTAGAGGATGTAAGTGTGATATGGGAAGCTTTTCCGCGTTACAGGGGCAGCGGCCAGTTTGGATCTCGTATTGTGTTTGATAAGCAGGGCAACTTGTTTGTAAGCAGTGGCGACCGCAG
>JAZKET010000017.1:0-4858 GCA_040386815.1 Bacteroidota bacterium | reverse complement strand
AATGCTACCACCGGTAAGATCATCCACATAACAAAAGAGGGCAAACCAGTTGCCGATAACCCGTTTATTGGTAAAGCTGATGCTAAACCAGAGATCTGGGCGCTTGGTTTCCGTAACCCGGATGGTTTTGCAATTAACCCTGCTACCGGCGACCTGTGGGAAGCCGAGTTTGGCCCCCGCGGCGGCGATGAAGTTAACCTGATTCAAAAAGGCGGCAATTACGGCTGGCCTGTTGTAACTTATGGTATTGAGTATAGCGGCAGTAAAGTTTATGATGGTATACAGCAAAAAGAAGGTACTATTCAACCGGTTTACTACTGGGACCCGGTTATTTCGCCGGGATGTATGATGTTTTATACCGGTAACATCGCCGAGTGGAAAAACAACCTTTTTGTAGGCGCGCTGAGCGGATCGCACATTATTCGCCTAATTATCAAAGACAACAAAGTAGTGGCCGAAGAGCGCTTACTGGAAGATAAAAAAGAACGCTGGCGCTGCATTACCACCGGTAACGATGGCGCTATTTATGCCGGTACCGATAGCGGCAAATTGTATAAGATAGCGAAGCAATAGTAGGTGTGGGTAATTGGTTAATTAGTGATTATTAATTGATCAGTTTCCGGATATTTATAAAGCGCCCTGGTTTGACACTGGGGCGCTTTTGTTTTGTGTGGATTTTTGCGTTTATTTAAGACATATTATAAAACCATTACGCCTGCCTTTCCATGAAAATAAAATATTTACTGATTTTTGCTGCCTTATTATTTCCGTTTGTAGTTGTTGCTCAGGGTGTTTCATGTGATTGCATAGACAACCTGAACGAAACCATAAAAAAAACTGAGGTAAACTATGCCGGCTTTATTACCAAGGTAAATACACAAACCAAGCCCGGTTATCATGCGCTGCTTAAAAATCTGCGTACAAAAGCATCGGCACAAACTGATAAAAAACAGTGCTTTTATATCATCAAGCAATATATTCAGTTTTTTAAGGATAAGCATTTTTCGTTCACCTACTCAAATAAAGGTGATTTTGACCGGGAGATATTAGCCGTTAATGAGCGTGCTTTTAAGCCGTCTGAAAAGGCGAACGACCCGTTAGGTATCTGGATTAGTCCCGATAGTAGTTTAACCTTAGGTATCAGTAAAACAGGTGTTGAATATAAAGCTATTGTATTGAAAGCTAAAGATACATCTCTTACAAAAGGCCTGGTGTATTTCACTTTAACGCCGCATAAAAAAGGCTTTTTATTAAAGCAATACAACGTATTTAACAGTACAGATATGTATGCGGTACAGCGGGGCAATCTGCTGCAGTTATGGAATTTTGCCCTATTTGTACGGACGAATAGCAGCCCTGTTACAACGGCCGAACGGACAGAGCTATCAACCTGGAAAAACAACAACAATGGCCTTGATTTTAAAATGCTTGATGATGAAACCAGTTACATTAAAATCCCAAGCTTTTTTAACAATGATAATAAAGTAGCAAAGCTGGTATCAACCAACGATAAAAGCATAAGAGCCAGTAAATATTTAATTATTGACCTGCGCGGCAACGGCGGGGGCAGCGCGGGCTGGAGCAACCTGCTACCTTACGTTATGACTAACACGATACAGCAAGACGCCACACTGCTGCGCATATCGACTGATAACGTAAAGCTAAAACAAGCCGAAATGGAGTATTTTGTTAAGAACCCCATACCTGCCGACCTGAAGCCTTATTATACTGATGATTTTATGGTGCAATTCAAGAAAACCTATCATGAATTGCCTGTTACTAAAAACAATTTTATACCTATACCAGCCATTGCTATCCCGATGGGCGAGGGGCTGAAAAACCCGGTTAAGGTGGCGCTGATCACAGACGGGCTTTGCGGTAGTTCGGCCGAATACTTTTTTTACCTGATGAAGCAAAGTAAAAAGACTACCCGCTACGGCAGTAATAGTGTTGGTATGATGGATTATGAAGGCCCGTCTAGCATAACGCCGCTTCCCTGCAAAGAATTTATATTGATGGTGCCAGTATCTAAATCAAGCTGGACAGATACAAACCCTATTGATGAAAAAGGTTTTGCGCCTGATGTTATCATTAATAAACCGTATGAGCAGTGGATAGATTTTGTAAGTAAAGATATTAAGCTGAGATAAGGGTACCCCATTTTTTTATTTGCTATTTGCTCTTTCTTCTGTTTGCGAAGGAGGATTGGCTGCGTATGCGCTATTGATTGTTATTTCTTCAAAACTAATTGCTTTATAGGTTGTTACGCTATAACCTAAATCATCTTGTCTGCGTATAACAGCCAAACCTTATCAAATTAAACCTAATTATTATAATGTTTTTGTTACCGTATTGGCCGCCCCCAGGCATAAACCGAACGTGCAAGTTAAAACCAAATAAAATTTAATTAATTACATTATGAGAAAAAACAATTCTTGGAAAATGCCTTTAAACCGGGGCATATTAAACCAATTACTTGACCAAAAAAATCAACTTTTAGCTATAGCCGCTTTAGGCCTTAGCCTAACGTTTACCGGCTGTAAAAAAGAACAGGTAGCTGCGGCCGATGGCCAGTTATCTACATCGATAACTACACCCGGTACAGATGCAGGCCACTCGTTTGCTACGTTGCCTACCAAAAACGAGGCATTAGTGGCTATGCAGGTGTATAACAACCGCTTTTATAATCAATATGGCACTTATGGGCCATCGTTTAAAGCTTATTATTGGAAAGATGAAAGCCACACCACAGGCCGCATGGATTTCTGGACACAACAGGAAGCTATTGAGATGCTGATTGATGCTTACGACATTAACCCAAGCACTGATCTGAAAAACAAGATCCAATACCTGTACAATGGTGTACGCGATGGCTACGGCACATTATGGACAAGCAATATATATAACGACGACATTGTTTGGGGTGCCCTGATGTGCGTACGCGCCTGGAAGATAACCAACGACGGCGGACAGCTTGATATGGCCAAAAACAACTTTAACATGATGTGGAACCGTGCGTGGAACACGTCTGTTAATGGCGGCGGCTTGTTTTGGACAACTGCCAATAACACCAAAAATACCTGCGTTAACGCCCCGGCGGTTATTTGCGCCATGCTGTTATACAACGCAACCGGCGATGTTGCTTACCGCGATAAAGCCAAACTAATTATGGATTGGATGGTGTTAAAACTGTATGTTGCCTCAACCGGCGAGGTTAAGGGCGCTATCAATAATGCTGGTGTTATTACCGAAGGCCCGCTGTCTTACACACAAGGTACTTTTATTGGTGCTTGCGATTTGTTAAGAGCGCCATATCCATCTGGCGGATACCTGGCTATGGGCACCAAAGCTATGGATTATGCTAAAAACAGTATGTGCATAACATCTGGTGGCATCCTCAAAGATGAAAACGGTAATGCCGATACACAAGGTATGAAAAGCATCTTTGCACGTTGGGCGTGCCGCTTTGTTAAAAATACCAATACAGTTAGTACTTATGGCGCATGGTTAGATAACAATGCCGGCCAGGCATGGTCTATCCGTAATGCACGTGGTTTGATGTGGAACCTTTGGGCAACACCAACCGCGCAAACCAACCGTAACGCTTTTGAAACCACAGGTGGTGTAGCCATGATGAATGGCGTTTACATCTATCGTTAAGTTAAACCCCGCTTGCACGGTAATCTATCCCTTAAATTTTGTTCGTTATTTTTTTATGGCGATCAAAGTTTAAGGGATTTGTAATTTTTATACATTGCATCATATTATCCATTTTATATGATAGGCCTTATCAAAAGAAAGTTAAAGAGTTATTTCATTGATAATCTTTCCATCCCCAATCTCAGCAAATCTTTACAGCGCATTAATCAGTTAGGTTATAAACCGGCTGCCATATTTGACGTTGGCGCTTATAAAGGCGATTTTGCCCGGCTTTGCCTTGATGTTTGGCCTAATGCTAACATAGTTTGTTTTGAACCTATTGAAGAAAAAGCCAAACTGCTACAGGATTGGGCCGATAAAGACAGCCGTATCACGGTTATCCAGGGTTTGTTAGGCGATGAGAATAACGATTCGGTAAAATTTAATGAGAGCGAAACCGCGTCGTCGGTATTAGACGAATTTATCAGCAAAGATTTTAATACCAAATACCACCGCATGCGTACGCTGGATAGGTGCATTGCCGAGTTTAAGTTAAATCCGCCCAATATCCTTAAAATAGATACCCAGGGATTTGAATACCAGATACTTCAGGGGATTAAAGAAAATTTGCAGCATGTTGAGGTAATCATTGCCGAACTTAACTTTATTGATATCCACGAAAATGTAAAGCTTGCCGGCGAAACCATAGCGTTTTTAAAGGGCTATGATTTTGTTGTTTACGATATTACCGAGATACACCGCCGCCCTTATGACAAAGCTATGTGGCAGGCCGATTTTATGTTTGTTAAAAAAGATTCTGTTTTTAGGCAAGATAAGCGCTGGGTATAAAAAAAACGCCCAACCAAAGGTCGGGCGTTTTAACAGCAGCAAATCTGTAAGCCGGGTTCTGTACCATTTTGCAATGGCTTCTATCATTTATCTGGCCCTGCCGTCGCCGGCAGGTTCAATCAACCTACCCATCTTGACGGCCCCAACTTGCGCTGAGACAGGGGACGAGCCGCCCCACTTTCAAGACCTATTTGGTTTTTCAACTCCTGAGGTTTACCGCAATCCCGGTCGCCCGGAAAAGCCGTGAGCTCTTACCTCACGTTTTCACCCTTACCCGTTAATAAATTAACAGGCGGTATATTCTCTGTGGCACTTGCTGTCGCCGGCTGACGGCGCCTTCCCGTTAGGAAGCAGGATGCTCTGTGTTGCC
>JAZKET010000016.1:29306-70959 GCA_040386815.1 Bacteroidota bacterium | reverse complement strand
ATTTTGTCCATCGGTTACTCGTTTAATTGTGTAAACCTATTTTAGGACAAGTCAATCAAATTTCATTTTTTAAAGGTGCATCGAATAAGCTTAACTGCTATAATCGTACTTCACTTTCACACCGGATATTTTTTTAAGATTATCTAAAACGGTGTTCACCTGCGTCTTGCGGATGCTTAATGTTATCCTGCAATTGCTATCAAAATCTTGCTTAATTATGGTTAAATCTGCATTTTTCAGTAATCGCATTACATCATTCATCAGTAAATATTCAAAATTTATGGTGTAAATATCGTTGACCGTTTTTTCTACAATGACAGCGTTGTTCAGCGCCTCTTCAGTCGCGGCTTTGTAGGCATTGATCAGTCCGGGGACACCTAATAATGTCCCACCAAAATAGCGAACTACTACTACCATTATGTTGGTCAGATCTTTAGATAATAAAGTATTGAGGATGGGCCTGCCTGCGGTGCCCGATGGTTCGCCATCGTCATTCAGTTTAAAAACCGAACGATCAATAGTTAAACGCATGGCCCAGCAATGATGATTGGCTTTGGGATGTTCTGTTTTTAGCGATTGTACAATGGCCTTTATTTCGGTTTCAGACTGGATAGGATATACATACCCCAGAAACTTGCTCCCCCTGTCGCGAAAGATACCCTCGGCTGGATGCTGTATAGTGCGGTAAGTATCGTCAAAAAGCATTTTTAATACGACGCGTAAGTGATAACAAAAATTGCAGCCAGTGCCAGAAAGATACCAACCCGGTTAAGCGTGCTTAGTTTCTCATTAAAAACAATCAGCCCAACCAGTGTTCCGGCAACTATCACCCCAATATTCATGGCTGTAAATACTGTTGACGGCTGGTTGGCCAAAGCTTTATGAGCTTTTAAATAAAACAGGATGTTACCGAAATTGAATGCACCCAAAGCGCCACCAATCAGGATGTGCGGAAAAGAGAATTTTGTTTTACCCCGCGCCAGCTTGATGATAAACAGTATGAGCGCGCAGATAAATGAGAGAATAAATACAATGAATAACGATGTGGTGTAGGGCACAGCTTTAAAAGTAGCCAGCTGCTTAAAAAGTACGTCTATTACCCCCATCCCCACAAAAACAACCAGCAAATAAAACCATGAGCCTGAGCTTGCTTTGCCCCCGCCCTTTTGCCAGGGTATAGAACAAATGATGGCTGCAAAACCAATAGCAACACCAATAATCTTTAACCAGCTTAAATGCTCATGAAAGATAAGGTACGATGCCAATATGGGGATAAATAGTGATAAACGTTGTGCAATATCTGTACGCACTATACCCGTAAGCCTTACTGATGTAGCCAACACCACAAACAATACCGGCAATAACACTCCAAGCGCGGCAAAGTTATAGATAGGCGCCGACTGCAGGTTGCTTAGGTGTGGTTTAAAAAAAAACCAGGTTAGCGCTATGGCAACTACGTAGTTCCACATTACGGCCTGCAAAACGTCAACCTGGTAACGTTTGGCAAGCTTTAGCATAACAGACACTATTACGCTGCAGCAAATACTAAGTAAAATGTATAGCATCGGCTATTTATTTGTTATATATAATTTGTAGACGATCTTCGCCCGAGGGCGTTTCGGCAGCAATAATACCGTTAATTTGCGGAGCTTTAATACCTTTTGTTAAAGTTGACGTGCCGGTAAAAACCCTTGCTTCATCCCACACGCCTGCATTGATAAACGACTTTAGCGTTGTGGCCCCCCCCTCTATAATCACCGACTGGATATCCTGCAAATACAACTGATACAAAATGTATTGCGGCACGTAACGGTCAAAATCCTCAAGAGCTATGTATTTTATTTTTCCGTCAATATCTGTTTTAACTGCATTAAAAACCAGTGTTTCAACAGATTGATCAAACACGTTTAAAGTTTTGCTTAACTCCAGCCTCCGATCAATCACAATTCTTTTTGGCGATTTTCCCTCGCCGTAACGTACGTTCAACTGCGGGTTATCAATCATTGCTGTGTTTTTGCCTACAAGGATAGCATCTTCTTTGCCTCTCCACTGGTGCACTAATTGGCGCGATTTTGCACCTGTTATCCAAAACTGGCTATTATCATCGGGCGCAAAAAAGCCATCGGCGGTTTGCGCCCATTTTAGTATCACATAAGGACGATGCTTTTGCACGCGGGTAAAAAAACGGCGGTTTTGCCAGCGGCATTCATCCTCTAAAACACCCAACGTAACATTCAATCCCGCATCTTTCAGTTTTTCAATCCCCTTGCCATCAACAGCCTCAAACGGATCTCGGCAGCCAATTACAACTTCGGGGATACGGTGTTTAATGATCAGATCGGCACAGGGCGGGGTTTTACCGTAATGCGCGCAGGGTTCTAAAGAAACATATATGGTTGATTGCCTGAGCAGATCTTCGCCATTATCAAAATTCTGTAGCACTTGATTTACGGCATTCACTTCAGCGTGGGCCTGGCCATATTGCTGGTGGTAACCCTCGCCAATAATTTTGTCGTCGTACACAATAACCGCCCCTACCATAGGGTTAGGGCTAACGTTGCCTAAACCTTGCGCGGCAATATCAAGGCAACGCTGCATGTAGTTTTCGTGATTGGGCATGAGGCAAATATAGTGATGTTTTGTAAAGGGGGTATCCCTGTACAGCGACGGTTTGAAACCTTGGGTGTTCAAAACGCTTTAAAGCTCCCCTCTAGAGAGGGGGTGTGATGGCTTGAGCGGTAGCAGGGGTGTGTTATGCGCGCGAAAGGACACACCCCTCCACCCCTCTCAAGAGGGGAATCGCACGGCCCGCCGCTTTTTCTATATTTCAACCGCTCAAAGTTTCAAACCCATCGCTATAAAAAGTAACTTTACCAGCATGAAAACCATTTTAGACGTATTTATAATTTACAGGCATGGCCTTGACGTAATGTACGGCCCGCAAGAAACAGAAGCACTTACGTTGATGGTTTTAACCGAGATACTTGGAGCCAGTAAAGCTACCATAAAAGCGTTCCCGGAGCGCGAGCTATCCATAACACAACAGGAAGAAGCTAACCTGATATTATCGCAACTAATTACAGGCAGGCCGCTGCAATACATATTAGGCTATACAGAATTTTACGGTTTAAAATTCATGGTCAACCCCGCTACGCTTATTCCCCGACCAGAAACAGAAGAACTGGTAGAATGGGTACTTTCTTCAGTTGGCAGCGGGCAATTAGCATTGGGCAATTTAAATATTTTGGACATCGGTACCGGCAGTGGTTGTATCGCCATCAGTCTCAAAAAGAACTTGCCACGCGCCATCGTTTCGGCGATAGATATTTCAGTATACGCGTTAAAAACCGCCAAAGAAAATGCAGTATTAAATGGCGTAGAGATTAATTTTATTGAAGCTGATATACTAAACATCAAATCAGATCCCGATAGCTATCGGGACGAAATTTCGAAATCTAACATCATCATAAGCAACCCTCCATACGTTACGCTCGAAGATAAAAAGCGCATGCATACCAACGTAACGGATTTTGAGCCGCATACTGCGCTTTTTGTACCCGAGGATGACCCTGTGATATTTTATAAAGCTATTGCAGATTTTGCTTTGGATAATTTGAATGATAAAGGGCTGTTGTTTTTTGAGATAAATGAGAGCCTGGGAGCAGAAACTGTGGCTCTATTGGAAGATAAGAGATTTAAAAACGTGGAGTTGAGGCAGGATATGAGTGGTAGGGATAGAATGGTGAAGGCGGAGCGGTAATCTCATTATAGCGATGGGTTTGAAACCCATCGCTATGGTTGAAAACCGGTCATTACAACATTATTTAACCGATCTGAAAAAAATATAAATTGCCTTGTAGAAAACCCATCACTATGTTACACATTAGATGACTTTGCAATATCTTTAATCGTTTTCATTTCGTCACTAAACGATTTATCACGATGGTGCCTTTCCTGATTATAAATATAATTGCGTACTTTCTTTAATTGATCTGGACTGACACTAAATACAGCAAATCCATCTTGCCAACTGATGTAATTCTCAGGATCGTTTTTAAAATATTCCCACGAATTACCCTTTATCGTTTTTACAATTTGAGCTACAGATTGATCTGTGCGCATCCTAACCAATAGATGAACGTGATCTTCTACCCCGTTTATACAATCAAGATAAATTTCATGGTCTTTTGCTATGGCATTGATCACCTGATAAACCTGATGTTTTAATCCTGGTACTAAAATCGGTTCGCGGTTTTTGGTTGACCAAACTAAATGGACCCATATAGAAGAGTAGCTTTGTGGCATAAGGTTTTGTTGCCACTAATATAATATTATTCCTTTATAGCTATGGGTATAAAACCCATAGCTATAAAGGAATAATCATTTTTTACAGGGAACGCTTTCAACAATAGCGATGGGTTTGAAACCCATCGCTATGACGGATAAGGTTTCGTTAGATACAACATGATTCCGTTGTAGCGATGGTTATAAAACCCAGCGCTACAGAAAATATTCACTGTTATTTCGAATAATTTAAACCATAGCGATGGGTTTGAAACCCATCGCTATAATGGTCAGCTATAAATCAACTCCTCGGATGAAACATACTAATCGTCCCCTTCAAATACTCCCTATCCAAATGGGTATAAATCTCGGTAGTAGTAATACTTTCATGCCCAAGCATTTCCTGCACGGCTCGTAAATCGGCCCCTCCCTCTACCAAATGCGTTGCAAATGAATGCCTGAAAGTGTGCGGACTAACCGTTTTCTTCAACCCCGTTTTAGCCACCAGATCTTTTATCAGCATAAAAATATAAACCCGGCTTAAGCGGCTGCCACGTCGGTTAAGGAAAACACAATCTTCCTCCCCTTTTTTGATCTCGTTATGCACCCGTACCTGTTCAATCCAGATCTTTAAAGCTTTTACAGCCGCGCCACCAATAGGTACCAGCCGCTCTTTGCTGCCTTTGCCTAATACCTTTATAAATTCAATATCAAGGTATAGATTTGAAAGTTTGAGTTGGGTAAGTTCAGACACCCGCAAGCCGCAACCGTACAAAGTTTCCATAATGGCTTTGTTGCGTGCACCTTCTGGTTTTGACAGATCGATGGCATCTATCAGTTTATTAATGTCCTCATAGCTCAAGGTATCCGGCAGTTTGCGGGTTATTTTTGGCGATTCGAGCAGTTCTGAAGGGTCGCTGATGATGATATCCTCCATCAGCATATATTTATAAAATGCTTTAATGCCCGACAGGATGCGCGCTTGCGTGGATGGTATCATGCCTAGCTCATTCACCCAAATAATAAATTTCCGCAGATCAGCCAGTACAATTCTGTCTGGATTGATCTTAGGTTCTACCGACTCAGCATACTGGTAAAGCTTATCAATATCGCGCGAATAGGCCTCGATAGAGTTGGGCGACAGCGACTTCTCTAGTTTTAAATACGCCTGAAAACCTTTTATTGCCGACCGCCAGTCCAATTGATTTTAGTTTTAATGTTTTATAATTAGCTTTGAGCTAATGAATATACATATTATTAACGGCCCAAATTTAAACCTATTGGGCGTACGCGAGAAATCTATTTACGGCGACAGCAGTTTTGAGACCTATTTAACAGGCCTTAAAATCAAATATCCTCAAGTTAACATCACTTACTATCAAAGTAATGTAGAGGGCGAGTTAATTAATAAACTGCACGAAATTGGTTTTAGCGAAGACGGTATTATATTAAATGCAGGCGCTTACACGCATACGTCAGTTGCTATTGCCGATGCCATTGCCGCTATCAATACACCAGTCATTGAAGTACATATATCAAATGTACACAAGCGCGAGGAGTTTAGGCACCACAGCTACCTGTCTGCCAATTGCAAAGGTATTATTGTAGGCTTTGGCATGGATGGCTACCGCTTAGCTATTGAGAGTTTGCTGGTTAAGTAAAACAATAGCCGTTATAAATTGTCTTTGCCGATAGGAACGATATCGTTTGTGGTTTCTATCCCCTGTCAGATGCTTAGATCTTTTAAAGTTACCTTATTACTTTTGCTGGCGGTTAGCGCCGTGTTGCCACAGGCTTATGCACAAAGCAATAGCGCCTTAGCCAAACAACGTCAGGAAATGAAGAGGCGGGATTCTATCCTTCGCGCCTTTAACAAAACCGACACGTCTTTAAATAACCTGCTGCAACGGTTAGAGCAGTATGTAGTTGCTTTTAACCAGATCAACAACAACGTTGATAATGAGTTGGACACTGCAGAGATTAGCGAGAAGCTACCATCTGCCATTCGCAGGATAGCCAAAATTAAAGTACAGGCAGAAACCCATAAATCAAGTACGCTACGTTACTTATTTGTTTTAAGGAATAACCTGGATCAGATACAAGAACGCCTGGATGGCTGGCAAAACAGTCTTGATCGTATTGATAATCAGCTAGTTCAAAATCAAACCGAGTTAATTAAATTTACTAAAGACTCCATAATATTAAAAACTATACCAACCGACAGCGCACTCCGGGCATTGTTTTTTGAACAACGAAAAAACACTATTCTGCTTTGGTTAAAGGCAGATTCGGCAAACCGGCGCAGCTTGTTTAAAATAAATTATCTGCAAAACAGGGTGGCTATAGCCTACTCAAATATCCTTAACGAAACCGACCGGATTGACGAGAAAGTAGGCCGCTTTGCCGAACGTGCATTTGAGGGTGAGTTTGGCTATCCATGGCAAATTGACCCGCAGTATAAGGACTTTTTTACAGCCTTTGACAGCACAGCCGATTTAAATAATACACAGCTTTACTATTTCATTAAAAAAGAAACGCGAACGCATTTTGTCGCCATCATCTTTTTATTCTTATTTGTCGGCTGGATAATTTATAACCGCGAAAAAACCAAAACTGAAACCGAAGAGCCCGACCTGATTATACAAAAAGCAACCTATATATTTAAGCTGCCCATTGTATCATCGTTGCTGGTGCCACTTGCTGTAATCCCCTACTTTTACGATCATCCGCCGGTAGCTTTCCTGGAGATTTTTTTCCTGCTTACGCTTATTTTGGTATTAATTATCGTTAAAAAAACCTGTAATAACAATCTGTTCAGGGCTTTGCATGCTCTGTTTTACGTAACCGTACTTTACAGCGCAAGCAACTTGCTGATACAGATAACTAACGCCGACAGGTTTGCTATCATGTTTTTAAGCATAGCTGCTCTGTATGTGGCTTACAGGTTTAATAAAAAAGTATCAGCCGAGCCTGAACTATATCCTGAAAAGACGAATGTCGCGGTAAACGTGTTTATGGGCCTGCAAATACTGGCTTTGCTATGTGATGTATTTGGCCGGTTTAGTTTGGCAAAGATCATAGGCATAACCGCAACTTTTAATTTGTGGTTTTTATTGAGCCTTTACTTTGTGGTGGGTATTATTGCACAAGCCTTAAGCCTTCAGTTTCAGTCGCAAAAAGAAGATGATGCTGTCGCTACCTGGATTGACTATGCCCTGCTGCAAACAAAGTTCAAAAGTATCCTTTGCTCACTGGCAACAATTTTATGGCTGTTTTTTTTGCTGCAAAATTTAAATGTAGACGATACTGTTGTTGACTATATCAAAAACTTACTGAATCAGGATCACACCGTAGGCGGGGCATCATTTACGTTTGGTGGTTTTGTGATATTTATTGGCGTGATATGGCTTTCGTCTATTCTGTCAAGAATTATCAGCTATTTTTATGACATATCGGCCCAACGTTCGACAGATATTCAGGCGCTGATCAAAAAGAACCGTACTTCTACCCTGCTTATCCGCATAGGTGTGTTTACTGTGGGCTTTTTCCTGGCCGTATTTGCGTCAAATTTCCCGTTAGACAAGATAACCATCATTATTAGTGCCTTTGGTATAGGTATTGGCTTTGGCTTGCAAAATATTGTAAACAACCTTGTATCAGGGTTGATACTGGCCTTTGAAAAACCCGTGCAAATTGGGGATATTATTGAAGTAGATAACCGCTCGGGCACCATTAAAGAAATTGGCGTGCGCGCCAGTAAAATTGCAACCAGCGATGGCGCAGAAGTGATTGTACCAAACGGGGATCTGATTTCTCGACACGTAGTAAACTGGACACTCAGCAACAATAACCGCCGGGTAGAGCTGATCATCAGTGTTGCTTATGGCACAGATATCCCAATGGTAAGGGCATTACTCAAAAATATTTTGGAGACGCGGGAGGACATTATGAATCACCCGGAACCGTTAGTATTTGTACACAACATTACCGAGAGTAAAGTAGACTTTAGAATATTGTTTTGGGCTGATGATATTGGCCAATGGCTAGAGCTAAAAAGCAATGTATTAAGCGACATTTATACTCGATTTTACGAGCTGGATATCAAACTCCCATCGTCAACACAGGACTTAACATTAACGCTGCCCGATGGTAAAACCATATCTATTGAAGATGAGGTAAGGCCGGTTGAGGAGAAGTCGAACAATAATAATCCTAAAAAATAAATTGTCATTCTGAGCGATAGCGAAGAATCTGCCAGGCGGCGCATGCTTGTTTACAGATGCTTCGTTCCTCAGCCTGGCAAGTTGTTTAATTAATAAAACCTCTTCAAATCCAGATCAGTAAACTTACGTAGCTTCTTGATAAAAAAAGACCACATGATACTACCGTGGTACATACCTGTCAGCTTTGAGTTATACTTCTTTAAATGACTGTTTGATGCATGCTCGCCACTTTCAAAAATGTGCAGCATAAAATAACGATGCGCACGGCTAACCGCCCAGGCATCCTTACGCTTACCTTCGGTTAAAAACCTAAGCAGGGCTGCAAAGTCGAGAAAAAACCGACTGATAATCACGATAGCGCCTTTCCAAAATGGCAGATTCTTTTTTATCAGCAAAAGGTTATTGCGGAAGTTAAGGTAAGTTTTAAAAGGGTTCTCGGCGGTAAGCGTTCCCCCGCCTACATGAAATATCTCCGACTCGGCACAGTACATTACCTTGTAGCCTTTGTTTTTTAAGCGCCAGCAAAGATCAATCTCTTCCATGTGGGCAAAAAACTGCTCATCGAAACCTTCGGCTTCGTCCCAGCATTCCTTTTTGATAAACATGGATGCGCCCGATGCCCAAAAAACCTCGCCTGATTGCTCATACTGGCCTTTATCAGCTTCCGTCACGTTAACTATCCGGCCACGGCAAAACGGGTAGCCAAAGCTATCTATAAAACCGCCGGCAGCACCTGCGTGTTCAAAGCATTCTTTTTCTAAATATGATTTTATTTTTGGTGCAGCCACTGCAATAAGCGGGTCGCTTTCCATCAGCTCAATAACCGGCGCTATCCAACCGGGATGCACTTCAACGTCGGAGTTTAGCAGGATATAATAATCGGCCTCCACATGCTGTAAAATGCGGTTATATCCACCAGTAAAACCGTAATTAGCGTCGTTTTGTATAATGGTGATTGATGGGTAATTATCGCGAATAAAAGCTACAGAACCATCAGTAGAAGCATTATCGCCAACCACAATTTCAAGGTTTGGCCATACAGACGACAACACCGACGGCAAAAACTGACGCAGGTGATTAACGCCGTTCCAATTTAAAATAACAATGGCAACCTTAGGGTGGGTATTCATTAACTTAAATCCTCCGGCTTTAAATTTAACCTTCGGCACTCTTCTGCTATCTCTTTCAAATACTTCAAACGGCTCTCTGTAATATTGTGGCGCAAATAACGTAATTAATGTTTAAACATAACAGCGTCTTTTTAATTAGCGCCCAATATTCGGTGTATATTTAACATTAATTAACCACAGTATCCTTAGCCTCGGGCTTAAACTTCCACCTTCGGTGCGACCATAGCCAGTATTGCGGCTCGCGGTTTATCATTCCCTCCAAATATTTCACATGTGCCTCGGTAATTTCATATGGTGCTGAATCTTTCGAGTTTTCAACCAGCGGAACTATGGTATAAGTATAATAGCCACGCTTAACCCGCTTCATATCATAAAATATCACCGCCGAATCTATCAGCTTTGCTATCTTCTCAATCCCTAAAAACACGGCGGTTGGCTGGTTTAAAAATTGCGTAAAGTAATTTGTTTGCTCTCGCACCGGGGTTTGGTCGCCGGCAAAAACGGTTACTGTAAACTCGTTTTTATGAGCCACCATAGTGCGCAGGGTTTGCTTCATGGCTACAGCTATAGCCCCAAACCGGGTACGTGTTTTTATAAAAAACTGATCGAACAGATCATTGGTCAGCGGTTTATAAATAACAAACAAGCGGGTATCAATACTAAACTCGGTACCGGCCCACTCCCAGTTGCAATAATGTCCCGCCACAGCGGTTACACTTTTACCGGCGGCCTCATAACCCTTAACCACTTCGGGGTTGGTACAAACTAAACGGCGCTGCAATTCTTCTTTTGATATAGATACCATCTTCACCGTTTCCAATATCAAATCGGCCAAATATTTAAAGTATTTTTTCTCAATTTCGGCGCGTTCTTCAATGGTTTTATGCGGGAAAGCATTGGCCAGATTCTCCTGCACTACTTTACGACGGTAGCCCACCACATAGAACAGAAAAAAGAACAAAATATCAGATACTATATACAGCAGCCAAAAGGGTAAAAGCGACACAAGGTATAAAAAGAATATCCCTAATCTTGAAAGCCCTTTATTTATCATTATTTTCGCCGTGTTTTATCTGCAAACATAAAATATATGATTGATAAAGGTGCTGTATTTCCCCTATTTTATCTGCCTCCTGTGGCATACTTTAGTAAAGTAAACGCGCACAAGCCGGATATTTTTATAGAAAGCCAAGAGCATTTCCCCAAACAAACTTTTCGTAACCGTACAAATATTTACTCGCCCGACGGGCCGCTGGCATTAACCGTACCAGTTGTTAAAGGGTCAAAAGTGCACACGCCAATAAAAGATGTTAAGATCAGTTATGATTTTAAATGGCAGCGCCTGCATTGGATGAGTTTGGAAACCTGCTACCGCCGCTCGGCATATTTTGAATATTATGAGGATGATTTTGCGGCGTTTTATCAAAAGAAATTTGACTACCTGTTTGATTTTAATGAGCAAATGCTGCAAATGGTGCTTAAATTTATAAAAATGCCGCAAACCTTACAATATACAGAAACTTATGAGGCAGCTTATCCAAACCTTACCGACTACCGCAGCGCCTTTAGCGCCAAGCAGGATTATGAGTTTAATCAAAAACCCTATTTCCAGGTTTTTGAAGACCGGGGGGGATTTATAAAAAACTTAAGTATTGTCGACCTGTTATTTAGTCAGGGCCCTCAAACGCCAAACTATTTGTAATGAGCCACATTAAAAAAGTACACCAAAAAAAAGTTAACCGCACCGTGGGCGAACGGCCGGGAGTATTCTCTATCGCTGCCGATGCTTTGAAGCCAGTTATCAGCGTGTACTCTTATAATGAAGAAGAGGTTGTTAGCGATAAAGGCAACGACATCAAAATTGTACTGGCCCAGCTTAAAAAGTGCAAAAACCATACGCACTGGATACAGATACAGGGTTTGGGCGATGCCAACCTGATTAATGACATTGGCGAACACCTGGATATTAACCCCTTGGTGTTAGAAGATATTGTGAACACGCATCAGCGCCCTAAGTTTGATGAGTATGATAACTATGTGTTTAGCGTAAGCCGGCAGCTGTTTATTAATGACGAGCATGAGCTTTGCAACAAGCAATTCTCAACCCTTGTTAAAGCAAATTTGATCATCAGCTTTGAGGAAACTTATATCAAAACCTTTGATGTAGTTAAAAATCGTTTAGAGGCTGGCAAAGGTGTTATCCGTACGGCTGGACCCGGGTATTTATGTTATGCGCTGTCTGATGTTATTATTGACAATTACTTTGTACTGTTAGCTAAGATTGGCGATGATTTGGACGAAGTGGAAGACCGCCTTTATAAAAACGCCGATAAAACCATTATGTACGATGCGCAACAGCTAAAACGCTCGCTGATTGCTCTGCGCCGTGTTACCTGGCCGGAACGCGATAAGCTAAATGATATATTGCGTACCGATAACCCTTACGTTACCGCCGAGGTTAAAATGTATATCCGCGATGCTTACGACCATTGCATACAGGTAATGGATATGATTGAGAATTACAAAGAGATATCAAACAGTGTGATAGACCTTTACCTTTCTATGGTAAGCAACCGTATGAACGAGATCATGAAAGTGCTAACCATTATATCCGCCATATTTATCCCTTTAACGTTTGTGGCCGGTATATATGGGATGAATTTTGCAAAGGTTGACCCAATAACCAATAAAGCTATGCCAGAAAACATGCCCGAACTTTATTCGCCACATGGGTATTACTGGGCGCTGGCTGGCATGGCAGTAATTGCGCTGGTACAGATCATTGTTTTTTGGAGAAAAGGCTGGTTTACAAAGCTGTAGTTTTGTTTAAGAGATATCGGCTAAAACGTAAAAACACCTTAAAGCAAAAAAAGCGCTGTCATGGTGAGCCCATCGGGTTGTCATGGTGAGCCCTTCGAACCATGCGCACGGGGGCCTTTACCCGCCATCCTTCGACGGGGCTCAGGATGACACCCCTTTAAGCAATTTATTTTTTCCGCGCTTAATGCCCCGGCTCATACTCCAGAGGTAACTGCTCACCCAGTCGGTTTTTAACCCAGGCCCCTTGTACAGATAATCCGCCGAAATCTGCAAAATTACCGCGACGATCAATTTCAGTATTGGCCATAAATAATGAAGCATTGTATGGCATATCGGCCATTGACCATAAGGGCTGCTTAATAACCTTGTCGTATTTTAAGTTACTTTTATCATAAGCAATATACAGGCGTTTTTTATCTCTAAAGGTTATAAAGTTTTGGTCTATATGTTTTACCATTTGTTCGGCAACAACCGAATTTGGCCCAATACCCAAAGGAAAAGATTCGCCTTGGGTTTGATACACCAAAAAACCTTCTTCGCGCGCTTTACCGGCATAAACCGACCTTAAAAAATGCATTAAAGAACCCTCGTAGGTTTTCATTCTATTGGCTGTCCATTTTTCCTTTTCTTTCGGTGTTCCTTCAATATCTTCAAAAATGCAATCGCCATCATAATACGTCAGGTTACGTTTCTCCTCAAACTCAAAATTTTTTAACAGATATTTTATGCGGTAGCCAAGGTTAGCATTCTCTATTTCCAAAAAATCATAAGTGGCAGCCTTTAATACACCAGCCGATGTAGAAAACTCTATTATTTCAGGGTTAAGTATCTTACAATTCTTTGCGTTTCCGGTTTCGCCCAAAAACTTCTTTATAAATAACTTTAAGTTACTTTTTTCTTCTTCTAATACCTTTTTGGGTTTAACGGCACCAACTATTACCCCCGGTAACTCAATTCGCTTTTCGCTAAGGGTTACATTATATATTTCCGACTTATCGTTAACAGCAATATTTTTCTTTACAGACAGATAGCCCAGCATATTTACCACAACCTGGTAATTGCCCGGCCTCAAATTTCCGAAAGTAAAAACCCCGTCAGCATTAGTCATAGTAACTTTTTGCGACCCGCCGATAAAAACCGTAGCCGACTGAATGCTTTTACCTGCAGCGTCTGTTATTTTACCATCAATAGCATAGGTACTTTGGGCGTAGGTACTTAAATTAACTAATAAACAAGCAATTACAAAAAACGATATCTTCATTTGGTTTAGGTTTAAATTATTCGGGAACGTATTCTAAAGGTAACTGATCGCCTATCCGTTTTTTACCAAACGATCCCTGTATCAACAATTTGTTGTAGTTAGAATAACTTCCACGCCTGTCAACCTGCGAGTCGACCATAAACAGCGATCCATTATCAGGTATATCAGATACTATCCAGCTATCATCGTTAACAACCTTATCTTCTTTAGCCGCTTTCTTTTTATCAAAAACAACATACAAACGCTTTTTAAATCTGAAATTCAAAAAGTTATTATCAACCCGCTTTACAATTTGCTCTGCCACCACCGGATTGGGGCCAATACTCAAAGGAAAGAAATCGCTGCGGGTTAAATAAACCAGGAAACCTTCCTGGCGCGAATTATTGGCATAAACCGACCGCAGAAAATGCATTAAAGACCCTTCGTAAGTTTTTTTCCTGTTTGCCACCCATAAGGCTTTTTGCTCGGGCGTACCATCCATGTTCTCAAAAACGCAGTCGCCATCATAAAGCGTAACATCGGTTTTATTATCGTACTGAAAGCTTTTTAAAAGATATTTAATGCGATAGCCTAAATTATTGTTCTCGATCTCTAAAAAATCATAAGTAGCGGCTTTAAGCGTATTTTTAGCGGTTGAAAAATCAATAATCTCCGGATTAATGATCTTACAGGCTTTTGCATTTGCCGACTCGCCCATAAAGTACTTTGTAAACGTCTTCAGGTGCGATTCGTCTTTACTTTTTTTACCGCCCACCACAACCTCGTTCAACATAGTCTGTTTTTCGGTTAGGGTTATGCTAACTATTTCGGCCTTGTCATTAACAATAACGTTTTGCTTAACCGGCACATAACTTAGCATATTTACTACCAACTGATACGTACCAGAATTGATACTTTTAAAAGTAAAATTCCCTTCGGCATTGGTCATGGTAGCCTTTTCAGACCCGGCAATAAACACCGTAGCCGACTGAATGCCTTTACCCGTGGCATCTTTTACAACGCCACTTATGGTATACGTATCCTGCGCGTTAGCAAAACTGACAGGCAGTATCAGCGCAAATAATAAAAGGAGGTGTTTCATTTACTTGTATTTGATGAGATAAAGTTATTCAGGCTGATACTTAAAGGGAAGCTGGTAGATATTTCATTTAGATATGACTTGGTTATATAGCTATGAAGATAAATGTTTCACCCTTTGAATTTCCCCTGCTGCTTTAGCATATTTTTAACGGCGACGAGTATGCTGTTTAGTCCGTTAGTTTTTATTTCATAAACACTGGACAACATCATCCCCATTTTACCGGGCGGAAAGCCCTTGCTTTTAAACCATTCCAGGTAATACACAGGCAGTTCGCTTAAAAACGTGCCTTTATACTTGCCAAATGGCATGCGGGTTTGTATAATATCTACTAGTATTTGCGAGTCGGACTTTACTTGCTCCATGCGGTAAATATAGCTAGCAAGGTTCAAAACTTACAAACACAATCTGTATAAAACTGTTGTAACTGGCAAATGGAACAACAAACAGAAGCAACCTTAACAGGCACCGATGGGCCGGTTAGTGGTACCATATCACACATAACTTATGGCGAGCACAGAAACGCTTACCGTTTTGATTCGATTGATGAAACGTTACAGATAGTGATTGTGCCAAATGACAGCGGCCATTGGCAACGTATTGACGGTACAGAGCCATATCTTTCTGGCTGGGTTGATGAACTGGCAGAACAAATTGCTAATTTTCGCTCGTAAAAATCAGCTATGGAAAAAAGAGAATTAGGCAGATCGGGCATTATGGTTAGCCCCTTTTGCTTTGGTGGCAACGTTTTTGGCTGGACAGCAGATCAGGAGCAATCATTTGAATTGCTGGACGCTTATGTAGATGCCGGATTGGAATTTATTGATACTGCTGATGTTTACTCGAAATGGAAATCGGGCAACGTTGGTGGCGAGTCTGAGACCATTATTGGCAACTGGTTAAAACAAACCAAAAAACGCGACAAAGTAATTATTGCCACCAAAGTTGGTAAACCAATGGGCGATACCAGGAAAGGTTTATCAAAAGCCTATATCACCCAGGCCGTTGAAGCATCGCTGATACGTTTACATACCGATCATATCGATCTCTATCAATCGCATGAAGATGATCTGAATGCACCGCTGGAGGAAACATTATCAACTTTTACAGATCTGATAAAACAAGGTAAGGTGCGGGCCATTGGTGCATCAAACTATAGCGGCGCCCGGTTGCAGGAAGCTTTGAATGTGAGTGCAAAAAATAATTTAGCCAGATATGAGACCCTGCAACCCGAATATAACTTATATGACCGCCAGCAATACGAACGCGAGTTTGAGCCGGTTTGCAAACAAAATGATATTGGCGTAATAACCTTTTACTCATTAGCCAGCGGTTTTTTAACCGGAAAATACCGCTCAGATGCCGACCTGTCGCAAAGCGCGCGTGGTGGTGGTATAAAGAAATATTTAAATGAGCGCGGCTTCAGAATAATTAAAGCTTTAGAAGAAGTGGCCATACGTTATAACAGCACACCTGCGGCAGTTTCTATAGCATGGATAATTGCCCGGCCTGGCATTACTGCTCCAATTGCCAGCGCCACATCAGTTAAACAATTACATGAAACCATAGCGGCCGTAAACCTAAATTTAAGCGCCGCGGATATTGAACTGCTTAACACAGCCAGCAATTATTAAATAATTACCGGGCAATGCAAAAAATAATTTTTCATCGCCCGGTAATTTAACTTATCTCATATCCAACCATTTGCACAGCTGCACATATACACATCTGCACATCCGATTCCTTTTTTAACATTTTTTTAACCCAAAGACAACGCAATTGCTATATTTGCCCCGGGTAAGTCTTTTACGGCCAGCTCCTCTTGAACTCCCCCAGGGTGGGAACGCAGCAAGGGTAGAGAGTTGAGCGGCGCGATAAAAGTAGCTTACCCATTTTTTGTGCCCAAAATTTTGCAAAACTCCTTGCAAATAAGCTATATTCTTCTTAAATTTAATTGAGCAATTTCTTTTAAAGCCAAATTACGGAGGGAATGATCATGAAGAAAAAAACCGCCCTGGTTTTTCAGCCTGATAAGACTGACACCACTAATGCCGAATTGAACATCAGCAGAAACAACAATCAAAAAGCCCATCGCGAACATCGCGCCGGCGATTACCATGTACACGGACGCAGTAACAAGTTTCCGTTTGGTGGTATGAACGGGCCTTTGTTTTTTTGATTGACGATACAACAAGCAGTTTGACGTGGCATTTACATACCGCGGGTAGATCGTTTTGCCTCACCGCTGTTGTAAGTCATTACAAATTCATTATTCTGGGTTTGCTGCTGCTAATTATTATTAGTCAAGCTTTAATGCTGCAAAACTGCTTATACTTGCATTAAGACTAATAAAATAATGCTTGATCTACTCATCATTGGCGGTGGCCCCATAGGCATAGCATGCGGGCTTAAAGCACAAAAGGCCAAACTTAACTTTGTGATCATTGAAAAAGGCTGCCTGGTAAACTCGCTTTACAACTACCCGGCTACCATGACTTTTTTCTCGACATCAGAGAAGCTGGAGATTGGTGGTGTCCCTTTTGTTACCATCAGCAACAAACCAACCCGTGCCGAGGCTTTAGAATATTATCGTCGTGTTGCAACCTCAAATAACCTGCCTATTAATTTATTTGAAGAGGTAACTGCAGTTAAACACGCAGATCATACTTATACAGTTACTACCAGCAAAGCTACTTATCAGGCTAAGCGTGTGGTTATATCTACCGGGTTTTATGATGTAGCCGTTAATCTTGAAATCCCAGGCGAAGACCTGCCCAAAGTACAGCATTACTATAAAGACCCGCACTTTTTTGCTATGCAAAAGGTTGTTGTGGTAGGCTCAAGCAACTCGGCTATTGATGTTGCTTTAGAGACCTATCGTAAAGGTGCAGATGTTACCCTGGTTATCCGTGGCGATGAAGTAAGTCATCGCGTAAAATACTGGGTACGCCCGGATATTATCAATCGTATTAAAGAAGGCAGTATTAAAGCTTACTTTAATTCAAAACTGAAAGCCATACGCCAAACCGAGGTTGATATTGATACTCCTGAAGGTACGGTAACTATCCCTAACGATTTTGTGATGGCGATGACCGGCTACAAACCAAATTTCGACCAGTTAAAAAAATGGGGACTGACCCTGTCTGACGATAAATTCATTCCTCAATACAACCCAGATACGATGGAAACCAACCTGCCCGGGCTATACCTCGCCGGCGTAGTTTGCGGCGGGCTAGACACACATCTGTGGTTCATAGAAAACTCTCGCATCCATGCGGATATGATTGTGGATGATATTGTTGCTTCGCAGCGTTGATCATTGATTGGCTAATTGGTTATCAGGGCGTCTAATTATCAGCTGGATGCAATCTTAAATCATGATAAGTAATTAACCTAAAAACTAATTGACTTTTTACTTGCATAAATAAAAATTAATGCAAACTTTTGCATCAAATTTTAAATAAAGCAACATTCTATAAAAAATGATACTGCAAACCTTAAATAAGCCCGCTGTCAGAGCATTAAATGCTCCGTTTGCCGCTGCTTTGGTTCTGGCTGTTTTATTTATCCCATCACGACGAAGGCTGTTTATCCCACGGGTTTAATTGCCGGCATATCAATTGCCCGTCAATAAGAAGTTTTTTAAAACTTCTCCAACAAAAAAATCATTAATTATTTAGGCGCACGCCATTTATTAACGGTAATTTTTTCTATTTAAAATGACTATACAAGATTTCGATATTCAGGTTGCTACAGCACAGCATGTAGACTATGCCCCACTCATTACCGATGAGATGGCAGAGTCGGCAAAAGCTAGGGGCACGGGTATAGCCCAACGCTCGCCTGAATATGTTGCCAACAAAATGCTTGAAGGCAAAGCGGTTATCGCACTACATAAAGATGGTACCTGGGCAGGTTTTTGCTACATTGAAACCTGGAGCCACGGCGATTTTGTGGCTAACTCTGGTTTGATCGTATCGCCACAGTTTAGAAAGGCTGGGTTGGCTAAAGCCATCAAGCATAAAATATTTGAACTTTCCCGCACTAAGTATCCGGATGCTAAACTTTTTGGTTTAACCACCGGTTTGGCTGTAATGAAGATTAACTCAGACTTGGGTTATGAGCCAGTTACCTATTCAGAATTAACTCAAGACGAAGAGTTTTGGAAAGGCTGCCGCAGCTGTGTCAATTACGACATTCTGACCATGAAAGAGCGTAAAAACTGCATGTGCACCGCCATGTTGTTTGATCCGGTTGAAAAAGCCAAGGATGCCGAAAAGAAAAAGGAAGAACAACAAGCTACCGAAAATTTAGAAAAGATGACAAAAAAGGCAAGTTTGTTTGAGCGTATAGAGAGCGCAATTAAAAGCTTTGGGCAAGACACAGCAAAATTATTTTTTTAGTAACACAAAATAAGGCGTAAGCAATTACGCGTTCGACAAATAAAATGGAAAAGAAAAAAGTAGTATTAGCATATAGCGGCGGATTAGACACCTCATTTTGCTGCATTTATCTTACAAGAGATTTGGGCTATGAAGTTCATTCTGTTATTGTTAACACCGGTGGTTTTAGCGACGAAGAATTGAAAACCGTTGAGAAACGCGCTTATGAAATGGGCGTAACGTCTCACCACGTGGTTGACGAGACCGAGAACTTTTACAATACTTGCGTACGCTATTTAATTTATGGCAACGTATTAAAAAATAACACTTATCCATTATCAGTTAGTGCCGAGCGTGTTAGCCAGGCTACAGCTATTGCCAACTACGCCAAAGAAATTGGTGCCGAGTTTGTTGCCCATGGCAGCACCGGTGCCGGTAATGACCAGGTTAGGTTTGACATGATCTTCAACATCCTTATCCCTAACGTTGGTATCATCACCCCTATCCGCGATTTAAAATTGAGCCGTGAAGCCGAGATCGAATACCTTAAAAAACATGGTGTTGAGATGAACTTCGAAAAGGCTAAATATTCTATCAACAAAGGTATCTGGGGTACATCAGTTGGTGGTAAAGAAACCCTTACTTCAAACCTGGGCATGCCTGAAGAAGCATGGCCTACTCAGGTTACAGAAACCGAAACCAAAAACCTTGAACTTGTTTTTGAGCAAGGCGAACTGGTTGGCTTAAACGGTAAAAAATACAGTCACCCAACACAAGCTATTCAAGACTTGCAAGCAATTGCACAGCCTTATGGGGTTGGTAGAGATATACACGTTGGAGATACCATTATTGGCATAAAAGGCCGCGTAGGTTTTGAGGCAGCAGCGCCAATGATTATCATCAAAGCACACCATACTTTAGAAAAACATACGTTAACCAAATGGCAGTTAACATGGAAAGATCAGCTTTCTATGTTCTACGGCAACTGGCTGCACGAAGGTCAGTTTCACGACCCTATTATGCGTAACATGGAAGCTTTTTTGACTGATACGCAGAAAAAAGTTAGCGGCAAAGTATTTGTACAGTTACAGCCATACAGATTCCAGGTTGTAGGTATTGAGTCTGACCATGATTTAATGTCGAACAAATTTGGCACTTATGGCGAAATGAACAATTCATGGAGCGGCGAGGACGTTAAAGGTTTCTCAAAGATATTTGGTAACCAGGTAATGATCTACCACAAAGTAAACGGCGCCGAATAATGAATACGGTATTTTCAAAGGGCGAATGTTTAGATCATTACATCTGGGGCGATGATTGCCACGGGTGGACCTTTGTTGATACCGATGCATTATCTGTAAAACAAGAATTAATGCCGCCTGATACGGCCGAAAAGCTGCATTACCACGAAAGTGCCACGCAGTTTTTCTTTATACTGAAAGGACGGGCAAAATTTACCATTGATGGCGAAGAGGTTGAACTGAGAGAGCAGCAGGCTATCCAGATAAACCCGGGACAAAAGCATTTTATAGCCAACCATCAAAATACTGATCTTGAGTTTATTTTATACTCATATCCATCTACAAAAAATGACAGAGTTGAAATCAAATAAGATAAAGGCCGGAATTGTAGGCGGCGCGGGTTATACCGGCGGCGAAATGCTGCGTATTTTGGTAAATCATCCTAATGTAGAAATTTCATTTGTACATAGCAACAGCAACGCCGGTAACTATTTATATGAGGTGCACACTGATCTGTTTGGCGATACCGAACAGAAGTTCACCGACGTGCTATCAACCGATGTTGACGTGTTGTTTTTGTGCGTGGGCCATGGCGATGCCAGGAAGTTTTTAGAAACTAACGCAATACCTGATTCGGTTAAGATCATTGACCTGAGCCAGGATTTCCGTTTGAATCAAAAATCAAGCATCGGCAACAAAAAATTCATATACGGTTTACCTGAATTAAACAGAGATGCAATAAAATCGGCACAAAACATTGCTAATCCAGGCTGCTTTGCTACTTGTTTGCAATTAGGCGTATTGCCTTTGGCTGCTAATAATTTGTTGAAAACCGAGGTGCATATCTCTGCCACTACAGGATCAACCGGCGCTGGCCAAAAACCTACAGCTACTACTCATTTTACCTGGCGTAACGATAACCTTTCGGTTTATAAAGTATTTGATCATCAACATTTAAATGAGATAGGCGAATCATTAAAACAATTGCAGCCATCCTTTGATCAGCCTATCAGCTTTATCCCCTATCGCGGCGATTTTGCGCGTGGTATTTTTGCCGCCATTTATATGGATAGCGATCTGAGCGGCGAAGATGCTTTAAAACTTTACCAGGATTACTATGCCAACCATCCGTTTACGCATGTAACCAACAGGGATATCGATTTAAAACAGGTAGTTAACACCAATAAAGTATTTATACAGGTTAAAAAATACGACAATAAATTATTTATTGTCAGCATGTTAGATAATTTACTTAAAGGCGCCTCAGGCCAGGCAGTTCAGAATATGAACTTATTGTTTGGCTTAGACGAGCGCGCAGGTCTACGATTGAAGGCGACAGGTTTTTAACCGACAGCCACCATCGTAAATTCTGTAAGCATTAAGTATCAAAATTTAACTCAACAATCATGAAATTATTTGACGTATATCCAATAAACAATATCAATATAGTTAGAGGCGTAGATAGCCTTGTGTATGACGACAAAGGCCAGGAATATCTTGACTTATACGGCGGTCACGCTGTTATCTCTATCGGCCACACCCACCCCCATTATGTAAAACGGTTAGAAGACCAATTGCATAATCTGGGCTTTTATTCAAACTCAATCGAGATCCCGATCCAAAAACAACTGGCGGAAAAACTTGGGCAGGTATCTGGCAAAGAAGATTACCAGCTATTTCTTGTAAACTCTGGTGCCGAAGCTAATGAAAATGCCCTTAAACTGGCATCGTTTTACAATGGTAAAAAGAAGATCATCTCTTTCACCGGTGCTTTTCATGGCCGTACTTCATTGGCGGTTGCAGTTACAGACAATCCTAAGATAGTTGCCCCTGTTAACGCGACTGATAATGCCATCATTCTGCCTTGGCAAGATGAAGCTGCCCTGGAGCAAGCATTTGCTGATTATGAGATTTCATCGGTAATTATTGAAGGTATACAAGGCGTTGGCGGTATACAGGTTGCTTCTGAAGGCTTCCTGCAAAAGATCAGATCGCTTTGTGATACCCACAACGCCGTATTTATAGCCGACTCGGTACAATGCGGTTATGGCCGTACCGGTAAGTTCTACTCGCATGATTTTGCCGGTGTTAATGCTGATATTTATACCATGGCTAAAGGTATGGGCAATGGTTTCCCTATTGGCGCTATCAGTATATCGCCAAAAATTCAGCCGGCTTATGGAATGTTGGGTACAACGTTTGGCGGTAACCATCTGGCTTGCGCAGCTGCTTTGGCGGTTTTAGAAGTGATGGAACAGGACAACCTGATGCAGAATGCGGCCGAAGTTGGTGCTTACCTGATAGAAGAACTCAAGAAATTTAAGCAGGTTAAAGAAGTACGTGGCCGGGGCCTGATGATAGGTATTGACCTGCCTGCAGAATATGCTCATGCTAAGAAAGATTTGCTATTTAAACATCATATATTTACCGGCGAAGCTAAACCGAACGTTATCAGGCTGTTACCTGCTTTAAATTTAACCAAAGCACTCGCCGATAGATTTTTGGAAGCATTTACCAAAGTATTGAATAACTAATAAACAATATCTCATTCCGAGGAACGAGATATCTATACACAGACAGGTATCAACTTAACTTGTGTATAGATTTCTCCCATCGTCGAAATGACAAAATAAAGGCTAACCATGAAACTTTTCACCTCCGTAAACGACGTTACCGATATAAACGCGCTTGTTGCTGACGCACTGGCTTTGAAAAAAGATCCGTATGCGCACCAGCATTTGGGCAAAAACAAAACCTTAGGTCTTGTTTTTTTAAACCCAAGCTTACGTACCCGTATGAGCACGCAAAAAGCGGCGCTTAATTTGGGCATGAATGTAATGGTACTTAATATCGACAAAGAAGGTTGGGCGTTAGAGCTTCGCGATAATGTAGTAATGAACGGTACTACGGTTGAACACATCCGTGAAGCTGCCGCTGTTATGGGCGAATATCTTGACATTATCGGTGTGCGTTCGTTCCCGGGTTTAAAAGACCGTGAGGAGGATTATACAGAGGCTATATTTAACAAGTTTGTTGAGTTTTGTGGGATACCGGTAGTGAGTTTAGAATCTGCCACACGTCACCCTTTGCAAAGCTTGGCTGATATTGTTACCATTACCGAGTTAAAAACCAAAGCCCGCCCTAAAGTTGTATTAACCTGGGCGCCGCATATTAAACCCTTGCCGCAAGCGGTACCAAACTCGTTTGCCGAATGGATGTGCAAAGCTGATGTTGATTTCATTATAACCCACCCTGCCGGTTACGAGTTGTCAACAGAATTTACGCAGGGCGCAACTATTACATACAACCAGGACGAGGCATTAAAAGATGCCGACTTTATCTACGTAAAAAACTGGTCGGCTTATGAGCCTTATGGGCAAATGCCACAGGTTGATGGCGAGTGGATGATCACTAATGATCGCTTAAAGATCACAAACGATGCTAAGGTGATGCATTGCCTGCCGGTACGACGAGATTTAGAGCTATCTGCCGAAGTTTTGGACGGGCCAAGCTCTATTGTGGTGCATGAAGCGAGCAATCGCGTGTGGGCTGCACAGGCGGTATTAAAGCAGATACTGGAAAACTTGTAATATCTCCAAAAAAACTTCATTGCCGTTGGCTTCAACCAACGGTTAAATCATTGATTCATCTTGGGCTTTAGCCAAACTAATTACATGGTTTGGCTAAAGCCTCTTGTATATTTCTGTATTCCGTTGGCTAAAGCCAACGGCAATGAATAGTTAAATTGCATTCTCTATGTATACTCCCAAAATCAACTTAATGTCTGATCCGCAGGAAGCATTTAGCTTTATGCAGCAGTATAGTTTTGCTACAATTGTTACCGTGACGGATAATATACCATCGGCAACTCATCTACCCTTTGTAATGTCCATGCGCGACGAAAAGATCATCCTGACATCACATTTTGCAAAAGCTAATCCGCAGGCTACCGAAATATTTAATTGCCGCTCATTGGTGATATTTACTGAGCCCCATGCTTATATATCACCAAAACATTATGATAACGAGCTAAATGTGCCGACTTGGAATTATGTGGCGGTGCATGCTTATGGTAAAGCAACGATAATTGATAGTGCAGAAGGTAAAGCTGCTCTTCTTGACCAAACTATTCAATATTATGAGGCTGCTTATCAACTGCAATGGGATGGCTTGGCCGAAGATTACAGAAATAGCTTAATGAGAGGCATTCTAGGCTTTGAAATTGTAGTTGATGAAATACAGGGTAAGAAAAAACTAAGCCAAAATCGTAGCGGGAAAGAGAAAGAGAACATTATCGCGCGGTTAAAGGAAAGTCCCCTATCGTCAGAAAAAGATATAGCGGCTTATATGCAAAAGCTTAATTAACAGATAATTTATTTACTCTCCGCTTCCTCTGCAGGTAACGACGCGTTGATAACCTTGTTCAATGTCAGCCCCTGTACTATCACCGAAAATATCACTATAAAATAAGCTCCTGCCAGTATAATATGACGGTACGGGCTATAGGGTAATGATAATGCTAACGCGATGGAAATACCACCACGCAAACCGGCCCAGGTAAGCACATTGATGTTTCTGAATTTTATATTAACTATCTTTCTAAAAAATGTCAGCGGTATCAAAATACTTAACCAACGGGCCATTAGCGCTATTACAATACCTATTAAACCTATCAGCCAGTAATTGTTAAGGTATGGCAGGTTTATCATCTGCAAACCTATCATCACAAACAATATGGTGTTAAGCATCTCGTCAATCAGCTGCCAAAATTTCTCGAGCGACTGATGCGATCGTTCTGTACTGTCGATATTGATACTCTGATTACCGGCAAATAAACCTGCACTTACCACTGCCAGCGGTATAGACAGGTGCAAAAATGTTGATATAACCGATATGCTCATTACCAGGGCTACCGATATCAGCACAATGGTTTGAAAATCGGTAATGGTTTTCATCAGCCTGAAACCCACATAACCAAATACTATCCCCAACACCAACCCGCCAAAAACTTCCCTAACAAACAACAAACCCGCCTGTACAAAATCTATATCAGCGGTGCCCGACTCTATAAACTCTAAAATGGTGATGAACAATACCAACCCTATCCCATCATTAAACAGCGATTCGCCGGATATGATAGTCTCCAGATTAGTGGGTAACTTCGATTCTTTAATGATAGCGTGTACCGATACCGGGTCTGTAGGCGATATGAGCGCGCCAAACAAAAAACAATACACCAACGGAACCTGGATAGTTAACAGTTGCGTAACACCATAAAATATGCTACCAAAAACTGCTGTTGAAAGTATCACCCCTATAGTACTTAGCACAAACACCGGGCGCATTTCTTTTTTAAGGCGACGTGTGTTCAGCGAAAAAGCAGCCGAAAACAATAGGAAGCCAATCATGATATTTAGTACCGTGCGCGAAAAGTTGATATTTTGCGCCAGCAAAGTAAGGTGTTTAGCTACACTTGGATACAATGAGTCGACCAATATGGTGAGTACTGACACAGAAACAGCCAACGTAACAATACCAATAGTGCCCGGCAGCTTAATAAAACGCGCGTTGATGTACGAGTAAATGGCGCTTAATACAACCAGCAGGGCGATGATGACAAACAGATCCATAGGGGTAGTAAGTATTATTTTTCAGGCTCAACGTGCCTTGTTTTTTTATTGAAACTTCTGATGATAAGTCTGTTATCACTATTTTTGTTAAAATAATTGATTATCCAAGTCACAAAAACAGAGGTTTTATTAGTAAAACCGGCAAGAGACATCAGGTGAACCACGCCCCACAACAACCAGGCAAAAAAGCCCTGAAAATGTAGGCTACCCAAATCAGCTACGGCCCTGTTACGGCCAATGGTGGCCATGGTGCCTTTATCAGTATATTTAAAAGGTAAGGTTGGTTGCTTATTGATAATGCGTACCAAATTTTTAGCTAGCCACGCCCCTTGCTGCATAGCTGCCGGCGCCACACCCGGATGCCCGTTAGGGTATTTCTCGCTAATGATGGTCGCTACATCTCCGATAGCAAAAATATTATTGTAACCTTTAACGCGGTTGATGTCGTCAGTCTCAATGCGAGAGCCACGGGTTAGTGTAGCGTCTTTCATTCCTTCAGGCACCTCGCCCATAACGCCGGCTGCCCAAAATACGTTCTGCGTTTTTATAGTTGTGCCGTTGTTGATAGTCAAAATATAGCCATCATAAGTTTCTACACGTACGCCGTTATAAACAGTAACGCCTGCTTCTGTCAAAAACTGCTTTGCTTTAGCCGAGGCTTCAGGAGTCATAGCGGCCAGCAAATGATCTTTACTCTCTACCAAAAACACATCCATATCATGCTTGCTCAAACCGTGATAATCTTTGTGCAATATCAAATGCTTCATTTCTGCAAGAGCACCTGCAAGCTCTACTCCTGTCGGACCGCCGCCTACCACCACAAAGGTCATTAATGAATCCTTTTCGTCTTTGTCTTTAGTAATAAGTGCTTTTTCTAAATGCTGAAGCGTTAACCCGCGCAAATTCAATGCTTCGGGCACATTCTTCATAGGCATGGTGCATTTAGCCAACTCCTCGTTACCAAAAAAATTAGTGTCTGATCCGGTAGCTATCACCAGGTAATCATAGTAAATATCGCCAATATTGGTTTTAACAATATTCAATTCCGGGCTTATAGACTCTACAAATGCCAGGTTAAATCTAAAATTATTGTGTTTAGTGAATATCCGGCGGATGGGGAAAGCGATAGAGTCGGCAGGTATTGCGCCCATGGCTACCTGGTACAACAAAGGCTGAAAGGTGTGATAATTATGCTTATCAAGCATCAGTATATCTACCGGCGCATCTTTTAGTTTCTTAGCTAATTGTAGCCCGGCAAAGCCACCGCCTACTATAACCACCTTAGGCCTGGTTGTTTTGTGTTGATCCATGTACTAAAAATATGGTTAAACCGCTATTTATTACCCAATCAACATAAATTATTACAAATTGTGTTATGGCAATTTGCTTACAAAAAAGGGCATCTTAATAAAGATGCCCTAACGGTGTTAATATTTGGATAATATTTAGTTCTTTGTCGTTTTTAAATTATAAAACACCGCGTAACCCGCAGGTATGGTCGGGCTAACCGATTCATCAAATACCAAGGCTGCAATAGTTTTCGCCGGAAGTGCTTTCAAAGCCTCCTCGTCGTGTAATTTGCCATCTATTATTGCCCCAAACTTATCTCTACTTTTTAAAGTTGCGGTTATCGCCTTGCCATTTGTAAGTTTCAAAACTACGGCATCATATCTTCTGTTATCGTTTGGATGGATAGTAAACCTTTCATAAAACGGCCCATCGTCTTTCATCGCCTTATCGGTTATCATCTGATTTTCCTTTGGTGTTATAACGCCACTCTTATTCTTTTTAAGCAAGGTAAAATTTCCGATTTTCACTGTATCAGCATTTTCTCCGGCAATTTTCATTTTTATGGCAAAAAAGGTTAGGGGCACAAAGTAATTAACGTTGTTTTTGATGATAGTTTGTGTTTTCGCTGTCCTTACACCAAACATCAAATTTTTCCCTTCCGCATATTTCTCTATTTCAGTTTCAGTATAAAAAACATCGTTTATGATAACTCCGAATTTCTCTTTCGAGTTTAGGTTTACAGATGCATTTCCGTTGGCCATTGAAAATACTGCTTTTTCATAAGGAGTGCCGTCAGTTTGAGTCAACTTCTGCCTGGCAAAGAATTTTTTATAAGGTTTGTCTATCCAAAAAGGAGATGCGGCTTCTGCATACATCCATTCAATTTTCCTATCTATGGACGTCGATTTTACAGTTTTACCCGTATCAACCGCCACATCATTACCTTTACTCACCAACTGGTAAAACTTGAAAAAGAAATCCGGATTCTTTACGCCGTAGTCACGCACATCACTGCTTATGGCAACCCAATCGTCTATCTTATAGGTTTTGTTCTCGCGGCCTTCCACTTCGTGCACAAAACGTAGCCTAACATGGTCGCCATTTTCAATACTGCTAAAATCAATGTTTCCGGGCTTAAAGTTAATGTCAAACTTGTATCCGTTAACTGTTTGTACCTGTGCATATTTCCAGCTACCGTTGGCATATTTCTGTATCTTGGTTATTTGCCCGTCTGCAAATCTTACCTTATTAGCTTCATATAAAAATGGAGCCGATGATATCTTGTCTGACTCAGCCGATTGGTATATCTTTTTATCGTTTTTATAAATAAATGCGGGTGATACCATTACAGGCTCGTCCATACCCCATGATGCACCAAAGGTTTTCCACCGCACCTTATCACCTACCTTCAAAATATTATTCAACTGCTTTTCCTGACCATATTTTGTGCGCAAAAAGTAGTCGTTGCCGTTTAAGGTAATGGTAAATCCGTCTATTTTATTAGCGTTATCTTTATTGGGTACTATAGCTTTAATCACCACATCGACCACCCCACCTGATATACTCTCGATCATCTTTTTCTTGCGGGCATAGTCTTCGGTTTTCATCCATCCCTCGTATTTAGCTTTATTTCTAGCTTCATTGGCTATTTCCGCAGCGGTGCGTTTCACCAATTGTTTATAGCGGGGGCCTTCATTTTTGCCGGCTGATATTAAACTGCTAAATTTTGTAACCTTAAATTTGGCAAAGGCCAGGCAGCTTATCATTACCACCGGTAACACAAGCAGGTAAATTATCTTTTTCATATAGTTTGTAGGTTTAGTAAATAACATGGTGATGCGCCTTTTTAACGGCACCTTGCTAAAGCTGTGGTAAAGAGCGCCATGGCCGGCTACAGATAAATGCAGCAATAAATCGGCATACTGGGTTTTGTCAGACGATTTACCCATCTCGCGGTCAACTTCAAATTCATGGTTCTCTTCAACAGAACGGGCATACAGGTATACAAACGGGTTAAACCACAGCAGCACCTGGGCCATTTTCACCAACAGACGATCGACAGAATGATAGCGCCTTACATGTAATAGCTCATGTTCAACAATCTGTTTAATTTCCTCAGAGCTTAAGGTATCTTCATTTAAAAAAATATAGTTCAAAAAAGATCCGTTTCTAAAGCTTTTATCGCCCTTAATTACCTTAACGTTGCCCAATTGGGTACGCGCCTTACCCTTTACATTCCAGAAAAACTTAACGATAATAATGATCAACCTAACAAACAATATGGCTGTTGCAAGCAGGTAAATAATTTTTAATAATTCTGGCCAGTTAACACTTATTGGCGGTGCAACAGCAGTTTGTTTTACACTTTCCTGCGGTATAATTACCTGGGCATTTGCTGCGGACTGTGCCAATATGATTGGCTCTGTTGATTGCAGCATAGGTTGCTGCACATCGACATAAACCACCTGCCGCATAACGGGCACATATTTTTGGCGTACAGGTATCGTCAATACGGGTATAGCAAAGCTTAACAATAACGTCGCCATTAAATACCATCTGTTAATGGAAAAAAAAGTAAGCCTTCTTAATAACAAATAGTAAAAGGCGTAAAACATAGCGGTACACGCGCTAACCTGCAGCAAATAAGTAATAACCGGCATAACTATTTATTTTTACTGATGATGTCTTTAACCTTGTTGATATCCTCTTCGCTTAGCTGTTGTTCTTTAACCATGAATGACAACAGGCTTTCTACCGAATTATCGAAATAGCCGGATACCATTTTCTTAAAAAAAGCTTTGCGATATTCTGATTTCGATATAAGTGGATAATATTCGTACGTTTTGCCATAAGCCTTATAGCCAACATATTCTTTTTTCTCCAGCAATCGCACTACAGACGATATGGTATTATATGGCGGCTTCGGATCATCTGGTAAAGCGTCAATAATGTCTTTAACAAAGCCGTGTTTCAATTTCCATAATATTTGCATTACCCGCTCTTCTGTCTTTGTTAACTCTTCCATAACTCAAACTTAAAACTTAAATTTCAGTTATACAACTATAAAATACGTTATAAAACTATTTTATCAGTTATTCATATTTAAAGTCTATTTTTTGTCGAAATGAAAAGGTTTTGACCAATTATTAGCTATTTTTGCATCAAAACATCACTTAATGAGTACAAAACCACTCCATATCATTAAAATTGGCGGAAATGTTATAGATAATTCAGAAAACCTATATCATTTTCTGAAAGATTTTACCGCTTTAGATGGTTATAAGATACTTGTACATGGCGGCGGCAAGGTTGCTACCCAACTTTCAGAAACGCTGGGTATTGAAGCAAAATTGGTTGACGGCCGCCGTATAACCGACATTGAAACCCTGCGTGTGGTAACCATGATATATGGTGGATTGATCAATAAAAACATTGTAGCCCAGTTGCAACGCTTTGGCACAAATGCTATTGGCCTAACCGGTGCCGACGGTAATTTTATACGCACAAAAAAGCGCCCCGTAAAAACTATCGACTATGGTTTTGTGGGCGATATTGACGACACATCTGTTGACAGCCAGGGCATAGCCCGTTTATTAGAAGCCGGCTTTACCCCTACTTTTTGTGCATTAACGCACGACGGTGATGGGCAATTATTAAATACCAATGCCGATACCATAGCATCGGCCCTGGCAGTGTCATTGTCAAACATATTTGAAACCACCTTGATATATTGTTTTGAGAAAAAAGGTGTATTAATGGATGTGAACGATGAAGAATCTGTAATAAGAGATATTAACCCGGTTAGATACGAAGAATTAAAAAAAGAGCAAATTATACATAGCGGCATGTTACCAAAGCTTGAAAACGCTTTTAACGCGATAGCCTTCGGTGTTAAAGCGGTGGTAATAGGAAAATCTGATGATTTAGGCGAGCTGAAAAACGGCAAACCATTTGGAACACGATTAAGTAAATAATACAAAAAATGAATTCGCAACAGCATATAGCCATTTTAGGCAGCGGTAATATAGGTTTATCATTAGCCAAAGGGCTTGTAAAATCGGGCATTTGCAAACCACAACAGATAACCCTTACGCGCCGCAATTTAGAAGCGTTAGAAGAATACGCTGCCCAAGGGTATCAAACCACCAATAACAACGCAAAAGCGGCTAAAAAGGCTGATATAGTTATCCTGGCAGTATTACCACAGCAGCTTAATAAGTTATTGGATGAGATAAAACCTGCCATTAAATCTGAAAAGCAACTTTTGGTATCGGTAATATCTGGCGTTAGTTGTGAGGATGTTCGCAAGTATCTGGATATGAATGTTCAGGTTATTAGAGCAATGCCTAACACCGCCATTGCTATTGGCGATTCAATGACCTGTATTGCCACTGATAATGGCACAAACCGAAACGTTAACCTGGTAAAAGCATTATTTGATACGGTGGGCGTTACTATCCAGATAAACGAGGAGCTAATGACGGCTGCAACCGCTCTTTGTGCTTGCGGTGTGGCATTCTTTTTACGTTCAGTACGTGCGGCATCGCAAGGTGGTACAGAAATTGGTTTCCACGCGCATGATGCATTGAAGATGGCAGCTCAAACCGCTAAAGGCGCGGCTAATTTATTATTACAATTATCGTCGCACCCAGAGCAGGAAATTGATAAAGTAACATCGCCAAAAGGATGTACCATTGCGGGTTTAAATGAAATGGAGCACAACGGCTTTAGCTCGGCAATGATAAAAGGGATTAAACTATCGGCAGACAAAGCCGCCGGCCTATATAAAAGCGAAGATTAATAAAGAGCGTTTTATTTAGGCGTATTTGGCAAGCGATATCCCTGGCGGGCGTAAAGCAACCATCTGCCCTGATATCTTTTCCATACCTGTAATACACCAAGCGCTACGCTGTTAGTTTTGCCGTTATCATTCGTATCTGCAATAAACTTATGGCGTACAATGGCTGTATTACCTTCTACATTTATTTTTTGGTCTTTTATGTCGATTTTGGTGAACGCGAATTTACCGCTTACAAAAGCATCAAGCACTTGTGCTTTATTTTGCGCGTAATCAAACGAATGCCCGTAACTAACCTGTTCTGACAAAACATCGCTCAAACCTTGTTTGTCACCAGATATCATGGCCTTGCGCATGGCTTCTATTTGGCTGGCAATAGCTTTTTCGTCTGGGCTTTGAGCAAAGAGCACAGTACTGGTAAATAAAAATAGGGTAAATAAAAGCCCGATCAGTCTTTTCATTTTGGGGGTAACAATCATATTTACAGCGAAATTAGCTTGAAGCGACCATATTAGGCCCATCTACGCTGTAACAAATAGGTTACCTATTGCAGATAGTAATGGTTTACCCGGTTTAAATCATGATCAAGCTCATAAATAAGGGGTGCAGCGGCGGGTATTTCTAATTTGGTAAACGTCAAAGCTAAATCGGTTTTAATATTTGCAAATGATTATAAATCACTTAAATTGCGGTTATAAACCAATTATAAACTAAACTTATTATGAGTACTACAGCACCCGTAAAGGATGGCATTGCTAATCCTGCTCCGCTGGGCCTATGCGCTTTTGGCATGACCACCGTTTTATTAAACATCCACAATGCCGGATATTTTGAGCAAAACTCAATGATATTGGGCATGGGCCTTTTTTACGGCGGCCTGGCACAGGTTATTGCCGGTGTTATCGAGGCAAAAAAAGACAACACCTTTGGCTTAACCGCTTTTACATCGTATGGTTTTTTTTGGCTGTCATTAGTAGCGCTTATTGTTATGCCTAAACTGGGTTGGGTTGCCGCGCCATCAGCTGGTGCTATGACTGCTTACCTTACTGTATGGGGTATCTTCACATTTTTACTATTCCTGGGTACTTTCAGGCTAAATAAAGCTTTGCAGTTTGTGTTTGGATCTTTAGTTGTGCTGTTTGCATTATTAGCAATTGGCGATGCTACAGGCAACAAAAGCATTACTACGCTTGCAGGTTATGAAGGTATTATTTGTGGTGCATCTGCTATATATACCGGCATAGCACAGGTTTTAAATGAAGTTTATGGTAAAACTGTATTACCTATAGGACCGGTAAAATAGCTAACTTGCGCGGGTGAAAGATTTTAAGAAATATTATATAATTCCGGCTACGCCCGACGAAGTTTATTTAGCGTTAACCAACCCCATAACTATACAGCTTTGGACAGGCGAAGCGGCGGAGATGTCAACACAGCCCGGTTCAGAGTTTTCTATGTGGGATGGTGCCATTGTAGGTAAAAACCTTGAATTTGAAAAAGGAAAGAAAATAGTACAGCAATGGTATTTTGATGGCCAACCAGAAGAGTCAATAGTATCCATAAAACTGCACATCGATAAAGCTGGTACATCTGCAGAGTTACGTCATACCAATATCCCTGAATCTGATTACGAAGATATGATTGACGGATGGGATCAGAATTACTTTGGCGCTGTAATAGATTTTTATAGCTTGTAGTTAAAGTAATTCATTTTATATAAACAGAGAAAGCCGCCCCAGCTATAGTTGGGGCGGCTTTCTGTTTTATAAGTGTTAGATATTAGTTAAACAAATATCTAACACCAAACTGCATTGACCATGCCGAAGCGGTTGGCGCTGCAGTGTATGCAGTGTTTGTAGATGGTGCTCTAAATGTGTAACCACCAGTAACCGCGTTGGTTGGGTTTGATACACCAACCAATGCGTAAGCCTGGTTGCTTATATTGTATTGACGACCCCAAGATTTATTTAACAGGTTACCTACGTTAAATACATCTAACGATAATTGCAATCTGTTTTTAGTTTCGCCTATCATGCCACCAAGATCTTGAGTTATACGTAAATCAAACTTGTGCTCCCAAGGAGTACGTGCGCCATTACGTTCAGCATACTGACCTCTGCGGGTACGCAAATAAGGATCATTTTCAATGTAAGCATTAAGGGCATCCCATTGTTGAGCAGCAGTTTGTGCAGGCAATGCGCCGCTTGCGCTTAAAGCGTTAAATTTGATCTCAGATGAATTACGAGGAACGTAGAACAAGTCGTTACCAGAAGCAGTAACACCAGCATCGCTATTAAGGTTACCGTTAACTAAGTAAGTGTATGGCAAACCAGAAAAGCCTTGGTAGAACAAGCTAAAACCAGTACCGAACGATTTTTGAGGACCGTAAGTAAACTGATAACCTGCTGAACCTACTAAACGGTGGCGGGTCTCAAAAGTTGAGGTAGCCAAAGGTGGGTTGTTAGGATCTTGAGATATCTGAACAAATTCCCAGTTTGACAATGCTGTACTGCTGGTACCATCATTAACAGATTTTGCACGGCCATAAGTATACGCAAACATGGTGTTAAAGCCATTATCAAACGTTTTCTGTAATTGACCGGTCAGGGTATAAGTGTAACCTTTGTTTGAGTTCTCTAACAAAATAACGTTAGTGAAAGCGGTGTTGTTAACACGGCCCGGATAGATAGGACGGTTATCAGCCCCAGAACCCGGAGCAACACCACCTGATAATACAGGGTTAAGTGTACCGGTTGACGGAGTCATGTTAATATCTCTGTAAACAACGTTGTTAAGTGTTTTTGAGTAGATACCTTCAACAGTAGCAACAATGCCATAAGGTAATTTAAAATCACCGGCAAGGTTAGTTCTCCAAACCTGAGGTATTTTAAAGTTTTCTGAAACAAGGTTAACCTCTGCACGGGTTGAACCGGCACCGGCAGCTGCCTGGTTGTTAGGGTTAGGTATAAACTGAGCGCCCGGAGGGTTGTTTACACTAACTGTGCTAAACAACATACCGCTTGCACCATATTGGTTAGACATCCACACAAATGGTACACGACCAGTGAATATACCAGTACCACCACGTAATTGAATAGTGCGATCACCGATTGGGTCAAAGTTAAAACCTAAACGAGGTGATATCAATATAGCTGTGCTTGGAGTTCTGTCTGTACGGTACCCTGGGAAAGATGCTTCGATGGTTGGATTAGCCAATGGTTTGTCGCCAAACACTGGTTTATCAAAACGTACACCAAAGGTTAATTTTAAGCCTTTTGCAGCTTCCCACTCATCCTGACCATAAACGCTTAATTGAGCAGCGCTAAATTTAGCTGCCGGAGTAGCATCACCGGGAACACGTGAGTAAGTTGCAGCAACCTGAGCGTTTGCACCGTTCGCACCACTCATGAAATCAGCCATGTTGTTAAAAGTCCAACGACCGTTTAAGTTGTTGATGAACAAGTTTCTAAATTTAAAGAACTCATTGTGTGTACCAAAGGTTAACAAGTGTTCGCCTAAGTTGATCTTGAAGTTATCTGTAACCTCAATAATATCCTGATCTAACTGGTTAGCAACAGAGCTTCTTTCTGAACCAAAAACTGCGCTGTTACCAGATATACCATCAATGTTGTTAATCTGTACAGATGGGAACAAAGTGCCCTGAGTTTGACGCGCATCTCTGATACGAGTGTAACCTGCTAAAAAGTTGTTTGAGTATTTAGAATTAAAATTGGTTCTTAACTCAATAATACCAACGTTTTGTTTATTGGCAAATTTATAACCGTTATTACCAAAGTTAAAGAAAGTTCCAGAACGGGTTAAGTTATCATCAAAAGCATCAATATAATTATAACGCGCTGTTAATTGATTTTTAGCATCGATGTTCCAATCTAACTTTACAAAAATCTTATCATTGTTACGAGACAAGTTTTGAGCAGTGTATGAACCAACGTCATAACCATATACGCTTTGAGCGCGGGCAGCAATTTGCTGTGCTGTTGCTAAAGAGATAGCCGCACCAGGCTCGCCTGCATTGTTGGCTATTGGAGCTGTTCTGCGACCTAACTCTATACTGGTAAAGAAAAATAACTTATTCTGAATGATAGGTCCGCCTAAACGTACACCGTACTGTTTGTCAGAAAAATTTGGTTGTTTAAGGGTAGTTAAAACGTTTTTACCAGCCAAATCCTGGTTTTTTGTAAAGTAGTAAACAGAACCTTCAAACTTGTTAGTACCAGAGCGGGTAACAGCGTTTACACCAGCACCGGTAAAGTTACCTAAAGTAACATCATAAGGCGCTAACACAACTTGTACCTCCTGTATCGCGTCAAGCGATATAGGCTGCGTACCAGCACCGCCACCCGGCGTACCGTTAGCTGATAAGCCAAACACGTCGTTATTAACAGCACCGTCAATGGTTACACTGTTAAATTTGCTGCTGGTACCACCAAATGATGTACCACCTGCCGGCGTTGTGCTGGCTTGAGGCGCCAAACGTAAAAAGTCGGTAAGAGACCTGCCCGAAGTAGGCATATTCTCTAATTGTGTACGGCCAATGTTTGTTGAAGCGCCTGTACGACGGCTGTTCATAACTGCGTCTTTACGCCCTCTGATAGCAACTTCATTAAGGGTAACGCCGCTTTGAGCTAATGTTTGATTAATAGCAAATGGCTCGCCTAAACGGATGCTAATATCGCTAAGGGTTGTAGTTTGGTAACCTACATAGGAGATGGTTACGGTGTAAGGCCCACCAACACGCATGTTTGCGATGTTAAAACGACCGTCGGCATTTGTGGTTACCGCATACCTTGTTCCTGTTGGCTCATGCACAGCGGTAACTGTGGCTCCAATCAGGGTTTCTTTTGAGTCTTTAACGGTACCTGTCATACTACTTGTTGTTACCTGCGCAAGTGCAGTAACGGTAGTAAACAAGGATACCATTACTAATAGTAAATACTTCCTCATACGTTTTGTGATTAAATGAAATTAACTAAAAATTGCAGTGCAAATATAGAGGTAACTCCAATCATAATTGTTAATTTAATATTAAGTATTTCAAATTTTAATTGTGTTTTTATTAACATTTAACAATACATATCACTAATAACAAAATAATATGACCTATTTAATGCAAAACTGACACCAATTTATACTTTTTTAACTTTGAATTAATCTATAGTCTTTATAGACTTTTATGTTAATAACCCCTGCCCCGCATTATTACCCACCTATGTTTTTTGATTTCGCCCCTTTTACTTAGCTTTGGCTTTCTAAAATTTAAAACACAGATCACAAAGAATATGAATTACGATGTAATTGTTATAGGGTCTGGCCCGGGTGGCTATGTAGCTGCAATCCGTGCTTCCCAGCTTGGTTTAAAAACTGCTGTAGTTGAAAAAGAATCTCTGGGCGGTATATGCCTTAACTGGGGTTGTATTCCTACCAAGGCTTTGCTAAAGAGTGCTCAGGTATTTGAATACCTTAATCACGCAGGCGACTATGGCATTAAACTAAATGGTGCAGGCGAAGTTGATTTTGAAGCCGTAATTAAAAGAAGCCGCGGTGTTGCCGATGGCATGAGCAAAGGCGTTCAGTTTTTGATGAAGAAAAACAAGATTGACGTTATAATGGGTACCGGTAAATTAAAAAGCAAAGGCGTTGTTGAAGTAAAAAATAACGACGGCACTAAAGAAGTTACCGCAAAACACATCATATTAGCAACAGGTGGTCGCTCGCGCGAGTTGCCTAACCTTAAGCAAGATTTCAAAAAAGTTATTGGTTACCGCCAAGCTATGATATTGCCTAAAAAACCTGCTTCAATGATTGTTGTAGGCTCAGGCGCAATCGGTATTGAGTTTGCTTATTTTTATAACTCAATAGGTGTTAAAGTTACTGTAGTTGAATATTTAGACAATATTGTACCGCTTGAGGACGAGGAAGTATCAAAAGCACTTGCCCGTACCTTGAAAAAGTCGGGTATCAATATCATGACCGGCTCAAACGTTGAATCTGTTGATACTAGCGGCGAAGGTTGCAAAGTAACTGTAAAAACTGCTAGTGGTACTGAGATTTTAGAGGCAGAGATCGTGTTATCGGCCGTAGGCATTTCTACAAACATCGAAGGTATCGGTCTTGAAGAAAATGGTGTAGCTACCGATAAAGGTAAAGTTGTTGTTGACGATTACTACAAAACCAGCGTTGAAGGCGTTTATGCTATCGGCGATATTGTTAAAGGCCAGGCATTAGCTCACGTAGCATCTGCCGAAGGTATTATATGCGTTGAAAAAATTGCTGGTTTAAAACCAGAACCTTTAGATTATAATAATATACCAGGCTGTACTTATTGCAGCCCTGAGGTAGCCTCTGTTGGTTATACCGAAAAAGCGGCTAAAGAAGCAGGTTACGAGATCAAGATTGGTAAGTTTCCTTTCTCTGCATCAGGCAAAGCAAGTGCTGCTGGCGCTAAAGACGGCTTTGTTAAGCTGATATTTGACGCCAAATACGGCGAGTTTTTGGGTGCACACATGATTGGCGCTAACGTTACAGAATTAATTGGTGAAGTAGTTACTGCACGTAAACTGGAAACAACCGGACACGATATCATTAAAACCGAGGCTATTATGGAAGCTGCTGCTGAAGCATACGGCGAGTGTATCCACTTATAATTGTTAGACAACAACAAAAAGTAAAAATTCAAAAGGCCGATGGTTAAAAACTATCGGCCTTTTGTTTTATGCCTGAGAGGCATTTTTACATTTGAATTTTTACTTTTGACTTGACATGAAACTTCGCACTATAGACACAGGCTTTTTTAAGTTAGACGGCGGCGCTATGTTTGGTGTGGTACCTAAAGTGATATGGAACCGCACAAACCCTGCCGACGCCAATAACCTTTGTACCTGGGCCATGCGCTGTTTATTAATTGAAGATGGCAACAGGCTAATTTTGATAGACACCGGTATAGGCAATAAACAAGATGAGCGTTTCTTAAGTCACTATTATTTACATGGTGATGCTACACTTGAAGACTCATTAGCCAAACTGGGCTTTCATAGTGATGATATTACAGATGTATTTTTAACCCACCTGCATTTTGACCATGTTGGTGGTGCTATAAAAAGAGAAGGCGACAAGCTAATTCCGGCATTTAAAAACGCTATTTATTGGAGCAATAGCAAACACTGGGATTGGGCCATCAATCCTAACGACCGTGAGAAAGCTTCGTTTTTAAAGGAAAATATATCACCCATTCAATACAGCGGACAGTTAAAGTTTATTGATGTCCATGACAATGTAAAATTCAGCGATTACATGAGTATACGTATGGTATACGGACATACTGAATCAATGATGTTACCGTTAATAAACTTTAAAGAAAAACTGATTTTGTACATGGCCGATTTGTTGCCATCTGTTGGACATTTACCCCTGCCTTACGTAATGGCTTATGATATGTTTCCGCTACAAACCCTGGCAGAAAAGAAAGCTATTTTAGACGAGGCGTGTTCTAAAAACTACGTATTATTTTTAGAACACGACCCAATAAATGAATGTTGCACTTTGCAACAAACAGAAAAAGGCGTACGTTTAGCTGAAACTTTTAAAGTTAGTGAGTTATAAAACTACCACAAAAACCATGCAATTTATTGCTGATTATGAATAATATATAATCTTTTATTTATACTAAAATATAGCGAAACTTTTCAGTACCTTTGCACGTTCAATTCTAACACTCAAGAAATCGAGGTTAATTATAAATGAGACAACTCAAAATAACACAATCCATTACCAACCGTGAGTCACAATCACTTGATAAATATCTACACGAAATTGGTAAAGTTGACCTAATAACAGCTGAAGAAGAAGTAATACTAGCCCAAAAAATCAGAGAAGGCGATCAAGCCGCTTTAGAGCGTTTGACAAAAACCAACCTTCGTTTTGTGGTTTCGGTAGCTAAACAATATCAAAATCAAGGCTTAACCCTTGGCGATTTGATCAACGAAGGTAACCTTGGTTTGATCAAAGCAGCTAAGCGCTTTGACGAAACCAAAGGTTTCAAATTCATTTCGTACGCAGTATGGTGGATTCGCCAGTCAATACTACAAGCTATCGCAGAGCAATCTCGTATTGTGCGTTTGCCTTTAAACCAGGTAGGTTCATTAAGCAAAATCAGCAAAGCGTTTTCAAAATTAGAGCAAGAGTATGAGCGCGAGCCTTCGCCAGAAGAGCTGGCAGACATGCTTGAAACTACCGTTGATAAGATCTCTGACACGCTAAGTAATTCTGGCCGTCACGTATCAATGGATGCGCCGTTTGTACAGGGTGAAGAGAATACGTTGTTAGACGTATTAGAAAACTCTGAACCAAATACAGATTCTATCCTGATCAACGAATCGTTATCAGAAGAAATTAAACGTTCATTGTCAACTTTAACAGAGCGCGAGCGCGAGATTATTGTATTGTTCTTCGGCCTGGGTACCAACCATCCCCTATCTTTAGAAGAAATTGGCGAGAAGTTTAACCTAACCCGTGAGCGTGTACGTCAAATTAAAGACAAAGCTTTACAACGCTTACGCCACACCAGCAGAAGCAAGATCCTTAAATCTTACTTAGGTTAATCGGTAAGCATAAATATTTACAAAGCCGGACTTTCAAAAGGGTCCGGCTTTTTTTGTTTCTAAAAATTATCGCCGTAAAAATTTTTGGTCAAAAACTGCGTTATAGCTCCATCTTATCCAATTATCTTAAATGTTAAAAACGCTTACCGCAGTTTGGTATTTCCATAAACCGTTAGCCACTCTTGGCCTTTTTTTCAGTGTATTTAGCATTTATACAATTGATGGCTTTGGACACGAGTTTATACCTTTTGGAATAGCTATCAAAATAGTTGGTAGCTTGGGGTACATATTTTACAAGCACCATTTTGCAAATAAAACCTACATATACTTTTTAAATGCCGGCTACAGCATAAACTATATGTATGCCTATTCTATTTGCTTTGACTTAGCATTATTTGCATTAATGTTAATAACCTACACAATTATTAAATGACGCTACTTACTTTAAAGGTCGACAGCGTCGAATTAGAATTCGGCAACCGTAAAATATTAAGCGATATTTACCTAAGCTGCACACAAGGCGAAATAGTTGGCTTATTAGGCCGTAATGGCTGCGGTAAATCATCTTTATTGCGCATAATCTTCGGCTTACTTAAACCGTCATACAAATACATCAACATAAGTGGCACTTATATAGACACTGGCTACAAAAACAACCGCATGGCTTATTTGCCACAGCAAAACTATCTGCCACCGCGTATCAAGATCCATAACCTGGCTAAGTTACTGGTTGATGATTTCTTTTGGGAAGACTTTATTAATCACCCTATTTACCTAAAACACGGCCAAAAAACCATTGCTCAACTATCCGGAGGCGAGCAGCGTATGCTGGAAACCTTGATGATTATTTATAACAAGGCTGACTTTATTTTATTGGATGAGCCGTTCACACATATAT
>JAZKET010000016.1:27646-29296 GCA_040386815.1 Bacteroidota bacterium | reverse complement strand
CATGCTGCCAAAAGAAAAGGCGTTATTGTAACCGACCATCAGTACAGAAATGTATTAGATGTAAGCGACAGGATAATTCTTTTAACTAATGGTTGTACTAAACCAATTAATAACGTTGACGATTTGGTTACTTACCATTACCTTAGCAATATAAATTAGATAAAATATGACTATTCCTATTTATCAAGCCGACGCTTTTACCGACCAGCTTTTTGGCGGCAACCCTGCTGCTATTTGTCCACTAACCGAATGGCTGCCTGACGAGGTAATGCAGAAAATTGCTGTTGAAAACAACCTGGCCGAAACCGCCTTTTTTGTAAAAACTGCTAATAGCTATAAGTTACGCTGGTTTACGCCCGAGTACGAGATAGATCTTTGCGGCCATGCCACCCTTGCATCGGCCCATATTTTATTTACCGAGTTAAACTATCAAGATGACACCATTCATTTTGAAACAGTAAAATCGGGCGTGTTAACGGTAACTCGTAATGATGATAAATATACGCTGGATTTCCCATCGCGTGTCCCCATACCAATTGAAGCGCCAAACGGTTTAATTGAAGCCTTGGGCGGCATATTACCAAAAGCGATATTAAGGTCAAGAGACTTTTTTGTGGTTTATGAAAACGAGCGGGAGGTTGCAGAACTGGCACCTGATTTTTTCGCGTTGTCTAAAATGGATACCGTAGGTATCATTGTCACCGCGCCGGGCGATAGTGTAGATTTTGTATCGCGCTTTTTTGCACCGGGTGCCGGTATTCCTGAAGATCCGGTTACGGGTTCAGCGCATTGCAACCTAATACCTTACTGGGCCAAAGAACTTGGTAAAAACGAATTGCATGCCTACCAGATTTCAGCCCGCAAAGGTGAGTTGTGGTGCGAATTGCAAGGCGACCGCGTTTTGATGGCCGGTAAAGCTGTAACTTACTTAAAGGGCGAAATTTACATCTAGACACTGCAGAACACATACAAAAAACATTCACAAAAAGAGCCGGTAATCTTATCGGCTCTTTTTGTGAAATATAGTTTTTTATCATTATTTTGAACTCTCGAATTTATATAGGGCTATTACGTTTAAATGCAGCTTACACAGTTAGAAATCAAGGGTTTCAAGAGCTTTGGCGATAAGATCACCATCAACTTTAATGAGGGTGTTACCGCTATTGTTGGCCCTAACGGTTGTGGTAAGTCAAACGTTGTTGATGCCATACGCTGGGTATTGGGTGAGCAAAGCACCCGAGCATTACGGTCTGAAAAGATGGACAACGTGATATTTAATGGCACCAAAAGCCGTAAGGCCGCAAACCTGGCCGAAGTATCATTGACCTTTGACAATACCAAGAACATCCTCCCTACCGATTATTCTCAAGTTACGCTTACCCGCAAACTTTACCGCAGTGGTGATAGCGAATATCGTTTAAACGATGTACAATGCCGCCTTAAAGATATCACCGATCTTTTTTTGGATACCGGTGTGGGGTCAGACTCGTACGCTATCATCGAGTTAAGAATGATAGAAGAGATCATCTCAAACAAAGAGGGGTCGCGCCGTAACTTGTTTGAAGAAGCATCGGGCATTTCAAAATACAAACTTCGTAAAAAGCAAACCTTTAACAAGCTAAAGGATACTGAAGCTGATTTAGAACGTGT
>JAZKET010000016.1:0-27636 GCA_040386815.1 Bacteroidota bacterium | reverse complement strand
ATCAGGCTAAAAAAACCGAGCGCTACTACCGCATAAAAGAAGAATATAAAACGCTGAGCATCAAACTGGCGTCGTTCAAAATTACTGCTTTTGCCGACTCATTAAGTGCAATAGAGCAACAAGAGTTAAAGCATCGCGAAGAAAAGACAGGCGTTTTGGCGCAAATGGATACTATTGAAGCTTCGTTACAGCAAGAGAAGCTAGAGAGTATCACCAAAGAAAAAAACCTGTCTGTACAGCAAAAAGCTACTAACGAATTTGTATCAAAAATTCGCGCTTATGAGAGCGAGAAGAAGATCAAGAACGAGCAACTAAAATTTCAGCAGGATAAAGAGTCGCGCCTGACAGAGGAATTAGAACGTGATCGTAACCAGCTTAACCACGTACTTTATAACGTTAAGCGCCTTAACGAGGAAAAGGCCCAGGAAGAAGAAAACCTGGACACGCTATCAACTAAGGTAGCTGATTTAAAGCTGATGGTTGATGAATTACGCCTACAGCAATCAAGCGCGCGTAATGAACTTAATGAGATAGTTAACACCAACAATAACCTGCAGAATCAGGCTTATAAAGCCGAGAAAGACATTGACATATTGCAGATACAAGAGCAGGCACTTGAGCAGGAAAGCCAGCGTAATATGGAGGATGCTACCAGTAAAAAGGTAGAGCTATCGCACTTTAACCAGGTGGTATCTGAATTACAGAGCCGCACCGAAGCATTGCAACAGGAATACGACCAGGAATTACAGCGCGAAACTGAACTACAAGACCAAATTGCAACAATTGACGCCGAGGCTGAAACTGTAAAAGAAAGCACCATTGTACAAAGCCGCAAGCTTGACGCCAAGCAAAACGAATATAACCTTACCAAAAGTTTAGTTGATAACCTGGAGGGCTTCCCGGAGTCTATCCGCTTTCTGAAAAACAATCACGAGTGGGCAAAGAACGCTCCACTGTTTAGTGACGTATTGTTTTGCCGCGAACAATATCGCGTAGCCATAGAAAACTACCTGGAGCCGTTGATGAACCATTATGTGGTTGATACCTACGACGAGGCGGTTAAGGCTATCAACCTGCTAAGCAACTCATCGCGCGGCAGGGCGCAGTTTTTTATACTGAGCAACTATGCTGAAGAAAGCGGTTTGCAGTTTAAGGAAGAAGCTACCAACGGCCGTATCCCTGCTTTAAATGTGGTTGAGGTTGATAAGAAATATCAACCACTGGTTAGCCACCTGCTTAAAAACGTTTATTTGGTAAACGATGAAGCCGAATTAAACAATACCGGCATTACCGAAGGTTTGGTTTTATTAGCGCAAAGCGGTAAATTCAATAAATCTAAATTTACTATGGCCAGTGGCTCGGTAGGGTTGTTTGAGGGTAAACGTATCGGTCGGGCTAAAAATTTAGAAATTTTGGCTAAGGAGATTAAGGCCCTTGAAGTTGATCTGTTTGAACTAAAAACAAGGTCGAACGAATTGCAGACGCAATCAACATCGTTAAAATCAGCTTTAAAAGCTACCGAGCTAATACAAAAACAGGCAGAACTTAACCGTCTGAATACCGAACTTATCACAGTTAAAACCCGCCAGGAACAATACGAAACCTTTATTGAGAACAGTCTTAACCGAAAGGATGATATCGCCAAAAAAATTGCCGGTATTAAGGAAGAAATGAGCAACCTGCAACCGTTATTGGTTGAGCTAAAAGAGAAAAAACAGGCACAGGCCGATTTATTGGCCAAAAAGCAAGCTGAATTTAATGGGGTAAATGAAATGGTGACGGTGCAATCAAACACCTATAACCAGGAGAATATCCGTTTCCACCAGCAACAAAATAAGGTATCAGGCCTGAATAAGGACCTTGACTATCGCTTTACTCAACAAGAAAACCTTGAAGGCAGAATAAAACAAAACAGCAGCGAACTTGAGAAAGTAAAGATTGCAATACAGGAAAACCTGCAGATGTCTGACACATCAGACGACAGCCTGCTTGAAATGTATAGCCAAAAAGAAGAGCTTGAAAAGGCAACTCAAGAGGCCGAACAGGAATATTATAAGCTACGCGGTAAGATAACTGAAACAGAAGATGCTGTCGCCGCATTACGTCGCAAAAAAGATCAGGCTGAGGTTATTGAGAACGAGTTAAAAGACCAGCGCAATAACCTGCGTATTGAATTAAACGCGCTAAAGGAACGTTTGTCTGTCGAATTCAACATAGACATCAATGATCTGCCTGAAAACGAAGAAAACAACAGCGAAGAAGAGCAACCATTACGCGAGCGTGCAGATAAGCTAAAAAATCAGCTGGATGATTTTGGAGCGATAAACCCTATGGCTGTTGAGGCTTATAACGAGATGAATGAGCGTTATGAGTTTATCCAGAATCAGAAAAAAGACCTGGCCGAGGCAAAAGCATCTTTAATGGCTACCATACAGGAAATTGACGACACCGCCCGCGAAAAGTTCATGACCGCTTTTACGTTGGTACGCGAAAATTTCATTAAGGTGTTCCGGTCGCTGTTTAATGATCAGGATTCGTGCGATTTGATCTTAACTGATCCGCAGCGCCCCTTAGAGTCAGACATTGATATCATCGCGAAGCCAAAAGGAAAACGTCCGCTGTCTATCAACCAGCTTTCGGGCGGTGAAAAGACATTAACAGCAACCGCTATCCTATTCTCGCTTTACTTATTAAAACCTGCACCATTTTGTATTTTTGATGAGGTTGATGCGCCGTTGGATGATACTAATATTGACAAATTCAATAATATCATTCGCAAGTTCTCGTCCGAGTCGCAGTTTATCATTGTATCGCATAACAAGCGCACCATTGCCAGCACCGATGTTATTTATGGTGTCACCATGGTTGAGCAGGGCATATCGCGGGTAGTACCGGTAGACCTGCGTGAATTGACAGATTAGCGTATTACTTGTGCTTACTGTATATCATTCCATTAAACTTACCCGCCTCTAATTCAATACCGGCATTATTTGACTGCGTAAGCGAGAATGTTTTTGCGCCACCAGACAAACTTTGAGTCTTCATTTCTGCAGCGTCATAAACGCCTCTTTTAACATAGTTAATAGCATGATGGAATAACACTTCGGTAGTGTCTCCAAAATCTTTGGTCGCGTCGTCAAAATCAGCAACACCCGGATAGTTGGCCGAACCCGGTAACATCCCTGTATAATATCCACCCTGCCCTGCTGAATTCTTGGTTTCAAACTGGGCAACATACAATTCGTACTTATTAATTTTGATATCAAAAAAACCAACAGGCTTTCCGTAGGTGTTATTACCAATTAAATGTACGTCCATATGCGGGCGCAAGCTGTTAATCGTCAACTCGCTGGCAGATGCAGTAGCGCCTGTAACAATAAAGAACACTCTGCTTAAATTCAAGGCTCCTTTTTTCGCAAACTTAATGGTATTGGTGGCGGCGGTGTAATCTAGCTGAGCTAAATTATAAAGCTGGCCGGTTTGGCTGTCGCGACGTACCTGGTTAGCCAGTAATTTCGCATTACCGCTTTGCAGTTTATTGTTGAAATAATAGCTATACATGGTAGTCCCGTTTTTTCCTGAAGGCACAATAAGGTTATCCAAATACTCGGCAGTAGCAGTGTAGCCACCACCGTTGTAACGTAAATCAACCACAAGGTCTGTTATACCCTGCCCCTGGAAATAATTAAACGCGGCATCTAACCGTGCATTAGCATTAGCCGGCGAGGTAAAGGAGTTAAATACGATATAGCCAACAATTTTGCCAGCACCGGCATTAATTGCTTTATAAGTTAATACCGGGTTAACGCTGTAGTTGGCTGATGTAAGGTTAACCGTTATATTAGTGTTATCGGGCTTTTGCAAAACCATAGTAATAGTACTGCTACGTGCATAGGCATTTATCACAAACTGAGTATGCGTACCCGAAGCACCATCATACGATAAATCAGAATTACCATTTATACTGATGATCTTATAACCTCGTTTCCCACCCGCCAAATCAATCGGTGAGCCTGGATAAACATACTTTACCCGCAAGTCGCTGGCTGTATTATAAAAAGGTGCAAAACCAAAATTGCTGTTGGTACCATTAAGTTCTGTTGATGCTTGCCCCTCATCAATAAATGAATATTTGGCAACACCAGGAGCTGGTGCATAGTATTCAAACGGATAACCCGTAGCCGGATCAATTTTATATTGAGATAGTTTATTTACCTCTTTGTTTAGCGCTTCCAAGTCGGTACTACCCGTAAACACACGAGGATTAAATGACGCGTAACCAGGCAGTCCATCATACCAATAGTAACTCTCCTGCGTATATAAATACACAGAGTCTCTTATCAAATCAAGCGTTGATCCGTCTTTAGATGGTTCAGAACCATTATACTTTTTATCTTTCTTGCAGGACAATAAGGCAGTAGCGGCAAATACAACAACAAGGTAAAGTGCTTTTTTCATACGAATGGAATAATCTTTTTATTAACGTAGTTAGCTTAATTATGTTATAAATCAAGCTTGTAAAATATCATTAACATTATGGTAATCAATACCACACGCCTGGGCACCAAGCATAGCGGCTTCAGAGTTGCCAATCATTACTACATCCCCTTTTTCCAGTTGATGTTCCTTTAACAAAAGAGTAAACGCATCCGGTTCAGGTAACGGCGCTAACTCTTCGGCAAAATAGCAAATTAAGTACTTTTCTAATCCGTGCCATTCTGTGTACTTGATTTTGTTTAACTGCTGTTCTGGATTGCTATTAGTAACGATAAAGATTTGCTTACGATCAACAATAATATTCTGAAACAGCTCCAACATGGCTTGATATACCAACAGTTTTAAAGGTAATTTGGCAGTAAACATCAATCGGTCAAAGTTTTCGCGATACTTCTCGTCTATGGCAAATTTCTCTTGTACCTTGTCAAACACTTTATCTTTGCCCTCCTTTTGATAAGTCTCTACCATAAGGTCGGTAAGTATTTTAGCATCGAACAATTCTATATACTCAATAAAGCTGGCAAACAAATAATAAACCTGAAAAAGGTAATCCTTTTCAGGATAGATCACATTATCTAACCCAAAGATGTAGGCTTTATACTTATTTATGTCGCTATACTTCATTAGTAGCAGTTTGTATGTCGATGTTATATTCGGAAAATAGTTGAGTTGAACCTGACAGGCCATCTGCCTCTTTGCTATCTAATACGTAAAGAATGTCAATAGCATTATCCAGGCAAAAAGTAAGCATTTGGTGGGCGTATGAGCTTGATTGTGGATTAGGCAACTTTATCATTTTACCCTGATTGAGCATAAAAGCAGGGACATCGTTGTAGTCACCTAAAAGGATATGATCATCAGTAAGTGTGTTTTTAAGCTGATGAGCCTGTGCAGATAAAGCCGAAGTGATAAGTACATTCATATTATTGCACAATTAAGCCGTCAACCATCATTACCTTACGGTCTGACAAGTTTGCCAGGTCTTCGTTATGGGTAACTATCACAAAAGTTTGATTAAACTCATTACGTAGCCTAATGAACAATTCATGCAACTCGCGCGCGTTTTGCGAGTCGAGGTTACCTGATGGCTCATCGGCAAATATCAATGCAGGGTTATTAATGAGCGCGCGGGCAACTGCTACACGCTGCTGCTCGCCCCCTGATAAAGTGCTTGGTTTATGATGCAAACGATGGCTCAAGCCCAAAAGGTCAAGCAACTCGGCGGCGCGCTTCTCAGCTTCTGCACGCGATGTGCCTGCTATGTAGGCCGGTATACACACGTTTTCAATAGCGTCAAACTCGGCAAGGAGGTGATGAAACTGAAAAATGAAGCCAATTTCGCGGTTACGGAAACTGCTAAGGTTTTTATTGTTGAGTTTATTAAGTTCTACATCATTAATAAATAGCTGACCAGAGTCGGGCCTGTCCAACGTGCCCAGTATGTTGAGTAATGTACTCTTGCCGGCGCCTGATGCACCGACAATAGTTACTATCTCTCCTTTATTCACCTCAATATCAACACCTTTTAGTATCTGAAGCTGACCGTATGATTTATTAATTGCAGTTGCTTTTAACATGGGGTAAAAATAGTGATTAGTGATAAGAGATTAGTTATTAGTATCCTAAATTTATAGTTGTTTTAATACTTGGTAATCTCTAATTAAAATCTAATCACTAATCTTTATTAGCTAATAACTAAATCCAAAACAAATTATTAGATTTACCGCAAATCATCAAAAGCATATGAATATTCACGAATACCAGGGAAAACAAATACTAAAGAGTTTTGGTGTGAGGGTACAGGAAGGCATTGTTGCCGATACGCCTGAACAAGCTGTTGAAGCCGCTAAGAAATTGAAAGAAGATTACGACTCTAGCTGGGTTGTAGTAAAAGCACAGATACACGCGGGTGGCCGTGGTAAAGGTGGCGGTGTTAAACTGGCTAAAAACTTAGACGAAGTTAAACAAAGAGCAACCGATATATTAGGCATGCAGCTGGTTACCCCACAAACCGGTCCTGAAGGTAAACTGGTACGTAAGATACTAGTTGCGCAAGATGTGTACTACCCTGGCGATAGCGAAACCAAAGAGTTTTATGTAAGCGTTTTACTTGATCGTGCATCAGGCCGCAATATTATTATGTACAGTACCGAAGGTGGTATGGACATTGAAGAAGTTGCAGAGCACACGCCACATTTGATATTTAAAGAAGAGGTTGACCCTAAAGTTGGTCTGCAAGGTTTTCAGACACGTAAAATTGCGTTTAACCTGGGCTTAAGCGGCGACGCATTTAAGGACATGACCAAATTCATCGCTGCTTTATATAAAGCTTATGAGGCTACAGACTCGTCGATGTTTGAGATCAACCCGGTTTTGAAGACATCTGACAACAAGATATTAGCTGTTGACGCTAAGGTAAACCTTGACGACAACGCCCTTTACCGCCATGCTGACTATGCTGCTATGCGCGATACCAACGAAGAAGACCCTACAGAGGTTGAAGCAGGCAAATCAAACCTTAACTATGTTAAGCTTGATGGTAACGTAGGTTGTATGGTTAATGGTGCCGGTTTAGCTATGGCTACCATGGATATCATCAAACTTGCCGGTGGCGAACCTGCTAACTTCCTTGACGTTGGTGGTACCGCTAACGCGCAAACCGTAAAAGCTGGTTTCAACATCATCTTGAGCGATCCAAACGTTAAGGCTATCCTGATCAATATCTTTGGTGGTATTGTACGTTGCGACCGTGTGGCTCAGGGTGTGATAGACGCTTATAACGAAATTGGCAACATCCCTGTACCAATTATCGTTCGTTTGCAAGGTACTAACGCTAAAGAAGCTAAAGAATTGATTGACAACTCTGGCTTGAAAGTATACTCCGCTATATTATTGAAAGAAGCTGCTGATATTGTTAAACAAGTGTTAGCATAAGCTTACATCACATATAACACAAAGGGGGCTGATAGCCCCTTTTTTGTTGCTGTTTTGTTTCAGACGATAATGAAACAGTTGAAACAGTATTTTTAGCTAAGTTTTTGTAAATTAACACTTTGTATTTTTGGGTGAAACAGTTTGCAACAGTAGTAACACTTTAAGGAACGATGGTTAACTATTTGCTGATTAATTAGTTATTGGCTTTTATGATAATGTCCTAAAAAGTGAGTGAATCAGTTAGAGCACATCGTTTATTTTTTCTTGTCATCCTTATAACCGGAAGATCTCCTACACCCTATCAGCCGCCTGTTACATGTCTACAAGATAAGATATTTGCTATGCTCAAAACGAAAAAAAGCTGGATTTTTTCTTGGTTATTTCCCTAAAAATCTTGAAAAATCTATGTCCGGTTTTTACTTTTTTTCCTAAAACAATAAGCTCCATTTTTTTAAATTGTCTTCCCCTATTTACTACCAAAAATAAATGACAATTAAATTATATGTTTAAACATCTATTGTATTATCTTTGTCTTACTAAAACAATAAAATAAAACAATCATGGCAACAACTAAATGGGTTTTAGACCCAATGCACTCAGAAGTACAATTTAAAGTTAAACACTTAGTAATTTCAACCGTTACCGGTTCATTCAAAAGCTTTGAAGGCGAATTAGAGACCGAAGGCGATGACTTTGCAAACGCAAGCATCAACTTCTCTTTAGACGTTAACAGTATTGACACCAACCAGGAACAACGCGACGGTCACTTAAAAAGCGCTGATTTTTTCGACGCTGAGCAATATCCAAATATCACTTTCAAATCAACTTCATTTGATGGTGAAGAGTTGAAGGGCGACTTAACCGTTAAAGGCACAACCAAACCGCTTACTTTAGCTGTTGAACAAGGTGGTACCGCTACCGATTTTTATGGCAACACCAAAGCTGGCTTTGAAGTTACCGGCAAAATTAACCGTAAAGAGTTTGGTTTAACCTGGGAAGGTGTAACCGAAGCAGGTTCTATCGTAGTAGGCGAAGATGTTAAATTGATCATCAACGTACAGTTTGCTAAGCAAGCGTAATTGTTGATATCGGATTTCGGATGTCCGATATCGGATTTATCAATTTGTCATTGAACATTTGAATTACCAAATAAACATTAGCATATTAAATGCTGTTATAAAAAGCAGATTCATTAATGAGTCTGCTTTTTTGCTGTATATTCAGGACTTAAATCCGATATCGAACATCCGAAATCCGAAATTCTCATACCCATGCTGATTAAAATCTACCCCGAAAACCCTAACGAGAAAACCATACAACAGGTGGTTGAGGTGCTGCGCAAAGGCGGCATCATCATCTATCCTACTGATACGGTTTATGGGTTGGGTTGCGACATTACCAATCATAAGGCCATTGAGGCTATCTGTAAGATCAGGAACATCAAACCCGAAAAAGCTAACTTCTCATTTGTATGTTACGATCTGAGCCATATATCAGACTATATTAAGCCTATTGATAATACCACCTTCCGTGTGCTTAAAAAGGCGTTGCCAGGGCCGTTTACCTTTATATTTAACGCCAGCCACGCGGTACCAAAGCTGTTAAGTTCAAACAAAAAGACAGTGGGTATCCGGGTGCCCGATAATAACATTGCCCGCTGCATTGTGAAAGAGCTGGGTAACCCTATCCTGTCAACCTCTATACACGATGATGATGAGATCATGGAATACTCTACCGATCCGGAACTGATCTATGAAAAATATCAGGAAAAGGTAGATCTGGTAATTGACGGTGGTTATGGCGATAATGTACCTTCAACGGTTGTTGATTGTACTTCAGGTGACTTTGAGGTGCTGCGTGAGGGTAAAGGAGATTTAGAGCAGTTTTTGTAGGGGCTGATATAAGCGTTTGTCATTGCGAGGTACGAAGCAATCGCAAGGAAGCAAGTGACGAATTTTTCAGCGTGCGATTGCTTCGTACCTCGCAATGACAATCTAATTTATCCGGGATTAATCAACCTAAATTGTGCCCCGGTAAAGCGTCCACGCTTTACTGAATACAGTTGTGAGCGTGGACGCTTTAACGGGCTGTTATTAATTTGGTTTCACCAGCCCAAATATCTTATCAAACAACTCGCTAATGTTAAATGGCTTTGGTATATAATCGTTCATACCTATGGCCAGGCAGCGTTCGCGTTCGCCTTTTATAGTGTGGGCCGTCATGGCTATAATTGGGATATCTTTCCTGGCGTTTTGCATAGCGCGGATGTTTTTAGTGGTTTCGTAACCATCCATTTCGGGCATTTGCAGGTCCATTAAAATAATATCATAATGGTTGTTGCGATGCTTGCTTAAGCCAATAACGCCGTTGTTTGCTACCTCAATGGCAAACTCGCGCTTTTGCAGCACTTTTACTATCAACATTTGGTTTATGGTGTTATCTTCAACCACCAAAACCTTTAAGCCCTTGCCGCTTTTTACCGGTAAAAAAGCTTCTTCTATACCATCGGGCGTAGCTTTTCTGGGGATGTTTTTCTGAAACGGCAGCCTGAAATAAAACTCGGCACCCATACCCGGCAAGCTTTTTACTGATATCTTACCATCCTGCATTTCAACCAATTGTTTGGCTATGCTTAAGCCCAGGCCTGTACCGCCAAACTTACGCATGGTATCGGTTGTGGCCTGCTCAAAGCTTTCAAATATTTTCGCCTGCTTTTCAAGTGGGATACCTATACCGCTATCTTTTATCACACACTCAACAATAACATTACTATCGTTCTCATCCGCTACCAATAAGGAGATATCAACCCCACCCTTATCTGTAAACTTAATAGCATTTGATACCAGGTTAAGTAAAATCTGGCTCAGACGAACAGAATCGCCCACCAGCATTTGCGGCAGCGTGTCGTCAATTACTGATGTTAATTTAAGCCCTTTCGATTCGGCTTTCGATTCCATCATGGTAACAATACCGGCCACATTACCCCTTATACTGAAAGGCTGTTTCTCGAAATTGACCTTACCGGCCTCAATGCGCGAGAAATCAAGAATATCATTTAATATCACCAACAGGTCATCGCCCGATTTAATGATAATCTGTGTATACTTTAAAAGTTCTTCGTCTGTAATGGCTTCTTCCAACAATCGCGCAAAACCCAGTATGGCATTCATCGGTGTGCGAATTTCATGACTCATATTAGCCAGGAAAAGTTGTTTCACTTTTTCAGATGCCTCTGCCCTGTCGCGCTCTTTTATCAGGCTTTCTTCGGCAGTCTTTAGTTCTTGTATGTTATACTCCAACGTGTCAGACATCTCATTAAAGGCATTGGCCAGCACACCAATCTCATCGCGCGAATACACCTGCACCCTATTACCGTATAGCCCCTGGCGAATAAGCGCCGCCCCTTCTATTATTGCCTTTATGGCTTTTTCAAGACCTTTTGTAACCGATATGGTAATTAATATACTTGTTGTACCAATGGTGAGCGACAGCGCCAGTAACAAGCGCAGTACGATATTCTCTAACCAGCGCGATCCTTCGCCCAATGTGAAAGAAAAATCGTCTTCTAATTTGGTAAGTTGCCTGTTGATAACCTCTACCTGGGCCAATACAGCATTGATATCAGCCTGCGATGCTTTGCCCGATATTATCATACTATGCAGCTTATCGCCAAGCGGGATAAGCTCTTCCATTTTACGCTCTGCCTGTCCCCATATTTGAAACGCGCTGTGGATATAGTATACATTGTAAAAGCGACGGATAAGATTGATCATGCCGTTAACATCATCAGGGTGGTTACGTCCCTCAATAAATCCCTTGCGGGCTATGTCGAAATCGGGATCTGGCTTGCCTAATTCTATACGTGCTTTCTGATCGCCTAACGGAACTTTGAGAAAATCGCGAAAGGATAAATAGTCTTTTTCCTGGTGCGAGTAAGCGTACATACGCAAATGGTACACAGCGTCTTTCTGCGCCTTTGACCATAAACCCTCGCCTTCTACGTATGACCGTACGGACGACAGTGTGGTAACCGCAAACCATAGCGTACAAAGCTCAACCGTAACCAACACAGCCATAATGCCCACCGTAAAGTATAATTTACGGGATATAGATGTATTTTTTAGCTTATTGCGTAATGAAGCAAAAATCATTTAGGGAGCCGGGTTATTTTTCGTAGCACCGAAGCCCTAAAATACAGGCTTATCGGTTCAGAAAAATAAAAAGAATACTCTAATGTGGAGTAAACATTACCCAATAAGATATAAAAACCAATAAAAAATAGCTATTGGTTAAAGTAGCTTAATCCGAAAAGAAATTACTTACTAAAATATTTTATTTAGCAAATCTAATAGATTGAACAAAGGCAGGTATCTTTTCAAGATAATTTTCTTCATCAAGCAACTTCACAAACTTACTGCCTACAATGGCACCATTGGCATACTGACAAGCCTTTGTAAACGTTGCATTGTCTGATATACCAAAACCAATAATGGTTGGGTTATTAAGGTTCATTTCTTTAACACGGGTATAATAAGCCTCAATACTGTCAGACACGTTTAAGCTGCCGCCGGTTATTGATGATGAAGATAACAGGTAGATAAAAGCGTTGCTTAACTGGTCTATCTTACGGATACGATCAGGCGATGTTTGTGGTGTTACCAGGAAAATATTGCTTAGGTTATTATCAGTAAAATACTTAGCGTACATGGTTTCGTACTCATAAATAGGCAAATCGGGCACTATCACACCATCTACCCCTACCTCGGCCGCTTTTTTGCAGAAACGCTCTATACCGTATTGCACTATTGGGTTAACGTAGCCCATCAACAATATGGGCATACTTACCCGCTTGCGCAGATCTGCCAGCTGGTCAAACAACACATTAAGCGTCATGCCGCTATCTAAGGCTTTTTGCGAACTATTTTGAATAGTCGGCCCATCAGCCACCGGATCAGAATATGGAAAACCCACCTCTAAAAAATCGACACCGGCCTTTTCAAGCGTCTCGGCAATATCAAGCGTGGTGTTAAGCTCAGGGTAACCAGCGGTATAGTATATAGATAAAAGGTTCTCTTTTTTATTTGCGAAAAGATTGTTGAGGCGGTTCATTTGTTTTAGTCAATAGTCCATAGACCATAGTCCATGGTGTTTGTTTAGTTAATAGCCCATAGACTATTGTCTATGGTGATTTTTAATTAGCAATCTGTTATCATAAAAATCCATCGCCTTTTACAATTACTATGGACTATCGACCATGGGCTATGGACTGCAAAGCATCGACCATGGCTTTAAAATTAATAATTAAAGTACTTGATATAAGTATCCAGATCTTTATCGCCGCGACCAGACAGGCAGATCACCACGTTATCATCTTTCTTAAAAATCATTTTCTCCAACTGCGCCAAAGCATGTGCCGATTCTATTGCCGGGATGATACCTTCTAACTGGCAGCACAACAAGCCGGCCTGTAAGGCTTCATCGTCAGTAACGCTGGCATACTGCGCACGTTTAATTTTATGCAGATGCGCGTGCTGCGGGCCAATGCCTGGATAATCCAGACCGGCAGATATAGAGTATGGTTCAACAACCTGCCCATCTTCTGTCTGCATTAAAATGGTACGGCTGCCGTGTAATACACCTTCTTTACCTAAAGCGGTTGTAGCTGCAGAGTGGCCACTGTTAACCCCCTTACCAGCTGCTTCAACAGCAATAAGCTTTACATTTTCATCATCTAAATAATGAAAAAACATACCCATGGCGTTGCTGCCACCACCTACGCAGGCCATTACATATTCAGGCAATTCTTTACCGGTATGTTCAAACAGTTGTTTTTTTGACTCGAGCGATATAATGGACTGAAACTGTGCCACCATTTCGGGGTATGGGTACGGCCCTACTACAGAACCGATGATGTAGTGCGTATCAACCGGGTTAGCAATCCAGTCGCGCAGCGCCTCATTGGTAGCATCTTTAAGCGTTTTACTGCCCGATGTTGCCGGCACAACCGTAGCGCCCAGCATTTTCATACGCGATACATTTGGTGCCTGGCGTTGCATGTCAATCTCGCCCATGTACACCACGCATTCAATACCCTTTAACGCACAAACAGTAGCGGTTGCTACACCATGCTGACCGGCACCGGTTTCGGCTATGATACGTTTTTTGCCTAAACGCTCTGCCAGTAGTATTTGCCCTATGGCGTTATTTATTTTGTGCGATCCGGTATGGTTCAGATCCTCGCGCTTCAGGAAGATGTTAGCACCATATTTTTCAGAGTATCTTTTAGCGTGATATAGCGGCGACGGCCTGCCTACATAATCTTTCAGCAACTGATCATACTCGGCTTTAAAAGCCGGATCATTTAAGATGTTTTGATATTGCTGTCTTAGCTCTTCAACATTGGGATACAACATTTCGGGCACATAAGCACCGCCGAAATCGCCATAATAACCTTGCTCGTTAACTCCGTACTTCATTATTTGGTATATGTTTTAACAGGGCAAATGCCTGCTTTAATTTATCAATGTCTTTTAACCCGGGCGCAATTTCAAACTTGCTGTTTAAATCAACCCCGTAAAACTGCGGATGCGTAATGTTAGCTATCTGGTTTAAATTATCCAAACTTAAACCGCCGCTTAAAAAAAATGGCACATCAAGCTGGTATTTCTTCAGGATATCCCAATCAAACGTCACACCAGAGCCACCATGCGCGTCCGTCTTAGTATCGAACAGAAAATAGTCTACTTTGTTAGCGTAGGCGTTCAATTGCTCAAAATCAAAACTCTCGTTTACACCAAAAGCCTTCAACACCTTCACCCTGCCCTTGAACTGTCCGGCATACTCAGGCGACTCGCTGCCATGCAACTGTATGGCTTCAAAACTGTATTTCGCTATCAATCGATCTATCTCCTCTGCTGTTTCATTCACAACAACAGCGGTTTTATAAATTGATGAAGGCAACGCGGCTAAAATATCCACGTCAATATCCGCCACAAACCTTGGCGATTTGGCATAATAGATAAAGCCCACATAGTCTGGAGCTAAACCTGTTACGGCTTTGATATTATCAGCGTGCTTTAAACCGCAAACTTTGATCTTCATTTTACTTTTTAACTAATAAATTAAAGCTTTGCAAAGCGCGTTTGCTTGCTAATGATTCTTCGGCCTCGTAGAAACAGTCGCCAAAGCTTTTTTCAGGATTGATGGTTTTAATAGCCACGGCTGCATTAGCCAACACAACGCTGCTTTGGGCGGTTGTAGCGTCGCCATTTAACACTTTCATGAATATATCTGCCGATTCGGCCACCGTATGTCCACCCGCAATTTCTGCCGGATCTAAACGCTCAAAGCCGATGCTTTTAAGCGTATGCAGTTTCTCGCCCTCTGGCGTGAAAGTTTTAAAATCGCAGGTTAGTGATATCTCGTCGTAGCCCTCTAAGGCATTAAGAATAGTATACTTTTTATCAGAACGCTGGTACAGGTAAGCATACATACGCGCCAACTCCAGGTTATAAACCCCAACCATTTGATTTTTCGGCTTCGCCGGATTTACCATTGGGCCAAGCATGTTGAAGAAGGTCTTAACACCCAGTTCGCGGCGAATAGGCGCTACGGTTTTCATAGCAGGGTGAAATAGTGGAGCATGTAAGAAGCAGATATTGGCTTCATCGACATTTCTTTTCAGCTCATCTATATCATTGGTAAACTGATAACCCAGGTACTCCATCACGTTTGATGAACCACAGCCTGATGAAACACCGTAGTTACCATGTTTAGCTACTTTATTGCCAGCCCCCGCCACAACAAACGATGCAAGGGTTGATATATTGAAGGTGTCCTTACCATCTCCGCCTGTGCCGCAAAGGTCTATCAGATCATTAGTACCAAGGTTAACAGGCAGGCAAAGCTCCAGCATCGCGTCGCGGAAACCTTCCAGTTCGCTAACCGTGATGGTGCGCATGCAAAAAGCTGTCATAAAAGCAGCCATTTGCGAATTGTTGAATGCGCCCTGCGAGATACGGGTCAGTATATCCTTTGCCTGATCGCGGCTTAAGGTTTTATTCTCAAAAAGATAATTTAGTATCTGTTTCATTAGTTGCCCTTACGGGATTTTTAGGTTAATGGCCATTAAACGGGTTAAACAAAAAAGGGTTACCGTACGGCAACCCTTTTTACATTATATTTTTTACAACAGGAGTTTGCCTTACGATTTTAGTCGTTAAGCCACCACCAATTGTTGTTTAATGTCTTGATCATTATGCAGGCAAATATGTAAATAGTTTTTTCTAAATGCAAACGTATTTAATTTATTTCAATAACGGATCTTTCTCTTTAGCAAATACCTTATAAACCATACCATCCAAAAACCCGGGAATCAACTTATTAAGCAGCACAGTAAGTTTACCCTGCCCTGTCATGATCAGGGTGCGGGTACGGTTTTCAACGCCATCGGCAATGATCTTGGCAACCTGGTCTGATGTCATCATCTTCTCTTCGTGCAGGGTGCTTTCGCCTTGCTGGTTGCCGTCTTTGTTTAAAGCGGTGTTGCGGATGTTTGAGGAGGTAAAGCCCGGGCAGGCTGTCATTACATGTACGCCGGTTTTTAGGTTTTCAACTCTTAAAGCATCCAGGAAACCATTCATTGCAAATTTTGATGCAGAGTAGCCCGTGCGTCCCGGCAAGCCTTTGTAGCCTGCAATAGATGATACCCCTACAATTGATCCCTGTGTTAAAGTAATCTCTGGCAGCGCATATTTGGTACAATAAACCATGCCCCAAAAGTTAACATCCATTAATGATTTTAACACCTGTACATCGGCGTCTTTAAATAATGCGCGCATAGATATACCTGCGTTGTTTACCAGCACATCAATTTTACCAAAAGTGGTTATTGCCTGATGGATAAGGTGTTTACAATCAGCCTCGATAGTAACATCGCATTGCACGGCTATTGCTCTTATTTGATATTGATCTTGCAAACCCTGCGCTATTTCGCAAAGCGTAACGTACTGACGGGCAGCTAATACCAAATTAGCGCCACGGCGGGCAAATTCTGCTGCTAATGATTTACCGATACCGGATGAGGCACCGGTGATAATAATGGTTTTATTGTTTAACGTCATAAGCTGGTGGGTACAGCTGCATGCCATGCACTATTTTAATTTCAGGCATACTAAACATGTACTTGGCAGCGAAGATAAGCATAGCGCCATAAAAATTCTTTATGTACGGCCAGCTAAATTTAGGCTTACTCTGACTCTTGAAATTAATGATATAAGTTTTAGCGAAGTAATAATTTTTAAACCCCATTAACCGCATCCGGTAGCTAAAATCAATGTTATGGCCAAACTGCACAAAGCGCTCGTCAAACATGCCCACCTGGTTAAATACCGACTTCCGTATCAACATAAAACCATCGGCCAGTATATCAATTTCTGATGTTTGAAACTCTTCAACCCAAGCCTTATGGTTACGATCAGACAGGCGGGATTTTACAAAATTCTTGGCAAAACCAATCAGTTTAAAAAAGTTCACCCAGGGCCGGGTCAAGCCACGGTTTGATTCGCGCAGAAAGCTGCCTTGTGCGCCCAGCATGCGTACACCTAAACCGCTAACATCGGTATGGTTATCCATAAACTCCAGCACACGGTCAATCGTCTCTTTGCCGCAAATAGTATCCGCATTGACTAATAAAACATACGCACCTTTTGCAGCGGCAACACCCTGGTTACTAGCTTTTGCCACACCCTCATTCACAGTATTGGCTATCACTTTAACTTTTGGGTACACGGCATTAACCATTTCTACAGAGTTATCAGTTGATGCATTATCAACCATAATAAACTCATTATCAATAGCATTACCAGCTTTAATTAATGAATTAAGCGCAAGTTTCAGTAAATCACTCTGGTTGTGATTTACAATGATTACCGTTAGTTTCATAGGTTATCTGGATAAAGAATTCTCGTATGGTACACGTGTCGCGATAGATCTTCCTAGCGTGATCTCGTCTACATACTCCAATTCCCCTCCAAAGGCTATGCCACGGGCTATTGTTGAAATGTTAATGTTGAAATGTTTTAATTTTTTGTGCAGATAAAAGATAGTGGTATCTCCTTCCATGGTGGCACTTAACGCAAATATCACCTCTTTAACCTCGCCGGTAGCAAGGCGCTCAACCAGGGTATCTACATGCAAATCAGACGGACCTATGCCGTCCATGGGCGATATCAGTCCGCCAAGCACGTGGTACACGCCGTTGTACTGGCTGGTATTTTCAATAGCCATCACATCGCGGGTATCCTCAACCACGCAAATAAGCGAATGGTCGCGTTTTGGCGCCGAGCATATTTCGCACACCGCCTGATCTGATATATTATGGCAGGTTTTACAAAACTGTATCTCGTTGCGCAGCGTAGTCATTGCTGCGCTGAATTTCTGTACATCTTCCCTATCCTGATTTAGCAGGTGCAATACTAAACGCAAGGCCGTTTTTTGCCCCACGCCCGGTAATTTTGCAAACTCTGCAACCGCGTTCTCCAACAACTTCGACGAAAAATTCATTTGGCGAATTTAATGAATAATCTTTCTAAAACCATGCCCTCGTAACGATGGGTTTCAAACCCATCGCTACGGTAAAACGCGGTTAATATTTAAATTATCGGTATTGATATGTCCAACTACTATGTATAAATTGCCAACGTAAACTTAAATAAGAATTCATGTCTCCCGGATTACTGCTTACTTTCATTATTGGTTATTTTCTGGTGTTACTTGTTATCTCGTGGCTGACATCGCGTAACTCATCAGACAACGACACCTTTTTTGTTGCCAACCGTAATTCAAAATGGTATTTAGTTGCCTTCGGGATGATTGGCACAGCTTTAAGTGGTGTAACTTTTATATCAGTACCCGGCAAGGTTGGCGCACCCAGTGGCGATCAGTTTGCGTACTTTCAATTTGTGTTGGGCAATGCCGCCGGCTTTATCATTATAGCTACCGTTTTATTGCCGCTGTATTATCGCATGAAACTAACGTCGATTTACAGCTATATAGAACACGCTTTAGGTACATGGAGCTATAAAACTGCAGCAGGGATATTTTTGATCAGTCGTGTAATTGGCTCGGCTTTCAGACTGTATCTGGTGGTTATCGTCTTACAGAAATTCATCTTCGACAGTTATGGCGTTCCGTTTTGGATAACTGTATTAATATGCCTGTTGCTAATATGGGGCTACACCTTTAAAGGTGGTTTAAAAACCATTATTATTACCGATAGCTTGCAAACCCTGTTCCTGGTATCGTCTGTTTTTCTATCGATATTTTTTATCTGCCGGGCTATGGATTTCAACCTTTTTGAAGCTATAAACGCCATTGGCAACAGCGGTTACTCTAAAATATTTTTCTTTGATGATTTCATGACCAGCCGTTTCCACATCAGTAAAGAGTTTATAGGCGGTATGTTTATCACCATAGGTATGACAGGGCTTGATCAGGACCTGATGCAAAAAAACCTGAGCCTGAAAAATATCCGCGAAGCGCAAAAAAACATGTTCAGCTTTACAGGTGTGTTTGTGGTAATCAATATCTTCTTTTTGTGCGTTGGCGCTTTACTGGCTATGTATGCTACGCGTAACGGCATTACCGTTGCAAAAACAGATTACCTATACCCTACCATTGCCTTACAGTACCTGGGCATTGTACCGGCAATAGTATTTATGCTTGGCTTAACCGCGGCAACTTTCGCTACAACAGATTCGGCACTTACAGCCTTGACAACTTCTTTTTGTGTCGATTTTTTAAACTTTAATAAGGGCAAAGATGTCAATAGCAAAAGAAACATCAATCTGCGCCATTTGGTGCATATCGGTTTTTCGGGATTGTTGTTTTTAACCATCATTATATTTAATGCTATTAATAACGATGCTGTTGTGAGCGCCATATTTAAAGTAGCATCATATACCTACGGGCCACTATTGGGTTTATATTCGTTTGGTTTGTTTATGGGCAGACGCCAGGTTAGAGATAAGCTGGTGCCCTTTATATGCCTGATATCGCCTGCTGTGTGCTTTTGGTTAAGCACCAATTCGGCAACCTTATTGGGTTATACTTTCGATAATGAACTTATCCTGGTAAACGGAATTATTACATTTGTTGGTCTGCTCCTAACGTCGCAGAAGTCGGAAAGCCGGGAAGACCGAAAGTCAGAAAGTTTGGCTTAGTAAGTAAAATCAAAACATAAAAAACTTAAATAACATTATATACTTTCCGGACTTACCGACTCTCGGACTTCCGGACTAACAAAAAAAAACACCTTCCGGACTTACCGACTTCCGGACTAATAAAAAAAACATGACCGGAGAAGATAAGATAAGAGAAGCATTTGAGAATAAAAACTGGCAAGAGATAAAAGTATCAGACTCATGGCAGATATTTAAAATAATGGCCGAGTTTGTTGACGGCTTTGAAAAACTGGCGAAGATTGGGCCTTGCGTTTCTATATTCGGGTCGGCACGTACCAAAACCGAGAACCCATACTATAAACTTGCCGAAGACACAGCGCGTTTACTTACCGAACGCGGCTACGGCGTAATATCGGGCGGTGGCCCGGGTGTTATGGAAGCCGCTAACAAAGGTGCTTATGAGGCTGGTGGCAAGTCTGTAGGGTTAAATATTGAGTTACCTTTTGAGCAGTTTCATAACAAATACATTGATAGGGATAAATTATTAGAGTTTGATTACTTCTTTATCCGTAAGGTAATGTTTATGAAATACTCGCAGGGGTTTATTGTATTGCCTGGCGGCTTTGGCACGCTTGATGAATCATTTGAAGCCATTACCCTTATACAAACCGGTAAAATAGCCCGTTTCCCTATTGTATTTGTGGGTAAAGAATATTGGGGTGGTTTATTTGATTGGGTTACCGAAAAAATGCTTAACCAGGAGAAAAACATCCACCCGGATGATTTGAACCTATATCGTTTGGTTGATACCGCCGAAGAAGCTGTTGAGCACATCTTCCGTTTCTACGACAAATATGTTCTGAAACCTAACTTCTAGTAAATTAATTTCCGTACAAATACTCCCTGATTACATTAAATGAAAAAGCCGTTATTAACCACTTTGGCCGTGGTATGTTTATTAGTTATTATTGGCGTAATAGGCTATGCAACCCGTGCGGTCGAAATTTATACCATATCAACCACATCTAACCAACCAACTTTAAAAAACGGAGCTTTTGTTGTCGCGTCGAGGTTTAAAACACCTAACAGGGGCAACTTTATAGCTTTTGAAAAAGACAAATACTTTTGGCTGTTTAGATGCATTGCCAAAGGCGGTGATGTTATTGAAATTAAAAATGCGGTGGTGTATGTAAATGGCAAGTTACTTACCGAGCCATATACTATGAAAGAATATCATATAACTACCAAAGAAGTTGCAGCCATTGCCGATTACCTGATAAAAAACAACATTACAGCAAAAGAAATATATTATGGCGCTTCATTAATAACTTTATCTGACGATGAGTTTAAGAAGTTAAACAAAGACTTAAAGCCATTTGCGAAAATAAAAGCTGCACGGGCCGACGAGAATTTGTTTCCGCCGTTTAGCAAAAAGGGATACAATGAAGATAACATTGGCCCATTAAAGGTGCCGGCTAATAGTTATTTTGTTTTGGGCGATGACAGACATAACGCGTTCGACTCCAGATATTTTGGATTTGTAAAAGCAAATGAAGTGATATCGACAGTGCTATTTTAACCATCAGGTACGTTATTACTAAACCAAAGGGGCCTCATTATGCAATAAGGCCCCTTTATTTTACTATAATCTTTAAGCCATTAAAATAGCTTAGCTAATTCTTCATGCAGATCTGCGCCACGCAGATCTTTAGCGATGATCTTTCCGTCGGGGCCAACCAGGAAATTACTCGGTACACCAACGATGCCATAATATGACGACAACTGGTTTTTCCAACCTTTAAGATCAGAAAGTTGCGTCCAGGGCATTTTATCATCTTTTACAGCTTTTACCCAGTCTTCTTTCTTATTATCCAGTGAAACCCCTATAACTGTAAAACCTTTGTCTTTAAATTTATTGTAAGCCGATAATACATTGGGGTTTTCGGCCCGGCAAGGCCCGCACCAGCTTGCCCAAAAATCTATCAGCACATATTTTCCTTTAAAATCAGAAAACTTCACCGCCTTGTCATCAGTATCATTCTGAACAAAGTTTGGTACCTGCTCTCCTATCTCGCTACGTTTCGTTACGTTTAATTTATCAGCTAAAGCTTTAGCAGCATCACTTTTCAGAATGGTTGCGTCTAATATTTTATAACACGCTGACGCTTTTGCATATGAATTATATGCCATAGCCGTTACTAAATGCAAACTAAAGTAACTGTTTGGGTGCAATAAGATATATTGCTTTTGCATAGCATACAGCTCTCCCTGTAACTGTTGCACTGTGTTTTTCAAAGCTTGTCTATCTTGCGTATCATTAACACTTAATTGTTTATAAACAGGGGCTAATTTTTGATATAGCGGTTCCGCACTTGCCGTAAACGCTTCAATCTCAGCCTGTGTTTTTGATCCGGTAATTTTCAGTTTAGAAAGTGAATCGGCACGGCCGCTTACCGTCATTTTAACGGGTTCCAGAAAAACAGACGCCATTGCACCATCAAAAATCATTATTGCAAATACGGGGTTCGATATCTTACCAAACCATGTGAATTTATCGTTATTGACGTAGATAGTATCCTGTTTTTCAACATTTGCCCCTATACGGTACGCCAAAACAAAACTCTTTTGTTTAAAGCCGGTAATTGTGCCACTTAGCGTACTCAACTGGCCAAAGGTGTTGGTTAAAACATTACATACTAAAACGAGCGTAAGGATAATTACTCTTTTCATAAAGGTAGGTTTAAGTATTTAGGTTGTACAAAAAGAGGTTGCTTCTGATATGAAACAACCTCTCTGTTATGCTGGCTATTTAGATTTTCCTTCTTCTGCCCCATTGGTTGCTTTAGCGCTTGCCAGTTCTGGGTTTTTAACCAGGTCAACCATGTTGATCACCTCGTCGCGCACTTTGTCTGTACTGCCAGAGTAACCTACATACTTAAAGCGGATGTTGCCTGTACCGTCTATAACAAACTTGGTTGGTATACCGCTCACCTTAAAGTCTGATACCACTTTTGCTTGTCTGCCCTCGGCATTTTTTTCGTCTACAAGCACTTTAAACGTGTAGTTATTGTCGGCAATGAATTTTTTAACAGCAGGCAGGTAATTGTCGCCGGTCTCCCATGTATCTATAAACAGAAAAACAACATTAGGGTCGGCTTTTAACTTATTTACTGCCAATTGCATACCCGGGAACGACGCTTTGCATGGGCCACACCATGTAGCCCAAAAATCAACAATAACAATTTTACCTTTTAAACTGGCTAATGATACCGTGTTGCCATCAAAGTCTTTTAAGGCAAACTGCGGCGCGGCCTCATTGATCATGGTTTTAGCTAAAGCAGCAAGTGCTTTGTCTTTAGCCACACTTTCTAACGATGCAAAGTAGGTATCAAAGCCGGTGTCACCACCTTTAAGTTTGGCATAAGCTATTTTAGCTTCGCCTTTAATAACATCATTGGTGCGGCCTTCCTTAACATTTTTAGCTGAAACCTCTTGTGCTTTTTCATACTTGCCATTAGCATTTAAGATGGCTAAATAATGACCAACCGTTTCTACACTTGCATCACTATTGTCCATTACTTTTTGCTGATATTCAAGCGCTTCGGCAGCTTTATTTTGTTTTAATAAGATATAAGCATAAGTATCAGCAAAAGTATAATAGGTGCGTTTGCTGGTTACAACTACCTGCGACGGTGGGGTATACATGGCCGGCTGCGGGTTTTTTATCTTTGCTTCTAGCAAGTCTAAAGATTGTTTTGAAAGCTTTGCAGCCTCGCCTAAGCGTTCTCCTTTTTTTGCCCAATCATAAGCTGCGTTATTAAGCCCCATTGCAAGGGTTGATTTATCTTTTATTTTGCTTGCATACTTATCGTAACTTTTAATGTCGCCTTTTAATAAATAAGCGTTAGCCAGCTGCAATGCCACATAATCGTAATTGGTAGTTTCATTTTCAGGATATTTAGCTACATGTGCATCATACAAAGCAGCTCTTTTCTCCAGATCGGCCTCTGATAAGATAGCGGATAGCTTCTGATTCTTAGCTGTTAACCCATCAGGAAACTGAGTTTTAGCTACTGCCAACAATGAATCGGCCACCTTAGGCTTTTGGGTCATTCTGTACAATGATGCCGCAAGTATCAGGTCTTTCTCGTCTGTGCTTTTTGCCAATTCATCAGTACGCTTAATGGCGTAGGCTTTATCATCGGCACTGCGTAAGCAAAGCATTAAATAATTTGATTGATACTCTTTTGCACTTGCCGGATATTGTGCCAGCTCTTGAGAAAAAGCATTAACAGCGTCAGGTATACTTGTAGTAATTTGACCAAGCGCGGCCCCCATACCGCTATAAAGCACGTAAGCTTTTGATGCATAAGCACCCTGTACAGGCTTTTTGTCTTTATGCACTAAGTACAGATAACCTTTTTTCTCGTTGTTATCTATAGTGTTACCGCTGGCTATTTTTACAAAAAAAGCCTTGGCGTCGGCAGGTACAGTAAAACTGCCGCTTAGTAAGCCATTTTCATTTTTAAAGCTGATATCAGCAGCCGGAAAAGCTTTATTATCCAGAAAATAAACAACACCGGCAATTTCTTTCTTACCGTCCAGCGGCGTACCTGCAGGCGTGTATGTAGCGGTAATTTTCTCGCCCGGTTCAGGCAGTTCGTTTGATAATTTTAGGTGAGCCGTGGCTTGAGCCAAAATGCTTTGAGCAAACAATACGCCCGGCAATAATAAGATCAGGTTTAGTTTTTTCATGATTGATGATTTTATGATAAGCAAGTTAGCGAAAAAATACTTTAAAGTATTTGTGTACCACTGCAATTATGTATTTAATTAATTTTTACGGCATAGTTTTACTTACTTTGCGGCAAAATGGACGCACCTGGTAAATCAAATAAGAAAGCCGCGCTGGGCTTTATTTTCGCTACGTTACTGATTGATATTATTGGCCTTGCCATAATTATCCCGGTTATTCCGGCCCTTATTGCCAAATTAATAAACGGCAGTATTAGCGATGCATCAAGCTATGCAGGCTGGCTAACCGCCGCCTACGCGTCTATGCAATTTTTATTTTCGCCATTGATTGGGAATCTTAGCGATAAATTTGGCCGCCGACCTGTTTTGCTTTGTTCATTAATAGGCTTTAGTATTGATTACGCGTTCTCTGCCTTTGCGCCCACTATAGGATGGTTGTTTGTAGGCCGTATTATAGCGGGTATAACCGGTGCCAGTTTCACCACAGCATCAGCCTATATCGCTGATGTAAGTACCCCCGAAAAACGCGCCCAAAACTTTGGGATGATAGGCGTAGCCTTTGGACTGGGCTTTATTATAGGCCCGGTAATTGGTGGTATACTGGGCAAATACAATATTCATTATCCATTTATAGCAGCTTCTGTACTGGCTTTATTAAATGCTGCTTATGGTTATTTTATATTACCAGAATCGTTAGCGCCAGAAAAAAGACGTCCGTTAGAACTTAAAAAGATCAACCCGTTTACCTCATTATTTCAACTAAAGAAATACGACGCTGTATTTGGTTTGGCAATTTCATTATTTCTGGTATACTTTGCCGCACAAGCTGTACAAACTGTGTGGACATTTTATACCATGGCCAAATTTAACTGGAACGAAGACATTGTAGGTTATTCGCTTGGGGCTGTTGGCTTACTGATAGCTATTGTCCAAGGCGGTTTAACCCGCATTATATTACCCAAATTAGGCCAGGAAAGAAGTATCTGGGTTGGCTTACTATTATACGCCGGTGGCTTGGTATTATTTGCTTTTGCAACCAAAGGCTGGATGATGTTTGCATTCTTGGTACCTTATTGTCTAGGCGGTATTGCCGGGCCTGCATTACAGGGCTACATGAGCACCAGTGTACCTGATAACGAGCAAGGCAACTTACAAGGCGGCTTAACCAGCTTAATGAGCTTGAGTTCTATCATCGGCCCATTGGTAATGACATCATCTTTTTATTATTTTACTACTCCTAATCGGTTTTTTCATTTCCCGGGTGCACCGTTTATTATTGGTGCAATATGTATGTTGCTAAGTACTATTTTGGCCGTCAGAAGTTTTAAAAGAAACACAATTTAAGTTTTGTGGTTATACAAAACAAAATACACACTAAACTAAAACATGGCGCAAAACCTTTCACCTATTGAAAGTATAAAACCGAAAAAAAAACAAGGTCGTTCTGCCGCTCTTGGATTTATCTTCATCACCATTTTTATTGATGTATTGGGTTTGGGTATCATCATCCCGGTAATGCCTAAATTGCTGGAAACACTCGGCCATGTTGATGTGAGTACTGCTTCTAAATACAACGGCTGGTTAACGCTTATCTACGCTACAATGCAATTGGTTTTTGCATCAATTGTGGGTAGTTTAAGTGACAGGTATGGCCGTCGTCCGGTTTTACTGGCATCGCTATTTGGTTTTAGTATTGATTATGTATTTATGGCCTTTGCGCCATCAATAGCCTGGCTTTTTGTAGGGCGATTTATTGCAGGTGTAACCGGCGCCAGCACAGCTACAGCTACAGCCTACATTGCCGACGTTAGCACCGGCCATAAACGCGATGCCAACTTCGGGCTTGTTGGTGCCGCCGGCGGTTTCGGTATGATCATAGGCATAGCCCTGGGTGCTTACCTTGGCGAGCTGAATATAAAATTCCCTTTCATGGCCGCCGCGGGCTTTGCTTTCGCCAATGGCTTATATGGTGTATTTGTACTGCCCGAATCTTTAAAACCAGAACACCGCCGCCCCTTCGATTGGAAACGCGCTAACCCGCTTGGCGCACTTATACGTGTATTTACCAAGCATAGCGGCCTTGCTGGCTTAATTGGCTGTTTCACCCTGGTTTACATAGCCCAAAAGGCGGTGGAATATATGCTATCCTTTTACCTGTTTGAAAAATTTAACTGGGAATTATATAGTGTAGGCACCTTAGGTGTATTTATCGGGGTGATATTGGTAGCTATTCAGGGGGGATTGATCCGCTACACCATCCCGAAATTTGGGCAACAAAAAAATATAATTTTTGGGTTGATATTTTATGCCATAGGGCTAATACTGATAGCTTTTGGCACGCAAGGCTGGATGATGTATGTGTTTATGATACCTTATTGCCTGGGCGGTATATCAGGCCCGGCATTACAAGGCCTGGCCACCAGTAAGGTAAGCAAAACCGAGCAGGGCGAATTACAAGGAGCCATTGCCATTATTAACAGCATCAGCGTTATTGTTGGGCCTTTTGTGTTTAGTTACGTATTTTATCACTTCACAAATGATAAAACATCAAGCACCTATTTCCCGGGGGCGCCGTATGTGTTGGCAGCTGCTTTAATGCTGATCAGTGTATTTTTGGCGATAAAAAGTTTCCGCGATAAAGTAAAGAAAGTTAAAACAGCGCCATCAATCAAGACCGCTAACCCCGCCTGATATGACAAACTTCATCATATCGGCCGAGTTTTTATCTATCGGTTTCACCTTATCGGCAGGGATAATAACTACCTGCCCGGCAAACGAATAAGAGTAAGGAAAGTACACTGCTACCTCGCCCGGCAAACCTAGTTTAGCCAAATCTTTCTGTACTAAAAAGCCTATCTTTTTAAGCCCAAACTCATTTACCTCAACAATTACGGCTTCGTTAAACTTCTTTTCATCGCCCACAAAAGCCTCTGTCAAATCTTTTATAGATGAGTATAGGAAATTAAAGAAAGGCAACCTGTTTATCCAGCGTTTAAACCAGCGTTTTATAGGGTCGGTAATTACGTTGGTAACCAGTATGCCGGCAATCATAATGATCACTAGCACGTTCAATATACCTAAACCCGGAATATGAATTGGTTTACCCGCAGCATCTCTCCACAAAACATCGCTCAGGTTTAGCGCACTATCAACCGTAGATACCGCCCAAAAGACTAAAAATATTGCCGCGCCTATTGGTACAACAACAATTAATCCTTTAAAAAAATAGTTTAACAGGGCACGGGCTATACTCTTCATCGATCAAAAA
>JAZKET010000015.1:6769-35031 GCA_040386815.1 Bacteroidota bacterium | reverse complement strand
AATGATGACAAAATCGCTTCAATATAAAAACCCCAATAACCCTCTTTCCGCGCAGCGAAGAGAGGGTCGACGAGCGAAGCAATGTCGGGGTGAGTCCTCGCCAGGCGGACATTCCCGCCCTGCAAATCACCCCCATCAAGTCCATCAGCAAATTCATCCCCCATAAATACGCTTTTTCATTTCAAATTGCCTAATTTTGCAACCTCTAAAAATTAAGGGGTAAAACATTAATGTACAAGGAATATAAAGCTTTAAACTTATCGCAAACGGGCAAAGATGTGCTTGAGTTTTGGAAGGGGAATAACATCTTCGAAAAAAGCATAAGCAGCCGCCCTGCCGGTAACCCATATACATTTTATGAAGGTCCGCCAAGCGCCAATGGTATGCCGGGCATACACCACGTTATGGCCCGCGCCATTAAGGATATTTTTTGCCGTTACAAAACGCTTAAAGGTTTCCAGGTAAAACGCAAAGGCGGCTGGGACACCCACGGCCTGCCCATTGAGCTGGCGGTTGAGAAAGCTTTGGGCATTACCAAAGAAGATATCGGCAAAAAAATTACCGTAAAAGAGTATAACGACGCCTGCCGCAAAGAGGTAATGCGCTATACCGATATTTGGAACGACCTTACCGAAAAAATGGGCTATTGGGTTGACCTGGAGAACCCATACATTACTTACGAGAATAACTATATCGAGTCGCTTTGGTGGATACTGAAGCAACTGCACGATAAAGGCTTTTTATATAAAGGCTATACCATACAGCCGTATTCGCCAAAGTCGGGCACTGGTTTAAGCTCGCACGAGCTGAACCAGCCGGGCACCTATAAAATGGTGAAGGATACCACCATTACCGCGCAGTTTAAAGTAAAGCGCGATAAGGATTCGGAGTTTTTATACAGCGATATCAATACCGATCTTTTCATCCTGGCCTGGACGACTACGCCGTGGACCTTGCCGTCAAACAGCGCATTAGCCGTTGGCGAAAAGATCGAATATGCTAAAATAGCAACCTTTAACCCATACACTTTTGAGCCGATAACGGTTGTATTGGCTAAAGATCTGGTTACTAAATTGTTTAAAGCCGATGGCGAAAATGCTTCGTTTGAAGACTACAATCCCGGTGATAAATTAATACCCTGGACTGTAAAGGGAATTTATAAAGGCGCGGTATTAGTGGGTATCCACTATGAGCAATTATTGCCTTACGTAACAAATACTGAGCTTGAAGTAAATGGTTTCCGCGTTATCGCAGGCGACTTTGTAACGACTGATGACGGTACAGGTATAGTACACATTGCCCCAACTTTTGGCGCGGATGACTTTAGAGTTGCCAAAGACGCAGGTGTACCTGCCGTAATGGTAAAAGACGAGAACGGCAAAGACGTACCGCTGGTTAACAAGCAAGGTAAGTTTGTTGACGAGGTGACGGATTTTGCAGGTTTCTATGTAAAAGAAGAATACTACAGTGCCGATGAGCGCGCGGTTGAAGGTTTTAAACCAACCGACGTACTGATATCGATAAAATTAAAGACCGAAAACAAAGCGTTTGATGTTAAGAAATATGAGCACAGTTACCCGCACTCGTGGCGCAGCGATGAGCCTATACTATATTATCCTTTAGATAGCTGGTTTATAAAAACCACTGCCGTTAAGGATAAAATGGTAGAGCTGAACAAAACCATCAATTGGAAACCCGAGTCGACCGGTACCGGCCGATTTGGTAACTGGTTGGAGAACCTGGTAGACTGGAACCTGTCACGCTCGCGCTACTGGGGCACCCCGCTGCCTATCTGGCGCGAGGAAGATGGTGGTGAGGAATTGTGTATTGGCTCAATCGCGCAGCTAAATGCCGAAATAGAAAAATCTATCGCTGCCGGCTTTATGCCGCAAGGTTTTGTTTTGGAGGATATGCACCGTCCGTATGTTGACGATGTGATATTGGTATCATCAACCGGCACCAAGATGTTCCGCGAGCCGGATCTGATCGATGTTTGGTTTGATAGCGGCGCTATGCCGTATGCGCAATGGCATTTCCCGTTTGAAAACAAAGAAGAGTTTGCAAACTCATACCCGGCAGATTTTATTGCCGAAGGTGTTGATCAAACCCGTGGCTGGTTCTTTACCCTGCACGCTATAGCGGTAATGCTAAGCGAAGCCAGCGACGAGATCAAAGAAATTAATGCCGAGGTGGGCAACAAAGGCGTAGCTTTTAAAAACGTAATATCAAACGGATTGGTGCTGGATAAAAACGGCAACAAAATGTCAAAACGTTTGGGTAATGGTGTCGATCCGTTTGCTACCATAGAGCAGTTTGGCGCCGATGCGCCGCGCTGGTATATGATCAGTAACGCGTCACCGTGGGATAACCTTAAATTTAATGTGGATGGTATAGACGAGGTGCGCCGTAAGTTTTTCGGTACGCTTTATAACACCTATACCTTCTTTGTAATGTATGCCAACATTGACAAGTTTACCTACAGCGAAGCGGATATCAATATCCAGGACCGCCCGGAGATTGACCGTTGGATCATATCGTTATTAAACACCCTGAGCAAAGACGTTGACGCTTTCTATGAGGATTTTGAGCCTACCAAAGCAGCACGCGCTATCCAGGATTTTGTGGATATTAACCTGAGTAACTGGTTTGTGCGTTTGAGCCGCCGCCGCTTCTGGAAGTCGGACGACTCTACAGATAAACTATCAGCCTACCAAACGCTATATAACTGTTTAATTACAGTTGCCAAGCTGATGTCGCCTATAGCGCCGTTTTTTGCAGAGCGTTTATATACCGACCTGAACAGCATCACCAAAAAAGAGCCATTTGAGTCTGTACACCTTTCTTACTTCCCAGACCATGTTGCCGCTTTGGTGAACGAATCGCTGGAAGAACGTATGCAAATGGCCCAGGATATATCGTCTTTGGTATTATCATTACGTAAAAAAGTAGGTATCAATGTTAGGCAACCGTTAAGTAAAATACTATTGCCGGTACTCGATGCAAGTTTTGAAATACAGATTGACCAGGTAAAGGACCTGATCTTGTCTGAAACCAACATCAAGGATATCGAATACATCACCGATACGGCAGGCTTTATCAAGAAAAAGATCAAACCAAACTTTAAGGCACTTGGCGCTAAAGTGGGTAAGGATATGAAGATTGTGGCCGATGCTATCAATAATTTTACGCAGGAAGATATTAGCCAGCTGGAAACGGAAGGCAGCATTAACATACTGGATGCTAAGTACTTAATCATCGCAAGCGACGTTGAAATTATTGCAGAGGACGTTCCGGGCTGGCAGGTTGCAAATTTAGGCAAACTAACCGTGGCCCTGGATGTTACGATAACCAAAGAATTAGAAGAGGAAGGTATATCAAGAGAGTTTATTAACAGGGCACAAAACATGCGCAAAAGCGCGGGTTTTGAAGTTACCGACCGTATAACTGTGGTTGCAAATGTGCCGGCAGTTATTGACGAGGCGCTAACTAAGAATTTATTATATATTTGCGCCGAAATTTTAGCTGATAGCGTAAGCTTTGATAATCAGCTAACTGAAGGCGAAAAACACACCATAGGTGAAAACGAAATAATTATTGCTATTAAGAAAGTATAATGAAACAAGAAAACGAAAAAACCAGATATAGCGACACTGAGTTAAAAGAATTTAAAGACTTATTGTTAGAGAAATTAGCCAGCGCTAAAGAAGAGTTAAACGCTTTGGCTACTTCTTTAAGCTCGCCTAATGCCAACGGTACAGATGATACCGCAGGTACTTACAAAACTTTAGAAGACGGATCTGCAACGCTAGAGAAAGAGCAGATAAACCAATTGGCTGCCCGTCAGAAAAAATTTATTGAGCAGCTTGAAGCCGCTTTAGTACGTATTGAAAACAAAACTTACGGCATTTGCCGCGAAACAGGTAAACTGATTCCTAAAGAGCGTTTACGCGCGGTGCCACACACCACTTTAACCATGGAAGCAAAACTAAAGCAATAAATGAAGGCTTCGTATTACAAACCTTTTTTACTTGCTTTATTAGTTATCATTGCCGACCAGGCCATAAAAACCTGGGTACGCATGCACATGTACCAGGGCGAAGAAATTCGTTTCCTGGGCGATAGGGGCATGCTGCACTACACCGAAAACAACGGCATGGCCTTTGGCATGGAGCTGGGCGGCGATTGGGGTAAGCTAACCCTCACGCTTTTCCGCATTGTTGCTGTGGCTGCCATTGGTTATGGTATAGTTTATTTAGTTAAACACAAATATCACCGCGGTTTGGTATTGAACGGTGCGCTGATATTTGCCGGCGCCATGGGTAATATTATAGACTCTACTTTTTACGGTATCATTTTTCAGAAGGATGCTTTGGGTAAATCACTGGGCCTGTTTCACGGTCGTGTGGTTGATATGTTTTACTTCCCACTAGTGTCGGGCAATTTCCCAAAATGGTTCCCGGTATGGGGTGGCGAGGACTTTGTTTTCTTTCGCCCGGTATTCAACCTTGCCGACGCGTCGATATCAATTGGTGTAATTTTGATCCTTATTTTCCAAAACCACTACTTTAAAACAGAAAAGCCTGAAGAGGCAGCACTTAATAGTGAAATGGTAGAAGATTGATCCGGATTTTTCTGGAAAAACCCCAAAAAAACATAGAAAAGCCCTGTCGAATATTTCGGCAGGGCTTTTTTGCTTTAATACCCCCGCCGGCAGGAAAGTACAGCATCAATTTTTGCATCAAACGAAAAATTAGATACCATTATCGCCAATTTCTTCAAAAAACAATCAACAGTCACCAAAAATTGCCAATAATTGTTTTATTAAATTTATTTATTACGATATTTTAAGTCAAATCAGCTTAAATAAATCAGTTTAATTGATTTATTTCATTTTTTTTGTTAAATTTTATAGGATAAATAAAATGTATTATTAATTTAGCAAAACAATTACATCAAATAATTATGTTATTAATCATTTTTTAATGTCATTTATTGAAAAAAGCTAAAATTATTTGAATAAAAAGTAAAATAACAACACAAAACTGAATAAATATGATTTTTAGACTAATTCTTCAGCATCCTTTAGCAGCCTTACTGCCCTCATCAGTAAAAACAGCGCTTTTAAAGCTTTCGGGCCAGCGCCCCGCATTTGTGTATGTTACCAATACCCCGAAATCAAAACGTATTAACTAAATCATCAACTCATATTAACCATTTAACAAAACAAACATGAAAAAAATTGTACCATTTGGCATCCTTATCATCGTTGTCATCCTGGCGCTGGCTTTCCCGGGCGCTAAGGCCGCTGCAGTAGCTGCGACAACATACAACGGAGCAGACATCGCCTGGATGTTGATCTCAACCGCACTTGTATTATTAATGACACCCGGCCTTGCCTTCTTCTACGGCGGTATGGTTAGAAAGAAAAACGTTATCTCAACCATGCTGCAAAGCTTTGTATGTATGGGTTTGATCACTATCATCTGGGTAGTATTTGGTTTTAGTATGGCTTTTGGCGAAGACGTTGGCGGCTATGGCTTTATCGGTAACCCTGGTTCATTCTTCATGATGCAAAACACCTTAGGTGTTGCATGGTTGGGTGGCACTATCCCGGTTATTTTGTTCGCTATGTTCCAGTTAAAATTCGCGGTTATAACACCGGCTTTGATCACAGGCGCATTTGCAGAGCGTATCCGCTTTAACTCTTACCTTATTTTCATCACTTTATTCATCATCATCATTTACATCCCATTAGCTCACGCTACATGGCACCCAGAAGGTTTCTTCTTTAAAATGGGCGTTCTTGACTTTGCTGGTGGTACGGTAGTACACATGTCTGCAGGTTGGGCCGCTTTGGCATCAGCTTTATACTTGAAAAAACGTACCGGCGCTGAAGAAGCACATACTCCGGCTCGTATTAGCTACGTAATATTAGGTACCGGTTTACTTTGGTTCGGTTGGTTCGGCTTTAACGCAGGTTCTGCATTATCATCAGGCGAATTAGCTGCTACCGCTTTAGCTACTACAACTACTGCATCAGCTGCTGCTGCAATGTCTTGGATATTCTTTGATATATTAAGAGGTAAAAAACCATCTGCATTAGGCGCTTGTATTGGTGCGGTTGTAGGTTTGGTTGCAATCACTCCTGCTGCTGGTTTCGTTACTGTATCAAGCTCATTAATTATTGGTATAGTAGCCGCGGTTGTATCTAACCTGGTAGTTATCTGGAGAAGCAAAACCAACATTGACGACACGCTTGACGTATTCCCTTGCCACGGTGTAGGCGGCATGGTAGGTATGCTAATGACTGGTATTTTTGCTACTAAAAGCGTAAACAGCTTTGGCGCAGAAGGTCTTTTCTACGGCGAATCATCGTTATTTATCAAACACGTTATCGCTTTAGTTGCAGTATCTGCATTTGCATTTGTTGGCGCATTTGTTCTGTTAAAAGTTACAGACCTTATTAGCCCGCTACGTGTTTCCGAAGAAGACGAGATCGCTGGTCTGGACGTTTCTCAACACGACGAAGAGCTTTAATTCTTATCACCATAAAACAAAACCAAAAATGGTCAGTCACAATTTATTGTGCTGACCATTTTTATAATTACCCTGCCCGTGCGGCAGTTTATAAAAGACCTTTAATCGTTTGTTGTTAACCGGTTAAGTGTGAGGGCCTGCTTTCTGTTGATTACAGGAGCAGGCTTTTTTACGCGTGGTCAGTCTACACCAACTGTTTATGGCTTTACTTTTGTTTTTTCGAATTTTAGCTGTTGCGCACGCTGCGCTTGTTGCTCTCTTTGCAGCTGGCGTTTTCTATCCCGCACGGCCATTTGTTGTTGTTGCAGCGGCGTTTTACCCCAAATGGGTGGCGGCTGTATGGGTGCACTTACCATGCTTTCCTGCCACTGGCGTACGCGTTCCTGGCGGCGTTGTTGGCGTACGGCTTTTTGCTCGCCCTTTATTTGCTCAGTTTTCTGTTTAAGGGCCTCTTGCTTTTGCAGAGCGCTATTTTGATCTGGTTTTTTAAATACCAGGCTGGTATCGCCACCCCTGTTTTGCGCTAAACTCTCAAACTCAGCAGCCATCATCAGCATAAAAGCTAACAAACTTGCACTCCATATTTTGTTTAATACTTTCATAATCACTCATCCGTTACACACGGGCCCAAGCGGCCTTGTCAATCAGTATGACGTGTTATTATATAAAACGTTTAGTTCCACATTTGTTTTATGGCGATGGCAATGACAAGCTGCGACAGGCAAAACAAAGTATGTTTTTATTTGGTTGATAGTTAAAGTGCCAACTTATTCACACCTTTATATAAACTGATCTTATTTAAATATTTTTACATGTATTTTTTATTCGATATACTATGAGCACAGTAATAAATATCCCACGCCTTGATCTTAATACTTACCTGCACGGCACCGAGACCGAGCGCAAACAATTCTCTGACGCTATTGGCCAGGCTTTTAACGATACCGGTTTTGTTACCATAACTAACCACGGCCTAAGCAAAGAGCTTATTGACGAGCTTTATGCTCAGGTAAAGGCTCTTTTTGCCCTGCCCGATAGCGTAAAACAGGGCTACGAAATACCTGAACTTGCGGGCCAGCGCGGTTACACAGGCAAAAATAAGGAGACCGCTAAAGGCTTTAAAATACCCGATATGAAAGAGTTTTGGCAAATAGGCCAAACAGTTGAGGGCGATGATGAACTGAAAGCTAATTACCCTGATAATATAGTAGTTAAAGAGTTACCCAACTTTAACCAAACTACTTTAGAGATATACAAAAAACTGGAAAGCATAGGTAAAGAATTGCTACAAGCCATAGCGGTCTATCTTGAGCTGGATAAGCATTATTTTGATGACAAGGTAAATAATGGCAACTCGATATTACGCACGCTGCATTACTTTCCTATTGAAAACCCTGATGCGGTGCCTGCCGATGCGGTGCGGGCCGGAGCGCATGAGGATATTAACCTTATCACCTTATTAATTGGCGCCAGTGCCGACGGACTGGAAGTGCTTACCCGCAACGGTAGTTGGTACCCGGTTAAGGCCCATGGCGAAGATCTAGTGGTTAACGTGGGCGATATGTTGCAGCGCTTAACTAATAACAAGCTAAAATCAACCACCCACCGTGTAGTTAACCCGCCGCGCGAGCTGATGAAACTGTCGCGTTTTTCGGTGCCGTTTTTTTTACATCCAAAAGCCGACATGGACCTGACGTCGTTACCGTCGACAATTGATGCTGAGCATCCAAAAGCCTACACAGATATTACGGCAGGAGAGTATTTGGATGAGCGTTTGCGCGAGATTGGGTTGAAGAAATAATTAGTGATTGCCGCTGGCTTTAGCAGCAGATGATCGGGCTTAATAGAATGGGCTTTAGCCAAAATAACTACACGGTTGTTTGGTTAAAGCCCTTTAATGTTTATGATCTTTCCGTCGACTAAAGTTGACGGAAATACATCTGGTAAGACACCGCATTGATAATTTAAATTATTGATACTAATGGTGGCGCTATTTTGTCAGAAAACACGGTAAAAAATGGCCATTTTAAACCCAAAAACATATAGATTATTACCGATATTTACCTGATTATTAATGATTTTTAAAGAAATAGCTGACCCAAATTTATTTTTTGACACACCATAAAAGTGGATCACTTACATGGATCAAGACGTCAGATTTGGTAGACTATGGTAACTTGCTAAAATCTATTTCCGGATGTTTTTGATTAGATGCCGGTTTGCTAAAAGTGGTCTTCAGCTTCACAAAATCATTAAAGAAACCACAGTTTTGCAGGTAAAATTTATTGCCTTGCAGGCCGCCGGCATAATCTTTACGAAAATTGATGGATGCGGTTTCATCGCCGGTGAAAGTGGCATCATTTAGCGGATACCACTTGCCTTCTATATCAATAATCCACTGGTTGCCAAACAATACTTTGCGCGACTTATCGCCCATTGCCGGATCAAAGTTTTCAAGGAAAGAGTGCAAGCCCTTTAAATAATTGCCAGATTGTGGCCTTTTAAAGCTGGCTACCAGCTGCCATTCGGCAGCATCCTGTGGTTTAAAATAAGCCGTGTAAATGGTAGTTTCGGCAGCAATGTCGCCCTGGGCACGCATTAAAAAGCAATACGTTTTGCCGGCCACCCAGGGGTAATCCATATAGCTTTGCCCGCCAGAGCCTTCGTTACCAAATTCGCCTACGCTGGTATTGCTGCCTTTCTTCAATAATTTAACCTTTAAGTGCTCTGGGATGCTTTTGGGGTCGTTGGTGGTATATGGGCTCCATACAGAAAAAAGCACCCTGCGCGTTGTCGGGCTATTTACCTGCATGCCAAAATAACCACCGGTAAAACCATTGGCCATAAAGTAAGTAGCCAAAATATCTTGCCCAACAGGTACGGTTACTTCATTATAAAACCACTCTGTGGTGTTTTTCGCTTCGGCTGGCTGCGTGTAAGCCAGGTGTACAGACGGGCCGCGGCGCCCCCAATAAAAGAAATTACCGTGATTGTCTTTCACATAGGCAGCGCTGCCGGCAGTTGCCGGCCCTGATAAAACAACATCACTTATATCAGCAAAAAGATTGCCCTTTTTAGCATAACCATGTATTTGTATTTTGATATAGCCGGCCTCTTTCACTATCACTTTACCAAAATTCACAACAGAAAAATCAGTAGCTGATACTGTCTTAGTCAAGCCACGATCTAATAAATTAACGCTTAGTTTGCTTGCCGTGCCTGCGGTACGCAGTTTAAGTGCGACATTCAGATCGCCGGTTGCTTCGGCCCGGAAATAAATACTAACCACATCATTACCTTCGCTCCACCGGGTTAAACCACGTTCAGAAATTCTTGCTTTTGCATTCGGTGTTAACCATGCGTTACCACCCAACGGGACAGTAATTGGTGTATCAATTTTTTGAGCAGATGCCATGCAGACAACTATCGCTACAAAAAATAAAACAAACCATGCTTTGTAAATATGTCTCATATAACTGAAGAAAAACCGCTAACAGGTAATTGCTAATCACAAAATAAGCCTACAGCTTACCTTCCATTTCGGCCTTAACAGCTCTAAACAATTCGTGTGGATGTAAAGAGCCTATAATGTAGATCAGACCATCCCTATCGGTAAGGTAAACAGCATCTCTGCCGGCCGCATAAAAGCGGATAGTGCCTTTGGTGTGCAAGTTGTAAACCGGGTTATTTATAAAATCGCGGCTGTAGGGCAATACTTCTGCTTTAACAATGCTATTCAAGTCTATTTTAACCAGGCGGCTTGTCCATAGGCCACTTAACAGTATACTTTTGTTCTCTACATTAGTTCTGAAATGCACCAGAAAACCCATTATGATAGAGATAACCAAAATGGCAAAACCTACTACGGCAAGTACGTCGCCATTCGAATCGCCTACAGCTGTAAACGCGTACACGGCAAAACAAACTATAACCAGCACCAGGCGTATAGATAAGGGCACAAACTCGCGGCCCAGGTATTGCTTTTCAGAAAAAACTACTCTCTCGCTCATCTTTTAATTTGAAGATTTGAAAACATGCCAATTTGATAATTGATCTTTAAATTGGCGCACCCTCAAATTTTATTTAATTCGAATATAGTTACTTTTTTGGTGTTTTCAGTCACCTTATACCTGTCGTTAAGTCGGTAGCTTCCCACCCATATAATTTCGCCGTTGCCGTTAACCAGCAAAGGTATCTCGCTTTTTTTATGTAAAGGTATTTTTAGGCTGATAAAAAAATCGCTTATTTTTTTGCGCGTTTTCATTCCCAGCGGATGAAAACTATCTGATTGCTGCCAGGCACGAAGTTGTAAGGGGTAAATCAATTTATCCGTATCAACAGACACAACCATTGGGTTATCCTTAACAATCAGCAGAGCGTCATTATGCAGGAAGGTCAGTTTATAATCACCGTAATTAACTGAGTTGTCGCTATCATTAATATTTATTACCGGCCCGGCAGCTTTGCTTTTTGGGGCGATGATCAATTTATCACGATCAAGCACCAAACGATGTGTTTCCGATTCAAACGTACGACCAGCGTGTTTATCCAGCACAGATATTACATCATCAATGGTGGTTTCATTAAACCCATACGCCTGCAACAATTTAAACAACAACAGTCGTTGCGGGTTGAGCGCCTTAACGGCATCTATTTTCAGATAGATCTCATCGCCATTGGCAATTAACACTCGCTGTCTTAATTCGGCAAGTGTTACTTCAAGCAATGTTTCCAGATCTCTAAAATGCTGCAGGTTATTTTCGAAAGTTTTCTCAAGCGATGGGTTAAGCTCCTGCAGTTTGGGTATCACATCATGCCTTAATTTATTACGGGCATATTTGGTTGAGGCATTTGAGCTGTCTTCTACGTATGGCAGACTATGCTCATTAACCAGTTTTTCAATTTCCTGTCGGGATAGAAAAAGCAGCGGCCTAACCAAATATCCATTTTTAGGCAAAATACCATGCAGGCCGGCAATACCGGTGCCGCGCACCAGGTTTAACAATATTGTTTCAATTGTATCGTTTTGGTGATGCGCAAGCGCAATGGCGGCATAGTTATGCAGCTGCCTTAAGGCTTCAAACCATTGATACCTAAGATCTCGTGCCGCCATTTGGATAGACATTTTGTTAGTGGCAGCGTGTTGTTGCGTATCAAAGTTGACTGTATAAAAAGGCACGTCAAACTGCCGGGCCAGTTGTTGGCAAAACGCCTGATCAGCATCGGCCTCAGCGCCGCGAAGCTGAAAATTACAATGCGCTATTGCAAATTTATACCCCGATGATTTTAACAAATGCACCATTAATACAGAGTCCATACCGCCGCTTACGGCAGCCAGCACAGTGTCATCTTTATCAAAAAGACCGTTTTTAGCTATAAAATGGGTTAAACCTTTATCTGGCAGCATCATCAAAATTATTAATTTAATAACCCCGACAAAAAACTAATTTTGCAGTAGTGAATAAATACGTTTTAAGTTTATTGTTTTTACTGGCGGCAGCGGCAGTTTTTGGCCAAAGCAAATCAAAGGTCGAGCTTGTTAGGTCTACTTTTATGCAGGCAGCAACCGCGCCCGATGGTAGCCGTATTCTTAAGGTGCGCAACGGTACGTTTAAACAAGACTACTCTACCCTTACATCAGACAGCGCCTACTTTTATACCGACCTTAATGTGGTTGACGCCTTTAGCCACGTTGTTATTAACCAGGGCGATACTGTACACATTTATAGCGACAAGCTAAATTATAACGGCAACACCAAAACAGCAGTGCTTACTAACCATGTTGTTATGGTTGATAAAGATGCCACATTAACCACCGACAATTTTACTTACAATACCGCAACCCGCATTGGCACATATGTTGACGGTGGAAAACTGGTAAATAAAGAAACTACGGTAATAAGTAAAAACGGGTACTATTTTGCCAACTCGCGCGATGCTTACTTTAGGTACGACGTGGTGGCCAATACCCCAGACGCCGTTATTAAAACCGATACCATGCGTTATAATGCAGGTACGCGTATTAACTACTTTTATGGCCCAACTATTATAACCGGCAAGGATAAAGACAACTTATATACCGAAAACGGCACTTATAATACAGCTACCCAACAGGCTTTCTTTGGTAAGAAAAACCTATATGTGCAAAAAACCAAAACCCTTAGGGGCGACAGTTTATTTTACGACCGTAAAAAAGGCTATGGCAAGGCCGTTAACCACGTAACCTTTACAGATAGCGAACAGCGCATAACGTTAAAAGGCGATCTGGGCGAATTTTATAAAGCTAATGAGGAAGCTGTTGTGACCCGAAATGCTTACATGATATTTGTTACCGAAGACAGCAGTGGTGTTAAAAAAACAACTATTGATTCAACAAAAATTAAAACTAAAGGCGCCGACTCTTTGCTAAAAACAACCAAACTACCCGGTAAAGACACACTAACAAAAGCACTGGATAAACTTAACAAAGCACTACCTATAGATAAAAAAATAACAGCCCAGGCCATAACAGACTCGGTAAATAAAAACCTGCCGGCTGACAAAAAGCTAACTATGCAGGCTGTAAAAGATTCGGTTACCAAAAACTTACCTGCCATAAAAAAAGCAGTTGCGTCTAATGGTGGTGCCATAAAAGAGGTAATGGCGGCTGCAAAAAAGGCTGTACCAGCACTAACTGCAAACATCTTTCCGCAAAAAACTATACCTAAGTTTGAGAGTGTGCTTAGGTTTGGCGATACCATACAGGTTGTAGAAAAACCACGCCCCGGCGTTAAGTATGATTCGCTTTATTTTGTGGCCGATACCTTACGTACACAGGTATTAACATTTAAAGACTTCAAGATAATGAAGCAAAAAATGTACGATGCTGCACACCCAGATACCAGCATAAAGGCGCCAGTAAAAAAGGCACCATCTGTTATGTTGACAAAGCTGCCCAAATATATTGTTATGGAGCCAATGAAGTTTCCAAGGGATACTGCTTACCTTCCGATAGATCTATTTGGTAAACCGGCCCCTAAGCCTAAACCAGCCGTTGTCCCTATTAAGATAGCCAATACACCGGTGATTAAAAAAATGAGCCCGCAAGACTCGATAAAAACTGCAAAAGCAAAAATAAAAACCGATTCGCTTGAGGCGCTTAAACCTAAGCCCAAAGTACTAAGCGACACTTCAAGAATAAGAATTGTGAGTGGATACCATGCAGCAAAATTGTTTAAATCTGACCTGCAGGCCAAAGCCGACTCCATGTTTTACAGCAGTAGCGACTCAACCATACGCATGTTTGTAGCACCTATGATATGGACACAGGGCGCTCAACTAACGGGCGATAGCATAACCCTGCAAATGAAAAACAAGAAGCTGGACAACCTGGATATGTATCCTAACGGCTTTATTGTGCATTTAGAGAAGAAAGACTCGACCGTATTTAACCAGGCCGGCGGCAAGCGCATGCATGGCACCTTCAAAAATGGCAAACTGAACACCTTCCTGATTATCGGTAACGCCGAAACCATTTACTTTAAACGCGATACGGTTAAAAATATAGTAACTGATATGTCTCGCACGGTAAGCGGCACAGCATCGTTCACTTTCGAGAATGGCGAGATAGTAGGCAACGGGTTTTCGCAAAAATACGAGGGTAAGGCTTTCCCTATAAACAAGGTTAAAGAGGACGATAAGATACTAAAAGGCTTTATCTGGAAACCTAAAGAAAGGCCAATATCCAAAGAAGCTATATTGAACAGACCTAAAGCACCTGCTAAAAAAGCGCCTGCCAAAACCAGCGCCGGCAAACAAACGGGGAAACCTTCGGCTGTTAATGCTAAAAAAGACAGCCTTGGCAAAGCATCGCCACAAATAAAAACCGGCAGGGATAGCTTAAGCAACGGCGCTATAGTTAAACCACTAAAAGATAGTGTGACTATCAAACCCGGGGCTAAACTTCTGAGTGATAGCCTGAGTAAAAAACCAGTATTAAAGCCGCTAAACGATAGTTTAAACAAACCAGCTGCAAAGCCAATAAAAGATAGCTTACCTAAGGACACAGTGCCGCAAAGGCGGTCGGTTATTTTGAAGCCGTAGTATTTTTACAACCGCGCCGAAGAGCTGTAGTTCTCTACTTTACAGTTTATTCAAAAACGTAACTAATTTTTCAACCGCTACTGCCCTATGGCTTATTGCATTTTTTTGTGCCATGGTCATTTCGGCAAAGGTTATGCTATAGCCATCCGGTTGAAATATGGGATCGTAACCAAAACCAGCGGTGCCGGCCACTTCATGGGAAATAGTGCCTTCAACCGTCCCTTCAAAAAAATGCTCCTTACCCTCCCAAACTAACGATATTACGGTACGAAACCGCGCTTTACGATTAGCCTCTCTTTCCAGGTTGATTAACACTTTTGCTATGTTGGCAGCATGATTACCATGTTCGCCGGCATAGCGGGCAGAATATACGCCCGGCTCGCCGTTTAGGGCATCTATTTCCAACCCACTGTCATCGCCAAAGCAATTAAGGTGGTATTTATTGTAAATATGATGGCTTTTTATCGATGCGTTTTGATTAAAGGTGGTGCCCGTTTCTTCAATATCGTCATGGCAGTTAATATCATTTAAGCTAAGTAACTGTATGGGGTCATTGTCGCTATTGTGCTTTAAAATGGCAGCCACTTCTTCAAGCTTATGAGCGTTGTTGGTGGCAAAAACTAATTGAGGCATGGCTGGTTATAAGTTTTTCACTTGTTCCCAAAATGCTTTCTTATTATCGGTGCTGCTCATCATCTCATCAAAACTAAAACTGCGCAACAACACGCCGTTTTTCATTTTTTTAGGCTGATTGAGTGGCGGTACACCCATACCGGCAGGCACGGCGGTTTCGCCCAATATTAAAAGCTTTTCGGGTTTAAAATGGGTTACAATATCAATAATGGTGTAGCTGGCTTTTGCGACGTTAAAAATAGCGATGTCGGCCAGTTCATACCCCTTGCGGCCCAGGATGTTTTGCAAAGCGGTTAAATGATCTGCTGCTATAAAATCGTCATTGGCATAATTTGTCAATACCAAAAAGTACTTTTTGTTGTTGCCCAGATAATTATATGCTAATGCAGGCGTTTCTGTTTCAACTGTAAGCACAGAGGGTTGCGTAGCTGGTTCGGGCTGTTTAACCTGGGTAGCAGAGGCAAGCACCTCCTGGGGTTGTTTAGCCGGGTCAACAACGTTGGTTTGAGTTAATTCAACAGCGGGTAATGTAACATTCAAGTTGATTTTATCGCTTTGTAGCAAATAAATATCATCTTGTAATAAATAACGTAACGCTGCCGGATTTTCTGCTCTCACCTTTAACAAATTTTAACCAAAAATAGTTAAAGTGTTTGATGCTTTATTGGCATATTCGCATTATTATAAATCCGCCCTGTATATAAAGAAGTTGGCGGGCTTATAATTGATTATTTTTACCGAAATTCGGGACGTTTTTTGCGATATTTTTCGCAGCATATTTAAAAAGGATAAATGAGAAAGTTTGGGATTGTTGTACTGAGTGTTGTTTTGTTTGCATCTGCGGCTAACGCGCAGAAAAAGGTATTAGATAAAATTGTTGCCATTGTAGGTAATAGCGTGATATTACAGTCGGATATTGAGATGATGAACACTCAATACGTTATGCAAAACGCGCACCCTGATAAATGTATGCTTGCCCAGAGCCTGATAACGCAAAAGTTATTGATACAACAGGCAGCTATTGATAGTATAGTGGTTAAGCAGGATGAAGTTGAGGCCGATGTTGACAGACGTATGCGCTCAATGATACAACGTGTTGGCGGACAGGAAAAAGTTGAAGCTTACCTGGGGCGCTCGCTTTTACAATACAAAGAGGATATACAAAACGATGTAAGAGAGATTATGCTTGCCGAGCGTATGAAACAGCACATTACTGAAAAGCTGAACACTACCCCGCAGGATGTTAAAGATTATTTTGACAAAATACCTAAAGACAGCCTGCCTACCTTTAACAAAGAGGTTGAAGTTGCCGAGATTGTTTTTGAGCCAAAATTAAGTAAGGACGAAAAGGACTACTACCGCCAAAAATCGCAAGACCTGCTTGACAGGATAAAAAAAGGCGAAGACTTTGGTACATTGGCAACTACTTACTCGCAAGACCCAGGATCGGCATCACAGGGTGGCGACGCAGGTTTTAACGACAGAAATCAGTTTATTAAAGAATATACCGGTTGGGCCTTTAAATTAAAAGCGGGCGAGTATTCGCCGGTGTTTGAAAGCCCCGATTATGGTTTCTTTTTTTTACAAGTATTAGAACGTCGTGGAGAGCAGGTTCATACCCGCCACATACTGATATCGCCGCCAATAACTGCGGCAAGCCTTGACCGTACAAAAGGCAAAGCTGATACTGTTTATAATTTATTGAACAAAAACCGCAAGGTAGATTTTTTTGCTACCGCGGCTTCTGTTTACTCTGACAGTAAAGAAACCAAGTACAATGGTGGCTTGATATTAAACATGGAGGCCGAACAGCGCACTACCATTATCCCGACAGATAAATTAGACCCGCAAATTTCTGCAATTGTTGATACCATGAAAGCGGGCGGTATATCAAAACCGATGGTTTACACAGACCCACGTACAGGCAAATCAAGCTACCGTATATTTTACTTAAAATCTGTAACCAACGCGCATAAAGCAAGCCTGGAGCAAGATTTTCCGAAAATTAAAGAGTTTGCTACGCAAGATAAAACAGCACGTACCATTAGCCAATGGTTTGCAAAAAAACGTAAAGAGACCTATATCAAGATCGATCCGCAATACCAGGGCTGCCCTGTGTTAACCGGATGGGCAACACCGGTAGTAGAAAGCGCACAGGTAAAACCATAAAAAATTATGCAACACAAATCCGAAGTAGAAGCAGCAGATGCTTTAAAACTGGCTTACCAACAAATACGATCAGAGATAAGTAATGTAATAGTCGGGCAGGATGAGGTTGTAAAGTTTGTTTTGATATCCATTTTTAGTAATGGACATTGTTTATTGGTAGGCGTACCCGGCCTGGCTAAAACCCTATTGGTGCAAACTGTGTCGCAGGTGTTAGACCTTGATTTTAACCGTATTCAGTTTACTCCCGATTTGATGCCGTCTGACATCATCGGCTCTGAAATTTTAGGCGAAGACCGTAATTTTAAATTCATTCCGGGCCCGGTGTTCTCAAACATTATTCTGGCAGATGAGATTAACCGTACGCCACCAAAAACCCAGGCTGCACTGTTAGAAGCCATGCAAGAGAAAGCGGTTACTGCTGCCGGCGTAACACATAAACTGGCACAACCTTTCTTTGTGTTGGCAACCCAGAACCCTATTGAGCAAGAAGGCACCTACCCGCTGCCAGAGGCACAGTTGGACAGGTTTATGTTTAAGGTGTCGTTAAATTACCCATCGTTTGCAGAGGAGCTGGAAATTGTTAAAAATACCACCAGCACATTGAAGCAAAGTGTCAGCAAAATATTAAACGCCGAACAGATCATTTATTTCCAACAGTTGGTGCGCAATATCCCTGTTGCCGACAATGTGTTGGAGTATGCTGTTAAACTGGTAGCTAAAACCCGTCCTGATGGCGAGTTTGCAGGCCCTAATGTAAAACGATTACTTAACTGGGGTGCTGGCCCAAGAGCATCGCAGTTTTTGATACTGGGTGCCAAATGCCATGCTGTTATCAATGGCAAATACTCGCCAGATATTGAGGATGTACAGGCAGTGGCTAAACCAATATTGAGCCACCGTATAGTACGCAGTTATCACGCCGAGGCTGAGGGCTTATCGACAGATGATATTGTAGAGCAGTTGTTTTAGTGATTAGAGGTTGGTGATCATAGATTAGTTAGTCATCTCCATAAAACATAAACGCCCCGTTGTCATCCTGAGCGACAGCGAAGGATCTTATACAATTGACCGATAGCGCGCAGAAGATACTTCGTTCCTCTGGATGACAAATAGAAAAGGCTTGCCGTTTGGCAAGCCTTTCTTATTTATATGCTTGGTAACTAATCTCTGATCACCAACCTCTAATCACTCAACTAGTTCTCAACCGCTGCAAATATCTCTAACAATACGTTCCATTTGTGGGCTGCGTCAACCTCCCAGATACGTACGTAGTGATAATTGCTTACAATATTTCCTTTTTTTATACGGGCGCGGCCGTAAGTATAAGCCAAATCATTGCTAATTGAGCGGGTACCGCTAATGTTTTCTGCAGTAATACTGATAGCTTGGTTATTTAAAAACTTCAATATTTTATCGGTACCTGTAATAGGCTCAAAACCCGGGAAATAGTAACGTGCCTCAGGGCTTAAAAATTCTTTGTAAGCACCTAATGCCGACATACCCAGCGTTTGGTTAAATATCTTATCAGTATTAATAATAATGGTTTTTCCGTTAAACGGGTCTTTATTTGCCGACGGCTTTTTTGATAGATCAGGCTCTTTAAAATCTATCAATTCCTCTTTCTCAGGTTCGGGATGTTGTACCCCCAAATCTATTAGCAACTTGTACTTACCTTCGCCATCGCCGCGCCAAATAGATACGTAATCGCCATAAACTTTATCATCATCGGCTTTACCATTGCTGTAAACGTACGGACCGGCAGTAAAAGCCAAATCGCCATTTTGTGATGTCCGGGCAAACTTAGGTGTCCATTGCAATAAGCCGGGTTGCTTTTCTATATTGGCGTAAAAATCGGTTATTTTAACCGGTCCTGGTCTAAACACTATACCGTCTTGGTCGGCTACAGATAAAAAGGCATCTTTCATACCTTTTTTAGCAACCAGTTTATTAAAGTTTTCTTCGGCTTCAACTACTTTACCAACTTTGGCCGGCGCCTGGGCGACAGCTACAGTAGTTACAAATGTAAAACAGATGGCAGCCAATACATTTTTTTTCATGTGTGGTGTGAGTTAGGGAGATTTTAAATTATTGTATGCCCGCCGTAAATGACGAGCGAAATATCAGCTTTTATAACGTTGATTATCAGATTAAATTTTGCTCCAGCTTGTTCCGTCTTTTCCGTCTTTAAGCTGTATGCCTATTTTCTGCAGGCCATCTCTGATCTTATCAGATGTGGCATAGTCTTTATTTACTTTAGCTTCGTTGCGCAGATCAACTACCAGGTTTAATACTTTAGGCAGATCATCGTTAGCGGCCTGTTCATTTTTTAAACCCAACACATCAAACACAAACACCTTGATAATGTTTTTCAAAATTTCAAGATTAGCCGCATCTATCTTCAACTTACCGTCTTTAACAGAATTAATAATGCGCGATGCTTCAAATAGTTCGGCTATTAAAACCGGGCTATTAAAATCGTCGTTCATAGCCTCGTAGCAGCGCTGTTGCAGGGCTGCGGCATCAACTTCTGTGCTGTCAGACGCTTTTAAAGCATCCAATAACCCAACAGCATTCATCAGGCGCTTAAAACCTTTCTCAGACGCGTCCATAGCTTCGTTACCAAAATCAAGCGTGCTGCGATAATGTGCCTGCAGCATAAAGAAACGCACCGTCATTGGGCTGTAGCCTTTATCTAATATATCGTTATCGCCGCTAAAAAGTTCATCAGGCAAAAAGCTGTTACCTAACGATTTTGACATTTTTTGGCCATTTACCGTCAGCATATTGGTATGCACCCAATAGGTAGCCGGGTTTTTACCGCAGCAGGCCACATTTTGCGCAATTTCATTAGTATGATGTGTTGGCGCAAGGTCCATCCCACCGCCATGAATATCAAACTGCTCGCCCAAGTATTTTTGACTCATGGCAGAACACTCTAAATGCCAGCCCGGGAAACCATTGCCCCATGGCGATGGCCACTGCATTAAATGCTCTGGCTTTGCTTTTATCCAAAGCGCAAAATCAAGCGGACCGCGTTTTTCTTCCTGGCCGCCAAGTGTACGTGTGTTTACCAGCAAATCTTCCAGGTTACGGCCATTTAATATGCCATAGTTTTGGGTCTGGTTATATTTTTCAACGTCGAAATAAACAGTGCCGTTAACCTCATAAGCCAAGCCTTGCGCAAGTATTAGCTTCACCATTTCTATCTGCTCAATAATATGGCCGGTAGCGGTAGGTTCAATACTAGGTGGCAAGGTGTTTAGCACCTGCATTACATCATGAAAACCTACGGTATATTTTTGCACAATCTCCATAGGTTCAAGCTTAGCAAGCTTAGCTTTTTTTGAGATCTTATCTTCGCCCTGGTCGCCGGCTTCGCCTTCAAGGTGGCCCGCATCTGTAATATTACGCACATAGCGCACTTTATAGCCCAATAGGGTTAAGTACCTAAAAATTAAATCGAACGATACATAGGTACGACAGTTACCCATATGCGCATCGCTATAAACTGTAGGGCCGCAAACATACATGCCAACGTGCGGCGCGTTAAGTGGCTTAAACTCTTCTTTTTTACGTGTTAAAGTATTATAAACAAATAAATTTTGTTGCATGATGGCAAACTTACAATTTTTTGTGGTTAGGTGCGTGGTTGATTAAGTTGATATGACCAAGCAATTACTTCAAAACCAGATCAGCACATACCGGGTAATGGTCTGACAGTTTTTTTTCTATAATGCGATAACCTGCCACATCAAAATTAGGGCTGGCCATTACGTAATCTATCTGGTAGTTCGGAAAATCGCCATTATAAGTACGCCCCAACCCTGAGCCTTTTTCACGGAACGCGTTTTTAAGCCCCTTAGCCATTTGATTTACCGCGAATGACGTAGGTGTATCATTAAAATCGCCGGCAATGATATATGGGTATGAACACTGGCTTGCATGCTTTCTAATTTTTGCTACCTGCTCGCTGCGCCTTATAAATGCTTTTTTTAGCTTGCCGCCTAAGCGTTTGGTCGACGAATAGTCGGCTTTGTAGTTTTTAGCTACAGAGTCAATATACCTGTAATCAACCGGCTCAAACTTTATGGACTGCAGGTGGACGGTGTAGATACGCACTATTTGATCATGATACTTAATGTCTATGTAAAGACATTGATTACTGTTATCTAATTCTGTAAGCTGTATCAGGCCTTTATCTATAATAGGTAGCTTAGAAAACATGGCTATACCAATACCATCTGTGTCGTTACCATAAAACTTTTCAAAATAGTAATGTTTGGCGCCTATTATCTTCTTTATAGAATCTGTCATGGCAAAAACACCGCGGTTACGGCTAAAATACTCTTGCATACAAATAATATCAGGCTGCTCCTCGGCTAAAATTTTAAAAACATCGTGTTTGGTAGATTTATCGCCGGGCTGCGGGTTAAGTCTTTTAAAATCGTGCACATTATAGGTCATCAACCGCAAAGCGTTAGCTGGCTTTACAACACTGCTGCTTAGCCTAAAACCTACGTTATTGTTAAGTGTATTATAACCAAGCAGTATAGTTGCTATGGGCAGCACAACATATTTACTGCGGCGCAACACCCAATACACTATCATCAACACATTACACAGCAGCAAAGGCGGATAAGCAAGGCCAAAAAAAGCGATGACCCATATCTTTTTAGGATCTGTAACGGGGGCAAGGTAACTCAACAGCAAAGCCAGGCATAAACCAATGTTTATCCACAAAAAAAACTTGTCAATAAAAGGCAGCTTATGCTGTGGCTTTTTTTTCATTTTTTGCTGGCGCGAAATAGGGTTTCCTTCTCCTGCTTGCTCAGGTTGTCATAACCATCGGTTGATATTTTGTCCAATATACGATCTACCTCATCCTGGCGCGGGGCGTCAGTTGCCGACCGATCGCGATTTGTTGATGCTACTTTTAATTTTGGTTTTGGCTTAAATAAGCCAGCAATGCCGCCTATTATATCCCTGCCGCTTTGCAGCTGTTTAACATAAACAAACCCAATTATCAGGCCGCCAAGGTGCGCCATTTGACCACCGGCGTTGCCGCCTGTCATCCCTAAAAAACCTAATATAGCATAAATTATAGCTATCCATTTTAGTTTAACGGGTATCATGCCAAATAACATAATGGTATAATCGGGCGCTATAGTAGCGGCCGCGGCGGTAACCGCCATAACGCATGCCGATGCACCTACAATATTACTGCCTGTTAAAGCATTACTTTGAGAGAACAACGGGAACAGGTTATACCCCGCAATAAACACAACAGCGCCTGCCAAACCGCCCAAAAGGTATAAACCAAGTATACGCTTATTGCCCAAAAACTCTTCAAATATCTGCCCCATCCAAAACAACCAAAGCATGTTAAACAATACATGCCAAAAATCGGCGTGCATAAACATGTAGGTTAGTGGTGTCCAAAACCTCACAAGCAGCTTAGGCAAATAGGCAGGCATTGCCAGATATTCATATGTATAAGCGGCAACGTTATTAGTGCGCAGCGTTAGTTTTTCAATAACGGTTAACACACCTATCAGCAAAAACACAAACACATTAATGCCTATAAGCAGGTACAGTTTAGTACCCGATTTAAACATTTTGTATTGGATATTTTGCCAGAAGGTCATCGCTCAAAAATTAATATCTGGAATTGCCGGGACCTTGCAAACGCCATAGTTTAACCATAATAAAGCCCAATACCGCGCCTCCAAGATGCGCCAGGTGGGCTACATTATCGCCTGCCATCGGTCTGATACCAAGAAACAGTGAAAGTATGATATAACCCGGCATTACATATTTAGCTTTTATGGGTACAGGTATAAAAAACAGCATCAGCTCGGCATTTGGGTACATTAAAGCAAATGCTATTAATAAGCCTGATATAGCGCCCGAAGCGCCCGCCATGCCCCCATGGTAAAGGTTGTAAAGCTCTTGAGCTTTTGGACCATAAGCAAGGTAGCTTGCCTCTAAATCTTTAGCGGCTAATGTAAATTGGCCGGTTATTGCATGTACCTGATAAGCCTGCATAATCATTTGCAAGGCTACGCCACCCAAGCCACAGATAAAATAAAAACTGATAAACCTATTGGCCCCCATGTTATACTCTAAGATGGCACCAAAAGAGTATAAGGCAAACATATTAAAGATGATATGCATCCACCCGTAATGAAAAAACATGTAAGTGATAGGCTGCCAGGGTTTGAAAAACGGCGAATCGAAATAATGTGCAACAACCAGGTGATATACACGGTCAATTTGCGTTTCATTAAAAACTAGCCATGGCAAAAAGCATAAGATATTAATGATAAGCAGGTTTTTGGTTATCGACGGCAGGTTAGCAAAAGGGGATTCCATAGTTGTTTAATATTTTTCTATATGCAGAGCTATTTTTCAAACCGCTCTAATAATTCGTTTAAGGTAAAAGTACTAATTACCGGCTTACCGTTTAGCGCTACATTTGGCATTTGGCAGGCAAAAAGCTGATCAGTTAGCTGGTTCATTTCTTCTTGCGATAGCTTAGCGCCGGCTTTAATGGCAGCGTTGCGTGCCAGTGAGCGGGCAAGGTTATCGCGCTTGTCCATTTTTAATATCGACAGGTTGTTTTTAAAGCCTTCTAATAACCGTTCTAATAACTCGTGTTCGCCAACATTGTTTAGGTCGGCAGGGATACCTTCAACCACAACGGTATTTTTGCCAAACTCGCGCAGGTCGAAACCCAGGGCGCGTATGTCAGGCATTAGTTCTCTCAATAACTCAAAATCGGCCCCGTTTAGTGTAAGCGACTGCGGGAACAAACTTTGCTGACTAACACCCGAGTGATTTTGCAATTGTTGCAAAAAGCGCTCGTACAAAATACGCTCATGCGCGGCCTGCTGGTTTATCAGCATAAAACCCGACTTGATTTGCGACATAATGAAGCGGTTATGCACCTGAAAAAACTGCCTGTCGGTTGATTTGGCAATCTCCTGCTCATTTATCGCTACGGTATCTTCAATATGCATTTGCTGCTGTACTGAAGTATCTTCGCGTTTGCTGATCTCATACAGGGTATCCCAATTTTGAGGGATAGATGTATTGCGATGGTTGTAACCGCCGCCGTTACCACCAATACTGCTACCGCCGTTGCTTTCTCTCTGAAAAGGCAACTCGCGTTCGGCTTTGGCAAAGGGGTTAAAATCAGGGTTAAACGCTATAACCGGCGCTATTATCTCTGCAAAAGGCTTTGGCGTTATCAGGTGTTCAATGCTGTTCTCCTGGTCAAAATCCAAACTTGGCGTAATGTTATATCGCCCTAAAGAACGTTTAACTGCCGAGCGGATAATGGCGTAAATAGCTTTCTCGTCCTGGTATTTTATTTCTGTTTTTGTGGGATGTACGTTGATATCGATCTTTGACGGATCTATCTCAATAAACAATACATACAACGGATAGGTATCATCAGGCAGTAAATCCTCAAAAGCTGTCAACACTGCATGATTAAGGTACGGGTCTTTAATAAAACGGTTGTTTACAAAAAAGAACTGCTCGCCACGGGTGCGCTTGGCAAACTCGGGCTTGCCCACAAAACCACGCAGGTTTATAATAGTGGTATCCTCTTCAACCGGCACCAGGCGCTGGTTATAGTTATTACCAAACAGGTGAATAATGCGTTGCTTCAACGTGGTTGAGGGCAGGTGATAAACCTCTTGCCCATCATGATGCAATGTGAAAAATATGCCGGGGTGCGCCAGCGCTACACGCTGAAACTCGTCAATGATGTGACGCATCTCAACCGGGTTGCTCTTTAAAAAGTTGCGCCTTGCCGGTATGTTATAAAAAAGGTTTTTAACCGATATGGAGGTACCAGGTGTGCCTGAGCAGGGTTCCTGCTTAATAACTTCAGAAGCTTCTATGAAAATCTGCGTACCCAGTTCATCTTCATGGCGGCGGGTTTTTAACTCTACCTGCGCTATGGCGGCAATAGATGCCATGGCCTCGCCCCTAAAACCCATGGTGCGTATGGCAAAAAGGTCTTCAGCTTTCTTAATTTTAGACGTTGCGTGGCGCTCAAAAGACATGCGCGCGTCTGTGCCGCTCATGCCGCAGCCGTTATCGATTACCTGCAACAAAGCCTTTCCGGCGTCTTTAACAATCAGCTGTATTTTGTCTGCCCCTGCATCTATGGCGTTCTCTATCAGTTCTTTTACAGCAGATGCGGGCCGCTGCACCACCTCGCCCGCGGCGATTTGGTTGGCAACTGAATCTGGTAAAAGCTGAATTATGTCTGACATCTGTAGAAATTTCCCTTCTCCGCCCAATAACGGATTTTTACGCTGCTAAATTAGGCATTTGACGGCAGAAGTTTTGCGGTTTTTATCCCCAAAAAGGCACCTTTATCAGAGAATAATAAATGAAATATCCAAGCGTCAGGCTATGGGCCAGCCATGATTAAAGCGCCAATTATTGCCAAATGCTAAACAATGTTAATGTATGTTAACAGATAATCTGTTTTTTTATGCCCGGATATATCTTCGTTCATCAATTAAAAATTGACATGAAAAGAAAGCTAAACCTTATCCTTATACCTATTACTGTCGCCATATTTGGTATTATGTATTTCCAGGTTGACTGGGTGTTTAAAACATTCAAAAGCGAGGAAGATAAATTGTGGAGCGCCGCTAATACTTTTTTAGCCGACGCCCTGGAAAGACATAATACCGAACAGCGACAAGCCGACTCGACCTTTTTAGCCAACAACTTAAAAAAATGGGCCGATACCGTGAAGCTGAAATATGTAAACGGAGCCGATTCATTACACATTGATCTTGAAAACCACCATACCGAAATAGAGCAAGAACCGGGCGGCCCGTTTTACATGCGGATGACCATGCCATCAAGCGAGGGGATATCCATTATGTCGCCCAGCTTTATTACTTCTTTCGGCAGTAACAAACGCATACCTGAAACTTTGGTTGACGAAGCGGCAAAAAAATTAAGCAGCGCACAGCTAACCGACTCATTAAATAATTTTTTTAACTATAATCGCCTGGCTGCCTCTGAAATAAGTTTCTTTGAAAAGCTTACCAGTAAAACAAGCCAGCAAGCCTTTAAAGACGACAGCACCCGCATACTTAAATATTTTAAAGACGCTGTGCGCGAGTATGGCGGCAGCGACCTGGCCGATGATGCCCGCATTTATTTTTCGTCGTTTGATGGTAATGAGCAGGATGGGGTTTATTTGTATCAGTACATCAGGTTTCATCAAAATGTATCGCACCGCTATCCTCAAAAGCAATGGGTGGGCTACTACCTATTGCACCGAAATACGTGGATAGTACAAAAAATGATCTATAAGGTGGGTGTTTCTGTAGCCTTAATTGGTATGCTGATACTGTCGTTCCAGTTTCTGATCAAAATTATCAAACAACAAAAACAACTGGCCGATATTAAGGATGATTTTATTGATAACCTTACACACGAATTTAAAACACCCATAGCCACCATATCGGCAGCTATTGAGGGGATGCAGAAGTTTAACGCGCTGGAAAACAAGGAAAAGACGGAACGTTACCTTGAGATATCAAAAGGCGAACTAACGCGCCTGAATGACATGGTGACCAAGCTGCTAAACCTATCCGTTTACGAAAAAAACAACCTTACCCTTAACCTTCACCAGGTTGATCTGGTACAAATGGTAAGCGAGGTAATAAGTATGGAAAAATTCAGGGCCATAAAGCCGGTTAAGTTTACGGTTGATATTGCCGAAGAGGTACGGCACATCCACGCCGACCCGCTGCACTTTAAAAACGTACTGATAAACCTGGTTGATAACGCGGTAAAATACTCTAACGATACGGTTGACATAGTATTTAGCGGCCTGAATATTCGTAACCAACTGGTATTAACCGTGCGCGATAATGGTATTGGCATACCGGCCAACCAGCTTAAAAATGTATTCGAAAAATTTTACCGTGTACCCACCGGCGATTTGCATAACATAAAAGGCAGTGGCCTGGGCCTGAGCTATGTACGCTCTGTAATTGAAGCGCACGGCGGCACCATAGCCGTAAACAGCGAGCTAAATATTAAAACAGAGTTTATTATTACCATACCACTAAGATAAAAACCGGCCATATTGTTGCCTAATGCTAAACAATGTTAACGTATGTTAACAGATAGATTGTGCTACCGAAAAGGCAACTATATTGGTTTCATCAATTTAGTATTGATATGCAGAAAAAGCTAAACCTTGCCCTTGTCATTATCGCCTTAACGGGCGTTGCTTATTTCCTGATGGAGGGGCTGTTTAATACTTATTACGTAAAGCTGGAATCTGTAAATGGTACAGGCATGCGAGCATTGGAACATGCGTTGCGACAGCATGAGGCAGAGCGGCTGGAGATGGATTCGGCGAACGTGGTAACTACTCTCAGAGCCTATTTAGATACACAGAAGATAGAATATGTTGTTTATTACGGCGACGTCAGAACGTTTAATAAAAAACCAAGACCGCATTCGCGTTTTCTAATTGATTTTAAAAGCGATAGCACCAAGGTGGTAAATTATCTTAAAAACGAATCACTATACCCCGGCGAGTTTTTTAAATTCTATATAGATAAGATCCCGCCAATATCGTTCAAGGCAGATAGTGCCAATATAGTTAAGCGTTTTAAAGAACAGCTGGACCATTATGGCATGAGCTATTTTAAAGATAGTGCCCGGCTTTATTTTGCTCCAACAGACAGCGCGTTAGTGCTGTTTCAGGACAGGGTATTGTACCTTTATCCAAGCAAACTATTTCCGCACCCCGACAAAGAGTGGGTGGCCTTGTATATGCCACATCG
>JAZKET010000015.1:0-6759 GCA_040386815.1 Bacteroidota bacterium | reverse complement strand
CGTGCAAGTTTTGCCAGGCGGGTGGTTTTTTTCAAAGTGATGTTATTGCTGATATTTATTTCTGTTTTGGTGGTATTAATGCGGGGCCTTATTAAAACCATTAAAAAGCAAAAATATCTGTCAGACGTGCGCGACGATTTTATTGACAGCCTTACGCACGAGTTTAAAACGCCTATAGCTACGGTATCTGCGGCTATTGAGTCGATGCAGAATTTCAATGCACTTGAAAACAGAGAGCGGGCGGCCCGTTACCTGGCCATGTCAAAAAGCGAATTGGAACGCCTGGACGATATGGTAACCAAGCTGCTTAGCATATCGCTTTATGATAAAAATGATTTTAAGCTTGAGCTGCAAACCATAGATATAACAGCCATAATTAACGAAGTATTGTCCATAGAGAAATTAAGGGCCGATAAACCGGTGTTTTATAAGGTTGATATTGACGATAGCGTGAATGCTATTAATGGCGATGCGCTGCATTTGAAAAATGTGCTGATAAACCTGATAGATAACGCTATTAAGTACTCAAAAAAGCATGAAGTAAACATTAGCATAACCGGCATGAAACGAAAAAGCACCGCTTGTTTTTCTATCAAAGACGATGGCAATGGCATCCCCGGGCATGAATTAGATTATATATTTGATAAGTTTTACCGTGTACCCACTAACGACAGGTACCTGGTAAAGGGCAGCGGCCTGGGGCTTAGCTACGTGCGTTCTGTAATTGAAGCCCATGGTGGCAATATTTCTGTAAATAGTGAAGTAAATGAGTATACCGAGTTTGTCATTTCTATACCTTTAAGATAAATGAGCAGCGTAAAAGTTTTATTGGCCGAAGATGAGACGGCCCTGGCACATATCGTTCGCGAGAGCCTCGAGGAACGCGACTATAAGGTTATTTTGTGCCCTAACGGCAGGGTGGCCCTTGAACAATACGAGACACATAAACCCGACATACTGGTGCTTGATGTAATGATGCCGCTAATGGATGGCTTTGAAGTGGCCCGCAAAATAAGGGCGACAGACAGGCATACGCCTATTATTTTTCTAACCGCCAAATCGCAATCAAAAGATGTGGTGACAGGGTTTGAAATTGGCGCTAATGATTATCTAAAAAAGCCTTTCAGTATTGAAGAGCTGATAGTGCGTATACAGGTACAGCTTAGCCGCGAAGGTGTGCTGGCAGCCAAACCAATGACAGAGACAGATGTATTTCAGTTTGGCGAGTTTGTGTTTCGCCCGCGTAAAAATGTAATTGAACAGGGCATTAACCTAACCCCGCTAACATCGCGCGAAAGCGACCTGCTTAAAATGCTTTGCCAAAACCACCAACAGGTAGTAAAGCGCCCGGATATATTACAGAAAATTTGGGGCGGCGACAGCTTTTTCAACGCCCGCAGCCTTGACGTATTTATTACCAAGCTACGCAAACACCTGGCCGGCGACCCATCCGTGCAGATTATTAATGTGCGGGGGATTGGGTATAAATTGGTGTATTGATCAATTGATGACAAAACGCATATCGTCGTCATGCCGAATTTATTTCGGCATCTTATAACGTATACAGTGCCGCGCCGATGTGGGGGCGTTTTAAGATCCTGAAACAAGTTCAGGATGACGGCCTGTTACGATTACTTATTCTTCGAACATCCCTCTGCCTTTACTCTTGTTTTAGCAATTACTTCAATGTAATAATTTTCGTATAGCGGCAATATCTTGCTTAGTTCAAACTCTTTGGCGCGGGCCAGGGCGTTTTCTTTAAATTGGGTAAGGCGGCCTTCGTCTTCTAACATATAAATAGCTTTTTCAGCCATTCCTTTTATATCACCAACGTCTTTCAAAAATCCGGTTACGCCATCAACGTTAAGCTCTGGCAAACCACCCGCGTTAGAACTTAGTACCGGCACTTTGCAGGCCATAGCCTCTAGAGCGGCCAAACCAAAACTTTCAGACTGCGACGGCATCAGGAAAAGATCAGACACCGAAAGTATCTCTTCAATGGCATCCTGCTTGCCTAAAAAGCGCACATCGTTGGCAACGCCAAGGTCGCGGCATAATTGTTCGCATTCGCTGCGCTCGCCGCCATCGCCCACCATTAATAGTTTCGATGGCACTTTGGCGCGTACTTTGGCAAATATCTTCACCACATCATTTGTACGTTTTACCTTACGGAAGTTTGAAGTGTGGATCAGTATTTTTTCACCATCGGGCGCAATGGCACGTTTAAAGTGATCTTTAGCCTGCAGGTTAAAGCGTTTAAGGTCGATGAAATTAGGGATAACTTTGATTTCGTTCTCTATCTCAAAAAACTCGAAAGTGTCTTTACGCAGATTTTCAGAAACAGCTGTAACCCCGTCAGACTGATTGATAGAGAACGTTACCACCGGTTTATAGGTACGGTCTTTACCTACCAGCGTAATATCGGTACCATGTAATGTAGTTACCACCGGGATGTAAACCCCGTAAGTTTGCAGTATCTGCTTAGCCATAAACGCCGCTGATGCATGGGGGATAGCGTAGTGCACATGCAGAATATCCAGCTTTTCAAAGCGCACCACATCAACCAGGCGGCTGGCAAGGGCAAGCTCATATGGCGGATAATCAAACAGCGGGTATTTAGACACCGAAACCTCATGATAAAAAAGGTTCTCCGAAAAGAAATCCAATCGGGCAGGCTGATTATAAGTTATAAAATGCACCTGGTGACCGTTATCGGCAAGGGCCTTTCCCAACTCTGTGGCAACAACCCCGCTACCGCCGAAGGTAGGGTAACAAACTATTCCGATTTTCATCTATATGCAGATCGTGATAAAATATTATGCAAGTTTAACAGCAATAAACGGTATTAGTGTTTGCAATTTGTAATATTAATGTGATGTCGGGGGATGTCAGATATCGGATGGTCGATGTCGGATTTATTTATCGCCCGGTCTAAGTAAGTGCCAGCCCTTTAAAAATCCAATATAAATCTATCTTTACCGTTTAAGTACATATCTTTCAAATCCGATATCGATAGCTATCGGGACGAACATCCGAAATCTACAACCTATGGAAAGTGCTATAAACATCGACATCAGCGCCATACAACACATTGGCATACCAGTTACTAATATTGTTAATTCGGCTATATTTTATAGTAAACTTGGTTTTGCTAACGCGATGGAAAAGACCTTTACCCACAACGGCGAACCGGGCACTTGTGTAATGATGAAACGCGGCGACATCATTATTGAACTATACCAGATGCCCGACAGCGTACTGCCCGAAATAGCCGCACGCAAAGACGGCCACATAGACCACATAGCTTTTGATGTGCCTGATATTGACGAAGCCTACGCCACCGTAAAAGCCGGTAATTTTAATATCATTGAACCCGAGCCGGTGTTTCTGCAATTTTGGAAAAATGGCTGTAAATATTTCAATATTACCGGGCCTGATGGGGAACGGCTGGAGTTTAATCAGGTTCTATAAAACAATGTCATTTCGAAGCGTAGCGAGAAATCTTATACGCCTGAAAAGTTGCATGTAGATTTCTCACTCTTTCCCCGTATCGAAATGACATTAAAAATAAATCCGATCCCGATAGCTATCGGGACGAACATCCGAAATTCGAAATCACATCCCTTTCGCTATTGCCTTATAAACCACATCCTGTATGCGTGGCCTGATGTTTAGGCTACCCAGCTTGCTGCTTACGGTTGGGTAGGTGCGGTTTGACAAGAATATGTATACCAGGTTGTATTTGGGGTCAACCCAGATGCAGGTACCCGTGTAGCCGGTATGACCATACGTTTGTGGCGATGCCAGTTCTGACGGGTATTTACGCTCGGCAATAGGGTCCCACATATCAAAGCCATAACCACGACGGCTTATGGCCGATTGCTTCGCGGTAAACAGCTCAACCGTTTGCGGTTTAAAAAAAGTATCGCCACCATAAGTGCCCTTGTTTAACAGCATTTGGTATAAAATAGCAACATCATTAGCGCTGCCAAATAAACCCGCGTGACCGGCAACGCCACCCATCAGTCCGGCGGTTGGGTCGTTTACATAGCCCACCAGTTCAGACTTACGGTAAACCTGGTCGTTTTCCGACGGCACTACCTGGCTCTCGGGGAAACGGTACAACGGCAAAAAGCCTGCGGTTTGCATGCTAAGGCGGTTATAAAACTGCTGTTGGGTATATACGTTTATAGGCGTTTGGGTAATGCCCTCAATAATTTGCTGCATAAACAACATGCCCACATCGCTGTAAACATATTGCCCCCGCGTTTTTACAGCCGAGTTATACATGGCCGGCAGCATAATATCCTTGTAGTAGTCCTTACGTAAAAAGTAGCCGTTATTAACTTTTATGGGGAAAGCTGCCGATGAATCGGCCACATGGTCGGTCGGTTTTATAACGCCAAAGGTGGCAATGTCAGGTATCAGCCCGGCCTGGTGCATAAGTAGCTCACTTACCTTAATATCGGCTTTGTTGGTATTGCGGGCCAGCGGCAGGTAATAAGCCATGGTCGAGTCAACATTCAGTTTACCCTCTTCATACAAAGTCATAGCCGCCACGGTAGTAGCCGTAGTTTTGGTCATTGATGCCAAATCGAAAATATCGGTGATCTTATCCGGCTCGTCTGCCGAATAGGTGTGATAACCGTAGGCTTTGTTAAAAATTACCTTACCATCCTTTGCTACCAAAACCACGCAGCCCGGGGTGGCTTTAGCATTCATGGCTTCTTTGGCTATTTTATCAATATCCAGCAGGTTGCTGCTGTTAATGCCTACAGCCTCGGGCACGGTATATTGTAAACGGGTTTTCTCTGTAGTAAAGCCCATGCCGGTGCGGTAACGCTGGGTAATACTCTCGGGCAGTTTTTGTGTTATGGCAACACCACCAAATATAGCCTGCGCGCTGTAATATGCCGCTACCGCCGTAGCGCGGTCTGAGTAAATAATGGGCGCCGTAACCTCGTCAATTCTGGATAGTAAATTGCCATTGCCAAAATACGCTACTATGACGTTTTTAATTTTCTGGTTATCGGTAATGAGTTTTACCAGCTGCTGATTATTGATATCGGCCTCAGTAAGTTGTACAATAATGGTATTGTATTGCCTTAGGTCGACATTAAGATAGCCCGAACGTTTGCCCACAACCTCATTCAGATCAACAGACTGTACTTTGGTATACTTATTCAGCAAACTGTCAAAACCCACAGCATGCGGATTTGCCAAATGGATACTGACAATTTTTAGGTTGCCGATATTGCGCAGCGGAATAAGGGCGTTATTGTTATTTAATAAAATGGTCGACTTCTCGGCCAGTTTTTCTTCTTTCAAATAAGTAAGCCCGGTGGTTTGTGCGCAGGCCGACTCAAATAATGTTAGTACCGTTAAACTTAAAATTAAGCTGTAAAGCCTATTTTTTCTCATATACCTTTTCTCCGTTTATGTAGGTTTTTATAATGCCGATGTTGGGCAGCTCGCCGGGCTTGGCTGTCATCAGGTCCTGGTCGGTTATTATAAAGTCGGCATACTTGCCTGCTTCAATGCTGCCTTTCTCGTGCTCTTCAAAGTTAGCTTTTGCGGCCCATATTGTCATACCCCGCAGGGCCTGTTCACGGGTTAAGGCATTTTCCATTTGGAAACCTTTTGCCGGGTAGCCTTTCAGATCTTTACGCACTACCGCGGCATAAAATGTATACAAGGGGTTTATATGCTCTACCGGGAAATCAGTACCCAAGGCAATCCATCCGTTTTGCTTTAGCAAGTCTTTATAAGCATAGGCTGTTTTTAAACGCGCCGCGCCCAAACGCTGCCCCGCCCAGTACATATCAGATGTTGCATGTGTAGGTTGTACCGATGGGATGACGCTGTTATCGCCAAACAGTTTCATATCATCGGGCGATACCACTTGCGCATGCTCAATGCGCCAGCGTTTATCGTTTTTGCCTTTTAATATGTTGGCATAGATATTTAATATAGCACGATTAGCCGAGTCGCCAATGGCATGGGTACACATCTGGAAACCGTTATCGGCAATGAGTTTGGCAACTTCTTCAAAGTGCGTTTTAGGGCTTAATAAAAATCCATTTGATGCAGGCTGGTCGCTATAAGGCCCCAGCAAACAAGCCCCGCGCGACCCCAGCGCGCCATCGCCATAAACCTTAAAGGCGCGTACATTCAGGCCCGGAGTTTTGTAGATGCCACGTTTAAACAGGTAATCGTAGTTTTCTGGTCTATCGGCCAACATTAGGTACATGCGCATTTTTAGCGTGCCTTGCTTTTGTAAATTAGCAATAGTGTTTATCATGGTATAAGGCAGGCCGCAATCGTCAACCGTAGTCAGGCCAACCTTGAAGCAATTTCGCTGCGCGTCTAACAATGCGCTTTGGGTTATTTGCTCGGTTGGGTCTGGTATTTTTCGGGTAACAATGCCAATGGCATTATCAATCAATACACCGGTAAGTTTACCATCAATAGTTTCTATTTCGCCCCCAACAATTTTTTGCCCGGGTTTTATTCCGGCAACATTCAACGCCGCCTGGTTGGCAATAGCTGCATGCCCGTCTACCCGGTTCAATATCACCGGCCGCACCGGGAAAAGCGAGTCGAGCTTAGCTTTATCCGGAAATTTTTTGCCCGGCCACAGGTTTTGATCCCAGCCGTTGCCAATTACCCAGCCGTCGGGGTTGCGGTCGGCAAATACCCGCACGCTGTCAAGCACCTGTTTCCAGCTAGACATCGCTTTAAGGGGCACTTGCTGTAAAC
>JAZKET010000014.1:51720-81525 GCA_040386815.1 Bacteroidota bacterium | reverse complement strand
TGCCACCTAATAACCTCACGCTTTTATATAAGAAACAAATCAACCAGATGGCAAAAATCCCGGTCGCCTTGCTATTAAGAAAATTGCTGATGCTGTTTAAAAAGCTCAACTTTCCGTTTGCTAAAACCGCCTGCCGGATAACGGTATGTCCTGGCGTAATCGTTACTTCCCCATCTACTGTTGCGGCAGCGGTACCCCAGACTATCTCGTAAATAAAAGTAAGGGCTATAGCCAGGGTGAATGCAATCAACAATACACCAAATAAATGATAGCGCAATTTAGCCGAAGCTTTGCGGGTAGTTGCAATTACCAGCCCGGCCAAGGCCGCAATCAGCAATCCCTGCCAGAGTGAGTGGATCAGTGTCCAACAAATGGCTTTAATCTCCCGGTCGCTCAGCCATTGGCTTAAGTGTGCTACATTCATCATATCGTTGTTTTATTTTAGCTATTTCTTTTCGTCTATCTTTTTGATCAGATCATGGTACTCTGCCATTTCTTTTTCTGATAGCTGCTTATTGCCTAAAAGTTGCATCATTAAACTGCCAGCCGAGCCGTTAAACAGCGTATCAACTACCTTATCTAATAAAACCCCTTTGGTCTTGCTTTCTTCAATGGCCGTCCAGTAAATATGTTTTAGCGGGCTCTCGTCCTTTTTTAAGAGGCCTTTTTCAACCATAATCTGCATAACTTTTAATGTCGACATGTAAATTACCTGCCGGGTTTCCTGGTTCAACTGATCATTTACAAAGCGGGCCGTTGACGGGCCGGCTTTCCAAAGAATCTGTAATATCTCCAGTTCAGATTTGGTGGGTTCTGCAGCCCCGTCGTTTTTATCTTTTTTTGTTGATTTCATAGTACAATTGTAAGAAATTATTCTTACACCCTAAAGCAAACTGGCTTTCAGCATCAGGTTAGTGGCTTTAGGGCTTTGGTTTTTGGTTATGTCTTTCAACAAGCCTATCAGTTCGGTCTTAGTGCGCTTTTTACCACCTTTAGGGGGTATCAATGTATTAACCGGTAATGTAATTTCTTCAACTTTAATGGCCTTCCAGCTCACGTTTTCGTGCGGCAGCGCCAGTTCAAGGATCATTCCCGGCAAGCCACCAAAACTTTCGGGACCGCCGGGGGCATGGATTTGCTCGGCGAAGAACGCTACCACGTAGATCGAGTCCATCACCAGGGCATTGGCGCGCCTGCAGGTAAAGCCGCAAACCTCTCGGGTTTCATCAGTGATCTTCCAGTTGATGTTTCGCACACTATCGTCAAGTAAAAAGTTTTCTCCCATCACATTTTTTTTGACGGTGATGATACCTGCCGTATGATCTGAATAGATCGTATTATTTTGCGCGCCAATAGGCATACTAAAACCCTGGCCGGCCGGTGCTTCAGTATCAACCGGGGTAAACAATGTTAGCGCGGTATTAAAGGTTAAGGTGCTTTTTAAGATCTTGAACTGTGGGTTGTCTTGCTGATAGGCCTCCAGTAATACCCTTTCATTGCCTTCGGTTCTTTTACCGCTGATCTCGCCCCGGCGGATGAGCGCATAGGTATTTACCCTTTTCTCAAATTCGATTTTGCCGCTGGTGGTAAAGCGGGGCTGTTGAGCGTACGTTTTTAAGGCACTAAGCATTATAAGTATTAATAATGGCTGACTGATTTTCATGACTTTATTTTTTTGAGGTATTGTCGCCTACTTGATTAAGATCCCAGCTCACCGAAACGGTAAAGTACTGCCTGATTGCATCAAAATAGTTTTGGGTGATGGTAGAAGCGGTAATGTTACGGCTGTAATTGGCGTTCTGATTTAAAAGATCGTTAGCTGTCAGGGATATCTTCAACTGGTCGGCCGGCAGAAAGGTCCGGCTGATGGATGCGTTCCAATTGGTTATCTCCAGGGCGTTAAAGGCCGTTGTTGGTGCTGTATAGTTATAAGAAAGATCTGAGGATACCAGGAACTTTGCGGGCAGGTAGACGGTTCCGTTTGCCTGGAAGAAAAAGCCCGCGGCATTATTACCGGTGCGCTGTAAAGAAAATTCCCTGACATTGTAGCTGGGCCCGGCCACCACTGACCAGTTGTAACGCTTAGCTACGTTTTTTTGTACCCAGGCGGTACCGCTGAAAGAACGGCTTTGCAAACGGTTAAGCACATTATTGCTGTAACTATAGGATTGGCCGGCGCTGGCATTCAGCTCTATTTCCACACTAAGATCTATGGGTTTGATCTTAAAACCCAATACGGTGTTTAGTGCAGCATTTTGGGGCATGGCACCCTGCAAATTGGCAAACTGGATGGTGGTTTTGCCCCCCGCGTCGGTATTGCGTTTAACCACGATAGCGCCGGGTGAGAAGGCATAGTTAGCGCTCAGGTTGATATATAGGCCGCTTAGGCTTTGGTATGTGCGGAACTTGCCATTAAAACTATTGCTAAACGAGGGTTGTAAATCGGGGTTGCCCACAATTATATTTAACGGGTCTGTATTTACCCTTACCGGTTGCAACTGATCAATAGTAGGTTGTACAGTACCGCCATTATAACCTACGGAAAAATTGCTTTGTTGAGACAGGCGGTATTGCAGGTTGGCCTGCGGTAGCCAGTTGATAAAATCACGTTTGTAAAGGCCGCCGTTAAATCTATCCCGCTGTTCAAAATTTACGCGGGATGCCCTTGTACCAAATATCAGTATAAGCTTGTCTTTATGGTAATTAAATAAGGCACCAAGCTGGTTAGTGAGCTGGTTAAACTGGTATTTATTACTGAATGCGCTATCTAAAATGGTATATGCACCCGGCGCTGACTGGTTAAACGACTGCCGGTCGGCCAGACTGTTATTAATTCCGAGCCCATAATTAGCCACTATTGAAAAGGTTTTTGAGAATGATTCGGAAAAGGTCATATTACTGCTTAGCGCCAGGATGCGTTGCGTAATTAACTTTCGCTGATCAATATGCCGGGTACTGTCTGTCGCTCCCGAAGGATTAAAATAATCTATCGTAGAATTATGGAAGCCGTCAGATTGTGTTTGATTAAATACTTCACTCACGTTCCATGAAAAAGTACGGCCTTCCTTTTTTAATTTCCGGGTATAAAACAGGCTGGCGTTTAATACCGAAACATCGCTGTTGTTAACCTGGTGCTGCATGTTTCGGTTTAAAAACGAGCTGCCGGTTGTGACAGCCTGCAGGTTGCTGTTGGTTTTGGTGTTTTTTAAAAACCCTTCGGCGGTCACTTTAAGATTAGATACGCTGTCTAATATCGTTGTAAAAGCGAAATCCAATTTTTGCCGGAAAGCCGAATTATCAAAGTTTTGACGGCTGTTACTGTTTAAAACGCCGGCGGGTAAATTCTGCTCGGCTAAAGTGGTGTTTATACCGTTAACAGCCAGGTAGCTGGTTTTGTAATTGGTATTTATGGTTTGCCTGCCCTCGTTCAGCTTGGTGTCATAATGCGCACCACCGCTTTGTGCTACGGGTAAACCTCTTCCATTGTAATTACCGTTAAAATTGTCGTCACCGTCCCGGCTGATATTGGGTATCACGATATCGCCCACCTGTACATTATTACCACCTGCGCCCAGGCGTATATTATCTCCCATACCCAGGTTAACCCGGCCGTTGTTGGCAGCGGTAAAATAAGCGGCATATTTTTGGCTGGCTGTAAATCTATTATATAGCGCCTGTCCAAAATATATATCATGCGTCCCCACGCCTGCCTCAACCTTGCCAAACGCACCTTTATTTTGATCGGGTTTAAGTTTTACGTTTATTGTTTTTGTTTTAGATCCATCATCCACACCGGTAAAAGTGGCCTGGTCGCTCTTTTTATCATAAAGCTGTATCTTATCCACCATATCGGCACGGATATTTTTGGTAACCAACGTAGGGTCGTCACCAAAAAATTCTTCGCCGTCAAGCAATACCTTAGTCACACGTTCGCCATTTGCCGTGATCTTTCCATCTTTGTCCACCTGTAAGCCCGGCAATTGTTTCAATAGGTCCTCAACTTTGTCATTTGGCTGGATCACATAAGCTCTGGCATTAAACTCAGTGGTATCGCCCTTGAGTTTGATAGCGGTTACACCGCCTCTTATAATTACCTCTTGCAATAGCCTGGCACTAAGCGGCATATTAATCGCCCCAAAGTCATGCACCTGCTGTTCTGCACCCAGGCTGAACTTTTCGGCAAATTGCGCATGGTCAGGATAAGTTGCCAGCAGTATAAACTCCCCCTGCGGCAAGTCTTTGATAGAAAAAAAGCCGCCGGCTGTGGTATAAACATATTTGCGCATGGTTGAATCTTTGGCGTTAAGCACATAAATAGTGGCATTAACCAGTTTAGATTTTGAAGCGGTATCAACTACCGCACCATTGATACGGTATCCTTGCTGCGCGATAGCGTGCTGCCTTATGGTAAGGCTGGCCATCACCGCAATAAATGTGATCTTTAAAAGAAATAGACTTTTCATAAACCAATAATAAGAATTATTTCTTATATAAGAAATAATTCTTATTATTTTATTTTACAAACACCTTATTATCAATCAAATAAAATAAGAATAAATTCTTATGTGTTTTTGTTTTAACGACTAAAAGGCGATTATACTACAGAGTGCCCCAATTGGATTGCTTTTAGATCCTGCAAAAAGTTCGAGATTTGTCTCGTTCCGTCTACTTGACAAAAAGCCTGTTACGATAAATCGTAGCAGGCTTTTTTATTTGGGTACAACATAGGTACAACAGCTATATTGCGGTTACACTTCCGAAGCATTGCTGTTGATTAATTTACGATATAGTCAAATCTCGTATTTTTGAAGGCGGCCTTCTTTCCTTTCAGCTGATATTCAAGGATAAATGGATCGTGAATACTGCATATGTAAATATCTAACTCATGCCAATGTAATCCATCTTTGCGGATATTACTGATATTTGATTTTGTTGTGCTTAGGCTTGAGCATCAATCAAAGAAAATTCGGCTGCCGCAGCATCACAAACCGGGCAGGTATAATCTGTAAGGTTTTCAAAAGGAGTACCCTTATCTATGTCATTCTGCGGGTCGCCGTAACGTTGGTCATAGCGGGTAAGGCAGCAATTACATTGGTATATATTTATTTCTTCCTGCGGGATGCTTTCTTCAGAGCCAGATGCTGTTGCGGCTAAAACGGGATCGCTTTGGCGTTGATAAAAACCATCGCATAAGGCTACCAGTTTTTTACCTAAGCTTTGTGGTTTTACCTGCTTTGCGTAAGTTAGTTCTTCTTTTGAATTTGGATTAAAATCGTGTGTATGCAAAATGTCATACAATCCCGTAGCACTTTTTTTAAGGACGACAGACGCCTGCAAACCTGTTTTAGGTTGCGTTTTAATTGCAAAACTAAGCTGATAGGTACGCAGATCGGCATCCTCAAATTGTTGTACCAGCTGTTGCTTAAGCGCCAGCCCTTCTTCACAAATATCCTCTACCTGCCAGTTTAGTTCATTAGCGGCATGACGAACATTTAAGCGATGCTTACTTAATATTAGGCCCCATTGGTTACGATCGGCTTGCTCAATACCTTTTATAATGATTGATTTCCATGGCGTGCTGTACACCTGACCTATCCGCGTTTTAAGGCACAACAAACAAACGTCCTTCAAAAACCTCAGTTTAAACAGCTCGCTACGCCGATAAATACCCAGCCAGTACTTGCTGCCATATTTGTTAAAACCCTCGTAATAGGGCAAATAAAAATCAGGCAATTTTAAAGTTTCATTGGTTTGACGGTAAGCCAATGGTAGTTGCGCGGCTAAAGTCTTAAAGAAAAGTTCTTCGTCAATTTCAGTTCTGTCATAAAATAACTGCTTTTGTTTCAGGATAAGTTCTTCGGCAGCACGGGAAAATTCAGGAATATCTTCTGAATATACTAAAGATGGAAAGCAGCAAACTTTGTCAGTTTTAGGAAACCTGATATACACGTACCAATAATTATTTACGCCTGATGCAATGAAGTTAATGTTACCACTAAAAAATGGCACAAAGGTTTGGTTACTGTCAACCACATTTACCTTTAGCTTAGGCTGATGATCAAAAGCGTCAAAAATATCTTTATAAACACCCTCACGCAGCCAGGCCTCCTGGTGCGTAAAAATGGTATCGGCCACGTATGAGCTGATGATATTTGGATACGTATCTTTATCTACCTCATAGCTGATCTCTGTTTTCAGCATATCCAGCTCCAAATCCTCCAACTTATCAGTCGACACATTAAAATACAATTGTTGCCGGTTACCAAAACGGATATCGGCGGCGCCCGCACTTTCTGCAATTAGCAATATTTCATACAAATCGCCGGCTGATATAAAGCCACCAGGCAAGTTTATTTTGATAAGATGCTCCATATTAAACAGCTTTGGCTAAAAGGTTTGTTAATGCTTCATCAAGCAGGCGCTTAACCTCAGGGCGGCATGACCCGCAACCTGTACCTGCCCCGGTGCCTGCGCAAACATCTTTCAGAGTATGACAACCCTCTTCTATTTTATTGCGGATGTTATCGGCCCCCACGTTATTACAACTACATACTAACTTACCCAAAACCGGCTCGGCTTTGTTGCCGCTGCGTAATAGTTGCAGGCGTTTTTCGCTCAGCTCAGTTTTATTAGCTATCAGATCTCTAAATTCCTGAAACTCGCCTTTATCGCCAATTAAAATAGTGCCAACCAATCTATCCTGATGAATAATGCATTTTTTGTAATATCGTTTGGCTTTATCAATAAACACCACTTCTTCATAAGCCGGATCATCCGGACATTCAGGCAAACCGATACTGCACAGATCAAAGCCGTGTATCTTAATGATATTCATAAACAAGCTACCCTTATAATAGCTTGCTATATCGCCGTTCATATACTCGGCAACTACGTGGGCCTGCTGCTCGGCAGCTGCTGTGATGCCGTAAAGCGTACCATTAAATTCGGCAATCTCGCCAATAGCGTAAATGCTGGGGTCGCTGGTTTGCAGGCGCTCGTTAACCAACACGCCGCGACGGAAATCCAATCCGCATGCTTTAGCCAGCTCCATATTTGGCGTGGTGCCAATGGCTAAAATCATAGCATCACAATTGATTTTCCTACCGCTTTTTAAACCAATGCCTGTCAGTTTTGACCTGCCGTAAAATAGTTGAATCTCGTCATCATAATAAATATCGCAGCCCTGATCAACCATTTCCTCATGCAGCAACTGGCTACCCAAGGCATCCAATTGTCGGTTAAGAAACCTCGACGTACGCTGAATAATTGTTATTCGAATACCTATCTCGCGCAGCGAAGCGGCCATCTCTAAACCCAGCAAACCGCCACCCACAATAACCACATGACCATTTGCGGGTACGTGTTTTTTAAAGCCATCAGCATCGTTACGGGTACGCATGGTAAAAATACCGGGTAGTGCAGGCACATGTTTTGGTACCGCAGCACGACTGCCGGTTGCCATCAGCAACACATCGTAATAAGTTTTTACCCCGCGCGAATCGACCACAAATTTATTTTCACGATCAACGCGCTCAACACTTACCCCACGCAGTAGGCTGATATTATAGCCCGGCTCTTCTTCATCTGTCATTTTCACCAATTGCTCCCATCGCTGTTCGCCACTAATATAATCAGGCAGCATAACGCGGTTGTAAAACGGATGATTTTCTTTACTGAAAATGGTGATCTGATCTTCGCGGTTTAGTTCGCGATATGACTTTACAAAACCATAGGCCCCGGCACCGGCACCTATTACAACAATACGTTGAAAAGGTTTCTTAAAGCGGCTAACGTTTACGGCACAAAATTTAAAATCGGGTTCTTTTGAAATTGGGTCTACCTTATCATTTGTAATGTTATTGGCCCTATTCAGATCGTTACCTAATATCTTGCCCCAATGCATGGGCAAAAATACCACACCCTGTTTTATCTGGTTTGATATTTTAGCCTTAACCTGCACCGATCCGCGTTTTGAGGTAATAATGCTCACGTCGCCCTCATTAATATTTAAACGTTCAGCATCGGCAGGGTTTATCTCAACAAATGATTGCGAATAGTGCTGGTTGAGCTTATTTACCTTACCGGTTTTGCTCATAGTATGCCACTGATCGCGAATGCGGCCGGTGGTTAGTATGAACGGAAAATCGCCGTCAGGCAACTCGCTGGTCAACTCATCGGCTACAGAATGGATTCTGGCTTTTTGTGTAGGGGTATAAAATTTTTTATCTAAAAACAAACGCTGTGTGCCAGCCCCAGCATTTTTCTTTTTGTATGGCCATTGTACAGTTTTGCGCTCTTTCAACACTTCGTAACTAAGGCCGCTAATATCGATATTGGTTTTAGCCGTGAGGCGTACATGCTCGGCGTAAATTGCTGCCGGGCTATCGTAATCAAAACCCTTATAACCCATTTTACGTGCAAAGCGGCAAATAATCTCGGCATCGGCTAAAGCTTCGCCGGGCGGGTCTATCAGTTTATTTAAATAACTAATGCGGCGCTCAGAGTTGGTCATGGTGCCTTCTTTTTCAGCCCATGCAGCGGCGGGTAATATAACATCGGCAAAGGCCAGCGTTTCGGGCTTATTGCTAACTTCTTGTACCACCACAAACTTGGCCTTTTTCAAAGCAGCTTCTACCAAGCGCGCGTTAGGCATGCTGGTGATAGGGTTGGTACACATTATCCAGATAGCTTTTAAACGGCCATCGTTAAGCGCCTCAAACATTTCAGTAGCTGTCAGCCCCGGTTTTGCGTTGATATCTGTGCCGCCCCAAAAACGGGCCACTTCTTCGCGGTGCGCGGCGTTACCCATGTCCCTGTGTGCTGGCAACAGGTTCGATAAGCCCCCCACCTCGCGCCCACCCATAGCATTGGGCTGCCCTGTTAATGACAAAGGCCCCGAACCTGGTTTACCAATATGACCGGTGATAAGATTAAGGTTTATCAAACTCAGGTTTTTATTTACGCCAATAGCACTTTGGTTAAGCCCCATCGTCCACATAGCAATGTAGCCTTTGGCATTGCCTATGTATTGTGCGGCCAAACGGATATCAGCTTCGCTAACACCGCAAATAGCGGCTGCCTCGGCTAAGGTACGCTCAAAAACCAGTTTGCTGTAAGCTTCAAAACCTTCGGCATGGTTGGTGATAAATTCTACGTCGATATCGCCGTTCTCAATCAATACCCTGCCAATAGCATGATTCAAAGTAACATCCGTACCCGGATTTAATTGCAGGTGCAAATCGGCTACGCTGCAGGTATCGGTAACGCGCGGGTCAACCACGATGATCTTTACATTGGGGTTGGCGGCTTTATGGGCCTCCACGCGTCGCCATAAAATAGGATGGCACCAGGCGGGGTTGGCCCCAGTTACATAAAAGCAATCGGCCAACTCAACATCGTCATAGCAAACAGGAACGCTGTCCTCGCCCAGAGCCATCTTATAACCCACAACAGCGCTGCTCATACACAAGCGCGAGTTGGTGTCGATATTATTACTACCGATAAAACCTTTTATCAGCTTATTAACTACATAATACTCTTCGGTAAGGCATTGGCCCGAGGCATAGAAAGCCACAGAATCGGGCCCAAATTTTTCTATAAAAGTTTTAAAAACGGCGGCAGTACGGTCAAGCGCTGTATCCCAGCTAACACGTTGCATGGGCATATTGCGGCTGTAGCGCATCTGCGGGTAAAATAAGCGGTCTGTTCTATCATTAACCGTGTGGTGCAAGTTCATGCCCTTACTGCACAAGGCGCCTTTGTTTACCGGGTGATCTTTATCGCCCTCAAGGCTAACACTTCCGTTTTTTTCTTTATTTAACAGCACACCACAACCCACGCCACAATAGCAGCAGGTGGTACTTAATTGGTTTGTAGTGCGCTTTTGTTTTGACATAATAGGAAATTATATTGCGTTAGCTAAACTGCTTTTTTCTGTTTCTTCTTGGGTAGCGGGTTGTTTCTGAAAACGGGTTATCAGCACAATTACTGATACCACAATAACCGCATAACCGATGTATGTAAATGCCTCAACATAAGTAATGGTGCTTGATTTAAACAAGAAACCAAATAGCATACCGCCCAGGTTGCCACCTGCGCCAACCACACCACTTACCAGGCCCACATTTTTTTCGTTAACAAAAGGTACAATACCATAAGTAGCGCCGTTTGACATTTTCAAAAACATGGCAAACGTCAGCATAGATGCAATAGCCATAAATAAGGAACCAGATTGAGCAAAAATGATTAACCCGCAACCCTCTAATAAAAGCATAGAAGCTAGTAGCAAACCTTTGCCGCGCATGCCAAACTTCTTACCTATTTTATCAGAAGCAATACCACCAATGGCACGGGCAAATATGTTCATGAAACCAAATATGCCTGCCCAAAAACCTGCCTGGCTTTGGCTTAGGTGAAAAGTATCTACAAAGTGTAACGAGGCTACATTATCAAAGGTTAGCTCCATGCCAAAACACATCGCGTAGGCAAGCATTAAGGCCCAAATGCGCCAGTCGGCCAGAACAGACCAGTCTGTTTTTGTTGATTTTGCCTTAATGTAACCTATCTCATCGTAGTTGCCCGCGGGTGTATCTTTAGTAAACTTATAGTACAGTAAGGCCATTACCAGCATCATCACACCGGGAACAATCATGGCATAACGCCAAGCCTCTGCACTGGTGTAACCAAAGCCAACAATAGCAGCAAAAATTAGCGGCATTACCATATTAGTTACGCCACCACCTAAGTTACCCCAGCCACCAGTTAGTGCATTGGCAGTACCTTTTATGTTAGGGGCAAACATCATTGATGTATGAAACTGGGTGATAACAAACGATGCGCCTATAACCCCAATAGCCAAACGAAACAGTAAAAACGAAGTATAATCATGCGCAAGGCCTACCAGGAAAACCGGGATAGAGCCAACCAGCAACAACCTTACAGCAGTTTTACGCGGCCCCCATGTATCGCACAGTTTGCCAATAAGCAGACGCGCTATAATTGTTGCTGCTACCGATGCAATAATGGTGTTGCCCACCTGTGCTTTAGTTAAGCCCAGTTCGGCACGGATGGTAGGCATTAAGGGCGCCAGGCCAAACCAGCCAAAAAAGCATACAAAAAACATTAACCAGGTGGTATGGAAGGTGCGCATTTGCACACCTTTTAGCGAGAAAATGTTGATTTTATTCAGTTGTTGTGTTTGGATACTCATGTTATTTTTTATGTTGTATTAAATATTAATGTTCGTCGGCGATTGAAAACTTATCAATCAAAAGGCTCAATAACCTGTCGTGTATTTCCATGTATTTAGGATCGTGTACAATGTCTTTCTTGTTGCGCGGGCGGCTAAGTGGTACGTCAACAATTTCTTTTATGGTAGCTGCAGGGCCGTTGTTCATCACTACTACACGGTCTGATAAGAAAATGGCCTCCTCAATATCGTGAGTAACCATAATGATGGTTTTTTCGCGGTTATCAAGGTTCCACAATTTTAATAACTCAATATGCATGGAGCTTTTTGTCAAAGCATCCAGCGCGCCAAAAGGCTCATCTAACAATAATATCTTTGGGTTGATAGAGAAAGCACGGGCAATAGCCACTCTTTGTTTCATCCCGCCCGATAGTTGTCCGGGCAATTTGTCTTTATGCTCCCACAGATGTACCATCTTTAAATTGCTTTCCACCAGGGCAATTTTTTCGTCTTTGGTTTTATCCTTCAGGGCCGAATCAACCGCTACAAAAATGTTTTTATAAACGGTAAGCCATGGCAGTAAAGAGTAGTTCTGAAAAACAATACCCCTATCCGGTCCCGGTGCTGTTACAGTTTTTCCGTTAGCTATAACTTGGCCCTGTGTAGCCTTAACCATTCCGCTAATGGTACTCATAAGGGTTGATTTACCACAACCAGAGTGACCTATAAGCGATATGATCTCGCCTTTTTGTACAGAAAGGCTAATATCTTTAATAGCAGTATAAGTACCGGCCGGCGTTTTAAAGCTCACCGTTACATTATTAATTTCTATGCTTGTTTCGGCCTTTGCAGCTTGTTCTAAAAGCGCGTTGGCTACCTCTGTTATGTTTTCTTCGGTTGTTAATGTTGATGTATCTATCATGACCATTCATATTAAAGGTTAAGCCGCGTACGAAAAACGTTGCTGCAACCAGGTGAAACATTTATCCAATAAAGACCCTACTATGCCAATAATTATAATGGCTACTAATATTTTAGCAATGTTGCCACCGTTAAATCCCTCTTCCCAAACAAAATAACCAAGGCCCATACCGCCTGATAGCATTTCGCCGGCCACTATTACCATCCAGGCAACACCTATTGACAGGCGCAGGCCGGTTATGATATGAGGCAGGCTAAAGGGCAATAAAATTTTAGTAAGATATTTCCAGGTTGAAAAGCCAAAAGCACGGCTAACGTTTTTATGATCTTGCGGGATATGCGATGCGCCAAATGCAGCATTCATAAGCGTAGGCCATAATGAGCAGATAAATATCATGAAGATGCTTGCCTTTGGCGAGTCTTGAAATATGGCCAGCCCTAATGGAAACCATGCCAAAGGCGATACCGGTTTTAATATCTGCACAATAGGGTTAATCATTTTCATGGCAATTTTACTGCTGCCCATCAATAACCCAAAAGGTATGGCAATCAGGCTGCCTAAGCCAAAGCCAATGGCTACACGGCCTAATGAGCTTAATAGTTTTGTACCGATGCCTTTATAGTCCGGATCATTTTGAAAAGGTTGCTGCATCACCTCTTTAAAAACCACCCAGGTATCTGTAGGACTTGGTATCTCGTTTTTGGTAATTTTTGATACCAACGCCCATATCCCGCCCAGTATAAACATCCCGGCCATGAAATATAGAACCGAGAGCGCTGTTTTCTTTGAAAATAAATCCTTCATGATATTTTATTTTATTTGATGTCACCAGTTTGGCCGGGGATCGTCCCCCCGACCGTCCTGGCCACTCATCATTTAACAATTATTTATTTTTTTGCTGCCGCGATATACGCCGCCGGATTATTAGGGTCGAATGTTATGGTTTCCAGATTAGTTTTGAATGGTTTCATATCATCCTGAACCGGCACGCCCATGCTTTTAGCAACTTCGGCGTACAAATCGCTCATGATCAATTTTTGGGCTACCGCTTTATAATTTGGCGCGGTGTTGATCATCCCAAAACGCATAAACTGAGCCATAAACCAAATACCGTATGAGGTTTTTGGTGTATTAACAGCGCCGTTATTGTAAAAGATCATGTAATCGTCTTTATATTTTTTTACCCCAAGCTCGCAGCCTATATCGGTGGATCCCATTAAGCGCGCTTCAATTACCTGTACCGGTGCGTTAACATAGTTGGGGCGACTTAAAAACAGCGCCGCTTTTTTGCGGTTGGACATTACGTCGAGCCATTTGCAGGCTTCAATAATTGCCTTCATTACATTCTTCAGATCTTCTTTATCTGTATCGGCAAAAGCTTTGTTTGCCACCAGTGCTTTTTCAGGATGATTTTTCCAGATATCCTGGCTGGCTATGTGGGTGAAGCCTATGTTTTGTGACGCGGCAACACCATTCCATGGTTCGCCAACACAATAGCCTTCCATATTGTCAACTTTCATATTGGCTACCATTTGTGGCGGCGGAATAGTGATAATGCCTACTGATTTTGAACTTACACCAGCTGCTGCTAACCAGTTACGCAACCATATATCGTGCGTACCACCCGGAAATGTCATAGCAAAAGTGACTTCTTTTCTTGATTGTACGGCTTTAACAGCAGCAGCCACGCGCTTCACATCGTTATAACCAACTATGCCGCAAAACTCTTTAGATAGGGTAATTGCCTGGCCATTGTTGTTTAATATCATGGCTATTTTCATTTCAGAACCGGCTTTGCCACCTACCCCTGTATAAACAGAAAAGGGCATAGAGAAAAGGCAATGTGCTGCGTCAAGCTCGCCGTTAAGTATTTTGTCGCGCACTACGGCCCATGATGCTTCTTTTGATAGCTGTACGTCTACGCCGTATTTTGCAAAAAACCCCATTTCTTTGGCTATTACCAGGGGGGCACAATCTGTCAGAGGGATGAAACCTAATTTAATAACACGTTTAGGTGGGTTATTGCCATATACCGCATTGAATAGCGTTACAAATAATGTAAACACTAAAATTAATTTTGATACTTTATTAATATGTAGAGTCATGATCTGTCTGTTTTAAAATGAATTACTGTTTAATAGCTACCGGTTTGGTGTAAAAAAAGTCGGGGGTGAATTTTAGCATCACATACGCCCAGTTACCCGTTTTATTAAAGGTTGCCGCTACAGCATCTGTAGTTGCCTGGCCCTTGGCAAAAGGCATGCTATCGGTAGCTTTCATTAATGAATAGCCCAATTCAATATTTGTAAACTTGTTCATGTTATAGCTTACCTGCAGGTCGGCCTCTTTGCCTAACGATTTGCTGATCACAGTACCATCGGCTTTTTTCATGTCTTTATTCAAGGCAAAATTGTGCAGGTCAAGCCCTAACGAGATTATGTTAGTTGTATACTTAATTTTAAAGTAAGCATTGTTTAAACCACCTGCCGAGGCGCCGCTAACCGCGTAGAAATAATCCATATATCCCCAAAACTTGTGCGGGGTACCGTATAGGGGGTCAAAACGGTTATCCTTGCCCGATGGGCTTACCGCGCTGTTGCCCGATAAGGCGTCAAAACCGGGAGTAAAACTGAGGTTGTTTTTCTGGTAAGTTAGCGCAACGGTGTAGTGATAAGCGTCTAAACTTACATTGTCGCGACTATGGCCCAATTGCTTATAATAAGCTGCCTGCAGTGCAAATTTTCCAAAATCAGATGCATTACCCACGGTATGGTTTACCATTAAGCCGTAAGTGTAACGCTGTATGGGCGAATAATCGTAAGTATCGGCAGGCCCGGTTCTTACAAAACGGCGGCCATACACGTAACCGGTTGCTGCGCTACCTACAGAATCAAGGCGATATTTGCCAAAATTGTCGTTAAAAAACAGCGCCGATAATTTAGTTTGATCAAATTTCTTGCTTACATATAAGCTGGTAAATGATTTATAATTTTGTGTAGCGGCGTTACTGCTTGGCGGGTTAGCAAATATCGGCGTACCGGCTTTACTGCTGTTATTAGCTGCACTGCCGCCTGCTGCCAATGGAATTAAGCCCGCCGGTACGGTTACCAATGTACCCGCCGAGTTTTTAACCGTTAATGGTAAGTTAGCCGGCAAGTAATCTGTGTTGGTTACACCTACCGCGTCTGTGTTTTGATTATATGCAAAACCCAGGTCAACCTGCCAGCCATGATGAACAGTTTTTAATAATATCATATCATGGCGGCGGCCTTGTTGTAACCAATCAAGGTTACCTATCAGGCGCGCGTCGTCATATATCAATTCCTGGCGGCCTATTTTTAAGGTAAGTAAGTCAACCAGTTTAAATCCTATAGTAGTGTCGGCTTTATTAGCCAGGGTGAGTTCGCCCCATGCTTCATGCAATTGCAGGCGATTGTCAGTGGCAGAGATAGACGATGCATCTGCACCCCAAACGCGTACGTCTTGTATGGTTGTACCAATGGTTAATCTGTCCCATTTGTAACCAAATATCAAGCGTGTGCGTTGCGAAATGAAGTCGGCTTTTTTTGCATCCAATGGAACAAGGTTAGCGTATCCATTTCTGCTTTCGCCACGGGTTCTAAGTTGTCCGGTTAAACTTATTTGGGCGTTGGCTTTAAAAGCCACAAAATTGGCAATTATTGCAATAATTGTAATTGCCCTGAGGTTTTTAAGTACATTTTTATACATTTGGTTGGTTTTTGAGTTGTTAAAGCGATAAAACTGATTGGCCTTGTTTGGGAATGCGACCTCCCTGCAAGGCTTTTTTTATTTATTGATATGTCTTTTTTTCTCCATACGCTATAATTTTCTAATTATTTGTCCTTTTAATATGATAAATATATTCAATTTCATGTAAATTTTGAACAATTAATATAAATCATGGTTATTTTTATGATTTATTTAATCGAATATTTATTTTTTTGGACAATTATTAAAATAACAAGCATACAAAACCTATTAAATATGATATTTACAAAAAAAATGAAAAGAATTTCATATAATATCTACTAAAAATAAACACTATACCAGTATAATTTTCAAATTTTCTTCTCATTTTTCAATAAATATTAAAATACATTAATAAAAACCACTTTTAATAGCGTTAATTTTTAATTTATTTCACCAACTAATCCACCAAAACCACAAACCGCCATTTAAAAAATTGATTTTTATTAACAAATTCAATCAAATACGAAACCCACAAGCCAAAAACACACCAAAACCCCATCACAAACCAACAATTATTAAAAAAAACGCCCTGATTGATGCAATATTTAACATCACGGCGTTTTAAACGAAGCCAACTACCCAAGCAACTTGCCTTCTTAAAGAATAACCCGCCAAGAACCAAAAAACAAAAGGCTTTTGCTGCTGACAGCAAAAGCCTTTTGTAACAATTAACCAACACTGTCAACTATAGCAAAATCATCAAAGCGCAATAAACACCTTTCCCTCTTCTACTTTTACAGCGTATGTTTTTATAGATAATTCTTCATTTGTAAGACACTGCCCACTCAATAAAGAGAAAGTATTTTTATGAAACGGACAAGCCACCTTCGGTTCGCAAGCTTCGCCCGCGCTGCCTATCATACCCCTCGACAATACCATTTGCTGCTTATGCGGACAAAGATTTTGCGTGGCATACCACTCACCCCGGCGCGAAAAATTGAATATTGCAATTTGCTCGTCGCCCAACTTTACACAGGCGCCACCATTTGCAGGCACATCATCTGCGTAACAAGCCATTGTCCATGCTTCTATTAATGTTTCCATGTTTTTATGCTGTTTAAATTGTGATTACCATTGAGCCTTAACCTGCTCACGCATCGGCTCAAATTTTACTGTCGGATCTTTTACTTCAGGCGCGTTAACAAAGTGACTAAAGCGCTTACGCAAATTAGGGTCTTCGATAACCTCTTTCCACTCGCAGTGGTAGGTGTTTATTAGCGCGCGCATTTCGTCCTCTAACTGATCACAAATACCCAAGCTGTCGTTTACAACTACATTTTTAAGATAACTTAAACCACCGTCCATTTTATTTAGCCAGGTAGCAGTACGCGATAGTGGCTCTGCAGTTTTAATATAAAACATCAGGAACCTATCTAGATATTTTACTAAAGTTTCCTTATCAATATCAGCAGCCAATAATAAAGCATGCTGCGGATTTGAACCACCATTGCCGCACACATATAGATTCCAGCCTTTTTCAGTAGCTATTACCCCAAAGTCCTTAGATTTTGCTTCAGCGCATTCGCGGATACAACCACTAACACCACCCTTAAGCTTGTGTGGTGCACGGATACCCTTATAACGATCCTCTATCTCAATAGCAAAGGACACGCTATCATGCAAGCCAAAACGACACCAGGTACTACCTACGCAACTTTTCACAGTACGCAGAGCTTTGCCGTAAGCGTGACCACTTTCAAATCCGGCATCTATCAATTGCTCCCAAATATCCGGCAGATCGTTTAAATGCGCGCCGAACAGGTCAATACGCTGCCCGCCGGTTATTTTGGTATATAAGCCATATTGCTTAGCTACCTGACCAATAACAATTAGTTTATCGGGTGTAATCTCGCCGCCCGGGATACGCGGCACCACCGAATAGGTACCACCTTTTTGAATATTAGCCAAAAAGCGATCGTTACTATCTTGTATGGTATCCTGCTTAACAATCACATCATTCCAAAGGCTTGACAGAATACTGGCAACCGCAGGCTTACACACCTCGCAACCATCGCCCTTACCAAAATGATCAAGCACCAAATCGTAGTTTTTGAGTTTATTGATCTTAACAAGGTCATACAACTCCTGGCGCGAATAATCAAAGTGCTCGCACAATACATTCTTAATATACTGGCCATTGGCCTTCATCGTGCCGGCTATTAAATCCTTCACCAACGGTATACAACCACCACAACCGGTACCCGCCTTGGTGCATTTTTTTATACCATTAATATCAGTACAACCACCCTCACTAACTGCAGAGCAGATAGCCGCTTTATCTACCGCCTCGCATGAGCATATCAGCGCATCGTCAGGCAAACTCATTACACCCGCACCTTCACTTTCAGCACCACCACGCGAACCTAATATCAAATCTTCAGGATTTGGCGGCAGGGCAAGTTTGTTGTTTACGGTTTGCAAAAGCATGTTATACGCATCCGCGTCGCCAATTAAAATGCCGCCCAATAACAACTTACCATCGGTGGTTATATTAATACGTTTATATACTCCTTTATGAGTATCTTCAAAAACAATGGTGCGGCAATCCGGCTCGGTAACAAAGGCATCGCCAAAGCTGGCAACATCAACACCTATCAGCTTAAGCTTGGTGCTCATATCATAAGGATAAAACAGCTTGCTGCCACCAATCAATTGCGACACTACCACATCAGCCATCTCATATCCGGGAGCTACCAAACCATAAATCATACCTTCATACAAAGCACATTCGCCAATGGCAAAAATAACTTCGTCGGTAGTCTGCATCTTGTCGTTAACCAAAATACCGCCACGGGTGCCTACTTCAAGCCCGGCCAGTTTAGCCAACTCATCGCGGGGACGAATACCGGCAGAAATTACCAGCATATCAATAGGCAAAACACTTTCATCGTTAAAATGCAGCGCATCTACCTTACCGTGTCCGCCTATATAAGAAGTGCTTTTATTTAAATGAACACTCAGACCCAACTCTTTTAACTTAGACTGCAGCATAGCGCTACCTGCCGAGTCAATCTGCCTTGGCATCAATCTTGGGGCAAATTCAATTACATGCGTATCTTGTATACCCAAATCTATCAGCGCCTTTGCAGCTTCCAAACCAAGCAAACCACCGCCCATTACAGCACCGGTTTTGGCGTTTGCAGCATAAGCTTTTATAAGTTCCAGATCCTCTATGGTACGATAAACAAACACGCCGTCTTTTTCAACGCCAGGCAGATCTGGCACAAAAGCAGATGATCCGGTTGCCAGCACCAGGTAATCATATGACAAAGCCAAACCTTTTAAAGAATGTACAGTTTTGGTAGCGCGATTAATCTCTGTAACCGGATCGCTTAAATGAAGGGTGATATCATTCTCGTCATACCACTCGCGGGTAGACATCGAAAGATCGTCAGCTGTTTTACCTGCAAAGTATTCACTTAAATGTACGCGATCATAAGCCTGACGCGGCTCTTCGCCAAATACGATGATGTTAAAGGCCGATGATTTGGTTACAAGTTTTTCGCAAAACTTGTAACCAACCATGCCATTACCAATCACTATGATTGTTGATTTCATATCGATCCTTGTTTGTTAAAGCTTTTTATTAATAAATACTATTAAAGTGCGACCTTAAACGTATTTACAAGAGCAATTTTAACTATTAAAAATGTAAAATCAAACATTTTGTGTTACTTTGGTCATAATAAATCACAAAAAACACACCAAAACAGTGGTTTATAAATGATTTAAAACATAATATTGTTAAATAATTTACATAAAATCATAAATACTATTAAAATTAACAATAAAAACACGTCATTAATAGGTTGAATTTTAACAAATCGCTAAAAGTTTAAAAAATTTAAATAATATTTTAAATTACGTAGCAAAAAGAACACCATCGCCAACAAAAAACATATTAAAAACATCTTCAATCACAAAAAACATGAAAATAAGGATCAAAGGAGACTCAATTCGCTACCGTTTAAGCAAGACAGACGTATCAATTTTCACAAAAAAGGGCTATATTGAAGAAACTACCCACTTTGGAACGCAAGTTTTAGCCTATGCTTTGCAAAAAAGTGACCATCTTGAGTTAAAAGCTACATTCACAGAAAATAAGGTGACGGTTTTTGTGCCTTCGGCGATGATTACCGAATGGGAAAGTACAGACCGAATAGGATTTGAAGGATATGATAATAAACTTTTCATATTAATTGAAAAAGACTTTCAATGCCTTGACAATGTAGCCGAGGACCAAAGCGATAATTACCCTAACCCAAATGGATGTTAACATATAATATATGTAGCGGCAAAGTAACGTTTGTCTGCCAACTGTTAAAAAATGTTAAGAAAGTACTACATTTGCCCGCCCGCTATTAATTTTGCTGACGAACATGAAAACTGTTTTGATATACATGCTTTCCCTGGCCCTGCTTTTAGTAGGTGGATATCATCATGCCAATGGGGCAACCAGCGGCCGTCATCATATTTCAAAATTCATTACCAACGCAGATAAATTTCAGTCGGCTAAAAGCGACCGTCAATCTGTTGTCGGCACTGCTGCCACGGTAGACAAATCGCAAACGCTTGTCAGTGTTGAAGACGAAGAGGATGATGCTTCTTTCGGCCGTAAACTGATGCCTTTAGCTGGGTATTTTGTGGCGCTGGTTTTCGCGGCATTTTTACTTAACACAGTTACGATATTACAAATACGTCTGCCCCACGCAGCGCGTCTATTATACAGCAGCCCACAGAAATACCTTCTGCAAGGCGCGCTGCTAATCTGATTCGACACCTCCATCACGTTGCATCAGTTTTCCTAAAAATTTTCTTTCCGGTATAATTACGGAGTTTGTTAAGGCAACTGATGCCTCATAGCATCCCAAATTTGGGTTTGCCCTCACTTATAACATTACCCCTTAATACTATTTTATATCATGAAGAAAATTGTAATGCTTGCTGGCCTGTGTGCTGTATTGGGCCAAATGAGCTGTTCGCAAAAAAAAGAAAAAAAAGAAGAGGAAAGCACCTATACGGTAACCAGTGCGCTTAAAACCGACACCTCTTTTACTAAAGAGTATGTATCGCAAATCAAATCTGTACGCAATATTGAATTGCGCGCTCAGGAAAAAGGCTTTCTGCAAAACATTTATGTTGACGAGGGCCAGACGGTAAAAGCCGGTCAACTGCTGTTCCGCATCATGCCTAAAATTTACGAGGCAGAGCTAGCCAAAGCACAATCTGAAGCTAAAATGGCTGAGATAGAAATGCAAAACACTAAGCTGCTGTCAGACAAAGACGTTGTATCAAAAAACGAACTGGCAATGGCTAAGGCAAAACTGTCGCAAGCTAATTCAGAAATAGCTATGGCTAAAGTGCATTTGTCGTTTACAGAGATACGAGCTCCTTTTGATGGTACTATTGACCGCATCCCGCTTAAATTGGGCAGTTTGATAGACGAGGGCGATTTGCTAACTAGCCTTTCAGACAACAGCCAAATGTTTGCTTATTTCAACGTGTCTGAACCTGAGTACCTGGATTACCAAACCAATATTAAAGATCGGGGCGATCGCAAAGTAACCCTGGTTTTAGCTAACGGCGAACCACTATCATCAAAAGGTGATGTGGAAACTATTGAAAGTGAATTTAATGCAGAAACCGGCAATATCGCTTTCAGAGCAAGGTTTCCTAACCCTAACAAATTGCTGAAACATGGCGAGACAGGTAAAATTCAAATGATTGTTCCGTTGCGCAACGCGCTGATCATCCCCCAAAAAGCTACTTATGAAATACAGGATAAAATTTATGTTTTTGTAGTGGGTAACGATGGTGTAATACGCTCAAAAAACATCAACATAGTTGGCGAAATGGCCGACCTGTACGTGGTTAAAAACGGTATAGACGCCAATGATAAAATCTTATTAGAAGGTATCCAAAAGGTAAAAGACGACGACAAGATCAAATTTAAATACCTGGAACCTACACAAGTGTTAAGCCAGCTGCGCTTAAAAGCCGAATAGTGTTGTACCCCTTAAATAAAACTAGCAATGTTTAATAAGTTTATACACAGGCCGGTACTATCGATAGTGATATCGTTGATTATCGTCTTTCTGGGATTTTTGGCCGTTACCCATTTGCCGGTAACGCAATTCCCATCCATATCACCGCCAAAGGTGAATATCACTGCCGAATATCCCGGCGCCAACGGCGAGCTGATGATCAAATCAGTTATTATTCCACTTGAACGGGCCATTAACGGTGTGCCCGGCATGAAATACATGGCATCTGACGCGGGCAACGATGGCGAGGCTACTATACAAGTGGTGTTTAACCTGGGCACAGATCCTAACCAGGCATCGGTAAATATCCAAAACCGTGTGGCATCGGTAGTCAATAAGCTGCCGCCACTGGTAGTGCGCGAAGGTGTAAAGATCACCCGCGAAGAATCAAACATGCTGATGTATATCAACGTGTTCAGTAAAGACCCAACGCTGGACCAAAAATTCCTGTTCAACTTTGCGGATATTAATATTCTGTCGGAGTTAAAACGGGTTGACGGTGTGGGCGTTGCCGACATTTTGGGTAATCGGGAGTATGCAATGCGGATATGGCTGAAACCCGATCGTATGCTGGCTTACAAGATCTCGGCCGACGAAGTAATGAAGGCCCTGAGCGAACAAAGCTTAGAAGCATCGCCGGGTAAAACAGGCGAAAGTTCGGGCAAGCGTTCGCAATCTTTCGAATACGTATTAAAATATCCCGGCAGGTACACCACCAAAGAAGGTTATGACAATATCATCCTAAGATCAAACCCTAACGGCGAGATACTACGACTGAAAGACGTTGCCCAGATAGAATTTGGCAGTTCTATGTATGATATCTACTCTAACCTTAACGGCAGGGCATCGGCTGCTATCACCGTAAAGCAATCATACGGCAGTAACGCCAGCCAGGTAATTAAGGACATTAAAGCCAAGATGGAAGAGATCAAGAAAACCTCTTTCCCTAAAGGTTTGGATTACGAGATCAGTTATGACGTATCTAAGTTCCTGGACGCTTCTATTGAAAAAGTAATTCATACGCTGGTAGAGGCCTTTATACTGGTAGGTCTGGTGGTGTTCTTATTTTTAGGCGATTGGCGCTCAACCATCATCCCGGCTATAGCGGTGCCAGTATCACTAATAGGTACGTTTGTTTTTATGCAGTTTTTTGGCATTACACTCAATTTGATCACCCTTTTCGCGCTCGTCCTTGCCATTGGTGTGGTGGTGGATGACGCGATTGTGGTGATAGAGGCCGTGCATGCCAAGATGGAAGAAAAGCACTTGTCAGCACGTAAGGCTACAATGGAAGCTATGCATGAAATTAGCGGCGCTATCATCGCTATTACTTTCCTGATGGCATCGGTGTTTATTCCGGTAGCGTTTATGTCGGGCCCGGTGGGTATTTTCTACCGCCAGTTTTCTATCACCATGGCAACGGCCATTATCTTGTCGGGTGTGGTGGCTTTAACGCTTACCCCTGCTCTGTGTGCCATGATATTGAAAAACAACCATGGAAAGGTTAAAAAGAAAAACGCGCTGGATAAGTTTATCGACGGATTTAACAATGGGTTTAATAAGCTAACCGGGAAATATCAAGGTGTGTTACGCAAAATTGTTAGCCGCCGTACGGTTACTTTTGGTATGCTGATAGCTTTCTGTATAGGCACTTACTTTATCAACAACAGCGTACCTACAGGCTTTATCCCTAACGAGGACCAAGGGATGTTTTATGCTATTATTCAAACCCCTCCGGGATCATCATTAGAACGTACCAACCAGGTTGCAGAGCACCTGCAAAAAATTGCTGAAGGCATTGATGGCGTGCAATCTGTATCATCGTTAGCAGGTTATGAAATATTGACTGAAGGTACCGGTTCAAACTCGGGTACTTGTTTGATCAACCTTAAAAGTTGGGAAGACCGTAAAGAATCTGTACAGGAGATTATGGAAGAGCTGGAAGAAAAATCAAAAGAGATTACCGGCGCAACCATAGAGTTCTTTCAACCGCCTGCCGTGCCGGGTTACGGTGCCGCGGGTGGTTTTGAGCTGCGTTTGCTGGACAAAGCCGGTTCCGGCGATTTTCATAAGATGGAAACCGTGAGCAAGGATCTGGTACGCGAGTTAAATAAGCGGCCGGAACTATCATCGGTGTTCACATTTTACAGCGCCAGTTTCCCGCAATATATGCTCAAAATTGATAACGACATCGCGCAGCAAAAAGGGGTTACTATTGATAATGCCATGGGCACACTATCAACTTTGGTAGGTAGTAATTACGAGACCAATTTTATCAAGTATGGCCGCCAGTACAAAATTATGGTGCAGGCATTACCACAGTATCGTGCCCTGCCCGAGGATATTTTGAAACTGTATGTAAAGAATGACAAAGACGAAATGGTACCATTTTCGGCCTTTATGAAAATGGAGAAGGTTTACGGCCTGTCAGAAATAACCCGCCATAATATGTATAACGCGTCTGAAATAAGCGGCGCGGCGGCACCGGGCTACAGTAGCGGCGAGGCTATAGATGCCATTAAGGAAGTAGCTGAGAAAACCCTGCCTAGAGGCTATGGTATTGACTGGGCAGGTATTTCAAAAGATGAGGTTGGCCGTGGTAATGAGGCTATTTACATCTTCCTGATTTGCCTGGGCTTTGTGTATCTCATACTTGCAGCACAATATGAGAGTTTCATTTTGCCGCTATCGGTTATCCTGTCTTTACCGGCGGGGATTTTCGGCTCGTTTTTCCTGATAAAAGTATGCGGCTTAGAAAACAATATTTACGCGCAGGCGGCTTTAGTAATGCTTATAGGCTTATTGGGCAAAAACGCGGTACTGATTGTTGAGTTTGCCGTGCAGAAACACCGTGCTGGCGCCACTGTATTAGAAGCTGCCATGGAAGGTGCCATAGTAAGGTTCCGCCCTATTTTGATGACATCGTTCGCGTTTATCGCGGGTTTAATTCCGCTGGTATTTGCTTCGGGACCGGGTAAAATAGGTAACCGTACCATTGGTTCGGCTGCATTAGGTGGGATGTTGTTTGGTACCATATTCGGCGTACTGGTAATACCGGGACTGTATTACATATTTGGCAGCATAGCAGAGAAATATAAACTGGTTAAAAAGGAAGAAGAGAATCCGTTAACTGAAGAAATTGACAACAATGTATAAGCAAAAATATATAGGCATGGGCCTGGGCATTTGCCTGGCCCTTGCAAGCTGCAAGGTGCCCGCCATTACACAACCAAATGTAAATAAAGCGGTGCCGCAGGCGTACGGCACCGCGGGCACCGATACCAGTAACATGGCGCAATTGCCATGGCGCAAATTTTTTACGGACCCTAACCTGATTAACCTGATAGACACTGCGCTAAAAAACAACCAGGAGCTGATGATCACCTTGCAGGAGATCCAGATGGCGCAGAATGATATCCGCGCCAAGCATGGTAAGCTGCTGCCTACTGTAGGTATCCGTGCAGGTGCAGGTGTTGAAAAAGTTGGCCGCTACACCAGCCAGGGCGCAGGTGACGCATCGACAGAAATACGACCGGGCGAGGAGTTCCCTGAACCGCTGATGGATTATACCGCAGCAATTTATGCCAACTGGGAGATTGACGTTTGGAAAAAGTTACGCAACGCTAAGAAGGCGGTTATCATACGGTATGTGTCATCTGTTGAAGGTAAGAACTTTGTGCTGACCAACCTGATAGCAGAAATTGCGGGATCATACTATGAACTATTGGCTTTTGATAACCAGATGGCGGTAGTGAAACAAAACATCGCCCTGCAAAAAAACGCGTTGGAAATAGTTAAACTGCAAAAACAGGCCGCTCGTGCAACGGAACTGGCTGTACAAAAATTCCAGGCTGAGGTATTAAAATCGCAGAGCCTGGAGTTTGAAATAGCGCAGAACATTAAGGAGACTGAAAACAAGATCAACTTTTTACTGGCGCGATATCCGCAGGAAATCCCGCGCGACAAATCTGATTTTTTAACCCTTTTGCCCCCAGCTGTTAATGCCGGTATTCCATCGCAACTATTGGCCAATCGCCCTGATATTAAACAGGCCGAGCTTGATTTGGCAGCGTCAAAACTGGATGTTAAAGTAGCAAAGGCAGAGTTTTATCCATCGGTTGATATTTCGGCGGCGTTTGGGGTACAGGCCTTTAAGCCTACGTTTTTGTTTACCTTCCCCGAGTCGATGATTTACTCGCTGGCTGCAGATATGGCCGCGCCGCTGATCAATCGCAGCGCAATTAAAGCCGAGTACAAAAACGCTAATGCACGCCAGTTGCAGGCTTTGTACAATTATCAACGGGTGATACTGAACGCTTACCTTGAGGTATCAAACCAGGTATCAAACATTGGCAACCTGCAAAAAGGTTATGATTTAAAACAACAGCAGGTAGCGGCTTTGACAAGATCTATCGAGGTATCAAACGACTTGTTTAAATCATCGCGAGCTGACTACCTCGAAGTTTTAATGACGCAGCGCGACGCTTTAGAAGCGAAGTTAGAGCTGATAGAAACCAAGCAAAAGCAGCTTAACGCTGTAACCCATGTTTACCGCGATTTGGGCGGAGGCTGGAAATAATATTACCGTAACAAGCCATGGTAACAACAAAAGCCATCTGTCAGGTTTGACGGATGGCTTTGTTGTTTTACACTTTTGTCATTCCGGGGAACGAGGAATCTATATACGCCAAGTCTGCGACCTCTATGTGTATAGATCTCTCCATCGTCGAGATGACAACATTGCTAATATTTTATCTGCAATGTCAAATAATACCCTCGCGGATCTGACGGTAAAATACCCGGACCAGGATATCCATCGGCGCGTCGGGTAAAGTATTTAGCATTGGCCAGATTGTTTACACTGCCTGACAGCGTGAACCATTTCCAATTATAACTGGCGTTCAGGTCCATTACCTGATAAGCAGGCACTGCACCGTCTACAGCACGGTCAGAAAACTCAACATTGGTAGCGTCTGAATATTGTTTACCAACGTGCGAGAATTGATAGCTTATACTAAACCGCTTATCGCCAAAAGTTATCCCTGTGCGGAACAATACCGGCGGTACAAACTCAACCAACGCGTCTTTTTTTACCGATGCATCATCGCTTTTGATATAGCGCGCGTCGATCAAAGCAAGGTTTGAGTAAACGGACAACCTGTATTTACTACCCGGACCGTTGATAAGCTTCAACAAATCCCCTTCAACCAAACTTTCAAAACCTACGTTGCGGCTGTCGCCAATATTTTTGCGTAAGCGATATGCAACTAATCCATCTGTACTTTTAACGAATACAGAGCCTATGCGTTGGTTATATTTAAGGTAAAACAAGCTCAAATCATAACGCATCCAATTGTTTACGTTACCGCGCACGCCCCCATCAATGGTATAGCCCCGTTCGTCAGCTATATTCGGATCAACACGCGCGTTGTCATTTAACACTCTGATGTCGTTGAAGTTTATGCTGCGATAGTTTTGTGATACATTTGCATACAGCTCCACACCATCCAAGGGTTTGTAGGACGTGCCGATGCCAAAGAACAGGAAAGAGCGGTTGCTTTGCTTTTTCTCGTAATTCTGTATGTAGTAAAAATCAGGGTACGGGCTTGAGCGGGTGGTATAATAACCATCAGCTTTAGTGGATATAAACTCAAAACGTGCACCCGGCGTAACACTCCATTTATCGGTTATCTGGAAAATATTTTCGGTAAATGCCGCAACGTTTGTACCCGGAAAAGTATACTGCGAACTGCTCGGGAACACCCCGGTGTAATCAAAAGCAGGACCACTGCCTGCATCAGCATTACCCTGGCTACGCAAGGTTTTACCTTTGTAAACCCTTACACCGGTTAATAACGTACTGGTTTGGTTATTGAGGAATTGATATTGATGAAGTACCCTTAACTCCGAACCCCAATTGTTATAGCGATCATCTAACAAATCGCGCGGGCCACCGGGATCAGGGCGGTTAATGTAGCTTAATATGCCCAAAGCTTTACGCCCGGCATCTAAATGATAACTGCGCCAGCTTAGCTTGGTGCGCTCGCTAAGCTGGTAATCTAATGATAGCGCAGCAAGGTTCCAGTTTACCTTGAACCAGTTACGTTCGCGTACAGATTGCGATGGGTCGGCTAAGAAATCGGCATCAGTTAAACCACCGGCCAGGTGAGCTAAATAATCATTATAGGTATATTCGCCTGTAATTTTTAGTTTGTCAGTAAACTGATAATCTAAATGCACGTAAGCACCGTTCTGCTCAAATTTGCTATTCGGTCGCCAGCCGTCGCCTTTTTTGTAGTTATAATAAGCGTAGTAGTTTAGCTTCTTTACCTGCCCGCCAACGCTGTTGAAGGAGTTAAAGAACCCGAATGAGCCAGCGGTTTGGCGAGTGGTGATCTCAAAGGGTTTATTGGTTGGCCCCTTTTTCATCTGAAAATTAATCAAACCACCAAACTGCGTACCATATTGTAAACTTGCCGCACCGCGGATGATCTCGATGCGCTCCACCGCTTCTGTAAGTGGCGTATAGTAACTTTCAGGATATCCTAAAGCATCGGCGCTAATATCGTAACCATTTTGACGGGTATTGAAGTTTGATACCCGGCTTGGGTTTAGTCCGCGGCCGCCAATGCCTAACTGTAAACCGCCACCATCGTATTCAATAATGTTGATACCTGCGACACGACTGTAAATCTGGCGCGCATTGTTAGTAGCAAGGTTGGCATTAAGATTTGCAATATTTACTACCTCGGTTTTTTTACCGGCGTATATAGCAGTACCTTCTACCTGCCTCAAGTTACCCGACGCTTGTTTCAGTGTGCGATCGTTTACATTTACTTCATCCAACTCCGTATCGGCAGATGGGTTTAGTTTTACAATAAGGTTAATATCTGCATCGGTAATTTTAACTTGTTTGCGGTAGTTTTCGGCAGTTAAAAAGGTAATAACAATAGTGTAGGTTCCCGGTTGCAAGTTGCTAAAGGTAAAATTACCATTAGCATCGCCCACGGTTTTAACATTGCCCGGCGTAAGGGTAACCGTTGCGCCAAGTGCGGCATCGTCATTTAAACTTATACGACCGCTGATCTTATAAATTTGCGCAAAGGCAGACAGCGCAAAAAACTGTATCGACAGAAAAATAAAATATCTTAAAAATGTCTTCATTTGTTTTGATAGGGTAAAACCCAGTTATAATGTTTCCAGCTTAAAGGCTGCGCGGCAAGGTTAACGGTGGTATCAACTAACAACCTTGACCTTCGCCCATTTAGCGCTACATAACACTCGGCATAAACGGCCGGCGATTTAAGTCCGCGATCTTGATACACAGCAGCCAGGTGATGGGCATAACGCAGTATCATATCGGGTTGGGTGCTCATCATTTTGTCTTGCAGGGGTGTTAAAAATTCGTTATTATTAACCTCGTAAGTTTTTCCGGTTGATGGCTCCCTGACATAAAAAAAGGTGTTGCCCGATTTTTCCATCAGCATAACCCGCCACGAAAAACGGTAACCCTGCTCTGTCCAGAACAAATTGCCGGGATAAAATAAAAAGCGTAGCGGCACAACGGTTTGTATAACAAAAAAAAGTATCAGCATATAAACCAATGGGCGGTAGGCTAATTTTTTGTTTTCGCTGCGCGGATAAGTGTTTACGGTTTGTCCCAGCATTCCCCATACTTTTTGATGTGTGGCCGAGCTGAAAAACATCAAACTGCAAACCATCATCACATAAGGAAACATCCCGATTGACGGAAAGAAAATTGCTGTAGAAATATGAAAACCCAATACTGTCACATAGGCAAATGGTCGTGTTTTACGATTGATAAGAAAGAACGCGATAAACAGATCGTACACGGCGCCAAACCAGCTAAAAAAGTAAGC